>NZ_CAXSNO010000002.1:0-783773 GCF_964238835.1 Parabacteroides sp. 20_3 | reverse complement strand
GCCGGGTATCTAAGTACGGATCGGATAAGTGCTGAAAGCATCTAAGTACGAAGCCGGCCTCAAGATTAGATCTCCCTGAAGGGTGGTTATAGACGATGACCTTGATAGGCCACAGGTGTAAGGGCGGCGACGTCCGAGCCGAGTGGTACTAATAGCCCGGGACTTTCCTCACGTGAAGGTTGATATATTTTAAGACGATAAGGCGAAGCTGGTCTCTTCGGATTGATGTCCGGTCAAAATCTTGATAATGATATTAAGGTGGCTATAGCACGAGGGATCCACCTCTTCCCATTCCGAACAGAGAAGTTAAGCCTCGTCACGCCGATGGTACTGCGTAACAGTGGAAGAGTAGGTAGCCGCCGTCTTGAGGCAAGGCGACAGCCGATGGAGAGGAGTCAGTCCGTAAGGGGTGACTCCTTTTTTTATATTAAATTTGATGTATTAAATCTATTATCTAATATCATGAAGAAAATCTATTTATTTCTATTTAGTCTGTTTATCTGTAATATCCTTGCGGCGCAAGATCAAGACTATAAAATAGTCAGAGATATCTCTTATACCCAATCGAAAAATCCATATGCGGTGGAACGTTGTAAATTGGATCTTTATTATCCCGAGAACGCAAAAGACTTCCCTACGGTAGTCTGGTTTCACGGAGGCGGCTTGTCGGGAGGTAGCAAATTCATCCCGAAGGAATTGAAGAACTGCGGATTAGCCGTTATCGCCGTAAATTACCGTCTGCTACCCAAAGCCACGTTGAGCGATTGTATCGATGATGCCGCCGCCGCTGTCGCTTGGACATTCAGCGAAATTGAGAAGTATGGTGGGGATAGGCGTAAAATCTTTGTCTCAGGTCATTCCGCTGGAGGTTATTTAACAAATATGGTCGGACTGGATAAGAAGTGGTTGACTAAGTACCGGATAGATGCTGATTCCATCGCCGCATTAATCCCTTTCAGCGGTCATGCGATCAGCCATTTCGCTTATCGGCAGGCGAAGGGGATAAAAGATACCCAACCGAGTATCGACGAGTTCGCCCCTTTGTTTTACGTACGTCCTGACGCTCCTCCATTGATTATCGTCTCGGGCGACCGGGAGATGGAGATGCTGGGCCGCTATGAGGAGAACGCCTATTTTTGGCGTATGATGAAAGTGGCCGGACATAAGAATACTTATATCTATGAGTTGGACGGATATGATCATGGATCGATGGCCGCTCCTGCCTTCCACATCTTAAAGAATCACGTGAATGCGATCTTGAAAGGTTCAGAAACCCGGTAATTCGATAAACTATTTAATTTAATACGTATGGTTCTCTTTTCTTTATTAATGGTCTTGATTTGCTTGAACGCATGTTCTGGAGCGAAGACCTCGGACAATGTAACGGTGTATGTCACGACAAACGATCGTGCGAAAGATTTCGTGAGAAGTGAGATCGCCTTGGGGGACAAACAAGCCGCCTCGCCTTCCGTGATAACGATAGACCCTTCGGTGCGCTATCAGACGATGGATGGCTTTGGCGCCGCCGTGACAGGCTCTACCTGCTATAACTTGATGCGGATGGCTCCCGAGGATCGGACAGCTTTCCTGAAAGAGACTTTCTCTGATACGGAGGGGATGGGGTATAGCTATATCCGTATCTCGATTGGCTGCTCGGACTTTTCTTTAAGTGAGTATACTTGTTGTGACACGAAGGGTGTCGAGAATTTCGCCTTGCAGAGCGAGGAGAAGGAGTATGTGATACCGATCTTGAAGGAGATCTTGGCGATCAGCCCTTCTATAAAAATCTTGGGATCGCCTTGGACTTGTCCAAGATGGATGAAGGTGGATAACTTAAAGGATTTGCGCCCGTTCGAGTCGTGGACTAGCGGACAGCTGAATCCCGCCTATTATCAAGATTACGCTACCTATTTCGTGAAATGGATACAGGCGATGGAGGCCGAGGGGATTCCTATCGAGGCGATAACTCCCCAAAACGAACCTTTGAACCGAGGAAATTCCGCTTCCTTATTTATGGGATGGGAGGAGCAACTCTCTTTCGTGCGTGACGCTCTAGGCCCTAAACTGAAAGAGACTGGCCTCAAGACGAATATCTACGCTTTCGACCATAATTACAATTACGATAATATGTTGGAGCAGCAAGGCTATCCGATGAAAATCTACGAGGATGAGAATGCCGCTTCTTTCCTGACAGGTGCCGCTTACCATAATTACGGGGGCGACCGGGAGGAGTTGAATAACGTAAACGGCAAGTTCCCCGATAAAGAATTAATATTTACGGAAACTTCTATCGGCATGTGGAATGATGGACGTAACTTAGAGAAACGCTTGATGGAAGATATGGAGGAGACGGCCTTGGGTACGGTGAATAACTGGTGTAAGGCAGTTATCGTATGGAACTTGATGCTGGACAACGAGCGGGGACCGAACCGAGAGGGTGGTTGCCAGACTTGTTATGGTGCCGTGGATATCGATCGCTCGGATTATAAGACGATTACCCGGAATTCTCATTATTATATTATCGGTCATTTATCCTCTGTGGTGAAACCGGGGGCAGTACGGATCGGCTCTAAAGGGTATACGGCTGATGGGATTATGTATTCCGCCTTCGAGAATTTAGATGGAACGGAAGCGCTCGTATTACTAAATAATACGGACGGGACTAAAAATATAACGGTAAACAGCGGCGAACGTTCGTTTACCTACGAGGTTCCCGCTAAAGCAGTCGCTTCTTTCCGTTGGAATCTTTACTAATAAGGAGGGTGTGTTAAAAGTTGGAATTATGGCACGCAGATTTAGCAGATTTACGCAGATAATATATTGATTTTCATATCATAAATCTGTGGTCATCTGCTCAATCAGCGTTATCTGCGTGCCATGTTCACACTTTTGACACACCCCCGAATGTCCAATACTTTATCTATAGTGGCAACAAGCCGGTAGCTTATCATATACGGCTTTATCCGCCTTATCCATATCCGTGTCATGGCCTACTTTAGCGATCGCCTTGCTGATCGCTTTCGGGGAGGTCTTTTGGGGATCGTACTGGAGATGGATCATCTGGGTATCTTTGTCCCAATGAGCGGATAACACACCATTTACTCCTTTGGCCGCTTTCTCGATACGTTCCTTGCACATATCGCAAGAGCCTTTGACACCGAACATGGCATGCTCGGAGGCTACCCCCGTGGCGCTTTGCGCATGCATCATATGCCCCTCATGCCCAATCATAGGCTTGGCGGGCTCGTCGCCGTTATTCATCATGGAAGTTTTTCCCTCCAGCTGTGCGCTGGCGTCTATGGCGAAGACTCCGTTGGTTACGATTTCCTCACCTTCTCGCAAGCCATTCAAGATAACATAAGAGTTACCAAGGGAAGGGCCTAGCTCCACCTCACGCATCAAGAAAGCGGGGGTATTCGTATCCGGTTGCTTTACGTACACGATAGCACGTTTACCCGTCCAGAGCACAGCGGTTTGCGGTACGACGATCTCGTTCTTATAGTTGCGGAGCGGGGCGCTTACGTTTGCCGTGGCGTACATCTCGGGCTTGAGCTCCAAAGAGGCGTTCGGTACCTCTACACGGACCTTGGCGGTACGGGTCGTCGTGTTCAAGATCGGGTCGATGAAAGAGATCTTACCCGAGAACTTCTTGCCGGGTAGCGCTTGCAAGGTAAATTCCACCGGATCACCTTTGCTAAGGAAAGGGAGATCCACCTCGAAAGCGTCGAACAAGGCCCATACCTTCGTGAGGTTCGCCACGTCGAAAAGGATAGCTCCTTGGGATACATAATCACCTTGGCTTACCCGCTTGGACAGGACGATACCGCTCGTGTTCGACTTGATCTCTACAACCGGGGAGATAGAGCCGGACTTCTCGATAGCGGCGATCTGGGCATCTGTCATCTTCCATAAATATAGTTTTTCACGGGCGGCCTGTATCAATTGAGATTGTCCCATGCGGATCGCTTCCAACAATTCTTGCTGGGCGGTGAAAAGCTCTGGGGAGTAGAGGGTAGCGAGGGTCTGTCCGGCACGCACCGTCTCACCCGTGAAATCAACGTTCAAGCTCTCGATGCGTCCGCTTACATGGGCTGTTTGAGATTGCAGGCTACGCTCGTCCGGTACGATCTTGCCGTATAAACGGACTTGCTTGACCGGATTCTGGCGGGATACCTTGGAGGTTTGTACGTCCGCTAAGGCTGCTGCTTCTTCCGAAAGCTGAATGGCGTTGGGATCGATGGCCTTGTCGGAGAAGGAGCTCTTACGTACGGGGATCAAATCCATGGCGCAGATAGGGCATTTACCCGGCTTGTCTTGGCGAATTTGGGGATGCATGGAACAAGTCCACTCGCCGGCCTCGTTCTGTTGGAGGTCGTGGCCATGCGTAGGGTCGTGAACTACCGTGCCGGTCTCGCTCGCTTGTGACGTATGGCTGTCGGTATCGGAGTTATGGAACAGGAGCCAGCCCAACAAGAGGCCGCCCGCTAGGAACAGGATATATATCAGGTACTTGGATTTTACGGTTTCATTTATATTTTTCATTTTCTTATTCGTTTACAGAGGTGGATATTAATTTCTCGATTCCGGCGATTTGGGTATTATATTCCGCTATCGCTTCGCTTTTCTTCAAGTGATAGTCCAACATTTGTCGCTCCACTTGGATCACGTCGGTCAAGGTCGTTCTTCCTGTCGAGAATTCCCGGACGATCAGTTGGTAGGTGGCCAACGATAGATCGTATTGTTTCTGGTACAAATCGATTTTCCGTGCGGCATCTTCCAATTGCTGGGTAATACGGATATACTCGGCTTGCAGTTGGTTCATCGTGTTCTCGTACTTCAACTCGCTGGATTTCCAATAATGCTTGCTTTCCCGTTGCTGTGCGTTATATTTCTTACGGAAGATAGGAAGGCTGATCTTTAGCATGGGCATGAACATATCCTTTCCGTTCATACCGGACATAGAGCCCATAGACATATCTTCCGGTTTCTTCCCGATCAAGGAATACTGGAGGCCGATACCTAGCATGGGGTAACTCATTTTCTTGTCCATCTCCGCCTTGGCCCGGTAAGCGTTTCCTTCCGCCTCCAGCATGGTAAGCATGGGGTTGTTGGAGATGACGCTGTCAAGAGCCATCGACTCACTCCATGAGAGAGGAAGCCGTTCCAACGAGTCGGGGACGGAAATCGGGGTAGCTAGCGACTGATTGAGCAACGTATTAAAAGCAGCCTCGGCCGTTTTCCGTTGCGATAACAAGGAGGCTAGCGTATTCTCCAGTTCTACCTTCTCCATCTGGATTCGCAGTACGTCCGACATTCCGCCCATGGAGTTGCCACTTCCCATAGAGCCTCCACCCATAGGGCTACCGCCGGACATTCCGGACATCGTACTACCGGATGCTCCCGTGCTTTGTACCGTAGGGCTTCCCATGCTACTGCCTCCCATACCCGACATACCTCCACCGGATACGGCGGGAGGAGTCGATGGAGCAGAAGATACGGGGGAGGGTAGGACGGAGGAACCGCCCGCCTTCGCCGACGGAGCGGAGAAGCGGTTCAATGCCAACTGTTCCAACTGGTCTAGCAGACGAAGGTTCGCCTGCGTATTTTTATATTGCTCGCTGATATTGCAAAGCTGGTACCATTGACTCTTCACCTCGTAATACAGGTTGTTGCGACTGTTACGGAATTGTTCGTAAGCCATCCGGGCCATCTCGGTCGCCTCGTTGCGGGCCGCCTTCCGGGTACCGAACCAAGGGAACATTTGCATCAAGGTGAAATCCGCTATTTGCTTTCCGGACAAGATCTCCATCGGTTTCAGGAAGAAACCGATCTCCAGTTCCGGGTCCGGATAGGCTCCGGCTTGCGGGACTTTCTCCAAAGATGCCTTATACAGGGAGAAGTCGGCGTTGATCTGCGGATTGTTACGTGCCGCCAGTTCCAGATAATAGCCTAAACTATCGGCCGGCTGGGAGTAAGCGAAAAGGACGTTTAGCATCCCCAGTACACCTGCCATGATGATTGATCTGATTCTTTTATATCTCATAAGTCGTTACCTCCTCTTGAATTTTATTCTTTTGTTCTTTCTTTATAGCGTTCTCCCGCCACCAGCATTGCAGGACGGGAACGACAAACATGGTCATACTCTGGATCAGCATGCCTCCGAACGTAGGGATAGCCATCGGTACCATGATATCCGCCCCCTTACCGGTAGAGGTAAGTACGGGGAGTAAAGCGATCAGGGTAGTGGCTGTAGTCATGGCCGCTGGGCGTACCCGTTTCAGTCCGGCGGCTACTACCGCTTCCCGGATATCGTGCTTGGTGCGGGGGTCTCGCTCGAGGAATACATGATGGATGTAGGTTCCCATCAATACCCCATCATCCGTAGCCACACCGAACAAGGCGATGAAACCGACCCAGACTGCCACGCTCAGATTGATCGTGTGCATCTGGAAAAGATCCCGCATATTCTCTCCGGCGATGGAGAAGTTCATGAACCAATCCTGTCCGTAAAGCCATAGCAAGATAAAACCTCCGGCGAAGGCTACGAACACCCCGGAGAAATGGATCAGTGAGGCAGTGACCGTCTTGAATTGAAAGTATAGAACCAGCAGGACGATCAACAAGGCGAGGGGAACGACGATCATCAGCCGGCTGGTGGCACGCTCCTGCTGCTCGTAATTGCCGGCGAACTTATAGGATACGCCGGGATCAAGGTTCAACTCGCCCTCCTTTATCTGTTGCTCAAGGATGCGGGAAGCCTCTTTCACGACATCCACTTCCGCCTTCCCCGCCAGTTTGTCGAAGATGACGTAGCCTACCAAGAAAGTGTTCTCGCTTTGGATCATCTGCGCTCCACGGGTATAGTTGATATCGGCTAGCTCTTTAAGCGGGACTTGCGCCCCAGTGGCGGTCGGTACGAGGATCATACCTAGCGCCTCCGGATTATCTCGAAGCTCACGAGCGTAGCGTAGGCGCACCGGGAAACGTTCCCTGCCTTCCACGGTGCGGGTCAGTACCATGCCACCGACAGCGGCACTTAATATCTCTTGCAAGTCCTCCACGTTTACGCCGTAACGGGCCATATTCTCACGGTTCAGTTCGATCTCCAGATAAGGGGCGCCTACCGCACGGTCGTAAAATACGGAAGAGGGGATAACGGAGGGTACCTCTTTCAATGCCTTCTCGATCGCCTTTCCGGCTTTCTCGATCGTCTCCAGATCCGGGCCATACACCTTGATACCCATCGGGGCACGCATACCGGTGGATAACATGACGAGACGGGCCTCGATAGGCTGCAGCTTCGGGGCGGAAGTCAATCCCGGAAGATGGGTGACGTTCACGATCTGTTGCCAGATATCGTTCGTGTTCTTGATCTCCGGTCGCCATTGGCGGAAGTAATCGCCTTTAGCGTCTGGGATCAGGCTGTCTGAGGGAATCAGCCGGAAACCGTCTTTGGGGTTATATACGCCTCCATCTTTTAGGAGATACTCCCCTTGCCGGTTTACCTTGAAACGTTCCCTTTTCCCGTCCTCATTCAGGATATATTCCGGACGGTAGTTGATTGTATTCTCGAACATCTGTACCGGTGCTGGATCGAGGGCGGAGTTTACACGGCCCCATTTACCGATGGCGGTCTCCACCTCGGGGATAGAGGCCAGCCGTTTGTCGAGCGCCTCTATATAATCAAGGTTTTGCTCGATACCGGAATGCGGCATGCTAGTCGGCATCAGTAGGAAAGAACCTTCGTTCAGGCTAGGCATAAACTCCTGTCCGATGCCTCTCCATATCCAGAAACCGAATACGATGGTAGCTCCCGGAATCAACATGAATTTCCAGCGGTTATCCAAGCACCAGCGCAGTATCCTCTCATAATACATAACGAGCAGCCACAGGATGCTTAGGATGATGGCTACGCAACCCGCCACGAACAGGATATTGGCGAGCATCCCTTTTTGCGGCCCCATCGGCAACCATTCCTCAGACAGGTAATAGATCGAGACAAAGAGGGTGATACCGATATTGATATAGGTGCTCATCTGAGGCTTCTTCCAATACCCGGACAATAGATTATTCAACCCGACTGCCGTTAGCCCGATAGCGGGAATACTGCCATAGATAATAAGCAAGGCGATTCCGGCCACGATCAACAGGTAATTCAGTATTTTCCGTATCAGCCTTGAATGGATCTTTATCGAGAACAACCAATACGATAGGGAAGGAAGCAAGATCAATCCCAGCACGAAGGCGGAAGCCAAAGCATACGTCTTGGTGTAGGCCAAGGGCGAGAACATCTTCCCTTCCTGCGCCTCCATGGTGAAGACGGGGAGGAAGCTGACGATCGTCGTGATCATCGCCGTGCTGATCGCCCCGGACACCTCGCTTACCGCCTTATAAATAAGGTTGACAAACGCCTTTCCCCCCTGTATATGTCTGTTCTCGGGCATCTCCCGGTAACGGATGATACTTTCCACGAAGACGACCCCTACATCCACCATCACGCCAATGGCGATCGCTATACCCGATAAAGCCACGATATTCGCCGCTATCCCCGTATAACGCATGATGATGAACGTGGCGAGCACTGCTATCGGTAGCATACTGGCGATAACGATAGAGGCCCTCAGATTGAGCACCAGCACGATGATAACGATCACGCAGATCAATATTTCGTGGGAAAGGGCGGTATCCAACGTCCCGATCGTCTCCTTGATAAGCCCCGTACGGTCGTAGAACGGCACGACGGTTACCTTGGAGACCGTCCCGTCCGCCAGTACCTTTTGGGGCAATCCCGGCTCCATCTCCTTGATCTTCGCCTTTACGTTATTGATAACCTCCAAGGGGTTGGAGCCATAGCGGGCTACTACCACTCCGCCCACGGCCTCCACACCCTCCTTGTCCAGCCCTCCCCGTCGGGTTCCGGGGCCGATATTCACGAACGCCACGTCCGATATGCGAACCGGCACGCCTTCCCGAACGGTGACGACGGCATTCTCTATATCTTTTACATTCTTGATATACCCCAAGCCTCGGATCAGGTACTCCACCTTGTTGATCTCCATCGTCTCGGCGCCGATATCGAGGTTGCTCTTCTTGATGGCGCTCATGATATCCATCACGGAGACGTTGAAGGCGTACATGGCATCTGGGTTCAACTCGATCTGGTACTCCTTCACGAAGCCGCCCGCCGAGGCAACCTCGGATACCCCCTCGGCGGAGGATAAGGTGTACTTGACGTAGAAATCCTGTATCGTACGCAACTCCTCGGCGTTCCAGCCTCCGGTAGGTTTACCGGTTTTGGGGTCCCGTCCTTCCAGCGTATACCAATAGATCTGCCCGAGGGCGGTAGCGTCCGGTCCCAAGGTAGGCTGCACGCCTTCCGGCAAGGTTCCCGGAGGCAGGGAGTTCAGCTTCTCCAATATACGGGAACGGCTCCAGTAGAACTCTATATCGTCATCGAAGATAATGTATATGAAGGACATCCCGAACATGGAGGAACTACGGATCGTCTTCACTCCCGGGATACCTAAAAGAGAGGTGGTCAGCGGATAAGTGATCTGGTCCTGTATATCCTTCGGCGAGCGGCCCATCCATTCCGTGGCCACGATCTGCTGGTTATCGCCGATATCGGGGATGGCGTCTACCGGAATCGGATTCCGGGGAATGATCCCCCCGTGCCAATTGAAGGGGGACGTGGAGATGCCCCATACGATAATCAGCACTAGTAAAAGTAAGGTTACCACCCTGTTCTCAAGGAAGTAACGAATGATTCTGTTTAACATTTGAATGAGCTTTTATGATTTGAAAACATATGAGAACGCTTATTTGTTCGTCTTTGAAGGCAAGCGATCACATGAGTACTCGTGATGCTTTACGCCAGTACTCGCAAGGGATTACTCCAGTATTTGCAATGGATTACTCCAGTACTTGCGGTGGATTACTCCAGTACTCGCAATAGATTACGCCGGTACTCGTGCGTAAACAGACGTAAATCGCCTTTTAAAAAGGAAGCCTATACGCTAAATCAAAAAAGTACAATGATGGACGAATAACGGGATAGCGCTATTCTCCTTGGGTGGATTAATAAAGGGATTGGAACGTGTTGTCTCGTCTCGCCCGGCGATCTTATAGGAGTCGAGTAGATCGAACAACAAAACTACAGCGACAGGAGCGGACAGTTGCACGAGCGTATTCGCCACATCCTGATCGACGGATAACTTAACATATTCCGTCTCGGTAGAGCAGCACTTATGGGACGTGCCCGCCTCACCGCAACTGGGGCAAGTGTCAAGATACTGCAAACTCACCTCCGCCAACTTACCCATACAATAATGGTAATTCAGCGCAAACCCGGAGGAAACCCCGAGGTAAAGAACAGCGAGTATGAACAATAAAAATCTTCTCATCCCAAGTAATATATTCCGCAAATATATGAATATTTTTTGAACGGGCAATAGGGTGGAAAAAGTGCTCGTAGGGTTGTTAAAATCAGAACCTTTTCTTTATAGCCTTGTTCAAGGTAGGTAATTAATCTAAACAAAACACATTTATGAGACTATTTGTACAAGGAGCAGTATTACTGCTAGGTATGGGATTCTTATCGGCTCCCGCTAAGGCTCAAAAGGTGGTCATCGAGGATGACGTGCCAAATTCGATAGTCCTTGTCAGCCAAGACAAGGCAGGTGATGAAATCGTGAGGATAATGAATGAGACGCAGAGCCCTCGTTTCCACGACCCGAAAGCCCCCCGCTTCGTATTGACCGATCGTAAGGGACGTTTCGCCTTGGGTATCGGCGGTTACGTGAAGGCTACGGCGGAGTATGATTTCGGCGGGATTTCGGATGATGTCGATTTCTATCCGTCCATGATCCCGAATGGTGGGCAGAACTACGTCCGTAACCAGTTCCAGATGGACGCTACTACCAGTACGATATTCTTGAAATTAGTGGGTCGTACCAAACACCTCGGGGATTTCGTCGTGTATACGGCGGGTAACTTCCGGGGAGGCAGCAAGGTCTTCGAGCTCCAGAACGCCTATGTGTCTTTCCTTGGTTTCACGATGGGTTACGATTATAGTACCTTCATGGATCTGGCCGCCCTTCCGCCCTCGATCGATTATGCGGGGCCTGCCGGACAGGTTTTCAGCCGTGCCACCCTGTTACGCTATGAGCGTGCTTTCGGTAAGGGATGGAAAGCGGGTGTAGGTATCGAGATGCCAGTGGTGGATGGCATCACGAACCAAAGCGTGAATATCAGTAACCAACGTATGCCGAACTTCCCTGCCTATATCCAATACGCTTGGAATAAGAGCAGCCATATCCGTGTAGCTGGTATCGTACGTAATATGACGTATGAGAACTTGGTGGCGCAACGGGCCGAGTCTAAGGCCGGATGGGGCGTGTTTGCCGCCTCTACGTTCAATGTGACGAGCAAGCTGAACTTCTACGGTCAGGCTACTTACGGCCGGGGGATCAGCCAGTTCTTGAATGATATCAGTAATCTGGACGTGGATCTGGTTCCGGACCCCGAGGCCAAAGGCAAGATGCAAGTGCTTCCGATGATGGGTTGGTACGCTGGCTTGCAGTATAATATCACGTCGAAGGTATTCGTCTCCAGCACCTATAGCCAGACTCGTTTATACAGCGAGAATGATTACCCGGTTACCCCGTCGGATCAATACCGCTACGGTCAATACTTGGTAGCCAACATTTTCTGGAACATGAACGCTAATCTGCAAGTCGGCGCCGAGTACTTGAGAGGCTGGCGTACCGATTTCAACGATATGACCCGCCACGCCAACCGACTTAATGTTTCCGCTCAATATAACTTCTGATAATGTAGCGTTTTGTTGATGTGCCACACCGGGGGATTCTTGGTGTGGCATTTCTTTTCGAGGCGATTGGCAGGTCTGCGATTAATAGATGTTCGCCATGCTAATCAGCGGCTCATACAGCTTCTCGATATCCTGCGAATCGATCTCGATTTCTACTTGATCACCGGGGATAAGAGTCTGTCCGGCGGGAGCCAAGTCCTTGCGATCCCGGTGAATAGTCTTGATGATACAACGTTGGGGGAGGGTGAGGTGATCTACCTCCTTCCCGTCGAAATAGGCACCTGTCATGATCTCTACGAACAGGCTGGAACGCCCTTCGGTACGGAAGGCTGGAGTCGAGATCATCTCGTCGTAGAGAACCACGTTAAAAGGTTTTATCTGTAGCATTTCCGTGAAGTAATACGTAAGCCCGCCGACAATGATAGAGGGGTAGAATACGTCCAGATGCCCGGTTATCTCCGTAATCAAGACGATACCCGTCAGCGGTGTCCGGACTACCGCCACCAAGAAACCTACCATGCTGATTAACATGATATAGCTGATGCTCTCCGTTTCAATGAAACCATACTTCACCAATAATAAGGCGATGATCTGCCCGAACAATCCCCCGGTAACTAGTGTAGGGATGAAATTCCCTCCCGGCAGTCCGGAGGAGAAAGAGAGAGACGTGAATATCAAGTGGATGAGCATCATCGCCGCTATCCATAAAACGGGGTGATATCCATGCATCGCTTGCATGATAAGGAATTGCTCGCCTCCTCCTGTCAAGTCGATCTCCGTCAATGAGATCGTATACGCTATGATAAGCAGGTACAACATCTTCATATAAGGAGGATGCTTCAGTCTGGTAAAGAAATCCTTGCACCAAAGGGTAAACATCGAGTAAATTTTCCCGAAGACGGAAATAACCACGGCCAGAAATAAGAACAACTTCAGTTGATCTATAAAAGTAGCCTGCGGGGCAATAGCGCTAATCTGCGAGTAGGGGTTGAAGGGGAAAATCAAGCTCGCTACGCCTCCCGCCACGACCCCTGCCAGCAAGGTGGTAATGGCGGTCTTGGGAGCGTCGAACCGTTCGATGGACTCGATCACCAAAAGTGAGGAAGCGAGGGGAGCGGCGAAAGCGGCGGCCAATCCGGCACCTGCGCCGGCGGCCAAAAGTTGCTTGCGCTCTCCAGCCAATACGTGTCCCCATTTGGAAATGATATTCCCCACGTAAGATCCGATCTGTACGCACGGCCCCTCACGACCAAGGGACAGGCCGGCGCTGATCGCTAATATCCCTCCCGTGAACTTGGCGATTAATTGTGTCAATGGGTTTTTATAAGTGATCCTGCCATTGATAACCGCCCGTGTCTGGGGAATGCCCCCACCGGTAATCAGCGGCATCTTCTTGACCATCCAATTCACGCAAAGCAATATACCCCATAGCGTGAAGAAGAACAAGACATGGAAATACCAAGGGTAATGACCGTCGAAAAAAAGTTTCCGGCTATTGAATAACTGCTGGAGCAGATAGTGATAAGGTACCGCTACCAACCCGGTCAGCAATCCCACGAAAATGCTTACAAAATAAAGTCTGGCGTCAATAAGTTTCAATTTCCAGATCCGCCAGCGCCTCAATTTTGTTATATCTAAGAGATCATTATCCATCGGACTCACCTTGTTTTCGTTTCCTGTTACAACAACCAAGGTAAATAAGAGGTTTAAAATCTCATTCCATTGAACCTTTTTTAAAAAGCCTTGTTATTAAGATATAGTGTTTTTCATGGTATTAGAATTAAGTTAGATTAGGTTATCCGTCTTGTTCGTGAGAATAGGGCGGTTTTCCTGTTTATAGGGGTTTGTACTTTGAGGCGGTTAGGATTTCTTGGGCGTCGTTGTTTTGCATCAACGCCTCCGGGGTAGATCCCGTCTCCTTCATGTACTGGTTGATGATCTGCCAGCCTATCCAAGTCCCGATATTCCCGGGAGCGTCGTTCTCGGGGAAAATGGCCGGGGTATCCTCGAAATACTGGGAAGTTGTCAGTTGATCCGGGGTATAAAGATGCTTGCGCTCGATGATTGCTTTCCAGATTGTTCCTTCGTTGTCCTTGCACCAGTTGTAGGCCTGTTCGGTGTATCCCATTAGCTCGGCGGCATCGGGAACGCCTAGGGCTTGCGAGAGCAGGTATTTGATTTTTCCCTCGTAAATCATCCGGTCCAGCAATACGTTCTCTTTTCCCGCGAAAGGATATTCGGACATGAGCCACCCCGCCAGATAATCCGGGACTACGAGTCCACGTTGCATTTTCAATTTCTGGGAGTCATAGAAGAAATCTTGGTACAAGGGATAGTCCTTTCCCATATACTTATCGATGGAAAGGGAAAGCAGGCTATCGCCTACCAATACGTTCTGGTTGAAACCGGATACATGCATATAGATAGCAGGGATCTGCATCGAGGGGAAATTCTCCTTTAGATAGGCGAATCCGTATCCCAAGGATTTCTCGATATCCTCCACGGAATCATATTGGGTGATAGCGTCACGATACAAGCCTTTCAAGGTAGGCTCCGAGTAATAATTCCGCATTTTCTCGAAGAAGCCGGGAGTCTCGATGGTTTGCAGGTTTAATATGCCTTTCCCGATGATATCCAGCATTTCCGGGTATTGTTTGATTAGTTCGGGTTGCAAGGTGGTATCTTCCGTATCGATCAGCCGGAATAAATCCTTGTCAAAACGATTGATATGCAGGGGTTCGACGGTAGCGTAGTTGATCGTATTTGTGTTTTGCCCGTTGCAGCTCAATAGCGTAGCGGACAAAATACAGGCCATGATGAGTTTTGTAACCATATCTCTTCGTATAATAATGTAATATGATAAGAAACGGATCGCATGGGGTAATATTGTGTGACTGGCATCTTATTACTACCTTTGCCTCCCTTTTATTTAAGATTCATCATGCGATATACGAACAAACAAATTCTAAAGATCACGTATCCGGTATTAATCAGCTTGCTCATGGAGCATATGATCGGATTGACGGATACCGCTTATCTGGGACGTGTCGGCGAGGTCGAGCTAGGTGCCTCCGCCTTGGCAGGAGTCTATTATCTTGTGATTTATATGCTGGGCTTTGGTTTCAGTGTAGGCGCTCAGGTGCTGATGGCACGTCGTAACGGTGAGGGGGAGTATAAACGGATCGGCGAGGTTTTCACGCAAGGCGGGCTATTCCTTTTTTTGCTGGCGGCGGTGTTGTTTACGGCCTCTAATCTGCTTACGCCCCATCTGCTCCACCGGATGATCGGTTCGGAAGAGGTGTATCGAGCGACGATGAGCTATCTGGACTGGCGGGTGTACGGGTTCTTCTTCTCTTTTATAGCGGTGATGTTCCGTGCGTTTTACGTGAGTACGACGAATACGAAGATCTTGACGGCCAATTCGGTGGTGATGGTGCTTACCAACGTGGTCTTGAACTATATCTTGATATTCGGTAAGTTCGGGTTCCCCGCTTTGGGGATAGCGGGTGCCGCTATCGCTTCCTCGATCTCGGAAGCTGTTTCCGTATTGTTCTTCGTGATTTATACTTGGAAGAAGATAGATTATAAAAAATATGGTCTGTTCCGTTTTACGAGAGTGGATTTTAGGATGCTGGGACAAATACTGAGTGTCTCTATCTGGGTGATGATCCAGCATGGGATCGCTTTTGGGGGATGGTTTATCTTCTTTATCGCTATGGAGCATCTGGGTGAGCGGCCGTTGGCGATTACGAATGTGGTACGTAGCATCTCCTCGTTCCTGTTTATGTTCGTGAATGCTTTCGCCTCCACGAACAGCTCGCTGGTAAGTAACTTGATCGGCGCCGGGGAGTCGGACCGGGTGCTTCCGCTTTGCTGGAGGATGATCGGGCTATGCTATGCGTTCGTGCTACCGATCGGTATCTTGATCGCTATGTTCCCGTCTACCGTATTGCGTATTTATACGGATAACCCGGATTTGATCGCTAGCTCGATCCCCTCGCTGTGGGTGATGCTGTCCTCTTATCTCTTTGCCGTTCCCGGTTTTATTTATTTCTTTAGCGTATCGGGAACAGGCAATACCCGACGTGCGCTGGAAATCGATATGGCTAGCATATTCGTGTACGTATTATATATATTGTATGTCGCTGTATGGTTGCGTGCGGACGTGGCGGTTTGCTGGACTACGGAGTATGTATATAATATCATGATCCTTTCTTCTTTCTTCTATCTGTGGAAAGGAAATTGGCGTAACAAGAAAATCTGAAGACTTATCTTTTGATTAGTACGGTAATTCGTAAGGATAAATCAAAAAAGACCATCTTGGCATTCACGTTCTGTGTGATATGGCGTTCCGCTTTCGCCAATTCTTCCATCAAATCGATCACGTTTCGTTCGTTCACGAAAGGTGAGAACTTAACAGAGAAGCTTGCCTCGTCTAGATTCATATAATTAAGTTCGGGTGATTGGAACCGGTACATGAAGTTCTCCCGGATCAAATGCTGGCAATAGGAGAGGAAGTTCTTCTGTCGCTCCCGTCCGATCCCTGCCATGACGTCTGCCATCGCTTTCATGCCTTTTACGTTTCGTGCCCATGAGTTTCGCATCATGGCCTTGAATTGCTCCAGAAAGAATTTATTTTCCTCGCCCAAGCTAATCGCCTCCATCGCCTTGATAAAACTTCCGGAGGAGAGGTGAGCGACGTGTTTAGCGTCGTCGGGCGAAAGCCCGAAACGGGATACCATGGCATTCATGATCGCATCGGTCTCAATGGGACGGATGTGGATACGTTGCGCACGGGATTGGATGGTCCCGAGGATAAGGTCCGGTGTCTCGGATACCATAAGAATAACCGTTCTCATAGGAGGCTCCTCTATGATTTTCAGAAGCTTATTGGCACAAGTAGGATGCAGTTTCTCCGGCAACCAAACTATCAAGATACGATATTCCGCCTCATAAATCTTTAGGCTCAGTTTATGGATAATCTCATCGCTTTCCTTGGAATAGATGATGGCTTGTGAGTTTCCGGCCTCGATATAATCCAGCCATTCATCCATATTGAAATAGGGATGTTCTTTGAGGAACCCACGCCATTCACTGAGATAATCATCGCAGACCTCTTTCTTTTTCTCTTTCTTGGCTACGATCGGGAATACAAAATGTAAATCGGGATGTGCCAATTCGTCATATTTGAGGCATGACGGGCAACGTCCACAAGCGTCCGTGTCCGTCCGGTTCGTACAATTCAGATAACGGGCGTAAGCCAAAGCCAGCGGAAACGCCCCGGCTCCCCCTTGCTCTGTGAATAACTGTGCATGGGGTACGATCCCCGTCCGAGCCGATTGTCTCAACCGTTCCTTCACTTCCTCTTGCCCGATGATATCTTTAAAATACATGAGATATTTCCTTTTCTATAGAATAATGAACGAAGTTACGGAAAAGTATTCAGATATCAAAAAGCGCGAGGTTTTGTAAATATCAATTGACATATGTAGAGTAAAACTAAGAACGGATACAATACCAAGTCAAGTCCAATAAAGAATATGTATTTCATTACCTTAGAATTTTAAAAATAACCATACTTAGTACATGATTGTTCAATCGTGTACTTCTATTAGACAACTCAGCGTACAAAAACCCCTATTGTATTTCAATAAATTTCTTTCGCTATTTTGTAAACGCTATCCGAGGCCATCATTGTGTAGAAATGTAAGCTCGGTACACCATGAACGATCAGATCCTTGCACTGCTGTATACACCATTCCACACCCACCTCTTTCGCTTCCGCATCATCTTTACATTTACGTAATTCTGTTGCGAAAGGCTCCGGGATATCTGCACGGAATATCTTCGGAAGAACCGTTAATTGGTTCTTGAAAACGATCGGTTTGATACCGGGGATGATGGGAACCGTGATGCCTTCCGCACGGCAACGATCCACGAACGCATAATATTTTTCATTATCGAAGAACATTTGGGTTACCAGATATTCAGCGCCATTTTTTACTTTCTCCTTTAAGTAATAGATATCAGATTCCATATTGGGCGCTTCCTCGTGCTTCTCCGGATAGCAAGC
This sequence comes from Parabacteroides sp. 20_3, assembly GCF_964238835.1. Taxonomy (NCBI): domain Bacteria; kingdom Pseudomonadati; phylum Bacteroidota; class Bacteroidia; order Bacteroidales; family Tannerellaceae; genus Parabacteroides; species Parabacteroides sp. 20_3. The sequence goes on along the minus strand of NZ_CAXSNO010000002.1, from coordinate 765,870 downwards.
CATGCCGTACGAGAAGGGAGTCTCTATACCGTCTATCTTGGAACCGTCTAACGCGATACCTTCGTTGAAATGATTTACCTGCTGCTGTAAATCAGTCGCGTGATCGTGGTATAACTCCGGGTTTTGCTGGGAGGCCTCTAAGGTCTTTATATCTCCCCTTAATATTAAGAGGTTGTTTACGCCAAGGAAGTTCAAATCGATCAAAGCGTATTCCGTCTCGTCTTTCGTAAAGCCTTTACATATAATATGGGGTACGGCAGGAATACCGTATTTATTCTGGATAGCCGAAGCGATCGCTACGGAGCCCGGACGTTTACGGATGTTTACTTTCTGGAAACTTCCGTCTGGTAAGGTTTTATAGACGAACTCGCTATGGTGGGAGGTGATATTTATGTATTTAGGGTCGAATTCCTTCAACTTGTCAATTACATTATACACCTTCTGGATACTGTTACCTTTCAGCGGCGGTAATATCTCGAAAGAAAAAGCGGTACTCTTACTATCCCTTATCAGATCAATGACTTTCATATTTTAATTATTTTTGACGCGAATGTAGCAAAAATCTTGGTAACATAGATTTTAATCCGCTATTTGTATATATCCAGGCCACGGCTCTTTCATTTACCCATCCGTTTCGGCAGGCCGGAATGCATGAATCTCAAGTGAAATTCCGCACAATAAGTTTACGAGAAAAAATGTGTATAAGGATCTGATAATCAGTATTTAAAAAACAGGATAATCTTTCTGCGAAAACACGTACATGTTTTTGGAAAAAGTCGTACGTGTTTTCCGGAAAGGTCGTACGTGTTTTCCGGAATCCTTCCACCGAAAACAAAAGCGCATGTTAAAATTTACAAGAAACCCCACTTTAACGAAATGTTAAATGAAAAAGCCGTGGCCTTCCGTTTGCTTTTTTTAGTTTATAGGCCGAACTATATATAAATTAGCGTATATTTGCGGTACACAAAATCTCCCATAGCGACGGCTATGGGCGTTTTTGCTTTTGAGCGATATTATTAACAGTGTAATTTGTTAATTTTAAACTAATTACAGCAAATTGTATAGATATGGAAAATTTAAATTGGTCTGAGCTGGGATTTGGTTATATCAAGACAGACTACAATGTAAGATGCTACTATCGTGACGGCAAATGGGGTGAGTTGGAAGTTTCTTCATCCGAGATTATCAATATTCACATGGCCGCTACTTGCTTGCATTACGGACAAGAGTCTTTCGAGGGTTTGAAGGCCTTCCGTGGAAAAGACGGTAAGATCCGTGTATTCCGTATGGATGAGAACGCTAAACGTATGCAATCTTCCAGCCGGGGTATCAAGATGGCTGAGTTGCCTGTAGAGATGTTCGAGGAAGCTGTACGTAAGGTCGTGAAATTGAACGAGCGTTTTGTTCCTCCTTATGAGAGCGGTGCCGCTTTATATATTCGTCCGTTGATGATCGGCTTGGGCGCTCAGGTGGGTGTGAAGCCGGCTCCCGAATATATGTTTATGATATTTGTCACTCCGGTAGGTCCGTATTTCAAGGGTGGATTCCAGCCCTCGAAGGTGTGCGTGCTTCGTGAGTACGACCGTGCGGCTCCTAACGGGACAGGTACGATCAAGGTGGGTGGTAACTATGCCGCTAGCTTGGTAGCTGGCGAGATCGCTCATTCCAAGGGATACGCCGCCGTATTGTATCTGGATCCGAAAGAGAAGAAATATCTGGATGAGTGCGGTCCGGCTAACTTCTTCGGAATCCGTGGCAATAGCTATATCACTCCGCAATCCCACTCGATCTTGCCCTCGATCACGAACAAGAGCTTGCAGCAATTGGCCGAGGATATGGGCTTGACGGTAGAGCGTCGTCCGGTTCCTTTCGAGGAGATCGCTACGTTCGACGAGGCTGCCGAGTGTGGTACCGCTGCGGTTATCGCCCCGATCTCACAAATCGACGATTTGGATGAGAACAAATCTTTTGTTATCGCCAAAGATGGCAAACCGGGTCCTGTTTGCGAGAAACTATATCATAAGCTACGTGCCATCCAGTATGGCGACGAGCCGGATACTTACGGATGGATCTCGATCATTGAATAATATCTTTTGTTTCGTAAGGACTGGAGTGCGCTCCGTCTTTACGAGACAGAATACGTTGATAGGCAATTGTTAGTTTGAACTTTACTTTTTGCAATAAAATTGCAATCTCCGCATTGCAAATGAGAAAAGATGTTTATCTTTGCATCGGTAATTCCAAATTTTCAATTACCAATTATGTAGGTGGAAGCATTCTTTAAAACACATAAATATCTGGTAGAGCATCTGTATTCTCCGGTACGAAGGGGATTAATGGATGAGATCAATTGGGAGGATCGGTTGATCGGTATTAAAGGTTCGCGAGGAGTCGGAAAGACCACTTTCTTGTTAGACTATGCCCGTGAATATTTTGGTGCCGATAATAAGGAATGCTTATACATTAATTTAAATCATTTCTATTTTACGGAACGCACACTCGTTGATTTCGCCGCCGAGTTTCGGGCTAAAGGCGGAAAGGTGTTGTTGATAGACCAAGTGTTTAAGTATTCCGATTGGTCGAGAGAGTTGCGGTATTGCTATGATAATTTCGAGGACTTGAAGATCGTTTTCTCCGGTTCGTCGGTGATGCGTCTGAAAGAGGAGAATCCGGACCTGTCCGGCAAGGTGGTATCGTATAACCTCAGGGGGTTCTCGTTCCGTGAGTTCTTGAATTTGATGTCGGGGAACCAGTTTCCCGCGTACACGTTCGATGAGGTATTAGAGAATCATCAGGAAATCGCCAAACGTATTTGCTCGGTCGTAAGGCCGATGGCTTATTTCCAAGATTATCTACATCATGGTTTTTATCCGTTCTTCTTGGAAAAGCGCAACTTCTCCGAGAACCTGCTGAAGACCATGAACATGATGCTAGAGGTGGACGTGTTATACATAAAACAAATCGAACAAAGCTACCTGCCAAAGCTACGCAAACTACTCTACTTATTGGCTACGAGCGCTCCTTGTACCCCAAACGTGAGTCAGTTGAGCAAGGATATCGAGACATCCCGGGCCACCGTGATGAACTATATCAAGTATTTGACAGATGCCCGTTTGATGAATATGCTGTATCCGGTGGGCGAATCCTTTCCGAAGAAACCCTCCAAGGTATATATGTATAACTCGAACCTGATGTACCCCATCCGTCCGATGGAGGTAAATGCCGGGGCGGTGCGTGAGTCGTTCTTTTATAACCAACTATTGAAAGACAATAAGCTGAATGAAGGAATCAAGAACGCCCACTTTCTGGTGAATACGATGTATAATTTCCGGATCGAGGAAAACATGAAAGTGAAGAACAATCCGGATATGTACTATGCTGTCGATAAGACCGAGATCGGGGAGGGGAACATGATCCCGCTTTGGTTGTTCGGTTTTTTATATTAAGTAAGGATATTTTTTAATACTAATAGTTTTATAGGTCTATGACAAAACAGAAGAAATTTTTAACCTGTGATGGTAATCAGGCCGCTGCTCATATCTCGTATATGTTCAGCGAGGTAGCCGCGATTTACCCCATCACTCCGTCGTCTACAATGGCTGAATATGTAGATGAATGGGCTGCAGCCGGACGTAAGAATATTTTCGGCGAGACTGTAATGGTACAGGAAATGCAATCAGAGGGTGGTGCCGCAGGTGCTGTTCACGGTTCATTGCAAGCTGGTGCCTTGACAACAACCTACACTGCTTCTCAAGGTTTGTTGCTTATGATCCCTAATATGTACAAGATCGCCGGTGAATTGCTTCCTTGCGTTTTCCACGTATCCGCTCGTACATTGGCTTCTCATGCGTTGTGTATCTTCGGTGACCATCAAGACGTGATGTCTGCCCGTCAGACAGGTTTCGCCATGTTGGCCGAGGGTTCCGTACAGGAGGTTATGGACTTGGCCGGTGTCGCTCACTTGGCTACGATCAAGTCTCGTGTGCCGTTCGTGAACTTCTTCGACGGTTTCCGTACCTCTCACGAGATCCAGAAGATCGAGGCTTTGGAGAATGAGGACTTGGCTCCGCTTATCGACCAGAAGGCCTTGGCTGAGTTCCGTGCCCGTGCCTTGAACCCGGAGAGACCGGTCGCTCGCGGTATGGCCGAGAACCCGGATCATTTCTTCCAACACAGAGAATCTTCCAACACGTACTACGAGGCAGTTCCCGCTATCGTAGAAGAATATATGAACGAGGTTTCCAAGATCACAGGCCGTAAATACGGTTTGTTCGATTATTACGGAGCTGAGGACGCTGAGCGTGTGATCATCGCCATGGGTTCTGTTACGGAGGCCGCTCGTGAGGCTATCGATCACTTGATCGCTAAGGGCGAGAAGGTAGGTTTGGTATCCGTTCACTTGTATCGTCCGTTCTCCGCTAAGCATTTCTTGGCTGCCGTGCCTAAGACCGCTAAGCGTATCGCCGTATTGGATCGCACGAAAGAGCCGGGTGCTAACGGTGAGCCGTTGTATCTGGACGTAAAAGACTGCTTCTATGGTCAGGAGGATGCTCCGGTTATCGTAGGTGGCCGTTATGGTCTGGGTTCTAAGGATACGACTCCGGCTCAGATCCTGTCCGTATTCGAGAACTTGGCGTTGCCGATGCCGAAGAACCAGTTCACGATCGGTATCGTGGATGACGTTACTTTCACTTCTCTGCCTCAGAAGGAAGAGATCGCCTTGGGCGGTGAGGGTATGTTCGAGGCTAAGTTCTACGGTTTGGGTGCCGACGGTACGGTAGGCGCTAACAAGAACTCGGTGAAGATTATCGGTGATAACACGGATAAATACTGTCAGGCTTATTTCTCTTACGACTCTAAGAAATCCGGTGGTTTCACTTGTTCTCACTTACGTTTCGGTGATCATCCGATCCGTTCTACTTATTTGGTGAATACCCCGAACTTCGTGGCTTGCCACGTTCAGGCTTATTTGCGCATGTACGACGTGACTCGTGGTTTGCGTGAGAACGGTACCTTCTTGTTGAATACCGTTTGGGGCGCCGAGGAGTTGGCTAAGCACTTGCCTAATAAGGTAAAACGTTACTTCGCTCAGAAGAATATCACTGTATATTATATCAACGCTACACAGATCGCCTTGGAGATCGGTTTAGGTAACCGTACCAATACGATCCTCCAGTCCGCTTTCTTCCGTATCACGGGTGTTATCCCTGTAGACTTGGCTATCGAGCAGATGAAGAAATTCATCGTTAAGTCTTACGGTAAGAAGGGCGAGGACGTGGTTAACAAGAACTACGCGGCTGTAGACCGTGGTGGCGAGTACAACCAATTGACGGTTGATCCCGCTTGGGCTAACCTTCCGGATGATGAGGCTGTCGTAAACAACGATCCCGCTTTCATCAACGAGGTAGTTCGTCCGATCAACGCTCAGGATGGCGACTTATTGAAGGTTTCCGCATTCAAGGGTATCGAGGATGGTACTTGGGCGCAAGGAACCGCTAAATACGAGAAACGTGGCGTGGCCGCTTTCGTTCCGGTTTGGAATGAGGCGAACTGTATCCAGTGTAACCAATGCGCTTACGTTTGTCCTCACGCTTCTATCCGTCCGTTCGTATTGAACGATGAGGAGCAGAAGGGCGCTAGCTTCGCTATGTTGGACGTGAAGGCTCCGGCCGCTATGAAGGGTATGAAGTTCCGTATGCAGGTAGACGTTCTCGACTGTCTGGGTTGCGGTAACTGCGCCGATATCTGTCCGGGATTCAAGGGCAACAAGGCATTGTCTATGGTTCCGCTGGAAGGCCAGTTGGCTGAGGCCGATAACTGGAACTACTGCGTAGCTAACGTTTCTTCTAAGCAAAACTTGGTAGACGTGAAGTCTAACGTGAAGAACTCACAGTTCGCTACTCCGTTGTTTGAATTCTCAGGCGCTTGCTCCGGTTGTGGCGAGACTCCGTACGTGAAGTTGATCACCCAGTTGTTCGGCGACCGCGAGATGGTGGCTAACGCTACCGGATGTTCTTCTATCTACTCCGGTTCTGTTCCTTCCACTCCTTATACAACGAACGAGAAGGGTCAAGGTCCTGCTTGGGCAAACTCTTTGTTCGAGGACTTCTGCGAGTTCGGCTTGGGTATGGAATTGGCGAACGAGAAGATGCGTAAACGTTTGGAAGGCTTGTTGCAACAGATCACCGTGGGCGAGCATGCTCCGGCTGAGGCCAAGGAGATAGCTGCCGCTTGGATCGCTAACCAGAACGATGCCGAGAAGACGAAGGAATTGGCTCCGCAGGTAATGGCATTCGTTGAGCAAGGCATCAAGGAGGGTTGTCCGGTTTGCGCTCAGATCAAGGAATTGTCTCACTTCTTGGTAAAACGTTCTCAATGGATTATCGGTGGTGACGGCGCTTCTTACGATATCGGTTACGGTGGTTTGGATCACGTGATCGCTTCCGGCAAGAACGTAAATATCTTGGTATTGGATACCGAGGTTTACTCTAACACGGGTGGTCAGTCCTCGAAGGCTACTCCGGTGGGCGCTATCGCTAAGTTCGCCGCTTCCGGTAAGAGGGTACGTAAGAAAGACCTTGGCTTGATGGCTACTACTTATGGTTACGTATATGTGGCTCAGATCGCTATGGGCGCCGACCAAGCCCAGACATTGAAGGCGATCCGCGAGGCCGAGGCTTACGACGGTCCTTCATTGATCATCGCTTACGCTCCTTGTATCAACCACGGTTTGAAGAAGGGTATGGGTAAGTCGCAAGCTGAGGAGAAAGAAGCCGTAGCATGCGGTTACTGGCACTTGTGGCGTTACAACCCGGCTTTGGAGGCAGAGGGCAAGAATCCGTTCACCTTGGATAGCAAGGAACCGGATTGGAGCAAGTTCCAAGACTTCTTGAAGGGTGAGGTTCGTTTCGCTTCCGTAGCTAAACAATATCCGGCTGAGGCCGCTGAGTTGTTTGCCGCCGCCGAGGAGAACGCTAAATGGCGTCTGCGTAGCTACAAACGTATGGCTGCCGAGAATTGGGATGTAGAGGCTTAATATAACAGGTCTTTTATTATAGAATGAGGGCGGTGTCTCCGGAAACGGAAGGCACCGCTTTTTTTATGGGGTGGATGGGGGAGGCTGCACATAAGGCAATACGGACCTGTACTACCGTATGTGCCGGCCTGTACTTCCTTATGTGTCAGCCCGCGCTACCGTATCTACAAATCCGTACTAACGTATCTACACGTTTGCACGAACGTATCTGCAAATTTACACAAGCGTATCTGCAAGTTTGCACGAACGTATCTACAAGTCTGTACTACCATATCTGCAAGCCTGCGCTACCGTATGCGCGGTTTGTCAGAAGACCGGGATCGAATAGACCAGCCCCAGCGATATACGGTGTGTATCCGGTTCTATGGCTCCCATTCGCGTGGCGGCTTTCTCTAGGATAACGCCCCGGTAGGTGTATAGGACGAATACGAAAAGGTCGAGTTGCTTGAAGGGGAAGAATTCCACGCTACTCTGCGCGTTCCACGAACGGCGGTACATCCCTTTCCGGAAATCACCGTTGCTCTTATACACCCGGGCGGTCTCGTACGCCCCTTTCACGTAAACGTTCCATTGGGGGTGGACACGGTAATCCACGTTGCCGATAATCGATAGGTATTCGGTGTTCATGGCGGTGTGAGGCGTGCCGGGCAGACGGCTGACGACCCCATGTTGGTCGATCCCTTGGCGGGTGTACATAACGTCGAGGTACGTTAGCAACGGGCCTTTCTCATAGGTATTGCCACAGGTGAAATAGTAGGAATAGCGCTTGCGGGTCTGCTGTCCGACGGCGGTGGCATAACGCAGTTGCAAGGTCTTGTCCAGATAATAGCTATTCCAGTTGACCGTGTACATAAAGGGTATCTTGGCCTTGGCGGTACCCTCGGGAAGTCCGGTAGGGTAGATGTCCTCATCGTTACCGTTGCGGTTATTCACGATCTGGAAACAAAGCTCGTGGTCCGGGTTGACTTGCCAGTTGCCCGAGATACCGGCTTGGTAGGCGGTCAGTAAATTATTGAACTCGCTAAACTCTCGTACCCGGATGGAATTGACGTAATACTCGTATCCCCCGAAATTAACGAATTGCTTGCCGATCGTGAAATTGAGATTATGTCGTGCCTTTAGGTTCACGTAAGCCAGCTCGAGCGAGGAGGAGAGGTTGTCGAGCGAATAGGGATCGGAGTATTTGTTGAACGACTGCCGGTAATGATACCCCAGCCACTTGCCTACATCCCCCTTGATCTCCAGCCGGACACGGTTCAGCTTGAAGTTCATACCGTCTAGCTCCTTTCCGACAAACTCAGCGTTGGCCGAGGTGAAAAGCTGGAAGTTCATCTCGGCGCTATTGATCTTGATCTCTCCGTTCGATAATCGTTCCACGAGTGTAGGTTCCCCGTTATTCTCCCGAAGGGTCTCTTGGGCCGTCAGGCTGGCGTTCGTGGCTAGACAAAGCAAGAAAAGTAGAAAATGTTTCCTCATACGATAGATTTAGTTGGTAACAGACTACAAAAGTATAAAAAACGTCTTAACCAAGATACGTTTAAGGGGATGAAAATGGGGGGGTAGGGGATGCGGACTTTCGTGCTATCCGCATCCCGAGGTGTATACGCTTTCGCCAGCGTCCGTCTAGAATCTCAATTGAGAATTCAATTCCGGGAACTGCGCTTGATGCCAATACGGGTAGATCGGGGTCGTCTGGCTTGCCATATCGAGGCGCTTCACCTGCTCCGGGCTGAGGTTCCAGCCTACGGCCTCTAGGTTCTGCCTTAGCTGCTCTTCCGTGCGGGCTCCTATGATAAGGCTGCTTACGGTAGGCCGTTGCAATAACCAGTTCAAGGCGCATTGGGCCACGCTATGCCCGGTCTCCTCGGCTACCTGTTCCAATACCTCCACGATGTCGTACAGGCGTTCGTAAGAAGTAGCCTCGTCGGGTATCGGGCTTCCTCCGCGAGCGACACGCCCGTCCGTCGGGATCGGGTTATTCCGGCGGTACTTCCCGCCCAGACGTCCGGCGGATAAAGGGCTCCAGATAATGGCGCCCACCTTTTGGTCGATGCCTAGCGGCATCAGTTCCCACTCAAACTCCCGGTTCAACAAGGAGTAATAAACCTGTTGGGCCACGTACCGGCTCCATCCATACCGCTCCGATACGGAAAGCGACTTCATTAAATGCCAGCCGGAGAAGTTCGAGCAAGCGATATAACGGACCTTCCCGCTCGTCACCAAGTCGTCCAAGGCTCGGAGTGTCTCCTCTACCGGGGTATTCGCGTCGAAACCGTGCATATGATAAATGTCGATATGATCCGTGTTCAATCGTCTCAGGCTCGCCTCGCACGCCTGTATCAGATGGAAACGGGAAGAACCGATGGCGTTACGGCTCTCCGGGCTTAGGTTGAAAGTCGCCTTCGTGGAGATCAAGAGGCGATTCCTCAATCCGTGGATCGCCTTTCCCAAGATTTCCTCGGAAAGACCGTTGGAGTAGACATCCGCCGTATCGAATAGATTCACCCCGGCGTCCAAGCAAAGATTGACCATACGGGTAGCCTCTTCCACCTCGGTATGTCCCCAACCTTCAAAACCATTCGTGCCACCAAAAGTAGCCGTACCTAAACAAAGTGCCGGAACGTATAATCCGGAACCTCCTAATTGTCTGTATTCCATAAAAAACTATATCTATTATTTGATGAAGGAAATGAAAATACAAATGTAACAAATAAAGTGTATCTTTGTCATTAAAAGAAGATAATAGGTATAAGTATGATTAAGGCAGTATTTTTTGACATTGACGGTACGTTGGTAAGTTTCAAGACGCATAAACTACCGGACTCCACGGTCCGGGCCTTGGACCTGTTGCGAGAAAAGGGAATCAAGGTTTTCATCGCTACCGGCCGCCAGTTGCAATCTATCAATAACCTCGGGACGCAAGAGTTCGATGGCTATGTTACCTTGAACGGAGGATATTGCTTGGCCGGAAAAGATAAGGTTATCTATAAACATAATATCCCGTCGGAGGATATAGAGGCGTTGATCCGCTATCAAGAGAATGAGGAGGCGTTCCCGTGCGCCTTGGTGGAGGAAGATGGAATTTACCAGAACTACGTGGATGATTCTGTGCGACAGCTTTACGACATGCTAGACTTTCCTCATCCTCCCTTGCGTCCTTTGCGTGGCAACGGGGGTAAGGAAGTATACCAGCTGATAGCCTTTTTCTCTCCCGGCCATGAAGAACGTATCATGTCCGTCTTGCCGCATTGCGAGGCTACTCGCTGGAACCCGCTATTTGCGGATGTCGTGCCGCGGGGGAGCAGTAAGGCGGTAGGGATCGATAAGATCATCGAGTATTACGGGATCTCGCTCCACGAGACGATGGCTTTTGGCGATGGAGGCAACGATATGGCCATGCTTCGCCATGCCGGGATCGGGGTAGCCATGGGTAACGCCGGCGACGAGGTGAAAGAGGCGGCGGATTACGTGACCGACTCCGTAGATGACGATGGTGTCATGAACGCTTTAAGACATTTCGATGTTATATAAATAAACAGTTTAATAACGCTAAATCACAAACGCTATGATTGATGAATTGGTAAGCTATAATCGTGAGTTCGTAAAGAACAAGGGGTATGAGAAGTATATCACGAATAAATATCCCGATAAGAAGATCGCCATCGTGTCTTGCATGGATACCCGGCTGACCGAGTTGCTACCCGCCTCCTTGGGCATCAAGAATGGAGACGTGAAAATTATAAAGAACGCGGGGGCGATCATATCCCACCCCTTCGGAAGCGTTATCCGGAGCTTGATGGTGGCGATTTACGAGCTTGGGGTTGTAGAGGTAATGATAATCGGGCATACCGATTGTGGAGCCAAGCACATGAATAGCTCCGAGATGATCGAAAAGATGAAAGAGCGGGGAATTCCGCAGGAACGAATAGATATGATCCGATATTGCGGTATAAACTTCGAGTCGTGGTTGCGGGGATTCGAGACCTCCGAGGCTTCCGTGCACGAGACCGTGGAGCAAATTCGGAATCATCCGCTGATTCCGTCGGATATAACGGTAAGAGGGTTTGTAATAGACTCTGTTACAGGGGAATTAACGCCGGTAGAGTAATCCCCGGCGTATTTAGACTTATTTGCACAAGTCATAAATAATCGAAAAAATGAAATATTTTATTATGTTCTACAACATTGTTTCGGATAAAATGGTTATCTTTGTAACGAATTAAGAAAGAAAGATCGTTTTAGGATTATTTATTAACTGGCTTTCCAAGCGTGGGAAGCGTAAAACAAAAAGATTATGATGATGAGAGAAAATGAGAAAAGCCTTCGTGCTTTAGCGATGTTGCGTTATCAAGCTGATCGTTACCAGTCAGCTGGCAATGGTGCCATGAGTCAGCGATTAAACGCTGAGATCCGTCGCCTTATGAGCGAAATGAGTGTAGATGCGGATAAGAACTAAAAGACCGCGTCTTTTTTAAGTAAAGAATTAAAGTAAGAAATAAATTAGATGTCATCTCTTACCTCCGTTCAAAACGGAATGGTGAGAGATAGGAAATGAGGATTACCTTTGGCGATACGGCCGGGTGAGCCTTTTTTTTGTGCCCTTTCCTTTCCTCCTCCTTCGCGTATCAGGGAAATTACTTATATTTGTGGATGAAAAAGCTAAAACAATAATCATTTGAACACAAAAACGATGAAAAAAGCAGGATTACTCTTAATGTCGCTGGCATTAAGTACGGCTCTTTGGGCGGAAAGTCCGGAGAAGAAAGGTTTGGACGTGATAAATAGATCGACCGCCGAGGCGCATATCGGTTTCTTGGCCGATGATGATCTGGAGGGCCGTGAGGCCGGTTTCCGTGGAGGCCGTATAGCGGGCGATTATATCGTGGCGAACCTGAAATCATTAGGTATCGACCCTGTAGGAGACTCTTATTACCATCCGTTTGAGGCTTACCATATGGAACGCCAGAAGAGAGGGGCCCGCTGGCAGGTGCAGCCGGATTCCATAGCGGCTATCAAGCAAACCGGTGTTTTCCAGAAACTTTCCTTGAATAATATCTTGGGTAAGATAGAGGGCAAGAACCCGAGTGAGATCGTGATCGTCGGCGCTCACTATGACCATCTGGGTATCGACCCGATGCTGGATGGCGACCAGATCTATAACGGGGCGGACGATAACGCTTCCGGAGTCTCTGCCGTTTTGCAGATAGCGAGGGCTTTCCTTGCCACGGGCCAGCAACCGGAGCGAACCGTTATATTCGCTTTCTGGGACGGTGAGGAGAAAGGGCTTCTCGGATCGAAAGCCTTCGTTCAGTCTTTTCCAGAGATAAAGAACGTGAAAGGATATTTGAATTTCGATATGATCGGCCGTAACAATAACGAGGCGAAGCCTACCCATGTGGTTTATTTCTATACAGAGGCGCACCCTGCTTTCGGCGATTGGCTGAAGAACGATATCAAGAAATACAACTTGAATCTGGCACCGGATTATCGTCCGTGGGATAACCCGGTAGGAGGGAGTGATAACGGTTCCTTCGCTAAGATAGGTATCCCTATTATCTGGTATCATACCGACGGGCATCCGGATTACCATCAACCGAGCGACCATGCCGACCGGATTAATTGGGACAAGGTGGTGAATATCACGAAGGCCTCGTTCCTTAATATGTGGTATATGGCGAATGAGAAAGATTTTTAGAGATTATACGTCTTTTTCAATAGAAGATATCTAATAAAAGTAAGTTAACTTCATCGGCGAAGTAAGTTAACTTACTTTGGCATTTTAATTAACTTACTTTGCCGATGAAGCTGGCTTGCTTTTATATTCTGAAAAAACGCTTGAATTACTGTAATTTCATATCTTACTGCAGATACTTAGTTCTACATGAACTCAAGTCGATTTTAACTTAAAATCGTTTATATTTCTAATTTTATATTGTAAAACATAAAAAATAAGGGAGGATTTATTTAATTATAATAACACAATGTAATGAATATTTCATATCTTTGCCTCCGATATAAAATGTGCTAGGTATTTTGGCGCCAACTAAATAAAACAACTTCTACTTAAGAAAAGTTCATGTAGGACTCCGATAGTTAGCCCATTTTTTATTTGAACTTAATTACGCTAGAACTCAGGAGTGAGTGTATGTATGTGAATAATTTTAAAAGACAAATGTTTCGCCAAGACATTGTCTAATTATTTATTAATAAAACCATCAGTTATGTTGAAAAACTTTAAACCTGTCAGCTTAATTCTATGTGCGGGTGCGTTATGCTTCTCGGGAAGCATGTATGCCAACATCGCACCTGTTGAGCAAGGTACCTCTATCTCCCAGCAAAACGGGAAAGTAACAGGTACAGTGGAAGATGATTTCGGCCCAGTGACCGGAGCGTCAGTTGTCGTGAAAGGAACGTCTAATGGAACGATTACCGATATGGACGGTAATTTCACTTTGGATGGCGTCAAGAATGGTGATGTAATCCAAATCTCATTCATTGGTTACTCCACCATGGAGCTTACGTATACCGGTAAGCCGGTAGGCGTTATCAAATTAGCGGAAGACACCCAGAAATTGGATGAGGTCGTGGTTACGGCCTTGGGTATCAAGCGTGAGAAGAAAGCGTTGGGATATGCTACGCAAGAATTGAAAGGAGACGAACTTGTAAATGCACGGGAAAGTAATATTGCGAATGCGTTATCTGGTAAAGTATCGGGTTTGCAGGTAGTTCGTTCTAGTAGTGGCCCTGGCGGTTCTTCAAAAATTGTATTGCGTGGTAATAATTCATTAACTGGATCTAATCAGCCGTTGATTGTTGTCGATGGTATTCCAATGGATAACTTTACTGGAGGAGTTGATGATGCTTGGGGTAATAGCGGCGTGGATATGGGTAATGGTTTGTCAGATATCAACCCGGAAGATATCGAATCCATGAACGTGTTGAAAGGAGCTTCAGCCGCCGCGTTATATGGTTCTCGTGCAGGTAATGGCGTAATTTTGATTACGACGAAATCGGGTAAAAAGCAAAGTGGATTAGGTATTACTGTAAATGCCGGAGTTACAGTGGAAAGCATGTTTTTGAAACCAGAATTACAGAATACGTATGGTCAGGGTACAAATGGCATATATAATGTGAAAGACCGTTCAAGCTGGGGGCCTGTTGCCGATGGTTCCGTAACAATTGATCGCTGGGATGGGCAGAAAGTCCAGATGTATACTTATGATAATATAGATGCTTATTTCCAGAAAGGAACTTCATTCAATGAAGGTGTATCTTTTCAGCAGAGCTATGATGGGACGGCGGTATTCGCCTCAATTAATCGCTCTGATGATAAGGGCATCGTTCCGGGTGCATCATTAAATAAAATGTCTCTTACTTTGCGTGGAACAAGCGAGTTCGGTCCGGATAAAAGATGGAAATTAGATGCAAAAGCCAACTATTTAAATAATAACGCAAAGAATCGTCCAATCCAAGGTATTAACCAATCGAATGCCTTTAGTACGATCTATAATTTACCACGATCGCTGGATATTAGGGATCTGGAGAACTGTTTGGACGAAAATGGAAATATGATTTGGTGGGATACCGAGAGTACTCCCCAAGAAAATCCGTATTGGATTAAAGATTATAGAACAAATCAAGACTCTCGTAATCGTTTGTTAGGTACAATTTCTCTTTCTTATAAGATAACGGACTGGTGGAACCTCGAGCTAAAAGGCGGTACGGACTATTATACGACTACGACTACAAATAAGGTATATTCTGGTGGTAATGTGAATCCGAAAGGGCGTTACTCTGAGAAGTCGGAGACTTTTTATGAGAACAACTATAGTTTCTTGACTACCTTTAAGAAAGATAACCTTTTTAGCAAGTTTGGTGGTTTTGTGACCGTGGGTGGAAACTTGATGATGCAACGCCGTAAGAAATTAGAGGCTGGTACGGGTGATTTATTGATCCCGAATCTATTTGCGATGTCTAATGCCGCTGACAAGAATAATATGACGCATACATCTGAAGATGTACAGCGCAAGATGAATTCTATTTACGGTTCTTTGCAAATGAACTGGGATGGCTGGCTGTTTATGGATATTACGGCTCGTAATGACTGGTCTTCCACTATGAGTAAAGAAAACCAATCTTATTTTTATCCTTCGGTTAGCTTATCTGGTGTTATTTCAGATATGGTGGAAAAGGTTGGCGGTACAATGCCGGAATGGATGAGTTTCGCTAAGGTTCGTGCTTCTTATGCGGAAGTAGGTAATGACCTTGATCCATATCAATTGTATACTGTATTCAAGGTTGATAAAGATCCAAATGGTAACCCAACTGCAGCTCTAGGAACTACTTTATATGATTCTTCTGTACGTTCAGAGTTGATTAAATCTTGGGAAGCCGGTATTGATTTGAAGTTTTTCAATAATCGATTAGGTATTGATGCGGCTTGGTACAAATCTAATGCTACCCGCCAATTGCTAGATTTGGCAATGGATCCATTTTCTGGTTATTCCAAACGTAAGATCAATGCAGGTAATATTCAAAATTCAGGTGTGGAATTAATGCTTTATGGTACTATTTTGCAGAATCCTAGAGGCTTAAATTGGGAAACAACATTGAATGCTTCCTTCAATAAAAATAAAATCATAGATTTGTATGAAGGAGTAAATGAATATGGCATCAAGACTTTTGATGATTTAAAGATTGTAGCCCGTACGGGTAGTTATTATGGCGATATTTATGGTAAAAAATTCCAACGTGTTGAAAGTGGGGAACATGCTGGTAAAATTATTGTAGATGCTCAAGGTTTACCATTAGTTACTTCAGATGATTATTATCTGGGGAATCAACAGCCTGATTGTATGTTGGGATGGACTAACTCGTTCTCTTATAAAAATATTTCTTTGAGCTTTTTGATTGATGCTCGTATTGGTGGAAATATTTACTCAGCGACCACTGCTAATTTGTACAAGGCAGGTAATGCCGCAGGTACCGTTATAAATGGAACCCGTGGGGAATTTGTAGTTCCGAATTCAGTGACTTCTGATGGAAATGGTGGTTATACGGCAAATTCTAATGCTGTTACTCCTGAATTGTACTGGGGACGTGCTGCCGGAGGTAATATCGGTGTGGGTGAGGCATTTTTATATGATGCTACTAATATTCGTCTACGTAATATTACCGTTGGTTATGATTTTGAGAAAAAATGGTTAGAGAAAACCCCATTACAGAAAGTACGTGTATCATTCGTGGCGAATAACGTTTGGATGATTGTAAATCATTTGGAAGGTATTGATCCGGAATCTATTTCGGCTACAAATTCCAATGCTACTGGTTTTGAGAATGGGGCAGCTCCGACTTCTCGCTCTTTCACATTTAATGTAACAGTTGGTTTCTAATAAGAAAGATGATTTTAAGTATGAAAACATTAAAAAGAACAATAATAGGGTTAGCTTCATTAGCCGTTTTATTTACTGCATGTAACGACTTTGAGGAAATAAATAAAGACCCGAATGCCGTAGATGAAAGTGCGATCAAAGTATCTTATCTACTGAATAAATCAATCATGGGGGCACAGCAGAACCCGCATATCGCAGAGCGTGTGTTCGTGTATCAATGGAAAAGTGCGGCTCGTTTTGAACGTCGTAGTGGTTTAGCTACAGGTGCGAATTATAATGATTATAATACGGACTACTTTGGCGTTGATTATGGAGTGGGATGGCTGAACAATGTTAATATGGCCGTGAAAATTGGTACGGAACGTGCCGCCAATCCGGAGTATCCTTATGAGAACAATTTGCTACAGATGTCTCGTATTTGGCGGGCTTATGTCATCTCTGAATTGGCTGATAACTTTGGTCCTGTGCCTCCGGCAAACGCTTTTGATGGTATCGTAGAATATAAGAGTATAGAAGATATTTATGATTTTATTATTTCTGAATTGAAAGATGCCGCTGGCAAGATAGATGTAAATGCGGATATGAGCGCTATTACATCAGAGAAAACGGATGCTTTCTATGATGGTGATGCCTCTAAATGGATAAAGTATGCGAACTCATTACGCTTGCGCTACGCTATGCGTTTATCTGCTGTAGATCAAGCTAAAGCAAAGGCTGCTTTTGAGGATGCCGCTTCGACGAATAATTTTATTACTACGCAAGATGAAATTGCTCAGGTGCAAGAAAAAGGCGGTTGGACTGATCTTGATGGTGTGATGTCTCGTCCTTGGAATGCCCAACCCATTTCGGTCACCATTAATAATATGATGATTGGCCTAGGAGGAATCGATTTCCAAGTTCCTGCGGCGATAAAAGAGGATGTGGTATTGAAAGATGCTCGTAATTATCTAGGCCTTCGATTAGAAAAACACTTACCGGTTTCTACGAATGATCCGGCTGCAGGCTATTTCTTTGATGCTCTTCCTTCAAAGATTGATCCTCGTGCTACTAAGTTGTTTCATATTCCGGGATATGATGATGGTGCTGTTTATTTCTCTAATATCGGTTTGGCTGATAAGGCTCGTTTAGCGGATCCTGCTACTGGAAATGTTGAGGATAACAATAAGACATATTTGGAGTTGAACGTGAAATATACTTGGAATACTTGGGTTGCTGGAAAATGGGATAAATACTCAGCGCTAACCAGCGAATTGACAGGAGCAAGTAAGACTTATCCTTCTTTATCCAAGATATATCGTGAAAGTACGAATAAGCGTGTATGGTTTGGGCCGTGGGAGACGGAGTTCTTATTGGCTGAAGCTGCGTTGTATGGTTGGAACGTGTCTGGTAGTGCGAAATCTCATTATGAGGCTGGTATAGCAGCTAGCTTTGAATATCACGGTGTATCTGAGTTCTTAAATGATTATTTGAGTTCTACGGAATATAACCGTGTAGGTACTTCTGTCGCTTTTGATCATACGGCGGAAGCAAAGTCTTATACGGCTGAATATGTAGATGGTTATACTGGTGAGAAAAAGACTACTACTTATACTTATCCGAAAAATTCTATTTATAAGAATGGTACGGTCAATAATGATAAGCTGACAAAGATAATCTCGCAAAAATACTTGGCACAGGTTCCTTGGTTACCTTTAGAGGCATGGTCTGATCATCGTCGTTTAGGTTTGCCTTTCTTTGAGAATCAAGCTGTTGAGATAGATTATAACGTTTCTAGTAACGAGTTGCCTCTTACTCGTGCTAACTGTAAGGAATGTAAGTGGGAATTCTATCAAGAACGTCTGCGCTATCCAGCGAATATGGAAATCAATAGTAAGGATAGTTATATGAAAGCTGTTGAGCTATTGGGTGGAGCTGATTTAATTTCTACTCCGCTATGGTGGGCTAAACATTGATTTATATGAAAGCTCAAGGTGAAGGATTATGCTTCCACCTTGGGCTATTTTTGTTAACTTAATAAATTGTCTGATTATGAGAAAGTTATTAATGGTATTGTTTTTATTTGGAACAATTAGTGTTTTTTGCAATGCCCAAATAGATGGTTATTATGTAAAAGACAGTGGTAATCTAGCGCTTTTTGCGGATGGAGAACCTAGAACTAGTACTTCAATTGGTATTGAAGCTGGGAAATCAGTGGAAATTCGTTTTACTCAACCTTCTACTAGAGATTTCTTGTGGCAAAAAATAAGTGGTAGTGACTATATTCAATTTAATCCCGGTGGGTCTGGACGTTTTGCGTTAATTTGGACACAGGGTGCAAGTAAAGGGGACTCGGCTGTTTTTTGTGTCACAGACAAGAATGGTGATGTGCTGACGATTACTATTCATGCTTATTAGACTTTATATAAAATAAAGATATCTACTTCTTGTCTTTTGACAACTTTGTATTGTAACTGATTCGGAAATCATAGAGAATAAATATTCTTACGAGGAAAAGGGCGTATCGATGTAAATGTCGGTATGCCTTCTTTTTTTGTAGTGATGGTTTGTATGGTAAACCGGAGCTTTTAGGGGCTTCTGAAGTGAATAACTAACGGCTTGTCGAGTCGTAAGCTTACGGCTACCCCTAGTGAATAACTAACGGCTTGGGAAGTGAATAACTAACGGCTTCCTGCCTCTTTTACGGTTTGGTTATCCTTTGGTGAAAGTTTCTGTAAATCAATTTTTTATGAATGTTAGTGAGGATAACTCTTATTCGTTTTGTCTGTAAGGAGAGAGTAGTTGCGGTATCCTCACCAGTTACCTCTTGTATATGTTAAACTCAAAACATATCTGCCCTTTTTATGTTTATACAGGATAAATGACATTCGTTGACGCAAAAACTAAAACATTGTCTATCAAAATAAACAAAAAACAGTAGTTATGTTGAAAAGATTCAGACCAGTCAGCTTAATCCTGTTGGTAGGGGCGCTTGGGTTCTCGGGAAACTTATACGCCACGCCTATGCCCGGGATTCCGAAGGTTGACATTTCCCAGCAAAACGCAAAGGTGTCGGGAATAGTTGAGGATGCCTTAGGACCCGTTACCGGGGCGTCCGTAATCGTGAAAGGAACTACCAATGGTACTATGACCGACTTGGACGGGCATTTTACTTTGGATAACGTGAAGAAAGGGGATATCATACAGATATCGTTTATCGGTTATACCTCGCAAGACATCCCATATACCGGCCAGTCCGAGATTACGGTTAAACTCGTGGAAGATACCCAGAAACTCGATGAGGTGGTGGTGACTGCCTTGGGTATGAAACGGGATAAGAAAGCCTTGGGTTATGCCATGCAGGAGTTGAAAGGGGATGACCTCTTGGCCTCCCGTGAGCCGAACTTGGCGAACTCCCTTTCCGGTAAGGTTTCCGGTTTGCAGATCGTTCGTTCAAGCAATGGCGTAGGAGGGTCTTCTAAGATCGTACTTCGTGGTAACAACTCCTTGACGGGTAGCAACCAGCCCTTAATCGTCGTAGACGGTACCCCGATGGATAACTTCACCGGTGGTGTGGATGATGTATGGGGTAACTCCGGAGCGGACATGGGTAACGGCCTTTCGGATATCAACCCGGAAGATATCGAGTCCATGACGGTATTGAAGGGTGCTTCCGCCGCCGCCCTTTATGGCTCACGTGCCGGTAACGGCGTGATCTTGATCACTACCAAGTCCGGACGTAAGAACGAGGGACTCGGTATTACGATCAACGCCGGTATCACCGCCGAGACGATTTTCCTGAAACCTGATTTACAGAACGACTTCGGACAAGGCTCCGTGGGCGTTTACGATAACCAATCCCGCCTTAGCTGGGGACCGAAAGCCATGGGACAAATGGTAACCGATTGGAGAGGCAACCAAATCCCTCTGCATACTTATGATAATATCGACGCTTTTTTCCGCACTGGAACCTCCTTTAACGAGGGTGTCAGCTTCCAGCAGAACATAAAGGGTACGGCGGTATTCGCCTCCGTAAACCGTTCCGACGATGCTAGCATCACCCCACGCTCAAAACTAAACAAGACGAATATTACCTTGCGTGCCACTACTTTCCTAGATGAGGCGGAAAAGTGGAAAGTAGATGCCAAGGTGAATTATATCAATCAAAACGCACATAACCGCCCGATTCAGGGCGTGAATCCCTCGAACGCTTTCAATACGATCTATAACCTGCCTCGTTCCTTGAATATCCGCGAATTTGAGGATGACGTGGATGAGCAAGGCAATATGATTTGGTATGACGCCTCCAAGAATCCGCAGGAGAACCCTTATTGGGTGACCCGTTATCGCCAGAACGAGGATACCCGTAACCGTTTGTTAGGAAATATCTCCTTGAAATATGCCCCGACCGATTGGTTCGATATTGAGTTGAGAGGTGGTACGGATTATTATACCACGACGAAGAGCGAGAAAGTATATGCCGGTGGTAATACCAGTCCGAGAGGTCTGTATACCGAGGGATCGGAGACCTTCTATGAGAATAACTTCAGTTTCTTGGCTACGGCCCGGAAGGATAATTTGATCGATCGGCTGGGAGGTTTCGTTACTTTCGGTGGTAACTTGATGCTCCAGCAGCGTAATAAGATGAACGCTTCTGCCGGAGAGTTGTTGGTGCCGAACTTGTTCTCGCTGAATAATGGCGTGAATAAGCCAACAGTCACTTCCGAGTTGATCCGCCGTCGTATGAATTCCTTGTACGGGTCGTTGCAGTTGAACTGGGATGGTTATCTGTTCTTGGATGTTACGGCACGTAACGATTGGTCGTCTACGATGTCGAAAGCCAACCGCTCTTATTTCTATCCATCTGTCAGTTTATCGCTTGTGATCTCAGATATGTTGCCGAAGATTGGCGGAAGCATGCCGGATTGGTTCTCTTTCGCTAAGGTACGTGCCTCCTTCGCTGAGGTAGGTAACGACTTGGATCCGTATCAATTATATAACTTCTACTCTGTAGGCAAGGACCCCAACGGGAATACGACGGCGAAACCGGGTAAGGTACTTTACGACTCGGACGTACGTAGCGAGTTGATTAAATCATGGGAGGCCGGTTTCGATATCCGTTTCTTCAATAACCGATTGGGCTTGGATGCCGCTTGGTATAAGTCCAACGCTACCCGCCAGTTACTGGATTTACCGATGGACCCGTTCTCCGGCTATGCTTCCCGTAAGATTAACGCAGGTAACATTCAGAACGAGGGTTTGGAGATCTCCTTGAACGGTACGATTCTAGACAATCCCGCCGGATTGAGCTGGAGCTCTACGGCGCAGTTCTCCTTGAACCGGAATAAGATCAAAGAATTATACGAGGGCGTGAATCTATATGATATAAAGACGTTCGACGCTATCCAGATCGTAGCTCCGGTAGGTGGTTATTATGGTGAGATCTACGGGCAGACCTTTATGCGTGTGACCGATGAGAATAGTCCTCACTATGGAAAGATCGTCGTAGGTGATGACGGTTTGCCTTTGATCTCTACCGAGAAGTCGAAAGTAGGAAACCAGAGTCCGGATTGGATGATGGGTTGGACCAATAATTTCTCTTATAAAGGTTTTAACCTGAGCTTCTTAATAGACTTCCGTATCGGTGGTAGCATCTATTCGGCGACAGCCTCCAACCTGTATACCCGGGGTAACGCCGCCGGAACAGTGGTGAATGGTGATCGTGCCGAATTCGTGGTACCGAATACCGTGGTTCAACAGGGCAGTGGTTATGCGGAGAATACGGTCGCCGTCACTCCCCAGAACTATTGGGAACGTATTGGGTCTACCGGAAATTATGGTTTACCAGAGGTTTATACCTATAGCGCCACCAATGTCCGTTTGCGTAATATCACCTTTGGCTACGAGTTCAATCGACAGATGTTGAAGAAAACGCCTTTCCAGCGTGTACGTCTATCCGCTACTTGTAACAATGTTTGGATGATCCATTATAACTTGCCGGGTATCGACCCCGAGTCCGTTGCCGCCACGAATACCAACGCTACCGGATTCGAGAATGGAGCCGCGCCGACCAGCCGTTCCTATACGTTTAATGTAACCGTGGGATTCTAATGGAATACATGATAATTTGAATTACGATAAAAATGATGAAGATGAAAACAAGAAATATACTTTTTACCGGACTGGTATCGGTGGCCGCTCTTCTTTCTTCCTGTAATGACTTTCAGGAGATCAATGAGGACCCGAATCTTGTGGGAGAGGATAAGGTGAAGCCCCAATGGTTCCTGAATGCCTCTATCATGGGAGACCAGATGAACCCAGAGATAGCCGAGCGTATCTTTATCTTGTACTGGGACCGTGCTTCCCGTTTCAATAGGGGAAGTGGTTTTACGATCGGTACGGATAACAATGATTATAGTACTACCTACTTGAGTAACGATTACGCCGTGGGTTGGCTGAACCAAGTGACCAAAGCGATCCAGTTAGGAGAGCAGATGGTTGCCAATGGCGAGGCGGATACCTATCCTTATTATAAGAACGTGATCCAGATGTCCCGTATCTGGCGTGCTTATTTGAACTCGGAAGTAGCTGACGGTTTCGGGCCGATCCCTGCGTTGGCCGCTTTCTCCGGTGTACCGGCTGAGTACGATAGTGTAGAGGCTATCTATCAATTTATATTGAAAGAGTTACGGGAAGCTGAGTCTGCGTTAGACCCCTCCTTGGATATGTCCGCTATGGCTAACGAGGATGCTTTCTATGCGGGAAATGTTGCGAAATGGAAGAAGTACGCCAACTCCTTGCGTATGCGTTTGGCGATGCGTATCTCGGCTGTCGATCCTGCCTTAGCAAAAGCGGAATTTGAGGATGCCGCCTCTAAGACATTTATTTCCGAGCCAACCGATATCGCTTCCGTGCAGGAGAAAGAGGGTTGGGATGAGCTGACGAGCGTGATGTCTCGTCCTTGGAACGGGCAGGCAATGTCCGTGACGTTTAAGAACTTGGTAGTTGGTTTGGGTGGACAGGAATTTCCGTTGCCGGACTCCTTAAAAAGCCATTTGAAGAATCCATACGATTATCAAGGTTTGTATTTGAACCAGCACTTCCCGCTGACAACGAATGATCCGTGCGCCGGTTTCTATTTCGACGGTATACCTCAATATGTAGATCCCCGTGCCCCGAAGTTGTTTAGTGTAGTAGGCTGGGATGATGGCGTGGTTTATTCCGATTATATCGGTGCGGCCAGCGAGGTGAAGCCGGTTCACTTGAAGAATCCGGCGGATAATACCCAGAATATGTTGACAATCGATCCGAAATATACGTGGGGCACTTGGGTCGCCGGAGAATGGGACGTGAAAGCCGGTCTGGTAAGTGAGCTGACAGGTAAGAATTATAATTATCCCTCTATGTCGAAACAATATCGAATGAGTACCAATAAGCGTGTCTTCTTCGGCCCGTGGGAAAGTTACTTCTTATTGGCGGAGGCTGCGGTGAAAGGCTGGAAAGTTCCGGGAACGGCTAAATCCAATTATGAGTCTGGTGTTACGGCTAGTTTTGAGTATCATGGCTTATTGAGCCAAGTCGGCGATTATCTATCGTCTCAGAAATACAACCGTGTAGGTACTTCCGTCGCTTTCGACCATACGACAGAGGCGAAATCGTATACGATCCGTTATACGGACCCATATACGAAGGAGGTAAAAAGCCGTACGTATGAATATCCTCATAACTCGATCTACCGGAATGGCGCTTATAATAATGACGCTCTGACGAAGATTATCACCCAGAAATATATAGCGCAAGTTCCTTGGTTGCCGGAAGAGGCTTGGAGCGATCATCGTCGTTTAGGTCTTCCTTTCTTCGAGAACCAAGCGGTAGAGAAGGATTACAACCCATTGAATCAAGTTCCTTTGACGGTCGCTACCTCTAAGGAATGCCGTTGGGATTTCTACCCGAAACGTTATCGTTATCCGGCGAATATCCAAACGAATAATCAAGCGGGTTATGCGCAAGCTCTCCAGCTTTTGGGCGGCCCGGACTTGACGACTACTCCACTTTGGTGGAACGCTAAATAGCGAACCTACTTGGTCTGTTTTATATATACTTTTTCGGTGTCACGCATTTACTTGTGTGGCACCGTTTTTTATGGATATCCCTTCCGGTTCCTCGGCCGCTAAGGATGCGGTAGACGAATTGATCCGTCTTTATTTACCGATGGATGGTAAGGAGGCTCCTCAAATCCCGGAGATACTTGGGATTCGTTCCCCTTATTCGGGTGCGGTGAAATATTTGCGAGGCCCAATCTCTGTCTCAAACGCCAGTACGTCTTTGGCTGAATTGCTGGAAGATTGCCCGTTCACGGGAGTCTGGTTCGTGGGAGAAAGGAAGACCGATTATTTTCAAGCCTTAATTTACGTGAAAGATCAAAAAAACTTGAAACGTTGGGGTGAGAAAATATCGGCCTCTTCTTGCATTCGCAAGGGAGATGACTTTATTTATATAAAAGGAACGGAGGAGGAGACAGCGGACGAGGGTCATGGAGACTTCGGGTTTTAACCCGAGTCTCTTATTCGATCATACTTAACCATTTCTCCAATTCCTCAGTCCATAAATGCTTAAAGATAAAGCTGTCCCTGAACCCAAAACTATGGCCGCCTTTTGGGTAAATATGCAAGGAGGCGGACACCTTGTTCTTTAGCAAAGCGAGATAATAAAGCACGCTATTCTCCGGGCTAATCGCCTCGTCATCCGAAGCCAACGCTATAAAGGCGGGAGGCGTCAGTGAGTTTACGTGCAATTCCAAAGAGAAAGCTTCCTCTTCCTCATGCGTGGGATTCGCTCCTAATAGCCGTTCCCTCGATTTAAGGTGCGTTAAATGAGGTAGCATACTGATAACCGGATAAAGGAGTATTTGGAAATCCGGACGTGCGTCGTCTACCCCGAATATTGCGGCATGCCCGGCGATATAACCGCCAATGGAGGCACCCATGACACCGACCTTCGTAATCTTCCACTCTTCCGAGTAATTACGGAGGATGCGGAGACCTTGGCGAACATCGTCCAGAGGGACTTCCCTATGTCCGTTCGGCATCCGGTATTTCAATACGGCATAAGTAATACCTTGCGCATTAAACCATGCGGCCATATCACGCCCCTCATGTCCGATCGAAATCTTGGAAAGTCCGCCACCCGGACACATCAAGATCGCCTTGCCATTCGGCTTCGTCGCCGGATAAACCAATAGGGAAGGATTCGATATATTGGATATGGCATTCGGGGCATCTTCCAATTCTACGCCGGCCAATCCATTACTAGTGGGCGCTCCATCCGGCCAAAGTAGGATAATCCTATTTTTCTGTTGTACTGTTTCCATTTTCTATATTCTGAATTGTGTTTATAGTATAAAACAACGTTGGCCTTTGATTAGTTTAGCATTCAAGATCTTTTCGAATCATCATCGTATATAAAAAAGTCCGGAAAAGACGAGGGAAATCACCCTCCATCCTTTTCGGACTTTTATCCTATTACATTGAAAGGTAAATTATTGCATACCTTCCGTAGTCATTTCCTTATTGATCTTTTTAACCAATCCCTGAAGAACGGCACCCGGGCCTAACTCGATGAAATGAGTGGCACCGTCGGCAATCATGTTTTGTACGCTTTGGGTCCAACGTACCGGGGCGGTTAACTGTGCGATCAAGTTAGCCTTAATTGTTTCCGGGCAAGTCTCGGCTTTCGTGCTTACGTTCTGGTAAACCGGGCAAGAAGGTTTATTGATCGTCGTAGCCTCGATAGCGGCAGCCAACTCCGTACGAGCCGGTTCCATCAATGGAGAATGGAACGCTCCACCTACTTTCAACTTCAAGGCACGCTTAGCACCTGCGGCCAATAACTTCTCGCAAGCCTGATCGATACCGGGGATAGAACCGGAGATTACCAATTGGCCCGGGCAATTATAGTTAGCGCAAACCACTACCTCGTCCTTGATGCTTGCGCAAATTTCCTCAACCGTCGCGTCCGGCAAGGCTAATACGGCGGCCATTGTAGAGGGAGTTGCCTCGCAAGCCTTTTGCATAGCCATGGCACGTTTGGAAACTAATACCAAGCCGTCCTCGAAAGACAATGCTCCGGCAGCTACCAAGGCAGAGAATTCTCCTAATGAGTGACCTGCGGTCATATCCGGCTGGAATTGATCACCTAATGTTTTCGCGAGAATGACAGAGTGTAAGAAGATCGCTGGTTGAGTAACCTTGGTTTGTCTCAGATCCTCGTCTGTTCCGGCAAACATTAAATCCGTGATACGGAAACCAAGGATCTCGTTAGCCTTCTCAAACATCTCTTTAGCAAGAGGATTATTATCGTAGAGGTCTTTGCCCATACCTACGAACTGTGCCCCCTGACCGGGAAATACGTACGCTTTCATCTTTCTAATTTTTTTCTAATTTCAGTTTTTTAAGACGGTGCAAAGGTAATAAATTTGGAATAATGAGGCTACTATTCATTACAAATTGTATCTTTGCCCCCATAGAAACGAGAATATTAATGACTAATATTATAATATCATGAATGAATTACTATTTTTAGGAAACTTAGGTACTGGCGAGATCGTGATCATCGCCATTGTTGTGTTGTTACTTTTCGGTGGTAAGAAAATTCCTGAGCTGATGAAAGGTATCGGTAAGGGTGTGAAGAATTTCAAGGACGGTGTAAAAGGTTTGGAAGACGATATCAAATTAGACGATACGGAAAAGAAGTAAAGGAAGATGCAACAAGAAGAAATGTCATTCTGGGATCACCTAGAAGAACTTCGTTGGACTTTATTTCGTTCTGTTTTAGCGCTCTTTGTTTTTGCTATAGCCGGGTTCTCGGTAATGCCGTGGCTGTTCGATAATGTCGTGATGGCCCCGTGTAGCTCCGATTTCATCGTCTATCGGGAAATGTGTAAGATTAGTTCTCATTTTTCTTTTCTCCCGGACTTTTGTAATGATACGTTCCATGTGAACATTGTCAATATCAAACTGGCTTCCCAGTTCTTCACGCATATGACAAGTTCTTTCTGGCTGGCGTTATTATTGACTTTCCCCTATTTGATGTGGGAGATCTGGAAGTTCGTAAGTCCGGCTCTCTACGAGAATGAGAAGAAAAATGTACGTTGGGTATTCTTGTTCGGAACGATAATGTTCTTTATCGGATGCTCAGTGGGTTATTTCTTGGTGTTCCCGATGACACTACGTTTCTTGGCGACTTACGAGTTGAGTGCCGCCATTACGGAACAGGTATCCCTTGATTCTTACATGGATAACTTCTTGATGTTGATATTCATGATGGGAATCGTATTTGAGATGCCATTGGTATCTTGGCTATTATCTCAGATAGGGTTGCTAAACCGCTCGTTCTTTCATAAATACAGACGGCATGCTGTTGTCGGCTTGTTAGTTGGTGCGGCGTTCATCACTCCAAGTAGTGATCCGTTTACGTTAAGTATCGTATTCTTACCGCTCTACGGTTTGTATGAGTTGAGTGCGTTCTTCGTGAAGAAAGCCCCAAAGGAAGAAGACGAGGAGAATGAGGATGAGGAAGATAATAATGAGGAATAAATCCCGAAAGTTATAATAATGTAATATAAAAGAGGCGTGATCCATAACGGATTACGCCTCTTTTTGTGTAGGCCTTGCTTATCTGTTTTTCTCTAGGCTCAATATGAACCGTACCAATTCCGGATCATAATGTGAGAAAAACAGGCTTTGGGCTTTGTCTAACTTCGCGATTTCATTCATGTCCTGTTCCGAAAGTTCAAAACTGAATACGTCGAAGTTCTCTGCCATCCGTTCTTTATGCGTGGATTTGGGGATAACGACTATGTTGCGTTGGATGAGGAAGCGCAAGGCGACTTGCGCCACGGATTTATTATATTTCTGTCCGATTCCCGTCAATATCCCGTTCGTGAAAAAGTTATTGCGCCCTTCTGCGAAAGAGGCCCATGACATGATTTGTGTACCATATTCCCGCATGATTTCCTCTGCTTTCACTTGCTGATTGAAGACGTGTGTTTCCACTTGATTCACTGCGGGTTTTATTTTTACATGTTCCGCTAGGTCGATAAAACGGTCCGGGTAAAAGTTACTTACGCCGATGGCCCGGGCTTTTCCTGCACGGTAAGCCTCTTCCATGGCACGGTATGTTCCATAATAGTCGCCAAAAGGCTGGTGAATGAGCAGAAGATCAACATATTCGGTCTGTAAATTGCGCAGAGACTCATTGATAGAGGCTTTCGCCTTCTCCTCTCCGGCGTTGGTCACCCATATTTTTGTGGTGATGAACAATTCATCGCGAGGTACGCCACATTTACTTATGGCTTTGCCTACACCTTCCTCGTTATAGTACGCTTGTGCCGTGTCGATGGAGCGATAGCCTACGCTGATAGCATCCAATACGCAACGTTCACATTCCTCGGGGGCTATTTGATATACACCATAACCCAAGATCGGCATTTCTACGCCGTTGTTCAATTTTACTGTTTTGTTCATCGTAATGTTATTTTAAATTGTGGTCGCAAAGTTATGTCTGATAAGCGGATATGACGATAAATAAAAGTCGGTGCTATTTTCATTTTTTTCGGTTGTTGAGTCTCGATTTTATTTTTATATCGTGTTTTTCTGTATCTTTACTCTGTAAACAAGAGAGCTGATTATGAATACGGATATCCTATTTGCTGACAACCTCGATGATATGATTTCCGGGAGTTTTGACCGGTATTGTACACATGCGCTTTGTCGTGAGGGTGAAGCTTCATTCCTGATGACGGGCGAATGGTTTCGGATGAGGAAAGGGGATTGCGTTATATTTACTCATAATGAACTTATATCTAAGATAGAGATAAGCGACGATTTTCAGGTAACGGTACTTTATATCTCGAACAGTTTTTCATTCAAGAATATCCCTCGAAATGATTATGACGTGATAGGAAAGTTGACACTACTCCGTAACCCGATCATGTCGCTTACAGAGCGAGAACAGCGGATATTTATGGAAGATATTGAACTTATCCGCAGGCGGTTGACGGACCATACGCATCGTTTTCATGACGAACTAATCGGTTGTTTGGCTAAAACTTTCGTGCTCGACCTTTACGATTTCCATGCACGAATTTATGAATCTCCCTCTGTATCGGAACAAAATGCCGTGTTGATGGAGCGATTTATAAATCTGCTAAAAGCGGGGGATTATCGAAACCACAGGGAAGTATCCTATTACGCTTCACGGCTCTGCATTACGCCTAAATACCTTACGGAAGTTTGTAAGAAAGCAAGCGGATTTACAGCAAATTACTGGATAGACCGTTTCACCATCTCCCGGATTACCCACTTGCTTTCAGACAAGAACCTGACATTGAAAGAAATCTCAGACAATATGAATTTCTCTTCTTTGTCTTTTTTCAGCCGTTACGTGCAACGATTGCTGAAAGTCTCACCATCAGAATACCGGAACGGCAATCTGATTGCTTAAGCTTTTAACAGTGGTAATTGACTCAACATATTCCTAAGCTTAATCGCTATCCGTGGCATAGGTTCGGCGACGGTAAGTCCTACTAGATCGTATTCGGACGCAATGTCATTGATGGCACGTACTACCTCGTTTATTTTCATCCCGTTCGGTTCTATGCCGACCCCGGCTATCATATCCGCTGGATCAATGACATCCATATCGAAATGGATGACAACCTTGGAAGCACCTGTCCCTTTCAGCCATTCGAGGATAAGCGAGCTATCAGCCGCCACTTCTTCCGGAGATAAACCTTTTATACCTAATTCTTTCTGCCGTTCCTTCATACCCTCGTCCTATGAGTGCAGACCTACGATCAACGCATTTGAGGGCTTGAATGTTCTGGGTAATAGATGGATGATCTCCTCATCACCCATTCCTAGACAAGCTGTAAGAGTCATAGCGTGGTATTGATGTTTTATTTTTCATGTTATCGTAGTTTTTGTACAAAGTTAAAGGATTCCACCGAATTCTCGTCTTGATGAAAAAAGATTTTCTCCTTGATGAAAAAAGATTCTCATCATAATGAAAAAAGATTTTCACCCCGATGAAAATAGAAAGTTTTCCCCGTAAACTGTTTCTCTTTCGAAATAATTTATGTATGTTTGCTCAAACTCAAAACGAATTGCATAACATGAAGCACATGTCTATATTGGCGGTCTCTTTGCTGGCACTCGTGGCCTGCACGCCTGAAAAGAAACAGGAGGCGGATTACTCGCAGTATGTGAACCCCATGATCGGTACGGATTTTACCGGCAATACCTACCCGGGAGCCCAAGTCCCTTTTGGTATGGTACAATTGAGCCCGGATAACGGTTTGCCGGGTTGGGATCGCATCTCGGGGTATTTCTATCCGGATACGACGATCGCCGGCTTTAGCCATACGCACCTTTCCGGTACGGGGGCAGGCGATTTATACGATATCTCTTTTATGCCCGTGACCCGTCCTTATAAAGAGGCCCCGGCGCCGTTAGGAATCTATTCCACGTTCTCGCATAATGACGAGGCGGCTTCCGCAGGATATTACCGGGTATTGCTGAAGGATTATAACATTAACGTGGAGCTTACGGCTACCGAGCGTTGCGGTATCCAGCGGTATACCTTCCCGGAGGCCGAGGCTTCGGTATTCTTGAACTTGAAGAAGGCGATGAATTGGGACTTTACCTTGGATTCCAAGATCGAGGTGGTAGACTCTACGACGATCCGTGGATACCGCCTATCCCAAGGCTGGTCTCCCTTGCAGCATGTTTATTTCGAGACCCGTTTCTCTAAGCCTTTCGTGGCTTGTCATATGGATACGACTTCTATCGTGACCAAGGAAAAAGGTTGGATCGGTACGGCCTATGTGGCCCGTTTCGATTTCAATACGAAGAAGGATGAGGAAATCCTTGTCACGACCGGAATCTCTGGTGTCAGCATGGAGGGAGCGGGAAAGAATTTGCGTGCGGAAGCCCCGAAGGATGATTTCGATTACTATCAAGCGCAGGCTAGCGCGAATTGGAACCGACAGCTTTCCAAGATTGAGGTGAAGAGCCGGAATACGGACGATATGGTGAAATTCTATACGGCCTTGTATCATTCCATGATCGCCCCGACGATCTATAGCGACGTGGATGGTTCTTATTACGGCCCGGATCAGCAAATCCATAAAGCGGACGGATGGACGAATTACTCTACTTTCTCTTTATGGGATACCTACCGTGCCTCCCATCCGTTGTTTACGTATACGGAGCCGGAACGGGCGAATGATATGATCAAGGGTTTCTTGAAGTTCTATGAGCAGAACGGGGCTTTGCCTTTATGGAACCTTTATGGCTGGGAAACGAATATGATGATCGGTTATCATGCGGTGCCCGTTATCGTAGACGCTTATCTGAAAGGTATCGGTGATTTCAATGCCGAGAAAGCGCTGGAGGCTTGTATAGCGACAGCCAACCGGGATGACTATCGGGGTATCGGCGATTATAAGAAGTTGGGCTACGTACCGGCTTATAGCGATCCGAAAAAATGGGAGAACTGGTCTTTATCGAAGACCTTGGAGTATGCCTACGATGATTATTGCATCGCTAAGATGGCCGAGAAGATGGGTAAGAAAGAGATCGCCGACGAATTCTTTAAACGTTCACAGAACTATCATAATGTGTACAATCCGGCAACTTCCTTTATGCAGCCTCGTGATGAGAAAGGAAACTTTGCCGCTAATTTCAGCCCCGATGATTATACGGAAGATATTTGCGAGAGCAATGGTTGGCAATATTTCTGGTCCGTGCCGCAAGATTTGGACGGTTTGATCGGATTGGTAGGAAGCAAGGAACGTTTCGCCGAGAAATTGGATAGTATGTTTACCTATGTCCCCAAATCGGATGAGGAATTGCCTATCTTCAGCACAGGTATGATCGGCCAGTATGCGCATGGCAACGAGCCGAGCCATCATGTGATCTACTTATATAATAAGGTCGGCCAGCCTTGGAAGACCCAGAAATACGTGGCTCAGGTATTACATGACTTGTATCTGAATGCCCCGGACGGTATTTGCGGTAATGAGGACTGTGGGCAGATGTCCGCTTGGTTTGTGTTCAGCGCCATGGGATTCTACCCGGTTGATCCGATCAGTAGCCAATATGAGATCGGCTCCCCGTTGTTCCCGGAAGTGAAGATGCATGTAGGTAATGGCAAGACCTTTACGGTTTTGGCTCCCGAGGTCTCTGCGGAGAATATTTATATCCAATCCGTGAAGCTGAACGGACAACCTTATGATAAGAGTTATATCACCCACGAGCAAATCATGAGCGGGGCGACATTGGAGTTCGTCATGGGCAGCCAGCCGGGACCGGTATGGTATACGAACGAATGAAATAGCTCTCTATGATATAATGAAGAGAAGTGCCGTGGTCATATCGCCACGGCACTTTTTTTAATCCGGCTCATGCGAATCTTTCCCATAAGCCTTGACAATATCCTTTACGATGTACCAGAGTACGAACACGACCATTATGCTTCCGATCAATATCTTTCCCACTCTTATGATAGAATCGATGTATTCTTCCATAATGTTATTATTTAAGAGATTACCGTTCGAGGTAAATGTACGGATAAAAATCGGGAAATAAGTCTATGTCTCTAAGATAATTCAGATATTTGTTCTATTTTTGAGCATTGTATAAATGATTAAATATAATAGCATGTTAAAACAAATGATAGCCTTGACGGCTTTGATGGTGTCATCCATTGCTTTTGCGCAAGACCGGGAGTATGTAATCGTGGTACATGGTGGTGCGGGGGCGATGGCCGGATTGGAGGAAGATCCGGTTAAGTCGGCTCAATATTACGCCGCATTGGACTCCGCTTTAATGATTGGAGATAAGGTCCTTTCTTCGGGAGGCGAGGGGCCGGAAGCGGTGATGGCCGTAATCAATTACTTCGAGGGAAATCCGTTGTTTAACGCCGGAATTGGTGCTACCTGTACGGCGGAGGGAACTTTTGAGTTGGACGCTTCCATCATGGAAGGCAAGGATTTAAGCGCAGGCGCTGTAGCTGGCCTAAAACACGTGAAGCATCCGATCAATGCAGCCTATGCCGTAAAGACAAAATCTCCGCATGTCATGCTGAGCGGAGCCGGTGCCGAGGAGTTCGCCAAGGAACAAGGCTTGGAAATGGTAGAAGACAATATGTATTTCGCTACGCCCAAGACGATGGAGTGGATCGAGAAGTTAAAGCAAGAAAGTAAGAAGAACGGTACGGTAGGCTGTGTCGTTCTGGATAAGCAAGGAAACTTAACGGCCGGGACCAGTACCGGCGGTATGTTTAAGAAACGTTGGGGGCGTATCGGTGATTCGCCCGTGATCGGGGCGGGAACGTATGCGGATAATAACAGTTGCGCTGTCTCCTGTACGGGGCATGGAGAGTATTTTATCCGTCATGCGGTAGCGTTCGATGTGTGTGCCCGCTATAAATACCTTAAGGAAAGCGTAGAGAAAGCGGCGGATTATATCATCCATACGGAATTGAATACGAACGCCGGCAACGGCGGCTTGATCGCCGTGGATAAACTAGGAAATATCGCCATGCCTTATAACAGTGGCGGTATGTTCCGCGGATTCTTGTATAAGGAGAAAGGTAGCCCGGAAATTAAGAAGGGCTGCGGTATCGGAAAGAAGATCGTTGTAGTAGGGGAAAAGTAGTTTTTTGTATCTTTACGCCAAATTCAAGATAGAATGGCGAAAACAAAAACCGTATATGTCTGCTCTAACTGTGGCGCTGATTCCCCGAAATGGCTGGGTAAATGCCCGAATTGTGGGGAGTGGAACACCTATGTAGAGGAGATCGTAACAAAGGAGCCTGCCGTGAAGCGGCCAGTTCCCGGTATTATGGAGGGCAATAAGATCCGTCCGGTGTTATTGCGTGATATAACGACGGAAGAGGAGGCCCGTATCGATTTAAAAGATGATGAATTAAATAGGGTCCTCGGCGGAGGCTTGGTGAAAGGCTCTTTGGTCTTGATCGGGGGAGAGCCGGGAATCGGAAAATCCACCTTGGTCTTGCAAACCGTGTTGGGCTTGACAGGCTTGAAAACCCTATATGTCTCGGGCGAGGAGAGCAGTCGCCAGTTGAAACTCCGGGCGGACCGATTATCGCATGATAATCCGAACTGTTTCATCCTATGCGAGACGCATCTGGAACAGATTTTTACGCAAGCGGCCAATATCCAGCCGGACTTGATGATCATAGATTCCATACAAACCATCTTTACGGAAGTCGTGGAATCTTCCCCCGGCAGTGTTTCCCAAGTACGCGAGTGTAGCGCCGCTATCTTGAAATACGCCAAGGAAAGCGGTGTCCCGGTCTTATTGATCGGCCATATCAATAAGGAAGGCAGTATCGCCGGTCCGAAGGTATTGGAGCATATCGTGGATACGGTGTTGCAGTTTGAAGGCGATCAGCATTATATGTATCGTATCTTGCGGAGCATCAAGAACCGTTTCGGCAGTACGGCGGAACTAGGGATTTACGAGATGCGCCAGAACGGGCTTCGTGAGGTCAGCAATCCATCCGAGTTATTATTAACCCAGAATCATGAGGGACTGAGCGGTGTCGCCATCGCCGCCGCTATCGAGGGGGTACGTCCTTTCCTGATCGAGACGCAAGCCTTGGTCAGCTCGGCGGTTTACGGTACGCCGCAACGTAGCGCCACCGGATTCGATTTACGCCGAATGAATATGTTATTGGCGGTATTGGAGAAAAGGGCGGGTTTTAAGTTGATCCAGAAAGATGTTTTCTTGAATATCGCCGGAGGTTTGAAAGTGAATGATCCGGCTATCGATTTGGCGGTAATCAGCTCCATCCTTTCCTCTAGCTTGGATATCAGCATCGAGCCGGGTGTTTGTATGGCCGGAGAGGTAGGCTTGTCCGGAGAGATCCGTCCGGTCAACCGTATTGAGCAACGTATCTTGGAGGCGGAGAAGCTGGGTTTCTCCCGGATTATCATTCCGCATAATAATCTAAAAGGTTTCGATACGGCGAAGAGCAAGATCCAAATCGTACAGGTAAAGAAAGTGGAGGAAGCCTTTCGGCAACTATTCGGTTAATATATAATAAACAATGATAAAAGAATTACAACTCCGGATATTGCCGGAAGAGGCTGTTAATGAGCAATCGCTAAGACAAGTAGTAGCCCGTGAGACGGGTGAGGCTCCGAAAAATATCCGAGCCGTACGTGTATTGAAACGTTCGATAGACGCACGCCAGCGAACGATATTTGTCAACGTGAAACTGCGTGTTTTCATGAACGAGATGCCCAGCGAGCCGGAATATCAATCGATAGAGTATAAAGATGTCTCGGCAGGGAAACCTGTGATCGTCGTAGGAGCCGGTCCGGGAGGTCTGTTCGCTGCCTTGCGCTTGATAGAGTTAGGTTTGCGCCCCATCATCGTCGAGCGAGGTAAGGACGTGCGGGAACGCAAGAAAGATATCGCCTTGATCAGTCGTGAGCATAAGGTGAACGGAGAATCAAATTATAGTTTTGGTGAGGGCGGTGCCGGCGCTTATTCTGATGGAAAGCTGTATACCCGTAGCAAGAAAAGAGGCTCGGTAGATAAGATACTGAATATCTTTTGCCAGTTTGGGGCCAGTCCCTCTATCTTGGCGGATGCCCATCCGCATATCGGAACGGATAAGCTCCCCCGTGTGATCGAGAATATCCGGGAGCAAATCAAGCGATGCGGAGGTGAGGTACATTTCGAGACCCGTATGGATGCTTTTATCATGAAAGAGAACGAGGTGATCGGCATCGAGACGAATACGGGAAAGAGCTTTTACGGGCCTGTTATCTTAGCTACCGGCCATTCCGCCCGTGATGTCTATAACTATTTATACGAACGCCAGATCCAGATCGAGGCGAAAGGGATCGCGGTCGGTGTTCGTCTGGAACATCCTCAGGAATTGATCGACCAAATCCAGTATCATCGGAAAGAAGGTCGTGGGAAATATCTTCCTGCGGCAGAGTATAGTTTTGTGACGCAAGCGAATAACCGGGGCGTCTATTCTTTCTGTATGTGTCCGGGAGGTTTCGTGGTTCCTGCGGCGAGCGGACCTAAGCAGGTCGTGGTAAATGGAATGTCGCCTTCCAACCGGGGTTCCCGCTGGTCTAACTCAGGGATGGTGGTAGAGATCCGTCCGGAAGATTATTCCGAACTGGTAGGGCAGGAGGAGCTTTATCTTCGGAATGGCGAGAAGGTAGATGCGGATTCCCCATTAGCGTTGATGGCCTTTCAAGAACGTCTGGAAGAGGTCTGCTGGCTAAACGGAGGCATGAAGCAAACGGCACCCGCCCAGCGCATGGATGATTTCATGCGGAAGAAGAACTCTTTCGATTTACCGGTTTCCTCGTATACGCCGGGTCTGCTGGCCTCTCCGTTGCATTTTTGGATGCCGGAATTTGTGACCAGTCGCCTGCGGGAAGGTTTCCGTTATTTCGGTAAGGTCTCTAGAGGCTTCTTGACCAACGAGGCAACCATGATCGGCGTAGAGACCCGTACATCCGCTCCGGTTCGTATCCTCCGTGATCGGGATACCTATCAACACGTCACGGTAAAAGGTCTTTTCCCTTGCGGTGAGGGAGCGGGGTATGCGGGAGGAATCGTATCTGCCGCCATCGACGGGGAACGTTGTGCGGAAGGAGTGTATAATTTAGAATCCAATAAATAAGAAAAATGAAAAGTGGTATGAAAATAGGAATATCCCTTTGTCTGGGAGTTCTTATGTGTTTGAATGCGGGTTGTACGGGAAAGAAGTCTGCCGCGGAAGAGCCCGAGTTAACGTACAGTAATCCTTTGTCGGTCCAGTTTGGCGATCCATACGTATTGTTGGCCTCGGACGGACGTTATTATATGTATGGTACCGGTGCCGGGGCTGTAGACGGTTTTTGCGCCTATTCTTCCGATGATTTGATCCATTGGAAGTCGGAAGGGCAGGTTTATCGGGGCAATACGCCCGATTCTTGGGCAATCGCTAATTTCTGGGCGCCGGAAGTGTACGAGCGTGACGGGAAGTTCTATATGTTCTTCAGTGCGGATTGGCGGAAGAATCCGACCAACGGGGAGGAAAATTTCCGTATCGGCGTAGCTGTGTCGGATAAGCCGACCGGACCATTTAAGGAATTGGCCGATGCTCCTTTGTTCGATCCGGGATATCCTGTAATCGACGGAAACTTGATCGAGGATGAGGATGGCCGTACCTATCTCTATTATTCCCGTTGTTGCTATAAGCATCCGGTAGAAAGCGAGATCGCCGATGAGGCAAAGAAGAAAGGCATGTTCGACTCCGTTGAGGAAAGCTGGATTTACGGGGTGGAGGTCGCTCCGGATCTTACGCACGTAATTGGGGAACCCGTACTTCTGCTGCGTCCACCTGTAAAATTGGATGATGCGCAAAGTGAATGGGAAAGTCGCTCGGTTACCAAAGGGGAGGTCGGACGTCGTTGGACGGAAGGCTCTTTCATGCTACGTCACAACGGCTTGTATTATATGATGTATTCCGCTAATTATTTCGGCGGGGCAAATTATGCGGTGGGATATGCCGTGTCCGAACATCCGTTAGGACCGTTTGAGAAGGCATCTAATAATCCGGTGCTGGAGAAGAACGTGGAAAAAGGCGGTATCGTCACGGGTACCGGACATAATAGCGTTACTTGGTCGAAGGACGGAAAACAAATGTATTGCGTTTACCACGGGCGTACCCAGAAGACAGGGGATGAGCGGGTCGTATTCATCGATAAAATGCGAATCGATGAGAAGGGCCTTCTAGTCGTGGAAGGCCCTACCACCGATCCGCAATCTATTCAATAGTTATTTATCTCTTCCAGCAACGCCACTCGTTCCAATGAGAACGTAGTGTCGTTGCGTTGGATATATTCCAATAGCTCTTTCGCTCTTGCCCGGAGTTTTTTACCTTGCGCCTCCGGCAAAAGGAAACTTTCTTCCAGCAAGGTCTTGGTCGCCAGTTCCATGCGTTGGAGGCCACACGAGTCATCACCGTCCAGATAAGTGCGGATGCCGTCGATAGGCGTGTTCAGCAAGAAATCGTTATCCAGTTTTAAGGATGTGTAGACGGATTGGATTAACTCGGGGTTCTTGCGTGCCCCATCGTTGGAATTACGATTGAAGATGATCAGGGCGATCACTTTGCCCAGTTCCTCGATCTGTACCATGATGAAATCTCTCTTTAACATAGGAGTGGTGAATTATTCGATCGTTATACTTTGGATGCGGATGTCTTTCTTCGGACGGTCATTCTGGTCTTTCGGCTGGGTGGCGATCTGATCCAGAACGTCGAACCCCTCCGTCAGCTCCCCGAAGATCGTATAAGTGCCGTCCAGATGATGGCAACCGCCTACGGTGGTATAAGCCTTCCGTTGCTCGTCCGTAAATAGCAAATGCCCGGGAGTTGCTTGAATAACGGAGTCTATCCGGGCGTTGATCATTCTCAATCGCTTCTGGTATTCCCGTTTGTTACTCATCTTTATCATATTCAACTCGGCACGGACCGGTGCGTAAAACTCCTTCAGGGCCTTTTGCCGGGCCGGATAGTTGGCGGTACGCTCTAACGTATCCAGTTCGGTTTCCCTATAGACCTTCCCCTGCACGATAAAGAATTGCGACATGTCCGATTTCTTTTGCGGGTTGACATCGTCCGGTTGGCGGGGAGCGGCCAAGGCTCCTTTCTTATGGAAATATTTCTCGTTGATCTCGGGCAGGATCTCGGCGGAAGGATCGCCAAAGCCGCATTTGGCACCGGCGGGAGCATTCTTGGAATCCGGGGCTCCTCCTTGGATCATAAACTCCGGCAGGACACGGGTGAATAAGGTCCCGTTGAAATCCCCCCGTTTCGCCCGTTCGATAAAAGTACGTGTGTGATTAGGCACATCATCGTACAGGATGGCCTTCATAGTACCTACATTGGTTTTAATAACTACCGTTTTTCCAGCTTCTTGCGCCGAGGTGGCTACCACGCAAAGGAACAATGCTGATAAAATGTAATATATCTTTTTCATGAGATTTTAATTTAAAAGGTAAATATAGGTGTTATGTTGTAAAACACAAAGTAAATGCCTAACTTCGCGTCTTTATTAATAGGTAATAAGATTTTTAAAGATTTTAGCATGGATTGGATAAACGATTTATTATGGGGAGAAGGTATCGGGCATTCTATCCTTTTACTATCTTTCGTGATTGCCGCCGGCATTCAGTTGGGAAAGATAAAGGTGTTTGGGATTTCGCTTGGGATTACCTTGGTGTTGTTTGTAGGTATTATTTTAGGGCATTTTGGGTTTACGGTTAACCACAATGTGATTCATTTCTTTAAGGAATTTGGATTGATCTTATTTGTTTATTCGGTAGGTATGCAAGTCGGGCCGGGTTTCTTCTCGTCTTTTAGGCAGGGGGGAATCACGTTGAATATGCTTGCCTGTGGAATTGTCTTCCTTGGCGTGGCTACGGCTTTGGTATTGCATTTCGTGACAGGTATTCCGATGCCTACGATGGTGGGTATTTTATCGGGGGCGGTGACGAATACCCCCGGATTAGGTGCGGCTCAGCAGGCTTATTCCGATATGTACGGGGTTTCTGATAATACGATCGCCTTGGGTTACGCCGTGGCTTATCCGCTGGGCGTGATCGGTATTATTCTTTCGATCATTTTCGTACGTTACGTATTCCGTGTGAATTTCGATAAGGAGAATGACGATTTGAATAAAGAGGATGCCTCGCATACGAATGAGGCGAAACCGATCTCGCTGGTCGTAAAGAACCCTGCGGTTTTCGGTAAGACGGTAGGGGAGTTATCCGGTTTGATGGATCATCTGGATTTCGTGATTTCCCGTGTATGGCGTAATGATAACAAGCAGATCGAGATCGCTTCCGCCGGTACGATCTTGAATGAGGATGATAAGATTTTCGTGATCACGACAGATCAAGATGCCGAGTCCGTAAAGACATTCATCGGCGAGGAGATCG
Source organism: Parabacteroides sp. 20_3 (assembly GCF_964238835.1). Classification (NCBI taxonomy): domain Bacteria; kingdom Pseudomonadati; phylum Bacteroidota; class Bacteroidia; order Bacteroidales; family Tannerellaceae; genus Parabacteroides; species Parabacteroides sp. 20_3. The sequence continues at coordinate 725,419 of NZ_CAXSNO010000002.1, read as the reverse complement.
ATATGGAGCGCAAGCAATGGATTCGTATGGAGAGCCAGTTTATCAACCGCCGTATCTTGATCACGAAACCGGAGTTGAACGGTAAGAAGCTGGGACAGTTGAAACTGCGTAAATTATATGGTATCAATATCACCCGTATCAACCGTGCGGGCGTGGACTTGGTCGCTACGCCGGGCCTGACGTTGCAAGTGGGTGACCGTGTGAATGTGGTGGGTACCGAAACCGCTGTCTCCAATGTGGAGAAGGTATTGGGTAACTCCATGAAACGCTTGAACGAGCCGAATTTGATCACGATCTTTATCGGCATTGCCCTCGGTATTGTCTTGGGTAGTATTCCTATCACGTTCCCGGGCATTCCGCAACCGGTTAAGTTAGGTTTGGCGGGAGGTCCGCTGATCGTGGCGATCTTGATTAGCCGTTTTGGTTACCGTTATAAGCTGGTTACCTATACGACCCAGAGCGCTAACTTGATGTTGCGTGAGATCGGTATCACCCTCTTCCTCGCTTGCGTGGGTATCAGTGCCGGCGATGGTTTTGTGGATACGATCGTGAACAACGGCGGATTCGCTTGGATCGGTTACGGTTTCATTATCACGACGGTTCCTTTACTGATCATCGGTTGTGTAGGCCGCTATTTCTATAAGATCAATTATTTCACCTTAATGGGCTTGATCGCCGGTAGTACGACGGATCCGCCCGCTTTGGCTTACTCGAACGCTACGGCTGGAAACGACGCTCCTTCCGTAGGTTACGCAACGGTATACCCATTGACCATGTTTTTGCGGGTGCTTACGGCGCAATTATTGATCTTGTTCTTCGCTTGATGCGGTAGTTATAATGGTGCCGTCTTACACGTATACCGGCATTGCCTCACACGTATATCGACGTAGGCCTATGCGAACGTAGGCGTGAGGCGATGTCGGTATACGTGCTGGATGGAGTTGACGCCGGGGAAAATAAAAAGCATAGATGTATTAAATTTACCAGTTTAAAAGGCAATGTTATTCGTAGCATTGCCTTTTTTGTTAGCTTTGTGGGAGTATAATCTAATTAATATCGTGAAAAGAATGAGTGTAGTCAAGAAAAACGCTTATATCGGAGTGGATTTAGGGGGGACGAATATGCGTGCCGGCCGTATCGCAGGGGATCGATTAGTGGCTCAGGGGAACGCCCCGACTCCCCAGGACGCCGCGGATTGTGGGGAGACATTGGAGGCTTTGATAGAGGTGATCCGTTCCGTGTGGGACGAGGGCGTGGTAGCTATCGGTATCGGTGTGCCGAGCGTGGTGGATCGTGAGAAGGGGATCGTATATAACGTAGTGAATATCCCGCATTGGGAAGAGGTACATTTGAAGGAGATCTTGGAGGCTCGCTTCTCCGTGCCGGTTTATGTGGATAACGACGCGAATTGCTTCGCTTTGGGTGAGCGTATCTTTGGCGACGGAAAGACGGTTGATAACTTCGTGGGCCTCACCTTGGGTACAGGCTTGGGGGGTGGAATTATCCAGAAAGGCAAGCTGCTGGCCGACGCTAATTGTGGCTCGGGAGAGTTTGGCATGATTCCCTACCAAGGACAGATCTTGGAATATTTCTGTAGCGGTTCCTATTTCATGAACGTATGGGGCGTGGATGGGAAGGAGATGTACACCCGTGCGATGCGGAAGGACGAGCAGGCGCTGGAGGCTTATCGGCAGTTGGGCGTACATGTGGCCGCCGCTATCAAGATCGTGGTATTGACGGTAGATCCGGAGATGATCGTCTTCGGAGGCTCGGTGACCTCCGCCCATGAGTTGTTTGAGGAGAGCATGTATGAGGACTTGAAGGATTTCGCTTATCCGAACTCTATCAAGAACTTGAAGATACGTTTCTCTAAGCTGGAGAATCCGGGGCTATTCGGTGCCGCTTCCCTTTGTTATTAAATAAAGACGGATAATTTATAGTTTACTTAAATCTTATTCATACCATGAGACATGTATTTTGTAGGAAGATCGTTTTCCTTTTGGCCGCTTTACTGGTTGTATGTGGCATGTCGGCCCGTAAGCCGATCAAGACGTTATTAATAACGGGGCAGAATAACCATAATTGGCAGGTGAGCCACGTGGTGCTTAAACAGATATTGGAGAACTCGGGACGCTTCTCCGTGGATTTCGCGGTCTCTCCGGAGGCGGGGAAGGATATGTCCGGCTTTGTCTTGGATTTTAGTCCTTACGAGCTGGTGGTGCTGGATTATAATGGGGATGCTTGGCCGGAAGAGACAAACCGTCGTTTCTTGGAATATGTGCAAGGAGGTGGTGGTGTCGTGATCTATCATGCCGCTGATAACGCCTTCGTGAACTGGCCGGAATACAATAAGATTTGTGCCTTGGGCGGTTGGGAGAACCGGGATGAGAAAGCGGGACCCTATGTATATTGGAGCGATGGTAAGTTGATAAAGGATAGCTCGGCGGGCGTGGGTGGCTCTCATGGCAAACAACATGAGTATGTGCTGAATGCCCGGAACCATGAGCATCCGATCATGAAGGGGCTGCCGAATAAATGGAAACATGCGCAGGATGAGTTATATGATCGTATGCGTGGCCCGGGAAATATAAAGGATTGCTTGTATACCGCTTATTCGGACAAGGAGACCGGAGGCTCCGGCCGTGAGGAGCCGTTGATCTTTACGGTTGATTATGGGAATGCCCGTATATTCCATACGATGCTAGGGCACGCGGGGGAAACGGTAGAGAATTGTCCGGCTATGCAATGCGCCGGCTTCCAGATCACCTTGTTAAGAGGTGCGGAATGGGCCGCTACCGGCAAGGTAACCCAAAAGGTTCCCGCTGATTTCCCGACGGAAAAACAAGTATCTAATCGGAGTAATTATAAGCGGTGATACTTGGTTTATTAGAATGCCCATTGTAAGCTCCTTATGATGGGCATTCTAGCAAGCTAACAATGGGCATTCTAAGGAGCTTACGATGGGCATCGTGCTATTTTGCTGAATCCTCGTGCGATAGATAGCCGTCGCTTAATGTGAATCGGGGATCTTGATCCGCCAGAAAGCGGATGGCCGTGAGGCTTTTCTCTTGAGGGAAAGGTAATTTCTCAATAAGCTCTTTCACGGGGATAGGGGATTCCTCGGCCAATACCTTTACGAGACTTTCCCGGATAGCGCTGAATTCCCAATTCATAAGCTGTGATTCATGCTTCGATAAGCATACGTCGCAACAGCCACAAGGGGCGGAATCTTCCTCGCCGAAATAGGATAGGAGCATGCGGCTACGGCATACCCGCTCCTCGTTGATATATTCCAGCACCTTCTCGATCCGTTTCCCGAAACGCTCCTTGCGTTCCTCATACGCCGAGCGGGGTATGGAAAGATACCGCTGTTCCTCCCGGGTCTGGGTATAGATAATCAACGGGGTTTTCTTATGCGGGATGTAGTTTACGATCCGGTATCTGGATAAACCTACCAAGGTCTCATACACCTCGTGAGGCGTTACTCTCGCACGGGTAGCGATTACGCTCTCATCTATATAAACATAATCCGCAAATAACCCGGTGTAAGAACGCAAGATCGTCTGAATCACCTCATCCGTTCGCTTGTTCTCACTTAAATACCTGTAAAGCTCGTCACGGGTAGCCGTGAACATCAGGCGGGAAGCGTTGTCCACCTCCTCCGTATACTCGATATAGCCCGATAGCCCAAGGATCTTCAAGGCATGATGCGCTTGCAATAAAGAGAACTTATAAGCGGAACAAAAATCCGTTAACGAGAAATCGTGTACCGTGTCTAGCCCGTACCCTACGGCGATCTGGTAATAATTACCCAACGCCTCATAGACCCGGTAGATAAACTCCTTGTCCGGAAACTCATCCGCCAGCCGTTTCTTTAGCTTGGCGCTATCCGTGGAGGAACAAAGAGCCACGGCGAAGGCTTTCTTCTCATCACGCCCCCCGCGTCCGGCCTCTTGATAATATTCCTCCAACGATCCCGGCATATCCATATGCACGACCAATCGTACGTCCGGCTTATCGATACCCATACCAAAAGCGTTGGTCGATACGATTACCCGGCACTCGTTGTTTTTCCAACGGGCCTGACGCAGTTCTTTCTCGTCACGGTTTAATCCGGCATGGAAGAAATCGGCGGAGATACCCGCCTGTTGCAGCATGACGGCGATCTCCTTGGTGCGTTTCCGATTGCGGACATATACGATGGCCGTACCCGGAACTTTTCCCAATATATAAACGAGTGTATTTAACTTATCTTCCGTCTTCCGGACAATATAAGCCAGATTTTTGCGGGCGAAGCTCTTTTGAAATACGTTCTTCTCCTTGAACCGCAGACGCTCTTGTATGTCATTCACCACTTCCGGGGTAGCCGTGGCGGTCAAGGCCAATACCGGAACACCCGGCAATAAGTCCCGGATCTCAGCGATATTGAGGTAAGAAGGACGGAAATCATATCCCCATTGCGAGATACAGTGACTCTCGTCGATCACTAGCAGACAAACTTGCATGGCCTCCATCTTGATCCGGAAAATATCCGTACTAAGCCGCTCTGGGGAGACATACAAAAACTTATACCCTCCGAAGATGCAATTCTCCAGTTGCGTGATAATCTCTTGCCGGCTCATGCCCGAATAAATAGCCGTAGCCTTGATGCCGATCCGGCGTAAGTTCTCCACTTGGTCTTTCATCAAGGCGATCAAGGGAGTGACGACGATGCAAATCCCTTCCATCGCCAAGGCCGGCACCTGAAAGGTGATGGATTTACCACCACCTGTAGGCATCAGCCCAAGCGTATCTTTTCCGGCACAGACGGAATGGATAATATCCTCCTGCAAGGGGCGAAAAGCAGGGTATCCCCAATACTTCTCTAATATCTTATGGTAGACGTCCACCTGTCCTCCTCATATATCGTCGGGTTTGATGTCTTTGATCATCAGCTGGATAGAGGTGTTGCCGTTGTAGGTGTTCTCCTCCACCGTGTAGCAGATGTTGAAAGGCTTCATACCCTTGATATGGTCGTTGTGCCTGTGCATGCCGAAAGCGATGGCGTGCATGGGGGTGCTTGAGTTTCCGTCGATCAATTCCAGCTTGAGATGCTCCAGTTCCTTACCCACGAGCTTACTGGTGCCGTAGTCCTTTACGCCAAGCGAGCAGAATACAGGCTTCTGGTTGTCCGGTCCGAACGGGCTCATCTTCTTTAGGTCGTTCACGAACTTCTGGTTGATCTCTTTCAAATCCAAGATAGCGTCGATATCGATCTGTGGGATCATCTGTTCCGGTATGATCTCCTCGGATGCGATCTTCAAGAAACGCTCGGTGAATGCCTCTAGGTTCTCCTCCCGAAGGGAAAGCCCGGCGGCGTAGGTATGTCCCCCGAAATTCTCCAATAAATCCCGGCAGCTCTCTATCGCCTTGTAAATATCGAAACCCGTTACGGAACGTGCCGATCCGGTGATCAACTCGGACGATTTGGTAAGAACGACCGCCGGACGGTAATACTTCTCGGTCAAACGGGACGCTACGATACCAATCACGCCTTTGTGCCATCCCGGGTTATACACCACGATCGCCTTCCGGTCATCCATGTTCTCTACTTCGTCGATGACAGCGTTCGCCTCGTCGGTGATCTTCTTGTCCAATTCCCGGCGTTCCTCATTATATTGGTTGATGCTCTCGCTCTTCTCCCGGGCACTGGCGCTATCCTTGGACAGTAGCAGTTCCACCGCCTCCTTCCCGTTCATCATACGGCCGGAAGCGTTGATACGGGGACCGATCTTGAATACGATATCACTGATCGTGATCTCCTTTCCGGTCAATCCGCAGATATCGATGATCCCTTTCAGCCCGAGGCTGGGGTTGCTGTTCAATTGCTTCAGCCCGTAATAGGCGAGGATGCGGTTCTCTCCCGTAATCGGGACGATATCCGAGGCGATACTGACCGCCGTCAGTTCCAACAACTTCTCCAGATCCGAGAACGGGAAATTATTACTCTTGGCGAACGCCTGCATGAACTTGAATCCCACTCCGCAACCCGATAAATGCTCATACGGATAGATAGAATCCGAGCGCTTGGCATCCAATACGGCGACAGCGTCCGGCAAAGTGGCGTCTGGCATATGGTGGTCGCAAATAATAAAGTCGATACCTTTCTCCTTGGCGTACTCGATCTTCTCGATCGCTTTGATACCGCAATCCAGCGAGATAACCAGCGACACGCCGTTCTCGGCGGCATAATCGATACCCTTGTAAGAGATACCGTACCCCTCGTCGTATCGATCTGGGATATAGAAATCCAAGGTAGACGAGTAAGGTCTTAAATACTTGAAGACGAGCGATACCGCTGTCGTTCCATCCACGTCGTAATCGCCGTAGATCAAAATCTTTTCTTTATTCCCCAAGGCTTTGTTCAAGCGCCTCACCGCCTTATCCATATCCGGCATAAGGAACGGGTCGTGCAAATCGTTCAAGCTGGGTTTAAAGAATTTCTTCGCCTCTTCGATCGAAGTGATACCTCGTTGAACGAGCAAGAGACAGATCACCGGGCTGAATCCTAATTCAGCCACCAATTGGTCTCTCTTATGTAACTCTTCTTCTGATGGGGTTTGAAAGTTCCATTTGTTAATCATTATATATTGTTTTTTTCTTTTTTGCTTGCCTGATACTACGGATACCTTGTCATCCTTAATCTACCGTATGACAAAGGCGAGATTTCCGCAATATATTTCAACCCGTAAAGTTAGAAATTAAATATGGTATATCCGGTATGGCTTAAAGAAAATAGTTTTTTTGTTATTATTTTTTTGAAGTAGGAGAATGATTCGTACATTTGCCTAAATATTATAAAATACAATGACGGAAGATATTAAAAAAGCTTGCGAAGTAATGGCCGCAGGCGGCATAATACTTTATCCTACAGACACTATCTGGGGAATTGGTTGCGACGCTACCAATGAAAAAGCCGTACAAAGAGTGTACGAGCTAAAGCGAAGGGCAGACAATAAGGCTATGTTGGTCTTGATGGACAGCGAGGCTAAATTGGATAGGTACGTGTCGGATGTTCCCGATATCGCTTGGGATTTGATTAGCGTGTCTGATAAGCCGTTGACCATCATTTACTCAAGTGCCAAGAACTTGGCGACAAATCTATTGGGAGCCGATGGTAGCGTGGGTATCCGCATCACGAACGAGGAGTTCTCCAAGAAATTGTGCGAGCGCTTCCGTAAACCCTTGGTCTCTACTTCCGCCAACGTAAGCGGCGAGCCTTCTCCCGCTAATTTCAGCGAGGTATCGGAGGTGATCAAGGAGGGTGTGGATTATATCGTGAGTTATCGTCAGGACGATATGAGCAAGGCCGCTCCGTCCGGCATTATCAAGCTAGGAGCCGGTGGGCTTGTGCAGGTAATTAGATAAGGATGAAGAAAAGCGTACAAGCCGGAAAATATATTGTCTCGGATTTTATAGCGTCGTCGGTAGTCTGGTTATTATTTAACCTGATACGCTATGAGGAGGTGGCGGTGTATGAAGGGTTTGATACCGTCGGGGCCTTTTTGCTGCATATCCCCTCGTTGAAGGGGCAGCTATTGATCCCGTTTTTCTGGTTCGTATTATATTGGTTTTCCGGTTATTATAATAAACCGTTCGGTAAGTCGAGGCTTACTGAGTTGTTCTCTACCCTTGGGAGCGTGTCGATCGGTGTCGTGATCTTGTTTTTTGCCTTAGTGCTGAATGACTTGCCCCGTTCCTATCATGTGTATTATGATATGTTTTTCTCTTTATGGGGATTACAGTTTGTCTTGACGTATATTCCCCGGTTATTGATTACGCAGGCCGGGTTACGGAAGATAAAGTGCAGGGAATGGGCGTTGAACGTATTGATGATTGGGGCGGGGAAGAAGGCGGCGTGTATTGCCGACGACCTGTATGGGTTGGGTTATAATATCGTCGGTTTTGTCTCCGATGGTACGGAGAAAAAAGGCGGGGTCGCCGGAGATCGTGTGATCGGTAGGCTGGAATCTTTGCCGGTGATTGTAGAGGAGAAAAAGGTGGATGAGCTGGTTGTCGCCTTGGAGACGGTGGATAATAGCCGTTTGATGGATATCCTGTATTCGTTATATTGCTATAAACGGCCGATCAAGATATTGGCGGATAAATCCAGTTCATTATCGCAAGTAAAGATCAAGGCGATAAAGGGCGTTCCGCTGGTGGACGTGACGGATAACAACTTCTTGCCCATCGAGCAGAATGTAAAGCTCTTTATGGATAAGATGTTATCTCTGATTTTCTTGGTGCTCTTATCTCCCTTGTTCCTGTATATCGCTTGGCGGGTGAAGCGGGATTCCCCCGGCCCGGTGTTTTTCAGTCAGGAACGGATCGGATACATGGGCGAGCCTTTCATGATCTATAAGTTTCGTACGATGTATACGAACGCCGAGGAAGAAGGTCCGTTGCTCTCTTCCGAGGACGATTCCCGTATCACTCCCTTCGGACGGGTGATGCGGAAATACCGCTTGGACGAGTTACCGCAGTTCTGGAACGTGCTGAAAGGGGATATGTCGCTAGTTGGCCCCCGTCCGGAACGTAAATATTTCATCGAGCGGATCGTGAGGAAAGCCCCCTTCTACTATCTGCTGCATAACGTACGTCCGGGAATCACCTCGTTGGGTATGGTGAAATATGGATATGCCGGCAGTGTGGATGAGATGATCGAGCGCTTGGAATATGATATATTATACTATGAGAATATGTCCTTGATTCTGGACATAACGATTCTCATTTATACAGTTAAAACAGTGTTTACAGGTAAAGGTATTTAAAATGGCTAACGAAGGGTTATTCTATAAATTGTTGTTATGGCGGGAAAAGCGCATCAAGGAGAAGCATTTTATCCTTATTATCAGCTTTATCGTGGGAATTTGCACAGCTGCGGCCGCTATCATATTGAAACAATTGATCCATTTCATACAACATGTATTGACGGGTAATTTCAGTGCTGATGGCGTGAACTATCTCTATTTGCTTTATCCGGTGATCGGTATCTTGTTGGCCGGCTTGTTCGTGAAATATATCGTGCGTGACGATATCGGCCATGGGGTGACGAAGATCTTGTATGCCATCTCGCAACGAAAGAGCCGTATCAAGCCGCATAATACATGGACGTCTATCGTAGCCAGTTCCGTGACGATCGGCTTTGGTGGATCGGTCGGGGCGGAGGCTCCTATCGTATTGACAGGGGCGGCTATCGGTTCTAATCTGGGACGGGTGTTCAGGATGGAGCAGAAGACGTTGATGTTGCTCGTGGGATGTGGTGCCGCCGGAGCGATCGCCGGTATCTTCAAGGCGCCTATCGCCGGGTTGGTGTTCGTGATCGAGGTATTGATGCTGGACCTTACGATGACTTCCGTGCTTCCTTTGCTGATCTCGTCGGTGACGGCGGCTACGATGTCTTATATCTTTACCGGTACCGAGGCCATGTTTAAGTTTTCTCAGACCGAGGCATTCGAGATCGAGCGTATTCCTTACGTGCTCTTGCTGGGTGTTTTTTGCGGATTGGTATCCCTTTATTTTACCCGTGTGATGAACAAGGTGGAAGGGATGTACCGGAAGTTGGGTACGTATTGGAAGAAGTTCATGTTGGGCGGCGTGATGCTGAGTATCTTGATATTCCTGTTCCCCCCACTATATGGTGAGGGCTATGATACGATCGGCTCGTTGCTGAACGGGCAGTTCTCGCATATCATGGACAAGAGTTTGTTTTACGATCTGAACGATACGTATTTCGGGGTCTTGATCTTCTTGACCTTGATCTTGCTTACGAAGGTATTCGCTTCCAGCGCCACGAATGCCGGAGGGGGTTGCGGTGGTATCTTCGCTCCTAGTTTGTATCTGGGCTGTATCGCCGGTTTTATCTTTGCGCATACGTCTAATTATTTCCCGTTCACGATGTATATCTCAGAGAAGAATTTCGCTTTGCTGGGTATGGCGGGCATTATGTCCGGGGTGATGCACGCTCCTTTGACCGGGGTTTTCTTGATTGCCGAGCTGACGGGTGGGTATGATTTGTTCCTCCCCTTGATGATCGTCTCGATCAGTTCCTATATCACGATCCTTATGTTCGAGCCTCATAGCATCTACTCCATGCGTTTGGCGCAGAAAGGCGAGTTGCTGACGCACCATAAGGATAGGGCGGTGCTTACCTTGCTACGGGCGGATAGCGTGATCGAGAAAGATTTCCAGATGGTGTCTCCGGAGATGACGTTGGGCGATATGGTAAAGGTCATTTCCCGAAGCGGACGTAACACCTTTCCTGTCGTGGACGAGCGGGGCGTGTTGCTGGGTATCGTCTTGCTGGATAATATCCGGAATATCATGTTCCGTCCGGAGTTGTATAATCGTTTCCATGTATCGAAGTTCATGGTTTCCGCCCCGGCCAAGATCGTAATCAACACGCCGATGGATCAGATCATGCAGACGTTTGATGATACGAAAGCGTGGAATCTTCCGGTGGTCGATGAGAATGGCCATTATATCGGCTTTATGTCGAAATCGAAGATATTTAATTCCTATCGGGAGGTATTGGTCGATAACTTTTCCGGGGACTAACTTGTTAAAAACAGATCCAATTTATTGTATATGAAGAAAGAGGATTTACGAATCGTATATATGGGCACTCCCGATTTCGCCGTGGAGAGCCTGCGTGCCTTGGTAGAAGGTGGATATAATGTGGTAGGTGTCATTACGATGCCGGATAAGCCAATGGGCCGTCATGGTAGCGTGCTTCAGCCGAGCGCTGTGAAGCAATATGCCGTATCGGTGGGTCTTCCGGTCTTGCAGCCAGAGAAATTGAAGGACGAGGCATTTTTAGAGGAACTGCGTGCCTTGCAGGCGGATTTGCAGATCGTGGTGGCGTTTCGTATGCTGCCGGAGGTGGTCTGGAATATGCCCCGTCTGGGAACTTTTAATCTGCATGCCTCCTTGCTTCCGCAATACCGGGGTGCCGCTCCGATCAACTGGGCGGTTATCAATGGTGATACGGAGACCGGCGTGACTACTTTCTTTCTTACGCATGAGATTGATACGGGTAAGATCATCCGTCAGAAACATCTGCCGATCGCTGATACCGACGATGTAGAAACCGTTCACGATGCCTTGATGGCGATGGGGGCGGGGTTGGTTACCGAGACCGTGGACTTACTGTTGGATGGAAAAACAGACGCTATCCCTCAAGAGGAGTTCTATAAGGATGCCGCCGAGTTGCGTCCGGCCCCGAAGATATTCAAAGATACCTGTCATATCGATTGGAACCAACCGGTGAAGAAGATCTATGATTTCGTCCGTGGGCTTTCTCCTTATCCTGCCGCTTGGACGGAATTGATCTCAGCGGATGGCAAACGTATGGTCTTGAAGGTTTACCAGACGGAGAAGCGTCCGGCAACGCATAACTTCCCGGTAGGTTCTATCCATACAGATCATAAATCGTATATCGATGTGGCCGTGAAGGATGGTTTCCTTCGATTGCATTCCTTGCAACTTGCCGGAAAGAAACGGATGAATATAACGGACTTCTTGAACGGTTTCAAGCAAATCGCAGAATATACGGTTGGCTGATGAACGGGACGAGACGTATCATATACATTACGTTAGGAACATTTTTTCTCATATTGGGAGCGATCGGCATCTTTGTCCCTTTGCTCCCGACCACTCCTTTTTGGTTACTGACTTGTTGGTTTTATGTCCGTAGCTCGGAGAGACTTTATAACCGGGTGATGAGCAATCGTTATTTCGGGCCGCATATTAAGGGCTTTGTGGAAGATAAGGCTATTCCTTTGCGTTCCAAGATTATCACGATCGCTATCATGTGGCTATCTACGATCATTACTTCCCTTTTGCTAGTCGGCTATTGGTGGGTGAAAGCTTTGTTAGGGCTTATCAGTATCGGGGTCTCATGGCATATCCTCTCTTATCCTACTAAAAAAGAATGAGATAACCTGTTCATCCATAGGATTACTGGGGTTATCTCTCTTTTATCGCTTTCTATCGTAGCCTTACTACTTTATCGGTCTTCTTTCAAGGCCTCTTCCAAGCTGATTCCTAGAGCTTCAGCTACTCCCTTACCGTAAGCAGGGTCTGCCTTGTAGCAATTGCGTACGTGGCGTTGCTTGATGAACAGTTGGGCGTTACCCATCGCACGGGCGGTATTTCCGAATAATAACTGTTGCTCTTCTGGCGGCATCAAACGGAATAAGGCACCCGGTTGGCTGTAATAATCATCATCATACTCACGCTCGTTGTAATTATAAACATCCCCGTGTACTTTCAAAGGCGGTTCCTTCTTCTCGGGAGAGTCTTTCCATTCGCCGAAGCTGTTAGGTTCGTAACCCTTTGCGGCTCCATAGTTTCCGTCTACACGCATCGCTCCGTCACGGTGATAGGCATGGAACGGACAGCGGGGCTTGTTCACTGGGATCTGCTCTAGGTTCACGCCAAGGCGGTAACGCTGGGCGTCGCCATAAGAGAATAGACGACCTTGTAACATCTTGTCTGGGGAGAAGCCGATACCTTCGACAGTATTCATCGGGTTGAATGCGGCCTGCTCCACGTCTTGGAAATAATTCTCCGGATTACGGTTCAACTCGAGGATACCGACATCCATTAACGGGAAGTCCTTATGCGGCCATACTTTCGTGAGGTCGAACGGGTTGATCGGATAGGTCTCGGCCTGCTCCTCAGTCATCAATTGGATCTGGAATTTCCATTTCGGGAAGTCCCCACGCTCGATACTCTCGAACAAATCACGCTGATGGGATTCACGATCCTTGGCGATGATCGCAGCCGCTTCCTCGTCACTCAAGTTCTTGATACCTTGCAGGGTTCTGAGATGGAACTTCACCCAGATACGTTCGTTCTTATTGTTGATAAAACTGTACGTATGGCTACCGAAACCATGCATATGTCGATAAGAGTAAGGAATGCCGCGAGAACTCATCGTAATCGTTACTTGATGCAGGGCCTCGGGAAGCAAAGTCCAGAAATCCCAGTTGTTATCCTCGCTTCGTAGATTCGTTTTCGGGTCACGTTTGACCGCATGATTCAAGTCCGGGAACTTTAGGGGATCACGCAAGAAGAATACGGGGGTGTTGTTGCCTACCAAGTCCCAGTTACCCTCCTCTGTGTAGAATTTCATGGCGAATCCACGGATATCACGCTCTGCGTCGGCTGCTCCACGCTCTCCGGCTACGGTGGAGAAACGGACAAAGCAGTCAGTTTTCTTGCCTACCTCGCTGAAAATAGCCGCTTTCGTATACTTTGTGATATCATGTGTAACGGTAAAGGTACCGAATGCGCCGGAACCTTTGGCGTGCATGCGTCTTTCTGGGATCACTTCACGGTCGAAGTGCGCTAGCTTCTCAATGAACCAAGGGTCTTGTAATACCATCGGGCCACGTGGCCCCACTGTTTGTACGTTCTGATTGTCCGCAACAGGGCGTCCGTTGGCGGCAGTTAGTTTTTTGTCTTCCATAACTTTAGTTTTTATGTCGCAATAAAGAATTTTAGATAAAGTAATCTTTAAATAAAACTGTTTAGAAACAACAATTGTTTTTAACTTCCTGACAAAAATAAGATGTTGTTAGACAGTTGTCAAATAGTTAATATCTATAAATATATAGATGGGTAGTAGAAACTCAGTGGGGATAGGCGCATGAGTTATAAAAGTATCTTAGTTTCATCGCCCCATACACCTAAGATACTTCGCCAATGAACTTAGGATACTTTCTCTATGAAACTAAGATACCTTGTTTAAAAGGTATGGATACAAAAAAGCGGTTGTCTGGCAAGATGCCAAGCAACCGCGGTATGGTTTGAAAAAATCAAATGTTCACCTTCCCGGTAAAATGGGGTGTTACTTATTTATTGTAACCCCATTTTGTTAACTCCGACTGACCGATAGCAGCGAGTGATCTCAAGCAGCTATCCAAAAAATGTCTAATAAAACTTTTCATAGCTCATTTTCTTTTTAATTAATAAATCTGTGCCTTTCGACACGTTCTAAATCTCACATAACTTTTGAAGTCCGAGTAACGAATGAATTGAAAACCTAAACCTTTAACCTTTTAACCTATTACTAACCTAATCCCGGACTTCTGATAACCTTAACCTAAACCTTCCTCTTTTTCATCGTGAGGTTTACCACATGCGGTAAACCCAAATTGTCCAAGGTTGAAACCCTAGCAAATCGATGTAACGTTTAAACAATCTCTTTACCATATTTGCTTTACAATTATGTTTTACGACACAAATATACGGCGTTATTCCATACGTGGTATGTTTTATAGCATGTTTTTTGCGGATTCCTATGTTTTCTTGATCTATGATAAAAAATGCGGGAATCAGATTCATATAATGATAGTATTTGAACGTTTGGCATGTCTATTGTGTTACCATGCCATTGCGTTTCTATTTCTATTTGCTACATTTGCGGAGCTAAATGTAAGATAATGTAATATATATGAGTAGAAAAGAGGAGTACAAAGAGAAGAATCTATTGTATTTGGACGAGATCGCTTCGGAAGAGGGAATCCGGACATTACCGTGTGGTATATTATATAAGGTAATACAAGCGGGTACAGGCAAAGTCTCTCCTAATCGGGAAAGCGTCGTTTCCGTACATTATAAAGGAACGTTGATTAATGGAAGGGAATTTGATAACTCATGGAAACGGGGTTGCCCGGAAGCCTTTCGCTTGAACCAAGTGATTGAAGGCTGGCAATTGGCTCTTCAAGAAATGCGGGTAGGGGATAGATGGATAATCTATATCCCTTACAATTTTGGTTATGGTAATCGTGCCTCGGGTCCGATCCCTGCTTTCTCCACATTAATATTTGAGGTAGAGTTGTTGGGAATCGCCTAATTCCAATCATAGAATATATAATAATGTATCCGAAGGGAGTAAAAAAGAATAGCCATGGCTAAACCCATGGCTATTCTCTTTTTGCCTCATTAGAGGATTGGAAACTTTCTATTGTTTAGGCGTAACATCCGTCTTCTTTCCTTTATTCAGCCATTTCTCTTGGATGGTCTGCATCAGTTCATAGAAGTTAGGGATGAACATCGTGGCGAATATCGTATTGATAGCCATACCGAATACTACCGCCGCACCTAAGGATATACGGCTGGCCGCTCCTGCTCCGGTAGCGAAAAGCAAAGGCATGACACCCAATACAAAGGCGAACGAGGTCATCAGGATCGGACGTAAACGAACGTGTCCGGCTTCTAAGGCGGAATCCCGTATCGGATTACCTTCCTTTCGGAAATCCCGGGCGAACTCTACGATCAAGATACCATTCTTGGCGGACAAGGCGATCAATAAGATAATACCGATCTGGGTATATACGCTTACCGGAACCCCCATCACCCAGCAGCCGATAATAGCTCCCAACAAGGCGATCGGCAAACCCATGATAGCCGCCAACGGACTTGTCCAGCTCTCATATTGAGCCGAGAGAACCAAGAAAGCGACTAGCAACGCCATGGCGAAAATAATCACCGTCGTAGATCCTGCTTTCGTCTCTTGATAAGCGACCGAGGTCCATTCATATCCAAAATTATCACCTAATTGTTCCTGTATCAGCTCCTCCATCGCTAGGATCGCTTCTCCAGAGCTATATTTCGGGTTGGCGATACAAGTAATAGCCGCCGATGAATACATATTATATAGGTTGATCTGGTCTAATCCCAATTGCTCGTCTAATTCGATAAAAGAGGAGAAGGGTACCATCTCTCCTTTACTATTCGCCAGACTCAAACGGAGTACATCATCGATCACTTTCTGCGCCTCTCCGTTCGCCTCGATCTTAACTTGGTAAATACGTCCGAACTCCACGAAATCGTTCACGTACGCCGCTCCCATATAATAGCTGAGCGTGGAGAATACTTGATTCAACTGAAGACCGAGCATCTGCACCTTATCCCGGTCTATCTTCAGTAGATACTGCGGGGTATTGGCCTGATACATACAAGAAAGGTTCAGCAATTGCGGTTTCGAGCGGTAGCTGGCCAGCAATGTCTCCACGGCATGCTGCATCTCCGTCGGACCTAGGTTCTTACGATCCTCCAATTGCAGTTGCAAGCCGCCCGAAGCGCCCAACCCCGGGATAGCGGGCGGTACCATACCGAATACCTGCGCTTCTTGGATAGCCGATGCCTCCCGGTTGAAACGGTTGGTCACGGCCTCTGCCGTATGCTCCTTACCTTTACGTTCGTTCCAGTTCTTTAGGATCACGAAGAAGGTGGCCGTATTGGATTGCTCCCCTCCACCCATCACGGAGAATCCGCTAACGCTGATGAATGATTTCACCTCGGGGTATGTCTTTAGGATCTCGTCGATCTGCTTGGTGACCGCCTCCGTCCGGTTCAAGCTCGCCGCCGGGGGTAATTGGGATACGACTAGGAAATAGCCGTCATCCTCTTCGGGTATAAAGGTTGTCGGCCAGCGCATAAACAAGATAACCGCTACCGCCGTGATGATACCGTAAACGATCATCGCCGCTCCCGGTCGTTTCAGCATCCGCTCCACGATCGAGTCGTACATCTTCTGAGTCTTTCCGTATACCTTATTGAATCCTTTGAAGAGGAAGAATTTTGGTTCTTCCGTATTCTTCTCCAAGAAAAGGGCGCAAAGCGAGGGCGTAAGCGTAAGCGAGTTAAATCCGCTTAATACGGTAGCGGCGGCGATTGTCAAGGCGAATTGCTTATAGAGCTGCCCGGAGATACCGCTGATAAACGTTGTCGGGATAAATACCGCCAATAATACCAATACCACGCCCACGATAGGCCCTACGATCTCATCCATGGCCTTCGATACCGCCTCGTGGGCCGTATATTTCCCGGTATCGAGGAGCCGGGTGGAGTTCTCTACCACCACGATGGCGTCGTCTACCACCACCGCTATCGCCAGAATCAAGCCGAATAAGGTCAACGTATTAATGGAGAAGCCTAAAGCCGCCATGACCGCCAGCGTACCGATCAATGAGACCGGAATCGTAATGAACGGGATGACTACCGCCCGGAAATTCTGTAAGAATAAGAAGATAACCAAGACTACCAGCAAGGTTGTCTCCAAGAACGTGATAAGCACCTCATGGATGGAGGCGTCGATCACCTCGGTCGTATCCAAGGTCACTTTGTATTCCACGCCTTCGGGTAAGGAACTGCCTAATTCTTTCATCTTGGCCTTTACCACCTTCGATACATCCAAGGAGTTGGAGCCCGGCAACTGGTAGATCGCTATCGCAGCAGTCGGCTGTCCGCTTAATTTAGAGACCACGTTGTAAGAGGAGCTACCCAACTCTATGCGGGCGATATCCTTCAATCGCAGGATCTTGCCACCTTGCCCGGTCTTAAGGACAATATTGCCGAACTCATCCGGTGTCGTCAACCGTCCTTTCACGGTCAAGGTATATTGATAGGGGTTATCCGCCCGTAGAATCGGTTGGCCTACGTAACCGGCGGATACTTGGGCGTTTTGCGTGGATATGGCTTGATAGACCATGTCCGGCGTCAAGTTACGGATACGCATCGCCTCCGGGTCTAGCCAGATACGCATGCTATAGTTTCCGGCTCCCATTACCTGTACCGAGCCTACACCCGGCAGGCGGGTTAGCTGGTCTATCATATTTAAGGTGGCGTAATTACTTAAATACAACCCGTCGTAAATGGAATCCTTGGAACTTAGGGTAAGCATCATCACGATATTGGAGGATTGCTTGCGGGTGGTGATACCTTGTACGATCACGGGTTCCGGCAAGCTGCTCTGGGCGATACTCACCCGGTTTTGCACCATGACGGTCGCCATGTCGATATCCGTTCCCACGGCGAAGGTGATCGTTAGGGAGTAAGCCCCCGAACTGGAGGAGTTTGAACTCATGTAAAGCATACCGTCCACGCCGTTTACCTGTTGCTCGATCGGTAAACCTACGGTTTGCGCTACCGTCTGTGCGTCCGCCCCGGGATAAACGGCGGATACCTGTACGGTAGGCGGCGTGATCTCCGGATACTGGGCGATCGGTAATATATTGAGGGTGACCAAACCCGCCACGACGATGATCAGAGCAAGTACGGTGGCGAATATCGGTCTGTTAATAAAGAACTTTACCATAGCTTGCTTATTTTATAGGTTTGATAGTCATGCCATCCCGTACCTTAAGCAGGGCGGAGGTGACATAGGGATCTTTGGGGCCGATACCGGCAGTCACTTGGCGAAGCGTATCGTCTACCAGTTGTCCCACTTCGATAGGACGGTATCGTACGACATTGGAGTCGTTCACGATATAAAGGTACTTCCCTAATTGGTCGGTACCGATCGAGGCGTCGCGAACCAAGACCGCATCCGGCTGCTCGGCATACGGCAGGGTGATGGTGACGTATAAGCCACTCTTCAATACATGCTTCGGGTTATCCAGATTGGCACGTACGTTCAGGGTACCGGTCGATAGGTCGATATTTGGGGATAGATAATCCAGCCGGCCCGTATACGCATTGCCGCCATCCTTGCCTATGCTGACGAGGATCTCGGTCGGAAGTTTCACGGTGCTATCGTTGCGGGCGGCTTCCAGCATCATCTTCATGAACTGGTTATCCTCGATATTGAAATTGGCGAACATCAAGTCGTCCTTGTATAAGGTGGCCAAGGTAACCGGCTGGACGGCTCCGTTGATGTAATTACCTATATCGTAGCTGGCCCGGGTAACCGCACCGTCGAAAGGCGCACGGATATAGCAATAGCTCAAGTTGGTCCGTGCGGTATTCAACTCCGCCTCGGCATTCTTCACGGCAGCCTCAGACTCCGATACGGTAGCCTCCGCTTGGATCACTTGTATCTGGCTTACGGCGCCGCTCTTAGCCGCCTCCTTCATACGCTCGTAGTTGCTGCGTGCATATTCCAGCTGGGCTTTGGAGGTCTTTACGGAAGCCTCGGCTTGGGTGACGTTATCTTGATAGGTGTCCGGTTCGATCACGAAGATAAGATCGCCCTTCTTCACCCGGCTTCCGGCCTTGAGGTAAGAGGTACGCAAGTATCCGTTGACACGGGCTACCAAGTCTACTTTCAGTTGTGAACTAAGGTATCCGGGGTATTCTTTCGTCAAGGTAATGTCCCTCACGATCGGCGTGGATACGCTTATGGAGGGCACGGGCGTTTCCATCGGCTTGCTTTTCCCCTTGCAAGACGCCAGTAATAAGGCGGAGGCTCCGATAATCCCTATGTAAACAAATGTCTTCATATCTTTTGTCTTTAATGATTATTTATATTAATTGTTTGAGTGGGCTTTTGTTCGATCGGATCGAACGGCCTACATAGGATTCCATCCTCCACCCAATGACTGATAAAGCTGTATCAAGTTCAGTAGTGAGCTACCTTGAGCCTGTGTCAATTGGTTCTGGTAGGTGAGGAGGGAGCGTTGCGCGTCCAGTACGTTTTGGAAAGGCGTAAGGCCCTGCTTATAGAGGTCAAGGGAAAGATCCAAGGTCTGTTTTCCTTGGTTTACCACTTCCCGGAGGGCTACGATCTGCTTGATCGAGTTCTTGTACGAGCTCATGGCGTTATCCACTTCCTGTACGGAGGTAAGCACGGTCTGGTTGAATTGCCGGATCGACTCGTCCAACTGGGCTTTCGCCAACCGGGTAGCCTGTATCTTCTGGGTGCCTTGGAAGAAGTTCCACGTAAGGGTAGGGGCGATCTCATAGGTCAAGCTATTATGATTCGCCAGCTTGTCGAAGTCGTGGGAGGCGAAACCGATCGAACCTTTCACGAATACTTTCGGCCACCAATCGGACTTAGAGGCCCCGAGCGAGGCGGCAAGCGCATTGACCTGCCGTTCTGCCGCACGTACATCCGGACGGCGTAGCAACAGGTTTGCCGGTAGCCCTACACCGACCGGCTCGATATATTCCGGCAAGGAGGCCTCTGTCTCCATGATCTTTTGCAGATCGGAAGGGTACAGGCCTAGCAAGATCGCCAAGGAGTTCGCGTATTGGATGATACCGGCCTCCAGCATCGGTAGGGAGGCTTTCGTGCTGTAGTATACGGATTGCGCCTGCGCTACGTCCAGTTTGGAGACTAGCCCGGTCTCATACCGTTTCTGGGTGATCTGTACGACCGTCTGTTGGGAGCGGCAGTTCTGTTGCGCTACCTTTACCTCTTGTTGCAGTTCCCTCATATTGATATAGGAGGAGGCTACTTGAGCGCAAAGGGAGACCATGGCGGCGTTGTATTCCTCTTTCGAGGCGGCGAAATTCTCTTTCTCCGCTTTCACCCGGTTCCGGATACTCCCGAATACGTCCACCTCCCAGTTCATATCTACGGTAGCGCTGGAATATTGGGTGATCGCCTTGGGTACCTGATTGATATTGCCGCTACTTTGTTGCCGTGTCCATCCGGCGGAAAGCTCTAGGGTGGGCGAGTAGCTTCCTTGTGCCGACCGCAGGTTGGCTTTCGCCATGGCGATCCTGTCCATCGCCATTCGCACGGAATAGTTTTGTTTCACGGCTACTTCTATCAGCGAGTCCAGTAACGGGTCCTTAAAATTTCTCCACCAATTATCTTCTACGGGAAGTGTCTGCTGGAAATCACTTCCTTCCTCAGACCATGATCCGGGTAGGGCACGGTCTAAATACGTATGCTCTGTCTGCGCCATTACCCCGATCGGCACCAGCAAGCACAACAAAGCATAACATGTCAGGCGTAAATGTTTGTGCATAAATATATATGTTTAGATTTAGCTTTTAGCAAAACAGTTAAGGGTGGGAAATGTTTGTATCTTTGTCTATTTATATATCCTAAAAACTGAAACGTATGGAAAATGGCAAGATCGTTATTTATCGGACAGCCGATGGTGAGACTTCAATTGACGTGAAATTGGAGAATGATACAGTATGGCTTACGCAAGCGCAGATGGCGGAGCTTTTTCAAAAGGATCAATCGGTAATAGCTCGGCATATCAGAAATGTTTTTAAAGAAGGAGAACTTGAGGAAATGAGTAATATGCAAATTTTGCATAATACTTTTTCCAAATACAAGCCTACTGGGGTTTATAGTCTTGATGTCATTATCTCAGTCGGCTATCGTGTCAAGTCTAAGCGTGGTACGCAATTCCGTATCTGGGCGAATAAAATCCTAAAAGAATACCTTGTCAAAGGCTACGCTGTCAATAAACAACTGACCCAACAAAAATACGACGAACTGAAGCTGCTTGTACAAGTCCTCGGTCGTACAGTTAAGGGTCAGGAGGTTCTTTCCTCGGATGAAAGCCGTACGTTACTAGATGTAGTTGTAGACTATACCTATGCCTTAGATACACTGGATAAGTATGACTATCAGCAATTGGATATTCATTCGACGACAAATGAGCAACGGTTTAAGGCTACCTATGAAAATGCGATGTTGGCTATCCAAGGATTGAAAAGTAAATTTGGTGGAAGTAATTTATTCGGAAACGAGAAAGACGGCTCTTTCAAAAGCTCTATCGGACAGATTTACCAAACTTTTGGTGGGGAGGATCTTTATCCCTCGGTAGAGGAAAAAGCGGCTATGCTTCTTTATCTGGTTACAAAAAATCATTCGTTCAGCGATGGTAATAAGCGTATAGCCGCAACGCTTTTCTTGTGGTTTCTCGATAATAATGGAATCTTATATAATCCGGATGGGACGAAACGTATCGCTGATAATACATTGGTCGCTTTAACCTTGATGATAGCGGAAAGCCGGACGGAGGAAAAAGATATGATGGTGAAAGTCGTGGTGAATTTGATTAATAAGGAGAATTGGTGAAATAAAGGATTATTGTAAATAGTGATTGTATGGATATCTTATTGGTTATACTAGGCGTTATCTGTTTGTTGGTGGGATTGGCGGGGTGTTTTTTGCCGGTCTTGCCGGGGCCGCCGGTGGCGTATTTGGCTTTGTGGCTGCTGCATTTTACGGGTTATGCGGAATTTACGGTTACGGAGTTGGTCGTGTGGGGATTGCTGGTCGTGTTGGCACAGGCGATGGACTATGTTACGCCCATGCTGGGGACTAAGTATAGCGGAGGGTCCAAGTGGGGAAATTGGGGATGTGCCGTGGGAACCGTGGCCGGCATATTCGTGTTTCCGCCTTGGGGGATCTTGCTGGGTCCATTCGTGGGGGCTTTCGTTGGAGAACTTTTGGGAGGCAAGGCGTCCGGAGATGCGTTGAAGGCTGGTTTCGGGGCGTTCGCTGGTTTTTTATTGAGTGTCGTGCTGAAAGTCGCTCTTTGCGGCTATTTTATTTATAGCTTTGTGAGAGGGATAATTAATTGAAGATGGTAGTTAATAAAGTAAGATATGTTTGAGAAAATTGTAGTGGTAGATTCTACCGGATTGAATACATGGGGAGTGGAGCGTTTGAAGGAGCTTGGAAAAGAGGTTGTTTTTTATACCGGCATTCCGGAAACGGATGAGGAGATTGTGAACCGGATCGGGGACGCAGATTGCGTACTCGTCTCTTATAATACACAGATCCGGAGGAACGTGATCGAGGCTTGCCCGAATATCAAATACATCGGGATGTGCTGTACCCTCTATAGCGAGTCTAGCGCGAATGTGGATATAGCCGCCGCACGTGAGCGGGGGATAACGGTCTTGGGCATCCGCGACTATGGCGATGAGGGAGTCGTGGAGTATGTCATTAGCGAGCTGGTCCGTTTGTTGCATGGTTTCGGCGGGAAACAGTGGAGACATAAGGCGTATGAGCTGGGCGGGCAAAAAGTAGGCATCGTGGGATTGGGCCGCACCGGGAGAATGATCGCTGACGTTCTTCGTTTCTTGGGGGCTGAGGTCTATTATTTCAGCCGTACCCGTAAGCCGGATGCCGAGGCCGCCGGTATCGCTTACCTGCCTTTGCGGGAGTTGCTGCCGGAGGTGGATATTTTATGTACTTGCTTGCCTCGTAATACGATTCTTCTGGGGGCGGATGAGTTTCGTTTGTTCGGTAATCTGAAGATATTGATCAATACGTCGGTAGGGCCGACTTTCCGTGTCCCGGATTTACAACGTTGGCTTAGCGCCCATAAACGGAATTTCTTCTTATGCGATGAGGTGGGTATCGGGAATTATGCGGATACCTTGACGCAGTTCGATAATGTCATATATACCCCGAAAGTCTCCGGCCACTCGGAGCAATGTATGGAGCGATTGTCGCAAAAGGTAATAGCGAATATCGAAAGCTATCAGAATTGATATATCCAGTTGTAGAGACGGGGCACGCCCCGTCTCTACAACTGGGGACAGTATTCCCCTATCAACCTTCTTTCTCGATCTGCTCCTGAACGATAGCGTCTACGACAGCTACGGTAGTCAGGTTCACGATATCGCGGGTAGAGCTTTCTACGTCGGTGAAGTGGATCGGTTTGTTCAATCCCATCTGGATCGGGCCGATCGTCTCGGTGATACCCAGTGTATCCAATAGCTTGTATGCGCTGTTGGCGGAGCTTAGGTTCGGGAAGATCAAGGTATTCACGTCTTGCCCTTTCAGCTTGTTGAACGGATACATATCGTCGCGCAGCTTCTTGTCGAGGGCGAAGTTCACTTGCATCTCTCCGTCTACTACCATGTCTGGGTATGTCTTATGCAAGAAGTCGATCGCCTCGTGCACCTTCAGCGGGCTACCCTGCTTGTCGGAACCGAAGTTCGAGTAAGACAACATCGCTATCACCGGCTCGTGAGCGAAGAACTTCACGGCATCGTGCGTCAGGCGGGCGATATCGATCAATACCTCGGCCGACGGATGACGGTTGATCAACGTATCGGCCATAAAGAACGTACCCTTCTTGCACGTCAGGATGTTCAAGGCGCCGAAATGCTTGTAGCTCGGGCGGATACCGATGATCTGCTCCGCCATCTTGGTAACCTCCGAGTAGCGGCTGTATACACCCGTCACGAAAGCGTCGGCGTCGCCGGTAGCCACCATCATCATACCAAAGGCGTTACGGTCTACCATCTTCTCGCAAGCCTCCGAGTAGGTCACGCCCTCGCGCGCCTTCTTATCGGAAAGGATGCGGGCGTAGCGGTGGCGGCGTTCCGTCTCGCGGTCGTGGCGGAGGTTGACGATCTCGATACCGTCCAGACTGATATTCTCCTCGGCGGCGATCTTGGCCAGACGCTCCTCGTTACCCAGCAAGATCGGGAAACAGATACCTTCCGCTTTCGCCTCGGCGGCGGCTTTCAGCATATTCACGTGGTTCGCCTCGGCGAATACCACCCGTTTCGGGTTCGCTTTCGCCATATCGGTGAACGAGCGCAAGAGTTTATTATCGTACCCCATCATCTCACGCAAATGGTTGGCGTAGCCCTCCCAGTCGGTGATCGTCTTGCGAGACACGCCCGAGTCGATAGCGGCTTTCGCCACGGCGCAAGATACACGGGTCAGCAAGCGGGGATCGAGCGCTTTCGGAAGGATATAGTCGCGTCCGAAAGTGGTTCGTTTCAGCTTATAGGCGGCGTTCACCACGTCGGGAACCGGCTCCTTGGCAAGGTCGGCGATGGCGTAGACGGCGGCCCGCTTCATCTCCTCGTTGATCGCCTTGGCGTGCGTATCCAAGGCGCCGCGGAAGATATAAGGGAATCCCAGCACGTTGTTGATCTGGTTCGGATAGTCGGAACGTCCGGTAGCGAAGATGATATCATCCCGCGAGGCCATCGCGTCGGCGTAGGAGATCTCCGGGTTCGGGTTCGCCAAGGCGAATACGATCGGGTCGGCGTTCATGCTACGTACCATCTCCTTGGTCAATACGTTCGCCACGGAGAGGCCCAAGAATACGTCGGCTCCCACCACGGCCTCTTGCAAGGTCTTGATCGGACGGTCGGTAGCGAACTCCCGCTTGGCGGCGTTCAAGTCCGGGCGGCTGGTAGAGATGACGCCCTTGCTGTCGCACATGACGATATTCTCCTTGCGCGCTCCCAGCATCACGTACAGTTTCGTACATGAGATAGAGGCGGCTCCGGCGCCGTTCACCACGATCTTCACGTCCTCGATCTTCTTGCCGGCGATCTCCAAGGCGTTGATCAGCCCGGCGCCGGAGATGATTGCCGTACCATGCTGGTCATCGTGCATGACGGGGATATCCAGCTCGTTCTTCAAGCGAGTCTCGATCTCGAAACACTCCGGTGCCTTGATATCCTCCAAGTTGATTCCTCCGAACGTGGGCGAGATCGCCTTCACGGTCTGGATAAACTTCTCCGGATCTTTCTCGTTCACCTCGATATCGAATACGTCGATACCCGCGAATATCTTGAATAGCAATCCCTTGCCTTCCATCACCGGCTTACCGGCCAAGGGACCGATATCGCCCAGCCCGAGTACGGCGGTACCGTTGGAGATTACGGCTACCAAATTACCTTTCGCCGTATATTCGTACGCGTCCAGCGGATTCTTCTCGATCTCCAGACACGGCTCGGCTACGCCCGGCGAATAAGCTAGGGATAAATCCGTTTGCGTGCTATGAGGCTTTGTCGGGATAACCTCGATCTTACCCGGTTTGCCCTCGGCATGGTACCGAAGGGCCTCCTCTTTTGTAATCTTTGCCATAGGTATGTTTATTAATTATGTTGTTCCTATTTAAAACCACCGCAAAAGTAACAAATTATTATGAGTTTACTAGGTTTTGCTTACAAATAGTTTTTTCAAGAAAGTGCGAATAGTAATCCGGTTTTAACTTGTGAGAGTGGAACTCTATTGTTATCTTTGAAGATTTAATAATCAGGGCCTCCATCCAAGAGAGACCTATAAATCTATTTATCATGGCAATACTAGTAAAACCCGTGCAACGAATAAACCCTTTGGACAAGGAAGCGCCTAAGAAATGGTATGTAACTCAAGTAACTACCGCCCAAGCGGACGAGACCGAGGTAGCGATGGAACTCGCCGACGAGACTACGTTGAACCCTTCCGAGGCGATGATGGCCATCCGCCAGCTTCGTAAGATCTTGCTTCGCAGGCTGCTGGGAGGAGAGAGCGTGAAACTGGGTAACTGGGGTAGTTTCAGCGTTACGCTTTCCAGTTTGGGGGTACCTACCAAGGAGGAGGTCAACGCCAAGAATATCAAAAGTGTGAACCTTAACTTCCAGCCTGACGAGGCTTTCAAGACGGATCTTCAGAAGGCTACTTTCGCTTGGGTGGACAAGCTGGCGGAAGGACGACCGGGTGGCTCCGGCGGCTCCGACTCGGAATCTCCGGACGAGATATAGGCTAGGATGATAGCCGCGGGCCGGTATCCGGGCAGGTACTCACGTGTACCCGCCCAGATACCGGCTTTTTGTTGCTCGGATACAAGCGGGTACCCGTACGGTTACGCTCTTGCACTTACGTATCCGCGTCCTTGTATCTACGTATCTGCATCTTCGTATCCGTACGGATACACGGATGCAGATACGTAGATACAAGAATGTAGCCGTACGGATACGAGTAAGGAAGATGCCGGGTAGATAAATAATCGTGGAAGAGGTGTAGGCGTTGTCCCTGCGGGACTCTGGTTAATTATGAGATCAAAGATAATAATATTTATTAAATAGCTGGTGAAAATCAATAATAGTCTTAAGAAAAAAAACAATAGTGTTAATGAGCGGAGTGAAATAAAACCATTTACCACCAGAGTCCCGCAGGTACTCGTAAACTTAAAGAACCATGAAACACCTACTTTATATATTTTTAGTTTTAGCAACCTTGCTTACGGGGTTGTACTTGCTACCTAAGCATACTCCCTTATTTGAGTATTATAGGCTGAGGCCTGTTTTTGAGGTAGCTACTATCGTATTTTTAATCGGTGTCTTATGCTTGTATGGGCGGGAGAAGAGGCAAGTCAAGATGATCTTCTCCCGTCTGTCTCAAAAGAATTTCTTCTTGGATTTGGCCATACAGTGTGGAGGCATATACATCTGGGAGTTTAAGGACGAGGAGTTCTTTTTCGAGTATCCTGTCGGTGACCAGTCACCACGGATCGAGTTGGAAGAGATGTGGAGGCTGATACATCCCGATGATCTCACTGCTTTCAAATTACTTTGGCAATCCTTATGGAAGGCGGACAAGGAGGTATTCCAATGCCGTGCCCGCTTCGCCGGATCTGATTATAAATGGTGGGAATTCCGCTTTAGCGCCATGCCTGCGTTAGATAATGCGGAGAGAGGCAAAGACGTGAGCGGTATACTTATCAATATCAATGACATGAAGAAACGAGAAAAAGAGCTTATCCTCATGAGGGGATATGAGCAAAAGTTCTTGGCGAACATGAGCCATGAGATACGTACGCCGCTGAACTCTATCGTAGGCTTCTCGAACCTGCTGGCCTCGGAGAAGGACTTAGACGAGGCCGACAAGCAGCTGTTTGCCAAGACGATCAATCAGAGTTGCGATCTGTTGTTGGTGCTCATCAATGATATTTTGGAGGTTTCGAGACTTCAATCGGGACAAATGAAATTCGAGAAAGAGAGCTGCTCCGTCAAGGAGTTGGTAGACGATCTTTACCTCGCCCATCAGTTATTGGTCCCCACCCACCTACGATTCTCGAAAGAGGCGGAGGGGGATTTGTTTATCTATACGGATAAAAAGAGACTTTCGCAAGTTATAACCAATTTCTTGACAAACGCTTGTAAATTCACGAATAGCGGATATATAAAGTTGGGATTTAAGCATCTGAGGGGGACGGATGAGGCGGCGATTTTTGTCGAGGATTCCGGGATCGGTCTATCGGAGGAGCAACAAGAGAAGGTGTTCAGCCGTTTTTTCAAGCAAGATGAATTCAGCCAAGGGGCCGGTCTGGGGTTGTCTATCTGCCAAGGAATCGTACAAAACTTGGGGGGACGGATAGCGCTGAGTTCTAAGCAGGGAGAAGGAAGCCGCTTCTCGGTCGTGCTGCCGGTATATAAGGGGGGATACGCTTGATCATTCGTCTTTTTCATTCTACCAAAATCTGATATCTGAAGGGAAAGAAGTACATTTGCCGGATCAAAATAGAAGAAGATAAATGGCATTGAAACTTATCCATACGGCCGACTGGCATCTGGGCCAGACCTTTTTCGGCTACGACCGGGAGGCGGAGCACGACGCTTTCCTCGGTTTTCTGACAAATCTTTTGGTGGAGCGGCAGACGGATGTCCTGTTGATCGCCGGCGACGTGTTCGACGTGACGAACCCTTCCGCCGGGGCGCAACGTCGTTTCTATCGTTTCCTGAAAGAGGCGAATCGCCGGAATCCGGGCTTGCAGATCGTGATCATCGCCGGCAATCATGACTCCGCGATCCGTCTGGAAGCCCCGAATCCCTTGCTGGAGGAATTGAATACCTCGATTGTAGGTATCGTGGGGAGGACGGATTCCGGGGAGATCGATCTCGGATCGCTCGTTGTCCCCTTGAGGAACCGGGCGGGAGAACGGGAGGCGCTTTGTCTAGCAGTGCCTTTCCTCCGCCAAGGGGATTACCCGGCGGCGTCCGAGGGAGAGCCCGACTCGTATGTGGCGGGCATCGGCCGGATGTACCAGCGGCTCTACGCTTATGCGGATGCCCGGAGGAACCCCGGCGAGGCGATCGTAGCCTTGGGCCACCTCCACGCCACCGGAGCCGAACTATCGGACGACGACCGGAGCGAGCGTGCCATCATGGGAGGGCTGGAGTCCGTATCTGCGGATACCTTCGACGCCGGGATCGCTTATACGGCGCTAGGGCATATCCATAAAGCGCAACGGATTGGCGGGCGCGAGGCGGTACGTTACGCCGGAAGCCCGCTTCCCATGTCGTTCTCGGAGAAGAATTACCGGCATCAAGTGATAGCCGTAGCGGTCGAGGAGGGGAAGGTCGCTGGTACCGAGGCGATCGAGATCCCAAGAGTTGCGGACTTGATGCGTATACCGGATAGCCCGTTACCCCCGGAGGAGGTCTTGCGATGCCTCGCCGGGCTTCCGGAGCCGGAGGTGGTCAGCGAGGATGAGAGCCGCTGGCCTTACGTGGAGATACGGGTCCTGCTGACGGAGCCGGACCCTACGTTCCGCCATCGGGTAGAGGAGGCGTTGGTCGGGAAGGCAGTCCGCCTCACCTCCATCGTTCCTTCGTATCCCCGGCGGGAAGGAGAGGCAGAGGAGCGGGCCTTGTCGTATAATGATTTGCAAAAGATAGCCCCGCTGGATATGCTGAGACATACGTTTGCCGTGAAATACGGAGGCGAGTTGCCCGAGGAGATAGAGACATTGTTTAATGAGGTGATGAGGGAGGTTTCTTTATGAGAGTGCTGGCGATCAGAGGACGCAATCTGGCGTCGCTGGAAGGAGAGTTTTCCATTGATTTTACGGAAGAGCCTTTGGCTTCGGCGGGTATCTTCGCTATATCCGGGCCTACCGGGGCGGGAAAATCCACGTTGCTGGATGCCATGTGCCTCGCCCTTTTCTCCCGTACGCCGCGAACGGAGCTGGCGAAGGAGAATAACGTGCGGCTGAGGGACGTGCAAGAGGATGTGTTGCCGCAAAGCGACCCCCGCTTCCTCTTGCGCCGTGGGACGGCCTCGGGCTACGCCGAGGTGGATTTCGTGGCGCTGAACGGGTGCCGGTATCGCGCCCGCTGGTCCGTATCCCGGGCCCGGGAGAAGGAGAGCGGACGTTTGCAGGCCGCCCGCCTTACATTATATAATATAGATGCCGGGAAAGAGGAGCCGGGAACCAACAAGGACCTGCAAGCCCGTATCATCGAGCTGATCGGCCTGACTTTCGATCAGTTCACCCGCTCGGTGCTCTTGGCCCAGAACGATTTCTCTACCTTCCTGAAAGCGGAGCAGGGCGAGAAGGCCTCCTTGTTGGAGAAACTGACCGGTACGGAGCAATACTCGGAGATCTCCCGCCGGATCTTCGCCAAGAACGCCGAGGCGAAGGAGGCCTACGAGCGGCTATGCGCCCGCGTACAAGGCATAGAGCTTCTATCGGAGGAGGAGGTGGAAGCCTCCCAAACCCGCCTTTCGGTCTTGGAGGGGGAGCTGGCCCGTCTGGAGAAGGCGAGGGTCGAGCGGCAAAGCTTACGGGAGGCCGTGAAAGCGGCCGAGGTCCAGATCGCCTCGAAGGAAAAACAGCGGGAGGAGAACGCTCGTTTCTTGGAACGGGCGTTGGCATCGCTGGAAACCGTAAGGAAGGAGTATGAGCAAGGAGAGGTGCGATTGGCGAGGACGGATGAGGAATCTAAGCGTCTGCGACTGGAATTGCAACAGGCCCGGAAACTGGACGTGCAACTGGAATCTGCCTTGAAAGCCCGCTCCGAGGCCGATGAACGGATGAAAGACTTCTCCCGGCGGAAGCAGGAGGCGGAAGAGAAACTCAGGAAGGTGGAAGAGCGGCAGAAGAAAGCCTCGGAGGAATGGGACAAGCTGACGTCGTGGCGTGAACGTTACCGGAGCAAGGAGGGGATCGCCGAGCAACTGTCGGCCTTGTTGATTCATCTGGATACCTGCCTTACGGCTCGCCGGGCAGTCGAGCGGTCGGACAAGGCCTTGCTAGCCATCCGACAGAAAATCCAGCGGTTGGAGGTTCGGAGGCAATCCTTGCGGCGGGAGGCGGAGACGCACGCCAAGGAACAGGTAAAGATTGAGGAAGAGCGGAAGTCCGTAGCGCTTGCCCTCAAGGAATTGGAACCGGAGGCTTTGGATCGATCGATCGAGACCTGCCGTACGGAACGGGAGCGTTTATTGTTGGAGCAAGCCCAGTTCGTGACGACTGGCGATATCAAAAGCCTGCGGGACAAGCTGACCGCCGGAACGCCTTGCCCGGTCTGCGGAAGCCTTGAGCATCCTTTCGCCTCTCACGAGGCGCATGAGCGTCTGTTGGCCTTGGCGGATCACATCTCGGAAGCTACCCTGCGCCTCAAGCGGCTTCTCGACCGGAAAGAACGGCAGGAGGCCTGCGGGAAACAACTCGCCGCCCTGCAACAGAAAGAACTGGAGCTGCATAAACAACTCGCCGCGGACGAGAACGCACGGACGGAATTAAGGAATCAGCTACAATCCCTGTCCGAGCAAATCGACCGGGAAGAATTGGATAAGCGGGAGCAGCAGGAGAAGCTGTCCCAATCCCTATCCGCCGCCAACGCCCTGTTCGGGAACGACGCATGGCAGACGGGCTGGAACAAGGAGCCGGAAAGCTTCCGGGAGACCTTGACGGATTTCGCCCGGCAGTGGCAAGCCAACGGGGAACGCTTGCGGGAATTGGAACGGGAGCGGAGCGCCTATAAAGCGGAACGGGAGTCGTACGAGGCTTTCCTCCCTCCCTTGCGCAAGCAGTACGAGGACGCCGCGAAAGCCTACGACGAGAAGAATCAATCCTATACCCGTTTGCGCTCGGAACGGAATCTCCTGCTGGGAGGCCAGCCCGCCGACCAGGTGGAACGTACCTTCCACGAACGGGTGGAAGCCTTGAAGAGCCATTTGAAGGAGCTGCAAGAGAGTACGACGAAGCACGCCGGCGAGGTGGAGCAATACCGGGGGATTACGGAACAGATCAAGAAGGATCTGGTGGAGACTTCCGGCCTTCTTTCCGCACGCCGGCAAGAACTGGATAACTGGTTGGCCGCCTACCAAGAGACCTACGAAGGCAAGACGCTGGAGGAATCCCTGTCGGAAATGACGGCCCAAAAGTCTGAATGTAGTTTCCGTCTGCGTACGCACGAGGAGAATAAGCGGAAGATAGCCGGCTTCCAGCAAGAGCTCTCGGAGCGGAGGGCGATGAGCGAGCGTTGGGCGAAGCTGAATGAATTGGCAGGCTCGGCGGATGGCGCCAAGTTCCGTAGGATCGCCCAAGGCTACACCTTGGATGTCTTGTTGAGTTACGCAAATGTGCAATTGCGGCAACTATCCCAGCGTTACCGGTTGGAGCGTGTGCCGGATACCTTGGCTTTGCAGGTGATCGACCAAGATATGTGCGACGAGATCCGTACCGTGCATAGCCTTTCCGGAGGGGAATCTTTCTTGGTCTCGCTGGCCTTGGCGCTAGGCTTGTCCTCTCTCTCCTCGAACCGGATGAAGGTAGAGAGCCTGTTTATCGATGAGGGCTTCGGCTCTTTGGATGCGGAGACGTTGCGGCTCGCTATGGATGCCTTGGAGAGCCTGCGTACGCAAGGGCGCAAGATCTGCGTTATCTCGCACGTACAGGAAATGACGGAACGTATTCCCGTGCAGATCCGGGTGAACCGGGCGGGAAACGGACGGAGTTATCTGGAAGTCATATAGCTTTACCAGCCATTGTGATGGATCTGTTGGACGTTGTATTTGTTTTTGGGAGTCTCTTTCTGCATGGGGTATCCCACAGGTATGACGTTCAACGGCATGATATGATCCGGTAGCCGAAGCTCTTTCCGGACGATCTCAATCCGGTCCGGATAGGGGTAAACAGCCGTCCATACAGCTCCCAATCCCATGGATTCGGCGGCAAGTAACAGGTTTTGCGAGGCGGCGGAACAATCCAGAAACCAAGCGTTGGAGGATTTGATCGTATCGCCGCAAACGACGATCGCTTGCCTTGTCTCTTTCAGCATCCGGGCGAAGGGAAGGCCTTCGGCCATCGTATCCAAGGCTTTCCGGTCGGTTACGATAATGAATTCCCAGGGTCGCCTGTCACGGGAGGAAGGGGCGGCCATTCCGGCTCGTATCAGTTTGTCTATCTTTTCCTTTTCTACCGGGCGATCCTTATACTTACGTACGCTTTTGCGATTGAGTATCGTTTCCAAGGTCTGGTTTTCCGGTTCCTGCCGCTGGTTCCCCGTAGAGGAGCAGGCCATGAGGAAAACGGTGATCAAGAAGAAAAGACAGATTCTCATAAAGACGGGTTTATATGGTTTATAACGGATTATTTACTTAATATCAACGTAGAAGGCATCTTCTGCAAGGCTTCTTTCCGGTGCTCGGAGACATCGTTCCATGTCTTATAACTGATCAGCATGAAGTTGAAGCCGTTGAAAGACTGGGGCGTAAGGTCTTTCTCTCGTAGAAGCGTGGTCTGCTTCACGTCTTCCGTGAATCGCAGGATTCCTTCCTTGATCACCTCGTTCCCCGGGGTCGTGCTGCTGGATTTATCAAGTACGCTGGCCGAGCCGTGTGTAGACTTCAATAAGGTCTGGGCGTATCCCAACAGGAATAAATCCTCCTCGGAGTCGATGACCACGATTACGTTCGATGCCTTGACGAAATTCCGGTTCACGAATACACCTACCGGGCAATTGCTTTGCTCGATAAACATCTTCGTCTTGTCTTTCAATAAGGCACCCGGATAAAACCAGGATTCCGGAGCCTTGAAGCGTTTGAAATAACGGTTGTAGAACGAGGCCCGATAATGGCTTGCCGCTATATCGTCCGGTGTGTTGCTCATCGATATCCCGGAACCGACCAGAAGGAAATCGTACCCCTCATTGTTTACGATGCTACAAATATCCACTCCGGCGTTGTTCGATACCTCGTAGCGGGTCTGTATCTGAATGCCCAGCTTCTTGGCCCCGTAAAGGATCGGGCCGAAGCTGACTTCCTCGAAATTATCCGTGTGTAGCGGGTTTACATCCGAGCCAACCGTCAAATGCAGTGCCGTCAGCTCCAGTTTGTTTTTGCCTTGGGCGAACATCTGGTAGGCTACGTCCAGCATGATCTGTCCATTTCCGGCTCGTCCGAAGGACAACAGTACCTTGAATATCCCCTCCAATGGCATTCTCTCTTTTTGCTCCATCAGCTTGTCATGCGCTCGGTAACAGAATTTGATGAATGAGACCAACGGTGTTGTCATAAAGGTGGTGACCAGCGTCATTAGCACTAAGATCACGAATACGGAAGGCGTCAATATCCCCATCTCGTACCCGATCGTCAATACGACCAGCTCCATCAACCCGCGGGTATTCATGAGCGCCCCTATGTATAGGCTATCCTTCCAGCTCTCACCCACGAATCGGGCGGAGAACATCGCTCCCCCAAACTTTCCCGCGATGGCCACGACTATGAAGATAAGGCATAGCCACCATAACTCAGGCTTGTTTAGAAGACCTATTTCCGTACGTAATCCGGTAGATACGAAGAATAAGGGAAGAAATAGAGCAAGGGATACATCCTCTACTTTCTCGGTCATGATCTTGCGGAATTTGACATTTCCCGGCATCACCACCCCTGCGATAAAAGCGCCGAACAAGGCATGCAATCCCAATATCTCAGTCAGATAAGCCGAGGTGATCAATAGCAAGAAGATGAAAGCTACTAGCCCCTTGTCGATTACCTCCTTGTTGTGGTAAATATGTCCGATCATCCGCAGGAATGGCCGCACCGCCAAAAACATAAACACTATGTAAAGGACTGAGAATAAAATGTTGTAAACGGCACTTAGCATCGAACCCGCTTGTGCGATCGCTATGACAACCGCTAGCAAGCACCATGCGGTGATATCCCCATTCGCTGCGCTTGCCAACGAGATGGTACCCAAATGTGTCTTGGTAAGTCCTTTCTCTTGGATAATACGTGCCAATACGGGAAAGGCGGTAATACTCATGGCGATACCTATAAACAAGGCGAAAGAGAGGAAAGGCGTACTCTTATCCGCATATTTGTCGTACACGAAATAGGCGGTCAGCATACCGAAAAAGAAGGGGACGATCGTACTGGTATGACTGATTAAGATCGTCTCTTTCAGCTTTTTCCTTACCTCGGAGATATTAAGTTCCATCCCGATAGCGAACATAAAGAGTATAAGTCCGAATTGACTCAGCATATTTATATTCACCAACGATTCCACAGGGAAAAGGAAGGCGGAAGCCTCCGGGAATAAATTGCCTAATACGGACGGCCCTAGCACGATTCCGGCAACGATCTCGCCGATGACGGTGGGTTGCCCGATCTTCTGGAATAACCAACCGAACAAACGGCACGTAAGCAATATCGTGATGATTTGTAAAAGCAGAATTCCTATGGAAGACTCGATATTATGTACTAATAATTGAGTAAATATGGTAAATCCCTCTTCTAAATTACTAGGTGCGTTTTGGATGGACGCAATCGAATTTTCCAGTTGCTGACTTTCTCCTTCTTTGGCGATAAAGTACATCAGCGAACCGAAAATGAGGATCATCATTAGGTAAAAGGCTATACTTTTTGTTCCTTTGCTCATCTTTGTACGGTTTACCGCGAATATAAGAAATATCCTAATATTATCAATGGGTATGTTTTTTTCTTTTATCTTTGCCGAGAACCAAATTATAATAAATCATGGAGTCTCTAAATCTGATAAAAAATGACCCGTGGCTGGCCCCTTATGAGGCGGCTATAGAAGGCCGGTATCAATACGTGATTGATAAAGAAAAGAGCCTGACGAATAATGGTAAACTAACCTTATCCGAGATGGCTTCCGGATATCTTTATTTTGGGTTACACAAAACCACGAAAGGCTGGGTGTTCCGTGAATGGGCGCCGAATGCTACCGCTATTTATTTGATTG
This sequence comes from Parabacteroides sp. 20_3, assembly GCF_964238835.1. Classification (NCBI taxonomy): domain Bacteria; kingdom Pseudomonadati; phylum Bacteroidota; class Bacteroidia; order Bacteroidales; family Tannerellaceae; genus Parabacteroides; species Parabacteroides sp. 20_3. Next base: position 689,936 of record NZ_CAXSNO010000002.1, on the reverse strand, counting down.
GAACATTCAACGGATGGCAGAAAGATAATAAATACAAGCTTAAACGTAAGGCGAATGGCGTATGGGAGATCGCTTTGACCGATGCGCAGATGTGTCATGAGGACTTGTTTAAGTTGCTGGTCGAGTGGGACGGCGGTAGCGGAGAACGTATTCCCGCATGGACTCGCCGGGTGGTGCAAGATGAGCAATCTAAGATATTCAGCGCTCAAGTATGGAACCCGGAGAAACCTTATAAATTCAAGAATAAACGATTCAAACCTAAGAAGTCTCCCCTTTTGATCTACGAGTGCCATATCGGTATGAGCACCAACGAGGAGAAGGTGGGGACGTATAATGAATTTCGTCAAAATATATTACCTCGTGTAGCGAAGGATGGTTATAACGCCATTCAGATCATGGCTATACAAGAACATCCCTATTATGGATCGTTCGGCTATCACGTAAGTAGCTTCTTCGCCGCCTCTTCCCGTTTCGGTACGCCGGACGAGTTGAAACAACTGATCGATGAGGCGCACGGGATGGGTCTCGCCGTGATCATGGACATCGTACATAGCCACGCCGTAAAGAACGAGGTGGAGGGATTAGGCCGCTTTGACGGTTCGTATGACCAATATTTCCTGAGTGGCGAACGCCGTGAGCATCCGGCATGGGATTCCCTGTGCTTCAATTATGGAAAGAACGAGGTGCTTCATTTCTTATTGTCGAATTGTAAGTTCTGGCTGGAGGAGTATAAGTTCGATGGTTTCCGTTTCGACGGCGTGACCTCCATGCTTTACTACAGCCATGGCTTGGGCGAGGCTTTCTGTAATTACGGCGATTATTTTAATGGCCACCAAGATGGCGACGCTATCGCTTATCTAACCTTGGCCAATAAATTGATCCATGAGGTGAATCCGGGCGCTATAACGATCGCCGAGGAGGTGAGTGGCATGCCGGGTTTGGCGGCTAAGATAGAGGATGGTGGTTATGGCTTTGATTATCGCATGGCCATGAACATCCCGGACTATTGGATCAAGACGATCAAGGAAAAGAAGGATGAGGATTGGCATCCGTCTTCGATCTGGTGGGAGACGACGAACCGTCGTGCCGATGAGAAGACGATCAGTTATGCCGAGAGCCACGATCAAGCCTTGGTGGGTGATAAGACGATCATCTTCCGCTTGATCGACGCCGATATGTATTGGCATATGCAAAAAGATGACCATAATTTCATGGTAGATAGAGGTATCGCCTTGCATAAGATGATCCGTTTGGTTACGGCTTCTACTATTAATGGCGGTTATCTGAACTTCATGGGAAATGAGTTCGGGCATCCGGAATGGATCGACTTCCCGAGGGAGGGCAATGGATGGTCTTATAAATACGCTCGCCGCCAATGGGATTTGGTGGACAACTTGGATTTGAAGTACCATTTCTTGGGCGATTTCGACCGTGAGATGTTGGAATTGATCGGGGATGTGAAGAATTTCCAAGATACCCCTATCCAGAAGGTTTGGGATAATGATGGCGATCAGATATTGGCTTATATGCGTAAAGACTTGGTTTTTGTGTTCAACTTTAGCCCGACGAAATCGTTCACGGATTACGGTTTCTTAGTTCCGAAGGGAGAATATGAGGTCGTATTGAACACCGACGCTACCCGTTTCGGGGGGTTTGGCTTGGCTGATGATACCATAAGGCATTTCACGCAATTTGATCCGTTATATAAGAAAGAAAAGAAAGAATGGCTGAAACTTTATATCCCGGCACGTAGCGCCGTCGTATTAAGGAAAGTGAAGGTCAAAAAGTAAAACTCTATACACAAAACACGTTATGTTATATCCATTTACATTTAAGCCGATCCTCAAGAAGGTGATTTGGGGCGGTTCAGATATCTGCCCGTTTAAGGGTATTACTCCGGTTGAGAATGGTGTAGGCGAGAGCTGGGAGCTTTCTCATGTTGAGGGAAATTATTCAATCGTCGATAATGGCGAGTTGGAAGGTAAGTCTTTGGATGAGTTGATCCGCTCTTATGGCAAGGAATTGCTGGGAGAGAAGGTGATGGAGAGATTCGGGACGACTTTCCCCTTGCTTATCAAGTTTATCGATGCCCGTGATAATTTATCCATTCAAGTTCACCCGGACGATGAGCTGGCGAAAAAACGCCACAACTCTTTCGGTAAGACGGAGATGTGGTATGTGATCAAGGCAGAGAAAGGCGCTGGCCTGTATTCCGGTTTCTCTGAGCAAATCGACGCTGAGGAATATGTGAAACGTGTGGAGAACAATACGATCATGGATGTGCTTCAACGTTACGACGTAAATGAAGGCGATGTATTCTTCTTGCCGGCGGGACGTGTGCATGCGATCGGAGCGGGTTGTTTTATTGCTGAGATCCAGCAGACCAGCAACATCACGTATCGTATTTACGATTACAACCGTAAAGATGTGAACGGTAATGGCCGTGAGCTGCATACGGAATTGGCGAAAGACGCTATCGATTATACGTTGTATCCGGATTACCGTACTCACTACAAAGGTCATACGAATGCCACGGTAGAGTTGGCGGATTGCAAATATTTCACCACGAATCTTTTGGATCTGGATACGATTATGGTTCGTAATTTCTCGGAACTGGATTCTTTTGTCGTTTACATCTGTATGGCAGGCAAGGCTTCCATCCGTGATAATAAAGGAAACGAGATCTTTGTTCACCAAGGTCAAACTGTCTTGATCCCTGCGGATACGGAGGTAATAACCATCTCTCCGGCTCCGGGCGCTAAGTTCATGGAGACTTATATCGGTCAATAAGATCACTCACTAAAATAATAATGAAGGCGGGAACATGCTGTTTCCGCCTTTTTTATTATCTTTTTCGGCAAACGCAGTCCACCAGATGATCGTTGATAAATCCCGAAGCCTGTAGGTGGGCGTAACAAATTGTGGCTCCGAAGAATTTGAATCCTCGTTTCTTCATATCTTTGCTCATGGCTTCGGATTCGGGAGATGATACCGGAATCTCACTCAATGACTGAAAGGTGTTGATAATCGGTTTTTGGTTAGGAAAGAATGATAGGGTGTAATTATAAAAGCTACCGAACTCTTTCTGTATGGAGAGAAACTGCCTTGCGTTTGTGATTGTCGATTTAATTTTCTGACGGTTTTTCACAATTCCCTCAAACTGCATCAACCGTTCAACATCTTCATCGGTCATTTGCGCCACTCTTTCGATATCAAAATCACAAAATGCCTTGCGATATCCCTCACGCTTCCTAAGGATAGTTATCCAACTTAACCCGGCTTGAGAACTTTCCAGCACAAGAAACTCGAACAGTGTTTTATCGTCGGTCACCAACTTCCCCCACTCTTGATCATGGTATCTCATATACAACTCGTCAGTTCCGCACCAACCACAACGCCCGTTTATTATATCTTGCATAATTATGATATTTCTGTTTTCTTCGGATAGGGATAAAAAGACAATCCGTTATACATAAATCGATAAGTAGGGACATCAACGCCGAGCTTCTCCGCTTGACGAATTACATATCCTGTCAATGTTTCCAACTCTGTTTTTTTCCCGGCGAGAAAATCACTATGCATGGAAGTCGTGGAGCCGGCCGGCATCATCTTTTGCATCTCGATGGAAGTATAGACGATGTCATCGGGTAAACGGACTCCCATAGCCTCCGCTACGCTTTTTAATTCCGTACCCAAAGCGATAAACAGGTCGATATGTTGGGCTAGTACTTCATCAATGGGCTGGTTGAAGAAACTCGTAGCCGTAGCTGCCGTAGAGATCATGAAGAATTTCTTCCAGATGCGTAGGTCTATATCCGCTGGATTAAAAGCGTTTAACCGGGCATACATAAGTAATTTAAGCAACTCGGTTTGCTTATCTTTGTTTGCATCTTTGTTGCCGAAGAAAATGCGTTCTTTCAAGGAGAATTTCTCGACAACACCGGGCTCTGTCAAGCGGGAACCGATGTAAACACATCCTTTCCAGACCTCTTGTTCGGGTAGTATATTATGGATTCGTTCTTCGATATCCAATCCGTTTAGCAAGGGGATGATAACGGTCTCAGGTCCGATAACAGGCTTTAGCTGCTGGATGTTTTCTTCTAGATCGTAACTTTTTGTACAACAGAAAAGGTAGTCTACCGGCCCTATCTCGGCGGGATTATCGGTGGCTAGTGCCGGAGCCGTATGGATTGTCCGGATGCCTAGTTGCATTTGTAAACCGTTTTCACGGATAGCCTTTAGATTTTCTCCACGGGCGATAAAAAAGATATCTGCTTTTATTGTTCCTTGATAGCGGGCGGCGACCATACCTCCGTAATAACCACCCACCGCACCGATACCAGAAAACGCTATTCTTAATTTAGCCATACTATTATATTCCTTTTATTTGCAAATATGAGAAAAAAAAGGCTCTCATTTATATCAGTTTCAGTTCTTTTAGTAAATCCGGAATGGATTGTTCGAAGTTCACGCCAAAGCGATAATCCGTTTGCGCCTTGAATGTTCGAAGAATACTTTCTGTCGTGAAGCGAACGGCTATTTCCGCAGATCTCTCCAAGTTGAAATTATTTAACAAACCGGACAGTAAAGCACTTGCGAAAACATCTCCCGTACCATGATAATAACCGGGTATTTTCTCTGTTAAAACATACTCTGTCGCATTTCGTTCCATATCGAAAGTGGCGGCTCCCAGTTCTTTCTCGTCGAAATAGACACCGGTCAAGACAACTTGCTTAGGGCCTAGCTGACTTAGTTTATGTAAAATACCATCGATATAAGCTTTGGTATAGGGACCTGCTTGGTAGGGTTCGCCCAACAATAATGCGGCCTCCGTCAGGTTCGGTACGATAATGTCCGCTTTTTCACAAAGGGATCTCATTCCTTTGGCGAATTTAGGGGTGAATATCTTGTATAGTTCTCCGTTATCGCCCATGACAGGATCGACTAGAATCAGGTTATCTTCCCGCTTGAAAAGGGAGAAGAACTCTTTTACGATATCTAATTGCTCGAAAGATCCAAGAAAGCCGCTGTAGACGGCGTCGAAACGGATATCCAATTCTTTCCAATGCTTCATGAACGGACGCATATCTTCCGTCAAGTCTCTATAAGTATAGCCGAGAATACCTCCTGTGTGTGTAGAAAGTATGGCCGTAGGTAAGGCGCTTGTCTCTATTCCTGCCGCCGAGAGGATCGGGAGGGCAACTGTCAATGAACATTTGCCAAATCCCGATAGGTCATGAATGGCGGCTACTCTTTTTTGTTGTTCCTTATTCATCTTGAATCGATTAAAATGTGATAGGAAAACAAGAGCGGATCGGGAAAGGTTTATTTTACTTTCCTAGAAATAGTTCCATGTCTTCGTCCACGCTACCTATTCCGGCGATCCCGAAATTATCGACCAATACTTTGGCTACATTCGGCGACAAGAACGCTGGCAATGTCGGTCCTAAGTGAATGTTTTTTACGCCTAGGTAGAGTAGGGCGAGTAATACGATTACCGCTTTTTGCTCGTACCATGCGATATTGTATGCGATAGGTAATTCATTGACATCATCCAGCCCGAAGATCTCTTTTAACTTGAGGGCGATCATCACCAATGAGTAACTGTCATTACATTGTCCGGCATCTAATACCCGTGGAATACCTCTGATCTCCCCCAAAGGCAGTTTGTTGTAACGATATTTGGCACAACCGGCGGTTAATATGACGGTATCTTTCGGTAATTTCTCGGCGAATTCGGTATAGTAGCTACGGCTCTTCATTCTTCCGTCGCAACCTGCCATGACAAAGAATTTACGTATCGCTCCTGATTTTACGGCATCGATAACCTTGTCGGCTAATTGGAATACCTGCTCATGAGCGAATCCACCGATGATTTCCCCATGTTCGATTTCCGTTGGAGGGGCGCATTTCTTTGCGTGTTCGATTAACGCAGAGAAATCCTTAGAGCCTCCGGGCTTACGATCGGCGATATGTGGGAATCCTTCGAACCCGGTAGAGCCGGTCGTATAGACCCGATCGGCATAAGTGGCGGAAGAACGGGGAGGGACAAGGCAGTTGGTCGTAAACAGGATAACTCCGTTGAATGTCTCGAAATCAGATGTTTGTTTCCACCAGGCGCTACCGTAGTTTCCTACAAAATGCTTATACTTCTTGAAAGCCGGGTAATAATGTGCAGGAAGCATCTCGCTATGTGTATAGACATCTATGCCTGTACCTTCGGTTTGTTCCAGCAAGTCTTGAATGTCTCTCAAGTCGTGCCCACTGATAAGTATACCCGGGTTCTTTCCTACGCCGATATTCACTCTCGTAATTTCCGGGTTGCCATAGGTGGAAGTATTCGCTTTATCTAATAAGGCCATGGCTTTTACTCCGTATTCGCCGCAGGTGAGTACCCATCGGGTTAAATCGGCGACGGTCAGGTCCGATTGAGTCGTTGCGACCAAGGCGTCTTGGATAAAGGCATAGAGGCTGGTATCCTCGAAGCCTAGATTGTAAGCGTGTTCCACGTAGGCAGCCATACCTTTTATCCCATAAGTGAGTAATTCTCGTAGAGAGCGGATATCCTTGTTTTCTGTGGCGAGAATACCTACTTCTTTCGATTTGACCTCCATTTCCTCTACTTTGTCCGATTTCCAAGTCAGACAATCGCAGGTTAAGGATGGATGGATTCCCTGTCGATGTAGCTCGTCGAGAAGGTTCTCCCGTAGCTGATAGGCTTCTTTGATCTTTGAGACGAATCTGGATGAATCGAAATTGGCGTTTGTGATGGTCATGAAAAGTCCGTCGACGATGAACTTATTGGCCGTGGCTGATTCCACGCCTCGCTTGCGTAAAGTCGTTGTTAGTTTGGAGATTCCCTTCATTAAGTACATCAGTAAATCTTGTAATCCGGCCACTTCGGCGGTCTTACCACATACACCTTTTAATATACAGCCCTTTCCTTGGGCGGTTTCTTGACATTGATAACAGAACATAGCTTTTATTTTATAAGTTTATCGCGAATGTAGGGGATAGAAGATCGTTTAACCTGTAACAGTTGTTACACTCTTTGATTATTTTCTTTATCTTTATCCGCAAAAGGAAGTTTTATGAATCTGAGTTTGTGTCCTATTTGCGGAAAATTGTCTGAGGAAGAGCAAACCGCTCTTTTCAGTTCGTTGGATTATTCGACAAGGTCGTTTGAGAAAGGTGACTGGGTAGCTCGTCAGGGAGATGCCTTATCTTCGCTTTATCTATTGAGTAAAGGACGGGTAAAGACTGAGATGATCACCGAAAGCGGGACAATTTTGGAAGTGGAGACTTTATCGGCGCCTACTCCTTTGGCCTCCGCATTTTTGTTTGCGGAAAATAATCGCTTCCCGGTAGATGTTATCGCCTTGGAGGAATGCGAGATCATTTTAATACCTAAGAATGCGGTGATGCGTTTGCTGGCGACAAACGAGCATTTTCTTCAAAGCTATATGGCTTTTAACGCCAACCGGACACAATTTCTTTCTGAACGTCTTCAATTATTATCGATTAAGACCATTAAAGGTAAACTGGCTTACTATATACTTAAACGTATTCAAGGAGATCATTATAAGCAGGATCGTAATCAAACAGAGCTTTCGGAATATTTTGGAGTGGCCCGTCCTTCATTGGCCCGTAGTTTCTCGGAAATGATAGAGGAAGGGGCTATTTCCCGGGAAGGGAAAATAGTTGATATGAATAAGCTGAAAAGCTACGTGCTTTGAAAATCCATCTACGAATGTACTTGTTCTCGAAACAACTTCCTCTCTATATATGTTACTAGAGTAGATGATTTTTCATTCGACATGGTTATGATGATAAATGAATTAAATACAGGCTTGATTGAAGCTTTAAAAGAAAAACTTCCCCCTAAGACAAATTTGGCGAATCTGTTGATGGATACCCTTTATATTGGCAGAGAAGCCATTTATAGGCGCTTACGTGGCGAGGTTCCTTTCACCTTGGAAGAGGCAGCTCTTATCTCAAGGAAATTGGGTGTGTCATTGGATAAAATAGTAGGGGTTAGTTTTAGTGCCAATGCCGTGTTCGACTTGAATGTGGTAGATCACGATGATCCTTTTAATGCTTATTTTACGATCTTGTCTAGATATGTGAAGATCTTTAGGGCCTTTCAGGATGATCCTACTACGGCTTTGGGTACCTCTTCCAATACTATTCCTCAGACCCTTTATTTGAAGCATGACCTTTTGTCAAAGTTTCGTTTATTTAAGTGGATGTATCAGAATAAGCATATCCAATGCAATCATTTTGAGAATCTGAAGATACCGGAAAAACTGGTTGATACCCAAAGAGAATTTGTATCGTTGACACAGTATATCCATTCTACGGATTATATTTGGGATAATATGATCTTCCATCATTTGGTCAATGACATTAAATATTTCTCCGATATCCATCTTATTTCCTGTGAGGATATACAACGTATCAAAGAGGAGTTATTAGTGTTGGTGGATGAATTGGAAGAACTTGCCATGAGAGGAAAGACCGAGGCTGGCAATAGTGTACGAATTTATGTATCGCATATTAACTTTGAGGCTACGTATAGTTATCTGGAAACAAGTTCTTTGCAGTTAAGTATGATACGGGTTTACTCGATAAATTCTATTACGACACAGGATTCTGAGATGTTTAATAGCTTGAAAGACTGGATTCAATCTTTAAAAAAGTTCTCTACCATGATCTCCGAGAGTGGAGAGATGCAACGTATCCAGTTTTTCAATAGACAAAGGGAGATTATAAATACGCTTTAGGGTTTGAACCTGTTTCGATAAATGAAACAACCTAGATCTTCCGATTGCGCGATTCGAAATTTATAGGTGCTTTTTTAGTTTAATTTCGTTTTCTATCTTTTTCTGTCTGTGTTTGCTTTAATTAGAAAAGGAACAATTCTCATAGGCTTGCTTTATCGTACAAAACTATCGTTTACATGTTTTACATTTGCCAAATGTATCAAGGAATATTAATAGTTGGAAATAAGGTATAAGGCAATGAAAGATAGTATTGTAAATGAATTGATAACCGCAATGAAAGATAGGCTTCCTCCCGGACAAAATCTTGCTAATTTCTTGACGGATACTTTATGTATCGGGAGAGAGGCGGTGTACCGCAGGCTTCGGGGAGAGGTCGCTTTTACGATTGATGAGGTTGCGCAAATTTCCTATAAGTTGGGGATCTCCATAGATCAGATCATAGGAAATCACTTGCATAATAGAGTGACTTTCGATATGAACTTGCTCCGGTCTGCCAATGCGATAGAAAGTTATTATGAGATTATTGATCGTTACTTACGGATATTTGACTATGTGAAAGGAGATAAGAGTACGGAGGTTTGTACGGCATCGAATGTTTTGCCTTTTACGCTTTATTCCTCTTTTGAATATCTGTCTAAGTTCCGTCTTTGCCGCTGGTTATATCATCATGGACAGATAAAGACTCCAAATTCTCTATATGGGATGGTGGTGGAAGAACGAATTATAAATGTACATAAAAAATTAAGTTATAGCGTAAAGAATTGTCCGAAAACCAGTTTTATCTGGGATATGAATATTTTTGTTTCTTTCGTGAAAGAGGTCCAATACTTTGCTTGCCTGAATTTGATATCGAAAGAGGATGTTCTGTGCTTGAAAGAGGAACTTTATCAATTACTTACTCATATGGAGGCTTTATCTATCACAGGAGAGTTCAGTGAGGGCCATAAGGTGTTTTTCTACTTATCAAGCATTGATTTTGAGGCAACCTATACTTATATAGAGAAGCTGGATTTCCAAATTAGTATGCTACGAGTTTATTCAATCAATTCTATGGACTCCCAAAGTCCGCAGATTTGTAAAATGCAACGAGATTGGATTCAGGCATTGAAACGCCATTCTATCCTAATATCCGAAAGTGGAGAGGCACAACGTATCGATTTTATAAAAAGACAGAGATCGGTTATTGATATATTATAATTATAGATAAGACGAAATATAACGGACCTAATTTCTACATAAATGAATATTATAAGGGATGTTTATTGAGCCTTTAAGCGATCTTTCGTTTAAGGGCTTTTTCGTGGATTCTTATTAATGTGATTTGTTTCGATAATCGGAACTGTTTGATAATAGTCTTGCGTATAATAGAAAAATAGAGCCTTTTGATCTTGTTTTTCTGGAAACTGTAACGGCCTGAAAAATAATTGCATAATTAGATGTAAACTGTGATTCATATTGTCATTATTGGGTGCATATTTAGTTTATTGTGACTTTTTATATCGTGATATTTGCATTATAACATTAGAGCAATTTTTATGATAGTGGAAGAGTGTAAAATATATAAAGGTTTCGTGGCAGTCTTGTTATTGATGATCCTTTTCTCATGTACGGATGAGACAATAATTAGCGGTAATGTGGAAGGAGCCTATATTTCTATTAGGAATATAGATTCTCAAAATACGACTCATTCGGGTTGCGAAGAGGACTACGACGTGAATACGCTTCGTGTTTTGGCTTTCAATAAGACAACGGGAGCGTGCATATCTAATATTCACTATAGTAAGAATCAATGGATAGAAAATATCATCCGGCATCCAATCGTAGCTGGGAATTATGATTTCGTATTTTTGGCGAATGAACCGACGGATAACGTTATAGCCAATAAACTGAACACTCTTTCACGTTATGACGATTTGAATCTTATCGCTTATCCCGCAAGCTCTTTTTCTTCGGAGAAATCGATCCCAATGATGCAGGAAATAAATAACGTAGAGGTTTTACCAAAAGGTAAAGGGGCTAAATTGAGTGATGGGACAACGGTTTCTTTATTACAACTGGCCCTTAATCGTCTGGGAGTTCGAGTAGATGTTGTTTTGGAGGCGGCAGATAATCTCGATGATATTTTTAATGGAGTTATATTTAGTGGTATCCCTAATTTGATCCCATTGACCGCTCAATATAGTGGCTCTACTATTGAGAGGAATGTAACACGTAATTTTACATTGAGAGAAGATGGTGATTATTTCTCCTCTGTTACTCCAAATATTCCCGGAATGAATTGGGCTCGGAAGATCACTCGTATTATTTTGCCCTCTAATGAGTTGGAGAGAAAGAGCGATCCGGTAAATGCGGTGGTTTTTACGGTAGATATGGAGGATAGCTATAATCCCTCCTGTGAGTTGAAAATAAACTCAGAGCCGGTTGATTATAACTTACCTAAAAATACGAAGCTAGATCTTACCGGGATCATTAAACAACCCTTGGAGATGAATATACAGGCATCGGATTGGGATTCAATAGCAAATGATTGGAATATATCTGGTAATAGAGTGCTAAATGTGTCACATACGGAGGTCGATATTACCGATTTTAACGGGGCACGAATCTCTTTCTCGTCCAATATGCCGGTTGTGAGGATTTTTGATAAAGTAAAAGTGCTAAGTACAAACACTTATAAGGAAACGAATGAGGTGTTTAACGCTTTGTCGAGTCAAGAGTGGCAGCCGAACGCTGATGAGAGGATTTCGTATGATCCGAGTACTGGAGCGGGCTATATGGATATCTTACTTGATTTGCCAAACTATATTATAGGTAAGGAAACCTATGAGATTACATTGATGGCTGCGGAAGACTTCTCGGGGAAGAACGCTATTCGGAGAACGATAACCGTAAAGGTCAGTCAATATGGAAATCGTTATCCGTTTGATATTAATTCAACGAATCATCTATGGTCTAACCCTTATGTAGGGGCTTTCTATAAGGATGATGAAAGTGGAGAAAGGATAATTAGTGGGAACAAGTGGAGTTATTGGTATCAGTGGCGTGTGGAAGTTCCAACCGAATATCAGGATTTTATAGTGATAAGCTCGACACCTAGCTTTGATCCTAACGTTGGAACAGGTTCTCCGGGAGATCCGGAAGACTATCCGGTTATTCCTAATTCACAGAAAGGTGAGACAGGCAGTTTTGTACAAGGAAGAGGACGTGTTTACTTCCGGATAGGATTGAAGAGCAAGAATCCTAGAAAAGGAGTGCCTAGATATGGTGTCGTAAAGCTTTCTTATACGGAAAATGGGACGACTTACGAAACTGATTTATATGTCCGCCAAGGAGAGGCGCCTGATTATATAATGCGGAGGGGTACAAACGAGGGGCCGGATTTAGGTGTAAAATTTAGTGCGTACAATTTGACAGCTCGGTCATTCTTAAATGATGTTGATACAAAGGATGAATGGAGGCAGATAGATAAAAGCACTGATCAAGTTGATTTTGTTAAGTATCCGACTCAAGCCGGCGCTCATTTTCAATGGGGATTACCGGTAGCATATGCTTCTTTAGCACTTCGTGCGTATCACCCTACCAACGTGAATAATAAGAGTGCTACGTGGGAGTTATCGGAATGGCCGATAAGACGTATTGAGACTCCCACTTTTTGGGATGCTACGAGCGGGGATAAACTGAAAGATTATTACGAGATCTGTCCCCCGGGTTATCATCGTCCAAGCGACGGTCCCTTGGATAGGATTGTGTTGAATAGTTATACCTATAATGATGTATATAAATCCGAGATAAGAATGTCGTTATTCCGTAATCCAATGAAAGGGGATGGAAATTGGGTGACGGCTGAAAAACCGATTGATCCACAGAATAAACCGGAGAAATATATCCCTAAGATTCTGGAAGAGATCAAGTACGGATTCTATGCGGATGGTTTTTTCGACAGGCGTCCTATCGTGGAAAGAGATATGATCGATGGCATAGAAAGAGGTTCGGGGAAGGTCAGTAAGTATAAAGGAGTGTCTTTAGATACGACGGAAGCGGCTTATGGGGGTGTCTTGATATTTAATCCGGACAATAACGCCTCTATTTTCTTTCCGGCCGCAGGCCGAAGATGGCATACGGATGGTAGTTTGGAATATGCGAGTGAGACAGGGTATTATTGGTCTTCTTCAGCGGCTCCGGGGTGGACTGATACGTCAAGTGGAGAAGAGAAAGGTTCTGCTCACGGTAATATTTGGGGGATAGAGTATAATTATTTAGCGACAACTCCCAAGTCTTCGAGTCATCAATTTGGTTTTACAATTCGTTGCGTGAAAGAATGAGAATAATTAGTATGCATATGATCGGTTTTTGGGCTCTGTTATCCCTATTAATGCTATCTGGCTGTGAGCATGAATTTGCTTTATCTGAACAGGTAGGAAAGGAAGAAGTCTTTTCTGAAAAAGTACAGCTGGAGATTTTCGCCCGTGCTAATTCGTACCATCTCCCGTCAACAAAAGGACTTATGGATGAGGGTACGGTGGGTAAGAACCCATGGATGTTTGTTTTCAAAGGGGAAGGGCCTAACGCTACTTTTGTGGAAGCCGTGCAAGCCTTTGAATTAGCGGGAAAAAGATATGTGATATTGACTAAACAATCGAATGATAGTGAATATCAGTTATTGATATTGGCTAATTCACCCGATAGATTTTATTATGGGGATGCGGTTACGGAATATGGATTCGATGAAACTGGATTTTCTGCCCAATTGATGCAAGGTTTGACGACATTGGCTGATTTCTGTACGAATATGCTGACGGCTCCATTGGCGGTACCTTCGGTTTCTGTCATTCCTTATAGTGGTAACGGGCAAGTGATCCCGATGAGTTATTTACTGGAAGTAGATAAGATAGATCATACAACAAAGATCGAGAATACGGACGGAACGCCCTTGATGCTTACCCGGGCGATCGCTAAAATGGTAATTGTCAATAAGGCGACGAACTTTGAGCTAAAGGGAGTTGTGGCGGTTATGAATGTACCTAGGCAAGGACCGTTACATACGCTGGATGGTCTCATTAGGGATAATACCTCTAATTTGACTGAATACAGGAATGATGCTGCTTATTCATCCTTATTGGTTCAGGCAGATTTCATAGATGGGGGGGAGAGTACTGAGAATGATCCAGTCTATTTATATGAGTCTGATATGCGGAATAATACACACTTGATTATTCAAGGTGCGTATGGGGGACGGGATTATTTCTATAAAATGGCGATCGTCAATAAGGATGTCCAGTTAATGGATTTACAACGTAATCATTCTTATCAATTCACTATTGTTACGGCAAAAGGTCCCGGCTATGATACGGTAGAAGATGCAAAAGCCTCTAAACCTTCCAACACAGCTCTGGATTATGAGATCTCAGTTGATAATAGAGACTCATACGAAGTTGTAGCGAACAACGATTTCTTTCTGGGAGTCAGTAATTCGGTATTTATCGCCTATACGAGTGAGGGTGCCAATTTTGAGGTTTTTAAATTGATTACGGATTGCCGGACTCGTTTTCCGAATGCCTGCCGGATTAGTGATAATGGAAACGAGGTCGGCATTGGGGTACCCTTGCTGGTAAACCCATCTAATGGAGCGAGAATACCGATCGTGGATGATACGACATCAGATCCGAATATCACGGCTGTGGAAGCTCAAATATCGAATGGCTTGTTAGATCATGCGTATATCACGCTGAAATTGGGGACTCTCGAAAAGACGGTGCGTATTAGGCAAAGATATGCTATACCGGCGGCTGGAGTGACAATTAAATATATGCCGGCTGCGGATAGCAGCGATAGTTTCGATATGAACTACTATTGTCTTTCCGCATATGTGGAAGATGGGGCGGATGATCCTAAGAGCTGGATAAAGCTGCGTCCTTCCGTCGGCGCTGTACGGGAGGACACGGATAAGATCACGGTTGATGATGGGACAATTTATATTGAAGTCTTGGGGAATACAATGTCCAAACAGAGAAGTGGCATTATATACCTGACTACTATAAAAGATCCCGGTGTATCCTCGAATACTAATTCTGTACAACGTATAAAGTTAAATATTAGTCAATTATCCCAAACGGTCGTGACGGATTAAAAGATGACTAAGAGATAAAAAGTGATAAGTGTTTAGTTAGAAACAGTTTAATTGTTGTAAAATGAAAAAGAAAAGACTTTTTATGTTTGCGCTTGCGACGCTAGTGTTTGCTGCGTGTAGTGATGACCATGCTATTTCGGATGGGAATAGCGATGTAGTAACCGATCCTTCGGGCGATGCGTGGGTGGCTTTGAATATTAAGACTCCCGCCGCCGTTACCCGTGGATTGAATACCCCTAATCAAGAGAATGCGATAACAGGCGAATATGAGATTGAGGATGTTAAAGCGATTTTCTTCGATGGCGATCAAGATGCGAGTCTAGTTACAAAAGTGATAGACCTAAGTACCGGCTCCGGTGATTTGACATCTTCCGGCGCAAGCAGTAGCAGTAAGGCTTTTCAGATTCCGGCTACTTCTAAGACAATACTGATTATCGCGAATCCGGGTGCCGGTTTCTCCAGCGTCGGGGAAGGCTCTAGTTTCGTGGATGTGAACAAGGCGGTGAAGGATGAGTTGATAACAACGAGTGTTGCGAAAACAGGAACATTTTTGATGACAAACTCAAAAGGTCATCTGGAACCTTCGGATAACTCGGGAAATACGATAAACTTAACTCTTTATAAGAGCCAAGATGTCGCGGTAAAGAATCCGCTAGCGATTTATATAGATCGTGTTGTCGCTAAAGTACGTGTATATACCAGCGATGGCGCTATGGATAATAGCACGGCATCGATCTATAGCCCGAAATGGATTCTGAACGTTACTAATAAATGGTATTATCCTGTATCGAGGAGGATTAAGACTTGGAATGAAGATCCTGCCAATACTCCGGATGCTCGCGGTACTTGTGTCACTCCATTCGATAGGTATGAGATCGGTTCATACCGGGTAGACCCGAATTACAACAATACGAATATCGGTGAGTGGAACGAGGCGAATCAAGTGGCGTATACGAATAATTACAATTTTGTGTCTGCTTCGACGAACGCATCTGCCATATCTTGGAATGAGATAAGTTCAGCATCTAATCCCGTTACTGAATATTGTCTGGAGAATACACAAGAAAAAGAGTATAACAACCATGCTTATACGACCCAAGTCCTTTTACAAGCGAACTTTGCGCCGAAGAAACTGAAAAAATTAGATGGCGGTACGGTTGATGTGGGAGAGGGTGAGTCTTGGATGATCGTAAATGGCGTAAGCTATACATATGATACCTTGATGGACTGGATAGAAAATGAGTTGACAAAGAAATATAAGGATGGGAACCCTGACGGTTATCCAACCTCTATATCAACAGCCTTCAACCGGTATGTAAAATACGTGGATTCCTCCAAGGAGGTTACTATTCCAACCGGAGATGAATTTAAGCAATCCGGTCAAAGCGCAGAAACGCAGGCTGCGGCACTTAAACAGAAATTTGTAGACGCAAGGCTTGCCGTAGAGAATAAAGGGGCGGGTAGTTATGGTACGGTCTTTTATTATGATGGTGGTGTAAGTTATTACAAGATCATGATTAAACATGATGACTCGGATAAGGCGATGAATGAGTTTGGAGAGTTTGGGGTTGTGCGTAATTCCGTTTATGATATTAATATCAAGGGATTTAATAATCCGGGTTATCCTACTATTCCGGATCCGGACCCAGATACGCCAGATGAGAATGATGAGACATGGTTGTCTATCCAGATTAACGTGAACCCGTGGACTTGGTATAGCCAAGAGGAGATCTTATGATTTTAGGTTATTAGTTAGGTATCGCAGGTTAGAAAAGGGGAGTTTCCAAACAGTGTTTTTTCCTTCTGGGAACTCCCTTTAATTAGAGTAAGGATTAATTAGAAAAATAGAAAAATATGAAACAGAACCGTCTTATACGTTATACAATTTGGGGAATCCTTATTATCTGTCCGTGGATATTGACCTCTTGCGATATGTTTCATGAGGATCTTCCCGAATGTCGTTTATTTGTCAAGTTTAAGTACGACTATAATATGCTTTTCACGGATGCGTTCCATACGCAGGTGGATAAAGTGGAGCTTTATGTATTTGACAAAGACGGAAAGTTTCTGTTCAGTCAAGTAGAGGAAGGTGAAGCGTTGGCGACAGGCAATTACCAAATGGAGGTAAAGCTTCCGATAGGAGAATACCAATTTCTGGCTTGGGCCGGCGCACGTGACTCCTACGATATTTATACGCCTAGGGGAGAGAATACGATTACTGATATGAGGTTAAGGCTGAAACGTGAGGAGTCTCTTATCATCAGTAAAGAACTGGAGCCTCTTTGGTATGGTTATATCAGTGACGTTGATTTTACAGGGACCAGCCATCAGACTGAGACGATTGATTTGATAAAAGATACGAATAAGATACGGTTTGTTTTTCAAGGTTATTCCGATAGTTATATCCGGGCTACCTCCGGAGATAATTGGAATGTGAACATGAATGATTATGAATATGAGATCATCGAGTCGAATGGCCATCTGGCCTATGACAACTCGTTATTGGAGGATGATGTGTTAAGTTTCCGACCTTATTATATGGAACAAAAGTCATCATCGGCGGCAGCTGTCGAGTTGAACACGATGCGGTTGATGGAAGATCGGCCGACACGTTTTGTCGTAACGGAGAAGTCTACTGGCAAAAAGGTATTCAATATTAATTTGACAGATTTTTTAGCCTTGACTAGTATGGAGGGAAATAATATGGATGTACAAGAATATCTGGATCGCCAAGATAGATATAAGATTATCTTTTTCTTTGCTGATAATACATGGAATGCCGTACAGGTAAATATAAATGGCTGGACATGGTATCTCCAGTCCGAGGGGATATGAAGGGGCTTTACACGATAAAGGTTAAGGAACTAGCTAACTTCGCCCGGATTCTACTTAAGGATTGAGCCGTGACACCTAGATAAGAAGCTATATATTTTAGGGGGACGGATTGGATGATTTCGGGCTGCTTGTCCAATAGAATGGCGTAACGTTCAATGGCGGTTCGTTTGTAAGAACTTAACCATGAAGTCTCGATCTCAAGCATAAAATTCTCTAGAATCCTTCTTCCGATATTTGCTAATTGCACGGAGGATTGAAATAGGATTTCTAGTTTCTGTTTGGATAGGCAATACGCCTCGCTTTCCGTAACGGCTTCTATGGTATAAAGAGAAGGAGAGCCGGAAGTATATCCCCATACCGGGAGTGCGATCTCGCTCTCCACGGCGAACCAAAAGGTATCTTCCGTCCCATCATTAAATGTATAAGCCCGCCAGATTCCCTTGGATAAGATATACATATTCGTGTTTATCTCACCTTCATGTACGATTATATCTTTGGGGACAAACGACATCATCTCTGCGCTTTCCAGCAATAACTGCATGGCCTGCTCAGAGATTGAAAACCGTTCCATCACTTTCTGGCGAACTTCCTCTTTCATGCTCTTCTACGTTTCAATAGATAGTATACCACTATGATTACAAAAGTAATTAATTCCGACAAAGGTATGGCCAGCCAAATACCTTTAATTCCGCAGACAACAGGTAGGTACATGAAACTTAGGGTGATAATCACGATTCCTCGTAGAATAGTGAATAGCGTAGCGGGTTTGAAACGTTCTATGCTCTGGTAGTACCCGATACAAACGATATTGAGAGCGAAAAAGACATATCCCAAAGAAAAATAGGGAATGCCGGAGACCGCTATCTCGTAAGCGTTGCCATGATTACCGAGAAATAAGGAGGAGACTTCCGGGCAGAATAAAATAGTACCCACGCAGGCGAGTCCTCCGCACACGACAGCGCATAGCAGGGCTAACTTAAACGCCTGCCGTACTCTTTTCCACTGCTGTATGCCATAGTTGTAGCTTATGATCGGCTGGGTAGACTGGGCGATCGCATTGTTCACCATGAATACGATAGGAAAGCAATAACAGGCTACACTATAGGCGGCAACCCCGTCTTCCCCAAGGTATCTCATGAATATATAATTACCCACCAGCATCATACAAGCGATAGCTGCCTCAGTTAAGAACGCGGAAGAACCAAGCTTTACCATGTATCCGATATTGCGGATTGTCAATAAGATACTTTTAAGCGAGAATTTAGGGCGGTAAAGATGTAATACTTTAGAAAAACCTACGATATAAACCACGATCATAATACTTCCTACGATTACGGAAATAGCGGAAGCTAAAGCGGCTCCCATTAATCCCCAATGCAATGGGAAAACGAAAATATAGTCTAATGTTAGGTTTATCAGGGCCGGGATAGCGCTGCATAACATGGCGTATGTAGGTGATCCGTCTAACCGGATAATGAATAACCCGATATTCAATAACATGTAAAAGGCAAGGAACGGGGCGATCCAGTTCATATATTCCAATACGGAGGGCAATAATTGTTCGGAACTACCCAATAAAAGAGCGACCTCAGCACGGAATGTCATCACTAACAAGGAAAGCGATAACATAATACATAATGAGACCGAAAGCGCTTGCGTGATATTAATATTCGCTACCTTGACTTTCTGGTGTGAAAGGTGGATCGAGGCGACGATAGATGCGCCTACTCCGAACATAAGCCCGATTCCGGTTGCTAACATGAAAAAAGGAGCCACGATATTTACCGCAGCCAAGGCGTCACTTCCTACGCCTCTTCCTACGAATATTCCATCGGCGATATTAATAGTGGCGGAAAGGATCATACCTAATAAGGTAGGGATAAACATCATACGGAACAACTTCGGAATGTTCATTGTTCCAAAATCAATACTGTCTTGCATCATCAGTTTCTTTTCTTTTTATTTTTGCGGCACAAAAGTAGGCTTCTCCATTTAGAAAAAAGTTACCATTAGGGTAAAAAACGGAGTATTTATCAAGTTTGAATTCGATAGCTTATATTTCCTTTGTACATTTGTCCATAATTAAATATTATAGTGACATAATGAAAGACGCATTTATAAAACTGCATATATCTATTATTTTGGCAGGTGCGACGGGCATATTTGGAAAATTGATTAGCTTGAATGAAGCCCTATTGGTCTGGTATCGTATGATGCTTGCGTCTTTGTTGTTTTTACTCGTTTTATCCGTCGGCAAAAGATTGAATCGAATTTCTTTCGGGGATGCCTTGAGAATAGGGGGAGTAGGGTTATTGCTGGGATTGCATTGGGTTTTCTTTTATGGAAGTATAAAGGCTTCGAATGTGTCTATTGGAGTGGTTTGTTTTTCTCTGGTAGGTTTCTTTACGGCTTTTCTAGAACCATTGATTAATTGTCATAGAGTGTCTTTCAAGGAGGTTGTTTTTAGTTTGTTGACTTTATTCGGGGTGGTGCTGATTTTCCATTTTGATACTCGCTATCGTTTAGGAATAGGTTTGGGTATTATATCATCCGCTTTAGCGGCTTTGTTCACGATCACGAATAAGAAGATCGGAAATAATTATTCAACAAGTACCATGCTCTTGTATGAAATGGTAGGTGGCTTTATCGGGCTTTCCTGTATTTTACCGTTCTATTTGCGATATTTTCCTGTATCGACGATTGTTCCCGGGCTATTAGATTTTACTTATTTATTGCTTTTAGCTTCTGTTTGTACGATTGGTTTGTATTTACTTCAGATACAAGTCCTGAAAAAGATCTCTGCGTTCACGGTAAACTTGAGTTATAATCTGGAACCTATTTATAGCATTATCTTGGCTATGCTTCTTTTTAGTGAGGCTAAAGAGTTGAACGCCGCTTTTTATATAGGGCTAGGGGTAATAATATTGTCTGTCATCTTACAAACACTAAGTGTTATTCGATCAAACAAGAAGATTTAGTGTAGGTAACAAAAAATTTAAAAAGTCCCACAAATCGTTGGATTTATGGGACTTAACTGTTTATTGTCTGGTTAGTTCTGCGGAGAGAGAGGCTCTCGAACTTATACTTTCACAGAATATCATAAAACTGCAAATGACTGATAATCAAGTGTAAATTACAATATAGAGTAAAAGTAAATGTTTCTAAATGTCTTTTGCTATCTCAATAATTGGGTGTATATTTGGGTGTAGAATTTCAAACGCACCCAATTATGAATATCAAGCGCAACATCATTTTTGCATTGGAGAGCCGGAAAAAGAACGGTGTGCCAATCGTAGAGAACGTACCCATCCGTATGCGTGTCATCTTTGCCAGCCAACGCATCGAGTTTACAACGGGTTACCGCATCGATGTAGCCAAATGGGATTCCGACAAGCAGCGAGTAAAGAACGGGTGTACCAACAAATTAAAGCAAAGTGCATCTGAAATCAATGCCGATCTGCTGAAATACTATGCCGAAATTCAAAATGTGTTCAAGGAGTTTGAGGTACAGGAAACCATGCCAACTACCCAACAACTAAAGGATGCATTCAACCTGCGGATGAAGAATGCCAACGAAGAACAGCAGGAAGAAGCACAGATAAGTTTTTGGGAGGTGTTCGATGAATTTGTAAAAGAATGCGGCAATCAGAATAACTGGACTGAATCCACATACGAAAAGTTTGCAGCCGTTAAAAATCACCTCAAGGAGTTCAAGGAAGATGTGACCTTTGAATATTTCGATGAGTTCGGATTGAACGAGTATATCAATTTCCTGCGTGACAAGAAAGACATGAGAAACAGTACCATCGGTAAACAAATGGGATTCCTCAAATGGTTCCTGCGATGGAGCTTCAAGAAAGACTATCACCAGAATATAGCATACGATACGTTCAAACCGAAATTGAAAACCACCCCCAAGAAGGTAATCTTCCTGACATGGGAAGAGTTGAACAGACTAAAAGACTATCAGATACCCAAAGACAAACAGTATCTGGAACGTGTCCGGGATGTTTTCCTGTTCTGTTGCTTTACCAGTCTGCGTTATTCAGATGTTCGTAACCTAAAGAGAAGTGATGTCAAGTCCGACCATATAGAAGTCACCACCGTTAAAACGGCAGATAGTCTGAGTATTGAACTGAACAAGTACAGTAAAGCCATACTTGAAAAATACAAGGACATCCATTTTGAAAACCACATGGCATTGCCTGTTATCAGCAATCAGAAAATGAATGATTATCTGAAAGAACTGGGAGAACTGGCAGAAATTAACGAACCTATACGTGAAACCTACTACAAAGGAAATGAACGTATAGATGAAGTTACACCGAAATACGCATTACTCAGCACACATGCAGGAAGAAGGACATTCATCTGTAATGCACTGGCTCTCGGTATTCCTGCACAGGTTGTAATGAAATGGACAGGGCACAGTGATTATAAAGCCATGAAGCCTTACATTGACATAGCAGACGATATTAAGGCCAATGCAATGAACAAGTTTAACCAACTCTAAAAGTATCAGTCAGTTTCACAGATTATCCATTATTAGAGTTATCTTTGTTAAGTAATAGTTAGTGATATGGAAAATAACAACGAACATAATATAAAGAAAGGTCATTTTGATGCCTTTGTCCATGCTGTCGGTTCGGAAATAGAACAGGCACAAGTCCGACTCATTACCGCAGCCAATGCCCAGATGTTGTTCCATTACTGGAAAATGGGGAATTATATACTGTACCACCAACACCTACATGGGTGGGGTGGTAAAATTATCAAAAAATTGGCACAGGCAATCAGATTCAATTATCCTGAAAAGAAGGGATATTCGGAGCGTAATCTTACTTATATGTGCCAGTTTGCCCGTTTATATCCGTTAAATGTACTTCGTAGTTTTATTGAAGCAGATTCAATACTGTCGGTCCCAAATATTCAAAACATTACTAATGAAGTCCTTAAGCTCAATAGCGGACAATTTACGCAGGAGCTTACTGCGCAAATACAATCTACAGATAATCAATCTTTAGAAATTACGCAGGAAGTTCCTGCGCAATTTCTAAATGTGGCAAAAACAGTATCTGCCATTTATCAAATAAAGATTGAGGAAATAGAAAATTTATTCTTGGCATCACCGATTGCAAGGATAAATTGGGCAAGCCATATGGTCATACTCAATAATCCGCTTCCATTGGGTGTAAGATACTGGTACATGAAACAATCTGTAGAAATCGGTTGGAGCAGTAATGTGTTGAAAATGCAGATTGAAAGCAATCTGTATGACAGACAAATCAAGAGTAACAAGATAAACAATTTCACAGCCACACTTCCGGTACCTCAAAGCGATCTTGCCAATTATCTGTTAAAAGACCCGTATATCTTTGATTTGGCAGGAGCAAAGGAAAAGGCTGACGAAAGGAACATAGAAGAACAGCTAGTAAAGCATGTAACCCGTTACTTACTGGAAATGGGCAACGGCTTTGCTTTTGTTGCCAGACAGAAACATTTCCAGATTGGGGACAGTGACTTTTTCGCCGACCTGATTCTATATAATATCAAGCTCCATGCCTATGTTGTCGTAGAATTAAAAGCAACGCCATTCAAACCGGAATATGCCGGACAGTTAAATTTCTACATCAATGTCGTGGATGACAAGTTGAGGGGAGAGAATGACAACAAGACAATCGGTCTTTTGCTGTGTAGAGGTAAAGATGAAGTCGTGGCACAATATGCCTTGGCTGGATATGACCAGCCGATAGGTATCAGCGACTATCAGTTGAGCAAGGCAGTACCCGAAAATCTGAAATCTGCCCTACCGAGTATAGAAGAAATGGAAGAAGAACTGACCTTATTCCTTGACAAGGACAAGAACCCTTAATATTAAATATATGGCAGGAAAGATACAGACGATGATTCCCCAATACGGAGAACTCAACAGAATATACAGAGACTATATAGATAATTACGCTTTTTCTTTTGACAGGCAGAAATTCATATCGGATTTCTATCAGGAGTATAATGACATGAAATCCTTTGAAGCCGCTATCCTTGAACTGGTGCTTGACAAGCAAAAAGAGCAATACACCTTGATACTCAACAGTCTGAAAACTGAAATAGAAAAGAGCATACAGGCTTATGAGATACGCCCGTTAAGTGACAGAGCCATAGAACGTGCTTGCTATCAGCACATGGAAAGGTATTCTCAGGAAATTGAAGCCCAGCTGGATGTTACAAGAAGTCTGAGCAAGCCGCTGAATGAAGCCAACAACAGGTATGATTCCATTGGTTACAGGGAGCATACAGCCGAAGAGGAAAAACAGGCAGAGAAAGAATATGAACGCTGCAAGGCTGAATATGACAGGGAAAAAGCCAAACTGAACAAACTCTATGACCAGCAAAAGGCTACAAGAACAGAGGCATTCCAATATATGAAGAACTGTTGTGCGGACATATACCGTCAAAGCTGCCTTTTTCTGGATATATTGAAGAAATACATTCCTGACGGAAAGCAAGAGAATAAATCAAGCGAGCCAATCAGTCAGCAGGAAACGACAGAAGAACAACAGGAATATTTCAGCATGAAATTACTTTCGCTCATTCATGAGGTGTGCGAAGGAGAACAGTTCGAAGAAATTTCCGCACCAGATTTCTATGCCAATATGAATCTTCACCCCTGCAACTGTAAGCTGAAAATAAAACCGAGAGAGAAAATACGTGTATGCTATCTGATATTCCTGATGAGCGAGAAACTCTCCAAACAGGACAGGGACAAATGGAAAGACAGAATACTGAAACTGCTGGATATTGACGACAGCTACTACAAATCCAAGTACAAGGAGCCTGTTTCAGATTTCCCCAGTGACAGCAACCAAAATTTCGCCAAGGAAATGGAACATATATTCAGATAATCCGTGATATATCCTGATACTTTACGAAAGTTCCACTTTTACCACTCAAAATAATTTTTGAGTGGTATTTTTGTTTTCTGATATTCAATAAGATACAATGATATTCAGTTTGTACCGTCCCCATCCTTACCACTCATAACCCTACCTAATTTTGCATCGTTCGAGAACAGAAATAACAGCCAGTGCGCAGGGCTGATTGTTTAACGACTAAATAGATTGGACGATGACAAATATCCAAGAATTATTATCAAAACCCGTCTGGCAAATGACAGGCGAAGAATTCATATTCCTGAATAAGCACGCTTCAGGTCAGGCCGAAGCATTGCCGCAACCCGTTACAGACACGGAAAAGAAGTATGTGTACGGAATACTCGGTATAGCCAAACTGTTCGGGTGCAGTCTGCCCACTGCCAACCGCATAAAGAAAAGCGGTAAGATAGACAAGGCGATTACCCAGATAGGGCGCAAGATTATCGTGGATGCGGAACTTGCCCTTGAACTGGCAGGGAAGAAAACAGGCGGACGCAAGTAACGGGAGGAATCGCTATGGACTATATGAAAGACATCCGGGAAATATCGGACGAACAGGCGATAATTCTCTGGCAAGCCTCACGGCTGAGCCTGTCGAAAAGTTATGAGAAAGCACCTGAAATCCTTAAAGTACATGATTCTGTCATTGGGACATTGGGTAATTTCAGCGCATCCATCGGCAAAGCCAAAAGTAAAAAAACGTTCAATGTATCGGCTATCGTAGCCGCTGCATTGAAGAACGGCACAGTGCTGCGGTATGTGGCTGAACTGCCTGAAGATAAGCGGAAAGTGCTTTATGTTGATACAGAGCAAAGCCCTTACCATTGTCTGAAAGTCATGACGCGCATTTTGCGAATGGCTGGTTTGCCAGATGATAGGGACAATGAGAATCTTGAATTTCTTGCCTTAAGAAAATACACGCCTGAGCAGCGTATCAGGATTGTGGAACAGGCTATTTACAATACACCCGAAATCGGTCTTGTAATTATAGACGGCATACGGGATATGGTGTATGACATCAACAGCCCCAGTGAATCAACACGCATCATATCCAAGCTGATGCAGTGGACGGACGACAGGCAGATACATATCCATACGATACTGCATCAGAACAAAGGGGATGAGAACGCAAGAGGGCACATTGGTACGGAGTTGAACAACAAGGCGGAAACCGTATTGCAGGTAGAAAAGGACAAGGGCAACGGTGACATCAGCCATGTTTCAGCCATTCACATCCGGGCAATGGACTTTGAGCCTTTCGCATTCCGTATCAACGACAAAGCCCTTCCCGAACTCATTGAGGGATACAAACCTGAAACAAAGAAGCCGGGAAGACCCGAAGAAGAGAAGTTCGACCCTTACAGGCATATCACCGAGCAGCAGCACCGTATCGCATTGGAAGCCGTTTTCGGGCTGAAAGAGGAATACGGCTACAAGGAACTGGAAGATGCCTTAATCAAGACCTATATGTCAGTGGGTGTAAAGCTGAACCATAAAAAGGCGGTATCGCTCATCACCATGCTCCGCAACAAACGGATGATAGTGCAGGAGACAGGCAGAAAATACACATTCATGCCTGACTTCCACTATTAGCCCATTTCCCTGCAATCACTTCACTTTATTCTCGGGGTGTATATATTAGGAATATAGTGAAGTGCTTGGGGAATGGGACTAAATCACTTCACTTTATTACCGTATCCTATATATACGAGAATTTAGTGAAGTGATTATAGACCGTACTTCCTAAAAAGGTACGGGCAAAAAGAAAAATAAACCAATTCACCAACTACTAAAACAATCATTTTATGGATATACAGACAGCCAAGCAAATCAGAATAGCGGATTATCTGCATAGTTTAGGATATTCTCCCGTCAAGCAACAAGGTGTCAATCTGTGGTATAAATCACCGTTAAGGGAAGAAGCCGAAGCCTCGTTCAAGGTAAATACCGAACGTGAACAATGGTATGACTTCGGTTTGGGTAAAGGTGGTGGTATCATAGAACTGGCTGCACACCTGTACGCTACCGACCATGTACCTTACATCTTGAAACGGATAGCAGAGCAGACACCGCACGTGCGCCCGGTATCTTTCTCTTTTGGAAAGCAAAACTCTTCCGAGCCGAGCTTCCAACAGTTGGAGATTGTTCCGCTGTCATCTACTGCCCTGCTTGCCTACTTACAAGGTAGAGGAATTAACATAAAACTGGCGAAAAGAGAATGTAGTGAAGCACGTTTCACTCACAACGGCAAGCGGTACTTTGCCATCGCCTTTCCCAATGGTTCGTGTGGATATGAAATCCGCAACCGCTATTTCAAGGGCTGCATCGCCCCAAAGGAAATCTCCCACATCAGGCAGTCGGGAAAAGCGAGGAATACCTGTTATGTGTTCGAGGGATTTATGGACTACCTCTCCTTTTTGACATTGAGACAAGAGAGCTGCCCAAATTATCCGGAATTGGACGGGCAGGACTACATTGTATTGAACTCCGTATCGAATGTAAACAAGGCTCTCTATCCGTTGGGCAATTACGAACGCATCCACTGCTTTTTCGACAACGACCATGCAGGACTGGAAGCACTCCGGCAAATCCGCATGGAATACGGCAGAGATCGGTACATCCGGGACGCTTCGCAGATTTACAGAGGATGCAAGGACTTGAACGAATACTTACAGAAACAGATTGAAAGAAAAAGGCAGCTCCAGTCCGCCAAAGGGGTGCGCAGCCAATCACCGGAAAAGAAGAACGGCTTCCAGTTATAGCCCACTATAACTACACGCTTCGCTTTCGTAGTTGTGGGCTCTCCCGAGGGGATTAGGGCTTTGCCCTAATGACCCACTCAGGGCGTTTCACCCCTGAGAACCCCGAGCAAAGAGTGACCCTCTCTTTGCAATCTCCGCTTATGGGTTACCCCTAAGAACCCCTCTGCGAAAGCGAGCAAAGTAAATCAATTGTAAACAAAGGAAAGAAGCTATGGCAACAAAATCAAGCATACATATCAAGCCTTGCAACATCGCATCGAGCGAGGCACACAACCGAAGGACTGCCGAGTATATGCGTAATATCGGGGAGTCCAGAATCTATGTCGTTCCCGAACTTTCCACCGATAACGAACAGTGGATAAATCCCGACTTCGGCACTCCCGAACTGCGAACTCATTATGACAATATCAAGCAAATGGTCAAGGAAAAGACCGGACGTGCCATGCAGGAAAAGGAAAGGGAACGCAAGGGAAAGAATGGAAAGATTATCAAGGTGGCGGGATGCTCACCCATCCGTGAAGGAGTATTGCTTATCAGACCGGACACCACACTGGCTGATGTACGCAAATTCGGTGAAGAGTGCCAAAGACGCTGGGGCATCACTCCGCTACAGATTTTCCTGCATAAAGACGAAGGGCATTGGCTGAACGGTCAGCCGGAAGCAGAAGACAAGGAGAGCTTCCAAGTCGGTAACAGATGGTTCAAACCAAATTATCATGCTCATGTCGTATTCGACTGGATGAACCATGAAACTGGAAAGAGCCGAAAGCTCAATGACGAGGATATGGCAACCATGCAGACCCTTGCTTCCGATATTCTCCTGATGGAACGTGGACAGGCAAAAGCTGTCACAGGTAAAGAGCATCTGGAACGAAATGATTTCATCATTGAGAAGCAGAAAGCCGAACTGCAACGTATAGAGGAAACCAAGCGACACAAGGAACAACAAGTAAGCCTTGCCGAACAGGAACTCAAACAGGTAAAAGCAGAGATACGCACGGACAAACTAAAGAAAACAGCCACCAATGCTGCTACCGCCATAGCAAGCGGTGTAGGTTCTCTTTTCGGAAGCGGTAAGCTGAAAGAACTGGAACATCACATCGAGCAGCTACATCAGGAAATTACCAAACGGGACAAAGCTACTGATGAATTAAAAATTCAGATACAACAAATACAGGAACAGCATAGCAGACAAATTCGTAATCTTCAAAGAATACATAATCAAGAACTTGAAGCCAAAGACAAGGAAATATCACGATTGAGCACCTTGCTTGAAAAAGCCCACAAATGGTTTCCCATGTTCAAAGAGATGTTGAGAATGGAAAAATTATGCGCTGTTATCGGGTTTACCAAAGACATGATAGAAAACCTCTTGACAAAGAAAGAATCCATACAATGTAGTGGCAAAATTTATTCCGAAGAACACAGGTGGAAATTTGACATCAAGAATGATATTTTTAGGGTTGAGAAACATCCAATGGATAGTGGTAAGCTTATGCTGACCATAAACCGACAACCCATAGTACAATGGTTTAAGGAACAATGGGAAAAGTTACAGCAGAATCTACGTAACTCGGTGCAGAGAGAGCAAAAATCCAGAGGATTTAGAATATAGAATAGCCTATTATTAATAAAATCAAGTATCTATGCATCCAAACAGATTGTTTTTATTACAGAATCAAAATCCTAAGAATTTATAAAAAATGAAGCCTAAAGAAGTTTTGGAAAAATGGATAGATTGCTTTAACAAAGCAGATGCTTATCATATAGCAGAGCTGTATGCTACTAATGCAGTAAATCATCAAGTCGCAAACGAACCAATAATAGGTAAAGAATCAATCTACAAAATGTTTGTGAATGAATTTGCCACTGCTAAAATGGTTTGTATGGTGGAAAATATTTTTGAAGATGGCGAATGGGCTATCATGGAATGGAAAGACTCTCTTGGACTTCGTGGATGCGGATTTTTTCATGTAAAAGATAACAAAATCGTCTTTCAAAGAGGGTATTGGGATAAACTTTCATTCTTGAAGCAACACAATCTTCCAATTGAATAAGTACTATCAGAATACGGACTGGGAAATTGAAATACCCAGTCCGAGTTATATAATGAATTTTACTTGTTAAACTATTTAAAGTCAGTTGGATAACAAACCATACCTTTCACATTCTCAGTAGCTCCAGGTATTAATTCAGCCACCATGCAATATTCATGAGAGACTTCGAAAGGAAATTCAATTCCTAAATCGATAGCCTTGCGATAGCCAAATCGAGGATAATACTCTTTATGCCCCAATACGACTGCTGTGCCGTAACCCAAAAGTGCTGCCCTCTGATGGGCTTACTGAATCAACATCCCCCCCCAATTCCCTTACGCTGGAATTCCGGCAAGACTGCCAATGGAGCTACACTCAGGGATGTGACAGACTGGGTGTCACTGTCTATCTTTACTTCTGTAAGTAAGATATACCAGACAATTTGTTTTTCTGTCATTTTCTTGTTCTTATCTAATTGTTAGGCTCATTGTTGTTATACATTGTTTAATTATAGATAAATCGTGAATATCCTTCTCTCTTAAATCGTAGCCCGAATGGAATACTTGTTGCCCTTTTGCAGAAATGCAAGGGATGCTTCTGCCTTCAAAGACTGCTGTTCCAAAATAGTCCGGTTGAAATTCATACCAGCCTCCATCCAAGTCGGCTTGTTTGGAAGTGCCGTCCGCATTCAAGACAAAAGGATGGATATCAATATAGCCTAATTCTTTGCTATACAGTTCCACACGGGTGGGCAACCAATTTGTTTCAATTTGATATCCTCTCTCCTGCAAAAGATCAAGGAGTTGGTCTGTATAATTGGCATCAAAATCAATGTCAATATCTCTATGCAAGCGGGTTTGCTGTCCGTACAAGACATCCACTCCCCAGCCTCCATCCAACCAAAACTGCATGTCCAGGCTTTCCAACAAGTCCAAAACTTGAAATAACTCTGTAATCGTAGTGTGTTCTTTCTTTGTCATATAATAATTCTTTAATAAATAATACTATGCGTAATTATCCAACTGCTTGATTGAAGAAATAAAATTTGCACCCACTCCAATCAGAAAGATAACCCATCCGCTGATCATAAAGACGGATGTGATACCCCATGCTTCCACCCAATATCCTGAAGCTACGATACCCAGCATTGATGGAAAGGTACTCAAACTAAAGATGAGAGAAAAAGTCCGTCCAAGCATGTCCGAAGCCAAGTTCTGCTGAATAATAGCGATGAAAAGCGCATGGTAAATGGAATAGGCTATGCCTCCTGTAAATGTTAGGCAAACAAAACCTATAAATGCGCTTGATGGTAAATAACTGGCGCTAATCAGATACAATCCCAATATCACATAAGCCGTATGCATCACTAATGTTTGCTTGCTTTTCAAAGCCTTACAGGCAAGTACTAAACCGCCCAACAATGCCCCTGAGCCCCAACCCATTTCCACAACTCCCATTTGCAAAATGTTTCCGTTGAAATGCAGAAGCGTCATAAAAGGAAATAACGTAAAAACAGGCATAAGGACAAAAGTCACCAGCGTAAAGCATACGAATAAAGGCAAAATGCCCATTGTACGCCGCAAGGTATGCCAACATTCCGTCAGTTCTTTTTTGAAATCTGGAAGAACTTTCGTTTTTTGAAGAGAAGGAATCTGGACACAAAGTAAGGTCAGACAAGCAGCAACAGCTCCGATCACATCTATGAGCAGAATATACTGTATGGGAAGCCAAACAACGAGGCTTGCCCCTACAACGGGAGCTATCACCTCACTGAAGGATTGAATGGAATGGTACAAACCTGATACCCTGACAAGATGGTGCTTGGGAACCAGTAAAGGGATGCTTGCCTGTAAAGCAGGTGCATGAAACGTACTGCCTATTGAACGACAAGCAGTCAATAGATAAAAAAAAGAAAGGTCTTTATAACCCTTGGTTATCACAATAAAAAGACATAGGGTACAGAACGCGATGAACAAGTCCGAATAAAACATCGTTTTCTTTCGATTCCATCTGTCAACATAGACCCCGGCAAACAAGCCTAATACAAATTGTGGTAAAAATCCAGCTAAAATAGCCAGAGATAAAGCTGTCGGGGATTTAAATTCGTTGCTAATCCAAAAAATAATGGAGAAGCCAACAATCGTACTTGTTAAAATAGATATGAGTTGGCCTATTCCTATCACGGCCAAAGTTGATTTCCAATGATTCATTGTGCTAATATTTCATGCGTTTATAGATAAGTACTTTCGTACATTAAGCAAAACGAAATTCTATCCACACAAAAAACTTGTATTATAATCCACTCCTGACGTTGGAATACAATAACAAATACTTTCAGGACGATGTAAAATCCTGAAAAATCAAACTGAATGGATAGATAAATATTAGTCTTTTCTCATCGGATTCTTTTAATATCGCTACTCTTTTATTATGTAGTGGTTGTATTATCTTAAATAAAACAAAAACACCCGACTTTACATTCTTGGGTGTAAAACTGGGTGTTTGTTTTACAATCTGCTGATTTTCAGCGTTTGTTGCGGAGAGAGCGGGATTCGAACCCGCGAAACCCTTTAGGGGTTTACACGCTTTCCAGGCGTGCCTCTTCAACCACTCGAGCATCTCTCCAAGGTCTTGTTGAAACCGGGTGCAAAGGTATTGATTTTTTTTGATTATGCAAGAGTTTCGCTTGCGAATTTACATAGAGATGCAATGTCTGGATGCGATTACTTGGCTCACCCGATATTTATTGGGGACAGAGTTAATTCAAAGGGATAAAACAAGAATCGCGGATGTCAGCTTAATGCGATGAATGGTATCTTTTTGATTGAAATGCCTTCTTTTTCACGACACGGCTCTCTGGCTATAAAAGCCAACGAGCGTAAGCGGGGAGCGCGAACAAGCTGCCACCACCGCTTTTTAACACGATAAGCGTCGCTTTTTAACGAATATATACGTATCAACCTACACATATGGCTGTATCAACTCACACATATAGCAGTGTCAACCCACACATATAGTCGCGTCAAGCTACACATATAGTGGCGTAAGCCTACACATATATAGGCATCGGCCCTCAGATGCGGTAGCGTTGGGCATTATTACCGCCTAACGACCGTAAAACATGAACTAGGGTGAATTATTTCGACTGGAACGAAAGGCCGTTTTTCAGCAAACAGCTATCAAACAGAGAATTGCTGTTTTTTTCTCTCGAATTTGGAAGCGAGACTCACTTAGGTACGGAATAATCGATTCTCCGGGACTTCAGATTACAAGTTGTCAAAAAGACAAATGGGCCACTTGTATCTATAGTTCCTCTGCCATTTCCCGATAACCATCGGGGGAGAGACGGTTAATGTATAATTTATGCCTTGTCAGGTGAATAACTTACGGCTTGTCAAGTGAATAACTTACGGCTGGGGGTAGCCGTAAGCTTACGAGTCTGGAAGTGGTTAGTTATTCACTTGGGAAGCCTTTCTCAAGTGAGTTGGTCTGTTGATTAACAGGATATAAGACAGCGATTTATATGGCAATGGTTATCCCATGATCTCATCTGTTGGCCGACTTCTATATTTCTGTAGGTCGACTTGTCTTAGGTTGCCGGCTGAAATGAAATATAGATGAGCCTGAAGATACCCCCACTGATTATCGGGTGAGCCGAATTTTCTTCTGATAAGGCATTGGAGACAAGACTTATAGGCAATAAAAAAACCTACAAATCAGCGATTTGTAGGTTTTTGTCCACTTACTCTCTTGTTTTGTTCAGTAGGTTCTGCGGAAAGACAGGGATTCGAACCCCGGGAACCTCTCGGTTCAACGGTTTTCAAGACCGCCGCAATCGACCACTCTGCCATCTTTCCAATATGTTTTGCGATCAAACGTTTCGTTTAATTGCTTTGCAAAGGTAGTCATTCTTTTGGAATATACAAGAGTCTTATGCGCTTTTTTTCTTTTTGTTTATTCTTTTCTTTTAAGAATAGAATGTGTGGGAATCCCCTTTTTATTGCTATTTTTGTAGCAAATAATTTATCAATCAAGTAAAAGGTTTCTATATGAGAAAGTTGAAAAGTTTATGGCTGGTTTCGGTTGTGCTGCTATTAGTAAGCTGCTCGATGTCCGCTAAATCAGATAAATCAAGTGAGGCTGGTACCGCCTCCAAGGGAGAGGTCGTTACTTTGAACAAGGCAGAGTTCCTGCAAAAGGTATTCAATTACGAGAAGAACGCTACGAAATGGGTATATGAAGGTGATAAGCCTTGTATCATCGATTTTTATGCGGACTGGTGTGGTCCCTGCAAGCAAGTGGCTCCTATTTTAAGGGATTTGGCTATCCTGTATAAGAATGATATCGTAGTTTATAAGGTAAATGTGGATAAGGAAAAGGAGTTGGCTGCCGCTTTCGGTATACAAAGTATTCCTACGTTCTTGTTTATCCCTAAGGAAGGACAGCCTCAGATATCGATGGGAGCTCTTCCCCGTGAGGAGTTTGTGAAACAGATCGATACTTTCTTGTTGAAGAAGAAGTAACACGACTTAGTTAATCATCATTTATAGATCGGAAAGCCGTAGAATTTTAGATTTTACGGCTTTTTTAATTGGGAGGGATGCTTTATGAAAGTAGGAATTATCAGATGTATGCAAACAGAGGATTTTTGCCCCGGTACTACTGATTTTAGGATGATCCGTGAGAAAAAGGGAGCCTTTGAGGGCGTAGAGGAAGATATTGAGATCATTGGGTTTATCAATTGCGGAGGTTGTCCCGGAAAAAAGGCCGTATTAAGGGCGAGGGAGTTGGTGAATAGAGGGGCGGATAGTATCGCTTTTGCTTCCTGTATCCAAAAAGGGACGCCGATAGGTTATGCCTGTCCTTTCGCCAAAAGGATGAAGGATGTTATCCAGAACGATTTAGGCGATGGCATCCGGCTGATCGATTATACGCATTAGGAAGATCCGGTAGCTGGTGGAAAAGGCATAAAAAAAGAGGGCATTGAAAAATGTCCTCTTTTTTATTTTGGCATCGCACGAATTATTCAGCGCTTTCAGTTGCCGGAGCTTCTTCAGCGGGAGCCGCTGCGGCTGCTTCCTCAGCTTGCTTAGCAGCTTCAGCTGCTGCCAATTCTGCTTTCTTTTTAGCTACGATTTCTGCTTTTGCCTTATTAGCTTCCTTCTCAGCCTCAAGACGTGCTTTAGCTTCTGCTCTAGCTGCTTCGCTGTCTTTTTCTTTGATAGCTTGTACGGAAGCTTGTTTGTTCTTCAACCAAGCTTGGAATTTCTCCTCAGCTGCGGCTTCGTCGAACGCACCCTTCTTAACACCTTCCAATAAATGCTTTTTCAAGCAAACGCCTTCGCGAGAAAGGATGTTACGAGTTGTGTCTGTAGGTTGAGCACCTACTTGTAACCAATACAAAGCTCTTTCGAAGTTCAAATCTACTGTAGCAGGATTAGTGTTCGGATTATAAGAACCTATCCTTTCAATAAATCTTCCATCACGTGGAGCCCTGCTGTCTGCGATCACGATTTGGTAGAAGGCGTAACCTTTACGACCGTGTCTTTGCAATCTAATTTTTGTTGCCATGTTTGAATAATTAATTTAAGCTGTTTGTATTAGCGGGTGCAAAGATAGGAGTTTCTGTTTATAAAACAAGCGTTTTGTTGGAAAATATGTGGATGTTTCTGCTTTTTTTAAAGGTAGTTTAAGGGATTAGTCCCTTATGCAATTGGTTGCCGACACCGTCGGCAATAATGCTGACGCTGTCGGAAATATTGCTGACGCTGTCGGAAATATTGCTGACGGCGTCGAAAATATTGTCGACGGCATCGGCAACCAATTTCTTCCTAGTCTTGCCCCGGAAAGATCGTATGAAATCTCCTGTACATCCCTAATGAAAGGGATTTTTCTTATCTTTGCGGCTTCATTATATTAATGTATTAAAATAAACATATGATTTCAGTTGACGGACTAACAGTAGAGTTTGGTGGAAGCGCCCTTTTCTCGGATGTTTCTTTTGTGATTAACGAGAAAGATCGTATCGCCTTGATGGGTAAGAACGGTGCCGGTAAATCTACCTTGTTGAAGATATTGGCCGGCGTGCGGGAGCCAAGCCGTGGAAAAGTGTCCGCCCCTAAAGATACCGTGATCGCTTATTTGCCGCAGCATTTGATGACGGAGGATGGCCGTACCGTTTTCGAGGAGACGGCGCAGGCTTTCGCCCATCTGCACGAGATGGAGGCGGAGATCGCCGAATTGAATAAGCAACTGGAGACTCGTACGGACTATGAGTCGGATGGTTATATGGAGTTGATCGAGCGGGTCTCTACCTTGAGCGAGAAATTCTATTCCATAGAGGAGATCAATTACGACGCCGATATAGAGAAAACCTTGTTGGGACTGGGTTTCAAACGGGAGGATTTCGACCGGCAAACCAGTGAATTCAGCGGTGGCTGGCGTATGCGTATCGAGCTGGCGAAACTACTGTTGAAGAAACCGGATGTCCTTTTGCTGGACGAGCCGACGAATCACTTGGATATCGAGTCTATCCAGTGGTTGGAGGATTTCTTGATCGATAATGGTCAGGCCGTAGTGGTGATCAGCCACGACCGTGCGTTCGTGGATCATATCACGACTCGTACGATCGAGGTGACGATGGGCCGGATTTATGATTATAAGGTAAACTATAGCCAATACTTGCAATTACGGAAGGAACGTCGTGAGCAACAACAGAAGGCTTATGACGAGCAACAGAAGATGATCGCCGAGACGAGAGAGTTCATCGAGCGTTTCAAGGGCACGTACTCCAAGACCTTGCAGGTGCAGAGCCGTGTGAAGATGCTGGAGAAACTGGAGATCTTGGAGGTGGATGAGGAAGATACCTCGGCTTTGCGCTTGAAGTTTCCGCCTTCGCCCCGTTCGGGCTCTTATCCGGTGACGATTGAGAATGTCTCGAAAGCGTATGGCGATCATACGGTTTTCCGAAACGCTAATCTGATGATCGAGCGAGGGGATAAGATCGCTTTCGTCGGGAAGAATGGCGAGGGTAAGTCTACCTTGGTGAAGTGTATCATGAAAGAGATCGAGCATGAGGGGACGTTGACGCTGGGGCATAACGTGATGATCGGTTATTTCGCCCAGAACCAAGCCTCCCTGCTGGATGAGAATCTTACGGTTTTCCAGACGATAGACGATGTGGCACAAGGCGATATCCGTAATAAGATCAAGGATCTGCTGGGTGCGTTCATGTTTGGCGGCGAGAACTCGGCGAAGAAGGTGAAGGTGCTTTCCGGTGGCGAGCGTACACGTCTGGCCATGATTAAGCTATTGTTGGAGCCTGTGAACTTGCTGATTCTGGATGAGCCGACAAACCATCTGGATATGAAGACGAAGGATATCTTGAAGCAGGCGTTGCTTGACTTTGACGGGACGTTGATCGTCGTATCCCACGACCGTGATTTCTTGGATGGGCTGGTCTCTAAGGTCTATGAGTTCGGAAACCAAAAAGTGACGGAGCATTTGGAAGGCATCTATGAGTTTATGCAGCGCAAGAAGATGGAGAATCTGCGTGAGCTTGAGCGGAAGAATTAAATCCTCCACCCAAGCGTCAGCATAATATCATACGTGGAGCTATCTATATCTTTATGATACTTATAATGGGTACGGCGGGAGAAATAACGATTTCGCAACGCAATATTCCATTTATGCTTGGACATATAGGCTAAGGTGGTGGAAAATACCGTTAAACGTGCGTTGCCGGCATCGCCTTGTACGTTTAACTTTGTAGGGTCCACCGCATTCCAGTCTATATCCGGCTCGTATCCTTTCCATGTGAAGATATGGTAGTTCTCCAAATCGATCAAGAACGCCCAGCGTTTATCGTAGGCCAATCCGGTAACCGCTTTCACGCTATAACCGCTTCCCAGATTATAATCTCTCTCTTCCAGCCGGAGGTAATCGGAGATGCTTGCGCCCAAGGCGACTCCTGTTCCGTATAATTCGGCGTAAACATCTACTTTATTGTCCGGCGTGCCTCTTTTGTAATAGATCAATCCACCACCGACCGCCGCCGCTTCCGATATGCGGTAGGGAGCTACCGTTTGGGAACTATTGGATTTTAACTCGGAATCATAGTAGTCGAAATGCTGAAAGATTCCAGCGGCCAGACTACGAGGGCCTTTACTCCAGACCTGTTTCCCCCAGATAGCCCCAACGGCATTGACTTGGCTGATGAGCGGCTGGCTCGAAAAGAAATCGAACCCGGCCTTCAACTGAAACCATTCATAGGGCGAATAGAAGTCATCATTGAAAGGATCTCCATAATCCAACCTGAAGGATACGTGCATGCTCGTAGTGCCATGCTTGGAGCCTTCCTGCTCGGCAAGGAAGCGAGGGCCGACACCCACGATGAAGTTTACGGGAACCGAGGTGTAGACACGCCCCTTGGAGCTGCTGTGTCTCCAAGCTTCTCCCGTGATGATACGATTGATCGCCCGCATCGGAGATATCAAACCGGATAAGATCTCCCGTCCCACACGTTCCGCCCCGTGGGAGCGGTTGTCGATGAATAAGTCGGAGAGCCGGTAGGTAATCTCACCTAATTCTATACCGCCGAAAGAGGTGGCAAGCATGTCATTGATGGAGGGCGGTTCCGTTTCCATAAAGAATTCCCACATTAGGCTGCCTCCCGCCGCGAATGGAATGGATTGCCAGAAATTCAGTCCGTTGCTACGGGCCGCGTTGAAATATAATGATCCGTGATAGGGATGGGCCACCAGATTGGTAGAGAACTTATCCGTGTCCCAAACAGGCCCCGTCTTGAAGTTTTGCTTAATCGTATGTCCGTTTATCTTCGCGAAATCCTCGTTCATTAAGAAACGGTCGAAAGTCCAGACGGCCATGTTCATTCCGAATACCTCGCTTGCTGCCAACCAAGGGCGGCGTGGAATGAAAAGGGCCGTGTCGCTCACGTAATTGCGGGCATCCATCTGAGGGAAGTGTTGCCCCCACATCCATTGGCTGGATAGCAGACAGATCAACCCGATCAACATGCATTTTTTCATCCTCATCTAACTCAATTCTCTTTTGTGAATAAAAATCAATAGGTTACGGTTATAACCACTCCGCAAACTTATATATAATAAACATTAAGGGATTCGTTTGGTTTAAATTATTGTTAGGTATTCTTTCTATAAATGCTGTTATTTGCGAACTATTCCGTATTTTTGCGAAAAAAACAAAATGATAGATTTTATCACCTTTTGTGACTATACAGGGACCTTTGCGTTTGCCATAAGTGGCATAAGATTGGCTTCTGCGAAACAATTTGATTGGTTTGGCGCCTATGTGGTGGGTGTCGTGACCGCTGTAGGAGGAGGTACGATTCGTGATATTTTATTGAATGCGGTGCCTTTTTGGATGGAACAAGCCTCTTATTTGATTGTCTCGGCCTTGGCTTTGTTGTTCGTTATCGCTTTCCGAAAATACGTGATCCGTTTGAACAATACATTTTTTATATTCGATGCTATCGGATTGGGGTTGTTTGTGGTGGTAGGTATCGCCAAGACCTTGGATTTCGGGTTTCCCATGTGGGTGGCGATCGTGATGGGAACTATAACCGGCTCGTTTGGCGGTATGATGAGGGATATATTGATTAATGAGGAGCCTTTGATATTCCGGAAAGATATTTATGCGTTGGCTTGTGTCTTTGGCGGTTTGATATATTATATATGTATGCAAACTTCTATGTCGGCGGCGATGATACAGTTCGTATCGGCGTTGAGCGTGTTCCTCGCACGTATAATCGCCGTAAAATATCATATAAGTGTTCCGGTGTTGAAAGGAGAAGAATAATTTATTAACTTTGCATAATTATATGGACATGCATACTCAACAAGAAAAGGCTTCCATCCTGTTGATATATACGGGTGGGACGATAGGTATGATCGAGAATCCGGAGACTGGAGTGTTAGAGTCGTTTAATTTCCAGCATTTGAAGGACAATATGCCGGAGTTGAAGAAACTGGGGTATTCGGTGGCCACGATACAGTTCGATCCTCCGATGGACTCCTCGGAGATGGGGCCGGACTCGTGGATGAAGATCGTGAAAATCATCGCCGATAATTATCAGAAATACGACGGCTTCGTGGTACTGCATGGCACGGATACAATGTCGTATACGGCATCGGCATTGAGTTTTATGCTCGAGAACCTGAGTAAGCCGGTGATCCTTACGGGATCGCAATTACCGATCGGGATGTTGCGTACCGATGGGAAGGAGAACTTGATTACGGCGATCGAGATAGCGGCCGCCAAGGAGAACGGCTTACCGTTGGTCCCGGAGGTCTGTATCTTTTTTGAGAATGATTTATTGAGGGGGAATCGTACGAGTAAGATAAACGCAGATAATTTTAATGCGTTCCGTTCGTACAATTACCCGGCTTTGGCTCATGCGGGTATCTATATTAAGTATGATCTGCCGCAGGTATATCATCCGGTATCGCGTAAGCCGCTGAAGCCGCATTATTTGTTGGACCGAAATATCGCTATACTAAAACTATTCCCCGGAATTTCTCCGCAAGTAGTGGAAAGTATCCTGAATATCCCGGGTCTGAAAGGCGTGGTGATGGAAACATTCGGAAGCGGAAACGCTCCGTGCGAGGAATGGTTCTTGAATATGTTGAAGGAGGCTGTAGACCGTGGTATCGTCATCGTGAATGTTACTCAGTGTAGGGCCGGAAGTGTGGAGATGCACCGTTATGAGACGGGGCACAAATTGTTGGAGGCAGGCGTGACGAGCGGCTTCGATAGTACGACGGAGAGCGCCGTGACGAAGCTAATGTTCCTCTTCGGCCATGGGCTGACACCCGACGAGGTGAAGGAGCATATGAACTGCTCGTTGATCGGGGAGGTATCGATCCCTGAGACGTTCCGCCCCTAGTGTATACTATGTAAAACAGAAAAAAAGCAGTGTTGCGGAATAGGAGAGTATGAAACTATCATTTCTGAGTTTAGCGAGTGGGAGCAGTGGGAACTGCTATTATTTGGGGACTTCGGAATTCGGTATGCTGATTGACGCAGGTATCGGAATCCGGACCATAAAGAAAGTATTGAAGGACCGGTCGATCGATTTTACCAAGATCGTGGCCGTGTTGATTACCCACGATCATGCGGATCATATCAAGACGGTCGGGTATTTGGGCGAGAAGCTTTGCATTCCTGTCTATGCGACAGCCGACGTGCACCGGGGGATTGATAAGAGCCGGTATGTGGAGGAGACCTTATGTGTCTCCCGCAAGGTTATAGAAAAAGAAGTTCCATTCCTTATCCGTGATTTCCGTATCACGGCTTTCGAGGTGCCTCACGATAGTACTGATAATGTGGGGTACCATATCGAGTATGGTAATCATAAATTCACTTTCGCTACCGACGTAGGCCATATCACGGACACGGTGGGGAAATATATCTGCATGGCGAACCATTTAATATTGGAAGCGAACTATGACGAGGAGATGCTTCGTTTCGGTACATATCCCGCTTTCTTGAAAGAGCGGGTGGCGAGCCCCACCGGGCATTTGAGTAACAGGGAGGCCGCAGAGTTCTTGGCGACCCATTATAATACCGGTTTGAAGAATATCTGGCTTTGCCATCTCAGCCGGGACAATAACCATCCCGAACTGGCCTATAAGACAGTGGATATACGTCTTTTCCAAGAGGGCATAAGGGTAGGGAAAGATGTCTCATTGGTTGCGTTGAAGCGGACTACACCCTCGGATATTTACGAGTTTGATTAAAATTTTATGAAAAAAAGTAGTCGAAAAGTTTGCGGGGAAAAATAAAACCTCTATCTTTGCACCCGCAATCGAGAAACAAACGGTGGTTTGAAAAAGTAACGATAGCAAAATGGAATGACTTGGTAGCTCAGTTGGTAGAGCAAATGACTCTTAATCATTGGGTCGAGGGTTCGAGCCCCTCCCAGGTCACTCAAACAAATAACATGTTGACTTGGTAGCTCAGCTGGTAGAGCAAATGACTCTTAATCATTGGGTCGAGGGTTCGAGCCCCTCCCAGGTCACACGATTTACTTATTGGAAAGATGGCAGAGTGGTCGATTGCGGCGGTCTTGAAAACCGTTGAACTGAGAGGTTCCCGGGGTTCGAATCCCTGTCTTTCCGCAGAGAGTCCTGTAAGGCGAAAGCTTTACGGGATTTTTTGTTTTTGAGGCGTTTGTCCGGGCACGAACGGAAAGAGGTAGTGGGCATCGCTAGAATGAGAAAGTGTATAATAATATGGAAACAGGATCATTGCGGATAAGTGATATACGGCCGGATTTTATCTATATGATGGAACAAGCCGTGAAAGCCCCATCGGGGCATAATACCCAACCTTGGTTGTTTCGTGTGCAAAAGGATAGGATACAGATTCTTCCGGATATGAGTAAGTCCCTTCCGGTCGTAGATCCGGATAACCGTGAGTTATTTATTAGCTTAGGATGTGCCACCGAGAATCTTTGCATTGCGGCTGAGGCAAAAGGATATGCTCCGCTACCGGTTTTTTCAGGATCGGGGGAGATCACCGTACTCTTGTCGGAGGCATCGATGATTAAGGAGACGAGTGGGCTTATCGAGGAAATTTCGGTCAGACAGACGAATCGAGGCATATATTCCGGGGAAATGATTCCATCGGATCAATTGAGCTATTTGAGGAATACGCCTTTGGAGGAAAATATCAGTCTGCATTTGTGGTCGAAAGGAGAGTGGGAGTTCGATACGCTTTCTTCTTATATATTTGCGGGGAATAACCGGCAAATGAACGATCATCTGTTTAAACGAGAGCTGAAATCATGGATGCGTTTTAATAAGAATCATGTACGAGCTACATCGGACGGCCTGAGTTATGCGGTGTTCGGGGCGCCGAATCTTCCCCGTCTTATCTCAGAGACAATCATGGGAAGTGTCTTGAAAGCCGGCATACAAAATAGGGGAGACAAGAAGAAGCTGGACTCTTCTTCTCATTTAGCCTTGTTTGCCTTACGGACAAATACGCTACCGGAATGGTTTGCGCTAGGCCGGAGTTTGCAACGTTTTCTTTTGAGAGCTACGGAAAAGAATATCGCTTTCGCCTTTTTGAACCAGCCTTGTGAGGTGCGTGATCTTTCCGGTTTGCTGGCGAAAGACTTGTCTTTCACCAACGAGATTCCTGCTTTGATCCTCCGTCTGGGATACGCTAAGCGGAAAATGCCGTACTCACCTCGAAAGTCTTGGCGTGAGAGGCTGGTTCCGTAATGGTTAAGTCAGATAGCGAGTGCCCTCGTTCATGCCAGCTTGCACGGGATATGCCAAGACGAAACTGTTTGCCTGAAAGTATTTGTTGAGGTACTTGGGGATACGGGCCATGGCGGGAGCGTAGGAAAGTCCTTCCTTGCGGCTAAGGATAATCCACATCGTGTCGTCCGGTTTTATATCCCGGAAAACGATCAGGAAGTCATCCCAGTCGTTGAATTCGATATAACTGGCTTCTCCGCTTTTCTTGGCTAATAATTTCTTTAAGGCATTCAAGGTCGCTTCCGAACCGTAAAAGACTGTCGCTGCACCTGTGTTCTGGGTCACGTTTCGTAGCCGGAAGATGATTTGGTTGAAACCGATTTCTTTTTCGGCCAATTCCGGGATGATGATCAGATGCCGTCTAACAGTAGAGATGGGTTGTGCGGGCTTGTATATGAATGTGCTTACACTACTTTCCGCCAATACGCTTTCCACGATATGGCCAAGGAAGGCCGCCGGTATATCTTTTTCCTTGTGCAATCCCACTACCAGATCTGTGATCTCCCGCTCTTTTACCACGCTGGCGATAGCATTCGATATGCTTAAGTCATATCTTAATAAATCCTTCATCCGGGTATCCGTGGCGGCAGCCGTATTGACTGCGGTCTGTAGAACCCTGCGGGATTGTTTTAACGCTTTCTCGTCTGAATGATGGTTATCTATCACTTTTAGGGCAAACAAGCCGTTCTTGTTTTGGGGAGATTTGATCGCCAAGCTGAGGTTGACCAGCTCTTCCACGGTCTCTTCATTGCTGACCGGTATCAAGATATGCTCTGATTCTTTTTTGTTTTCCTCCTTATCGGATATATCTTGGGCCGCTATGTTATGAGCGCCTTTTTGGGCGGCGAAAGAGGCGATGGTGCAAGTGACAAGTATCATCAGGATCGTACCGTTCAACACGCTCTCATTTAATAACCGGATTGGTTCCCCATTAGCGTCTGTTCCGGTGATTACGTTATATCCGACCATCACGGCGGCCAATGTAGCGGCGGCTTGTGCGTTACTTAGGCCGAAAATAACGCTTCGCTGATCCGTGGACAGATGGAAAGTCTTTTGGGTCATCCAAGCGGCTATGTATTTGGCGGCCGTAGCTACGATAATCATGATAAGTCCTACTTTAATGGTCTCGAAACTGGTAAAGAACGTACGATAATCTATTAACATACCTACGCCCAACAAGAAGAATGGGATGAATATGGCATTTCCTACGAACTCGACACGATTCATCAAAGGTGAGCTTTGCGGGATAAGGCGATTTAGGGCTAGTCCGGATAAGAACGCCCCGATGATCGCCTCCATACCCGCTACCTGAGCTAGGAAAGATCCCAGAAATACCATCACCAGCACGAATATATACTGTGATATATTATCGTGTACATGCTTAAAGAACCAACGCCCAATGAAAGGGAAACCGAATAATACGATTAACGCGAATATCAAGATGGAAACGCCCAGACGAATCCAAAACATATCGTTGACCTGTCCGGTGGCCATGCCGACAATGATCGTTAGGACGAGCAATGCCAAGGTATCAGTGATCATCGTTCCTCCTACGGTGATACTGACGGCTTTGTTTTTGCTGATACCCAGTTTACTGATAATCGGATAGGCTATCAATGTATGGGAGGCGAACATAC
This sequence comes from Parabacteroides sp. 20_3, assembly GCF_964238835.1. Lineage (NCBI taxonomy): Bacteria > Pseudomonadati > Bacteroidota > Bacteroidia > Bacteroidales > Tannerellaceae > Parabacteroides > Parabacteroides sp. 20_3. The sequence goes on along the minus strand of NZ_CAXSNO010000002.1, from coordinate 645,517 downwards.
TGGCGAGTAAAACGGAGGTCAATACGTTGAATCGCAGGATCCATATCCCGACAACCGTTCCTAGGATCATCGGAATGAGGAATGTGTACATGCCGAAAGCTAGGCTTTTCGTACTATTTCTCTTAAAATCCGCCATATCGATTTCCAATCCGGCGAGAAACATGATATAAAGCAATCCCGCCGTCCCGGACAAGATAATGCTGCTATCCCGTAATACGAGATTAAAGCCATGCGGTCCGATAATTGCGCCGGCAATGATCAGTCCAAGCAGGTGAGGGATTCTCAGCTTGTTTAATAAAAGGGGAGCGGCCAGGATAATTAAAAGAATCAAGAGAAATTTTAATACCGGGTCCGCTAAGGGCAATGTGAAATCTATTGTCGAGGCTAATACCATATGCGTAATTTTTTCGTTATAATTTGAAACAAAAATAATAAGAATTTGCGGAGATTGCAGCGTTTACGCCAACTTTGCATCTTCTTTTATAGATAACAATAAATGTGTGAGTTTTATAAGTTAAAGTATATGTAAATCTTGGGACATTAACGTGAACCGATTATATTTGTACATACATTACATTGAGTTTATTGTTATAAAACTAAAAAGCGTTTAAACCCTTTGCATAAAAGGGCGTCAAACATGAAAAGAGAAAAATATTTATTTAATGTAGAGGAGAAACAAATATGAAACCCATGAAATTAACATCTTTAGTGATGATGCTTCTGATCGCATTTAGTGCCGCGGCTCAGGAGGAGTTCTTTGATGATGTGTATTTCTCTTCCAAAAACAAGAAAAAGAAAGAACAGGTTGAAGAGAAAAAGGTTGTTCAGCCGAAACAGGAGTCTAGGGCCCTGGTCGCTACAGCCAAGAGCCAAGCTTCTTCAGACAGCCGGGATGTGGATGAATATAACCGTCGTTATACATCAGTCGAGGTGGAGGAGCCTTATCGTGAGGATGATTCCGTTATCTATGAGGATAGCGATGAGAATGAGTCTTCTTCCGAGCGTCGTTCGGATACTGAATATACGGAACGTATCATTCGTTATCATTCGCCGAGTAAGATTACGATCGCCGGAGCGGATCAAGTCGATTTGTATCTGAGTGACGGATATTATGGTTACGGCTATGATACGGATTATTCGAACGGTAGCGCGAACGTGAATTTTAATATCAATGTCGGCAACGGTTGGGGCTCGCCTTGGTATACAGGTTGGTACGATCCTTGGTTCTATAGTTATAGCCCTTGGTGGACTTATTCATCTCGCTTCTACGGCCCGTCTTGGGGATTCGGCTGGGGCTGGGGAGGCTTTTATGCCGGCTATTATAGTCCGTGGTACGATCCATGGTATGGCCCGTCTTGGGGCTGGGGTGGAGGCTATTGGGGTGGCCATTGGGGACATCACCATCATTACTATCCCGGTTACTACTCGACTCCAAGTAGACATTATTCAAACGGACGTTCCTCTTATCGAGATAATCGCTCTTATGCGAGTGGCAGAGGTTCCGGTTATACAGGTGGGCGGAGCAGTGGCTCTTCTTCCTTGAGAAATTCCGGATCGACTACAAGACCTTCGTCTTCAAGTTCCTTGAGCAATGGACGTGCGGGATCTACCCGTAGGGAATCTGCTATTTCCTCTGGTGCGGGACGTCGTTCCTCTTCTGTTAGAAATTCGGCAACGACAAGAAGTAGCTCGGGCATAAGTAATAGCTCGGCGAGAACAAGGATTTCCAGAAGTAGTTCTGGAGCCGCATCTTCTTCCGGACGTCAATATTCAGCTCCGGTAACACGTTCTTCTTCCAGAAGCAGTAGCGATTTCTCAAATAGTCGCTCTTCTTCCAGTCAATTTAGAAGTTCCTCTCCTTCTCGTAGTAGTTCGGTAGGTTCTTCTTCCGGTAGCTTCGGTGGAGGTCGTTCTAGTGGAGGCTCTGTTGGTGGCGGAGGTGGCCGTGCCGGTGGTGGTCGCAGGTAAAAGTGTTAGGTTGATAAAATTAGAGATACGATGAAAAGGATAGGAATTATAATGTCGGTGCTTGCCCTGTGTGGCGGCACCGCTTTTTCGCAGTCACAGTTGGATGCCTTTAAGTATTCCCAGACGGAGTTGAATGGTACGGCTCGTTATTTAGGAATGGGTGGTGCTTTTGGTGCGTTAGGTGGTGATATTTCCGCTATGAATACGAACCCGGCAGGCTTGGCGATTTATAAAAGCTCGGAGGTGGTTACGACATTGAGTTTGTCTTCGGCCTCCGCGAAGACCGATTGGCTTGGTTCGAAGGTGGACAACAGCCGTACGAAGGTGAGTTTCGATAATATCGCTTACGTAGGATATTTCCCGACAGCGAATGATGAGGGTATCGTGAGCTGGAACGTTGGTTTCTCTTATAATCGCTTGAAGAATTATAACCGGAACTATACGATGGCTACAGGAGGTGATTTGAATACTTCTCTTTCTGATTATGTGGCCATGCGTGCGGCAGGAATGCCTAGCGGACTGTTGGGGGAGGGTAAAGACTATAACCCTTATAATAACCAAGACTTAGGTGATTGGCTATCTATTCTAGGATACAATGCCGGTTATATGGATTCATATAACGATAATGATAAAGAGTATTATAGTGCGTTCGGGGATAAAGATGCGGATGGGCAATGGAGTCCGTATTTATTGCAAGGAGGTCAATTAAAAGTTTCAGAGCGAGGTTCCGTGGATCAATATGACTTGGCTTTCGGTATAAATATATCGGAACTTGTGATGCTTGGCGCTACGGTTGCGATTACGGATCTGAACTATAGATATCAGTCATCGTATGATGAGGAATTTACGAACGGCAATAATTTATACTTAGATAATTACTTGGATACGGATGGTACCGGGTATTCATTTAATGTGGGTGCCATTGTTCGTCCCGCCGATTTTCTTCGCTTGGGTGTGGCTTATAATTCTCCTACATGGTATAAGATGACAGATCGCTATTATGGTGAGGCCGGTTCTTATCTGACCTTTATGGATAAAGGGGAGATGAAGGAGCGTAAACTGGATGCGGCTACTCCTAATAATGCTTATTATGACTATGAATTCCGTTCTCCGGATAAATGGATCTTTAGTGCCGCCGCAATCTTGGGTACGACCGCTTTGATAAGCGTTGATTACGAGTTGATGAATTATAAGAATATGCGTATGTATCAAACGGATGGTAGCAGTAACGTGTATACTAACCAAGATATAACGGATAATTTCAAGTCAATGAATACGATCCGTGTAGGTGCGGAGGTAAAGGTTACTCCTCAATTTGCCGTAAGAGCAGGTGTCGCCTACAGCGATAGTCCGATCAAGGATAAACTGAAGAATGGAGAGAAAGAGGTCTTTACGGTTGGTACGATTCCTAATTATACGATCGATAAAGGGGTCATGAATTATACGGTAGGTATCGGTTATCGCTTCACCCCGAACTTCTATACGGACTTGGCTTGTGTATTCCGTACGCATAAGGAAGATGTTTATGCGTTCTCTAATATGTTTGCGGGAGATGATCCGAAACCATTCCTCGAAGCCCAACCCGCCACGATGAAAACAAACACGACTCGTGTAGCTTTGACATTGGGATACAAGTTCTAATATACATATATTTTAGATCAGTAAAGTCCCCTGTTCGTACGTTAAAGGTGCGGGCAGGGGACATTCTTTTTATAATTTGAAATAAAATGTTTGTTGGTTTAAAATATTTTTCGTTCTTTTGCTTCCATAAATAACATTGTATAACAGTTAAACCCCATCGCCTATAGCATAAACATTACTCGAATAAACTAAAAATGTGAAAGTAATGAAGACTTTAAAAATGATGACCGACGAGGAATTGGTTGTCCTTTATGCAGAAGGTAATAATGCCGCTTTCGATATTTTATTAAATCGATACAAAAGTAGCATTCATTCTTACATTTATTTCATAGTACGTAACAAAGAGCTTACGGAGGATATCTTTCAAGAGACCTTCGTGAAGGTTATCATGACTATAAAACAAGGTCGCTATACCGAGAACGGCAAGTTTAAGGCATGGATTACTCGTATTGCCCATAACTTGATTATAGATAATTTCCGTCAGGAACGTAGCGAGAACACGATCTCGAATGATGAGGTAGAAATCGACTTATTTAATAACATCAAGCTTTGCGATGGTACGATAGAGGATAATATCGTGCGCCATCAAGTATTGTCTGACGTGAAGAAATTGGTAAAGCATTTGCCGGATAACCAGCGTGAGGTGTTGGAGATGCGTTACTATCAAGATCTTAGTTTTAAGGAAATCGCCGATATCACGGGGGTTAGCATCAATACGGCCTTAGGGCGTATGCGTTACGCTATCTTGAATATGCGCCGTATGGCCGATGAGAACCGTATCGAGCTATCTATGGTGTAAAATAATTTTCTTTCCATGCAATAAGTCTTAGGTCCCTACGTTTTATTAGCAAACAAGATAAAAATAAAGGTGCCTATGAGGAAGCTTTCTACGCAATGCATGGATGATTTGGAGAAAAAAGTGAAAAGTGCCCCGGAGGCGAAAAGTTCGCCTCGGAAGCAAACGATGGATTTCTTGAAACAGTTTGCGAGGGCTTATCAAGCGGAACCGGCTGTACGTCCGGAGCTCTGCGGGTATGTGTTGAACTAAGAATTACGGAAAGAGAATCTATATTATTAGGTTCTCTTTCTTTTTTTGTGTACTTTTGTAAAAACAAAAGACAAGATTATGAAGCATTTGATAGCACCTTCCCTGCTTTCCGCTAATTTTCTGGATTTGCGGAAGGAGGTGGAGATGATAAATAAAAGTGACGCCGATTGGTTGCATCTGGATATTATGGATGGGGTATTCGTGCCGAATATCTCGTTTGGTTTCCCGGTACTTAACGCATTAAAGCCTATATGCCAGAAGCCGATGGATGTGCACTTGATGATCGTGGAGCCCCAGAAGTTTATCCCTGAGGTCGCGGCTACGGGAGCCTATATGATGAACGTGCATTATGAGGCATGTACCCATTTGCATCGGACGGTAGCGGCTATTAAGGAAACGGGCATGAAAGCGGGTGTTACCTTGAATCCGCATACGCCCATCTGCTTATTAGAAGATATTATCCAAGATGTGGACATGGTTTTATTGATGTCCGTGAATCCGGGATTTGGTGGTCAACGTTTCATTGAGCATTCCGTAGATAAGGTGGCCCGTTTACGAGAAATGATAGACCGGAAGGGATTGAGTACTATGATCGAGGTAGATGGCGGGGTGAATTTAGAGACGGGAAAGCGTTTGGTTGACGCAGGTGCCGATGTATTAGTCGCCGGTAACTTCGTATTCAAATCTCCAGATCCGATACAAACAATTAAAGACTTGAAAGCTTTGTAGAACACATTAATATATCACAAAACCTAACTATCATGATTGAGGAAATACAAAAGCGGCCTTTTGTACGGCCGCTTTTTTTATGGATAACCGGAATTTTATGCTATGCGTTTTTACCTACCTCTTTGCTCTTATATGTTTTAGGGGTTTTATCTGCTCTGGTTTTTCTTTTTCTGGGGTTCTCGTGGGGGCGAGGGCATGCTGAGTTGCGATACGATTCCCGTTGGATATGGGGAGCTATAGTCTCTGTTTTGATTGTATGTTTGGCGGTTGAGGTCTGTTGGTATAGTGACTGGCGTATAGCGCTTGTAAATGAGCCTGCTTCTTCTTTAGATTTATTGGCTAGCGAGGCCCAATATTCTTTGGTAAATACATTTGATCGCTTACGCTTGTCTGATGAGGAGAAATCTATTTTGGCTACATTGACATTGGGATATAAGAAAGCGATGAGTCGGGAAACAAAAAGGCGCTTCTCTTTGGCGGGCGTGTCTCATATATTAGCGGTGAGCGGTTTTCATGTTGCCGTGATTTGTGGATTCTTATCTTTCTTTTGCTCGTTTATGCCAAGATGGGGGATAGGACGTTGGGTTCGTTATATCATTCTGGTGGGAAGTCTTTGGGGGTTTGTCTTTATCACAGGATTAGCGCCCTCGGCGGTACGGGCAGCCTTGATGCTATCTTTATATTTAACAGGAAGGGCGCTTAGGCGTGTTACGGATGGATATAATACATTGGCCGCTGCCGCTTTCTGTATGCTGGCCTATAATCCGTATTATCTGTTTGATGTCGGTTTTCAGTTAAGCTATTTGGCCGTGTTTTTTATTTTATTCCTAGTGCCTCGTTTCAAGGAATGGATAGTGGTGAGAAATCCTTTGTTGGCCATGCCTTGGGAATGGATTACGGTGTCTATAGCTGCGCAGATAGGGACTGCTTTGCTCTGTTTTTATTATTTTGGACAATTTTCGACAGTTTTCTTGTTTACGAATCTACCGGTCACTCTCTTGGCTATGTTTTTGATTCCTTTTGCCTTTTTGTGGTTAGGCTATCCGGTAGATTTCTGTGGATATGACTGGATACAGAAGATCGTAGAAGGGCTGGTTCATGGCATGGTAAGGGTGGTGGACGTGTTCAGCGTCCTGCCTTATGCGACGATTACGGGTCGTTTTAGCTTCTTTGAGATGCTAGGAGGTTATGGTTTTCTTGTTTTATGCTTGATATATACGAAGATACGGGAACCAAAAGTTTTGTTGGCCGCCTTAACCCTTTTGTTAATAATATCAGTAAAGATCCTTATTGAACTTTTTTTGATAGCCGGAAACTAAAAAAGTCGTACCTTTGGGGTGAAAACAAAAAGATTATATGATCACTAAAATCATTCAAGAAGAGAAGATTCAGAAAGCCAAAAAATACGTAGAGAAAGGCGAGAGTTTTGTTATCGTGACGCATGTCTCACCAGACGGCGACGCATTAGGTTCATCCCTTGGTTTATATCATTTCCTATCCGCTTACGGTAAGGATAATGTAGCGGTAGTGGTACCGAACGCATTTCCCTCTTTTTATAGATGGATGCCGGGCGCTAAGGATGTCGTGATACATGAGAAATATCCGGATTTCGCCGAGAAATTGATCAAGGAAGCGGATGTTATTTTCTGCCTCGATTTCAATGAACCCAAACGTATCGAGAAATTGGCTCCGGCGGTGATCGCCTCAGAAGGCCGCAAGGTGATGATTGATCATCATTTGAACCCCGCGGATTTTTGCCGTGTGACGATGTCGTATCCGGAGATGTCTTCTACCAGTGAGATGATCTTCCGTTTTATTTGTCGTATGGGGATGTTCGATTTATTGAATCGGGATGCCGCCGCTTGTATCTATACGGGTATGATGACGGATACGGGATCGTTCACCTATAATTCGAATAAACCGGAGATTTATACGATCGTCAGCGAATTGATCAAGAAGGGGATTGATAAGGATTTGATCTATCGTAAGGTGAATCAGGTCTATTCCGAGTGCCGTTTACGTATGATGGGATATGTGTTGTATGAGAAGATGAGGGTCTATCCGGAACAACAGGCGGCTCTTATCACATTATCGAAAGAGGAACTGGATCGTTTTCAGTACCAGACTGGAGATACGGAAGGTTTCGTGAACTTGCCGTTAAGCATAGAGAACGTAAGCTTTAGTGTCTTTATTCGTGAGGACAGCGATTACATAAAGGTATCGCTTCGCTCCGTGGGCGATTTTCCTTGCAATCAGTTTGCTTCTACTTATTTCAACGGAGGTGGACATAAAAATGCGTCCGGAGGTGAGTTCTATGGCTCTTTATCTGAGGCCGTAGCCGTGTTTGAGAAAGGTTTACAGGAATTTAATCCTAATAAATCAGAAGATTTAGGCAAACATGCGTAAGGTTTGACGAAGATTATTTACATTTGCGATTCATTCAATTAAAGACTAACAAATGAAGAAAGGTTTTAATATCCTGTTGATTCTGTGTGCCGCATTAGTTGCTATCTCTTGTAGCAAGACAAAGTCGTACACGGATATGTTGAAAGATGAGAAAAAGGCAATCGAGCGTTTTATCGATGATAAGGGCCTTGAGATCTTAGATGATTTTCCTGCTGATAGCGTATTTAAGGAAAATCAGTTTGTGCTCTTGGATAATGGTGTCTATTTGAATATTATTGATAAGGGAAGCGATCAGAGAGCGGTGCAATATAAGACGAAAATGTTGTACCGTTGTAAGATGAGTTACTTCATGGATTCTACTATTGTCGCTATTGAGAACTATGGCCCGCATAGTAATGGAACTTCTCCTATCGCTTTTACATATGGGGATTATTCGAAGAATTCACCTTATGATCCCTCTTATTATTATGTAAGTGAGGGAATGCAAGAGCCTTTGAAGTATGTTGGAGATCGGGCTAAAGTGAAAATGATAGTGCCTTTCAAAAGAGGAGCCTATAATGATCAATCAAACGGTCAACCTGTATATTACGAAATTCTAGAATATATATTTGAAGAAAACTTATGACACTAATTAAATCTATTTCCGGTATTCGCGGTACAATAGGCGGTAGCCCGGAAGACGGATTGAATCCGTTAGCTATTGTTAAGTTTGTAGCCGCTTATGCTACATTCATCCGAAAAAACACAAAAGTGGAGACCAATAAGATCGTTGTAGGGCGTGACGCACGTATCTCCGGTCCGATGGTTAAACAAGTCGTCCTAGGAACGCTTACCGGTATGGGATTTGATGTGGTGGATATCGATCTGGCCACGACTCCTACTACCGAATTGGCCGTAGCTATGGAAGGGGCTTGCGGAGGTATTATCCTTACCGCCAGTCATAATCCGAAGCAATGGAATGCCTTGAAGCTTTTGAATGAGAAAGGTGAGTTCTTGAATGCCGCTGAAGGGGCTGAGGTATTACGCATAGCTGCCGCCGAGGACTTCGAGTTCGCCGACGTGGATCATTTGGGCAAGGTAATCCCGAATGCGACTTATAAGCAAAAACATATCGAGAGCGTCTTGAATCTGGATCTCGTGGACGTGGAGGCTATTAAGGCCGCTAACTTCCGTGTAGCTATCGATTGCGTGAACTCCGTAGGCGGTATCGTGATCCCGGATTTGTTATATGCGTTGGGTGTGAAGGAAATCTTTAAGCTGCATTGCGCCCCTCATGGAAACTTCTCTCATAATCCGGAACCCATTCCGGAAAACTTGACAGAGATCTCCGATTTGATGGGACATGCGAAAGCGGATGTCGGTTTCGTAGTAGATCCGGACGTAGACCGTTTGGCGATTATCTGCGAGAATGGCGAGATGTTCAACGAGGAATACACCTTGGTCGCTGTCAGTGACTACGTATTAAGTCATACACCGGGTAATACGGTAAGTAACCTGAGCTCAAGCCGTGCGCTTCGCGACGTTACCCGTGCTCATGGCTGCGAATATAATGCCGCCGCTGTAGGCGAGGTGAACGTGGTTGCCAAGATGAAGGCTACGAATGCCGTGATCGGTGGTGAGGGCAACGGTGGAGTGATCTATCCGGCCAGCCATTACGGACGCGACGCTTTGGTAGGTATCGCCTTGTTCCTGACTCATCTGGCAAAGAAGAAGATGAAGACGAGCGAGTTGAAGGCTTCTTATCCTCCGTATTTTATCTCCAAGCAAAAAGTCCAGTTAACGCCGGAGATCGACGTGGACGCTATCTTAGCGAAAGTAAAAGAGAAGTTCTCTCAATATGATATTACGGATATCGACGGCGTGAAGATCGATTTCCCGGATAAATGGGTTCATTTGCGTAAAAGCAATACGGAACCGATCATCCGTATCTACTCTGAGGCCCATACGATGGAGGAAGCCGAGGAATTAGGCGGTCAATTAATACAGATCATCAACGAGATGTGTAAATAACACCCTTTCGGGGCGTTTTAAAATATTGGGTTCAGTCTTCAGCCGAGGTAAGCTATTTATACTCTGTTGATTTGACTGAACCCTTTTCTTTTGGATAATTCTCGGTTCGTGTAATGAATAAACTAATAAAGGTAATCTTATTTCTAATTGTCGGGATGGTTCAAGCCTTCGCATGGGGAGGGCTGAGAGGGGACACGTTGGCCAAGGAGCTGGATGAAGCTGTCTTGAATAGATCTTTTTATCTGCAGCAACGGGAGCAACGGATCACGCAGCTAAAGGACATGTTTCTCTTGAGCAAGATATCGTTGTGGCAGGAATATGAGATCAACCACCAATTATATGAGGAATTCAAGAAAATACAACAAGACTCGGCCATCTATTACATAAAGCGGAATATGGAGATAGCGTCATTTATGAAGGATACGGCACGCATCTATACTTCCCGCTTACGGCTGGCTACGCTTTATGCTTTCTCCGGGATGTACCGTGAGTCGGAAAGTCTGTTGCGAAGCATAGACCGTGAGTTGCTGTCTAAAGAGCAGAAACAGGATTTCTATGAGGCTTATTATTCGTTTTTCTCTTATTACAGTACGAATCTGGATTCTTTTGAATATAGGAAACAACTTGATTTATACAAGGATTCGTTATTGTCTGTCTTAGATACGGCCTCTTATCGGTATAAGATAAATCTGGCGCAGAAATATCTGGCTCACGGACAGGCGAGGTCTGCGGAGAAGGTGCTCATCCCTTTATTGGAGAAAGAGGAGCGGTATAACCCGAATTTCGCGATGATCACTTATCTGCTGGGAGATGTTTATGATATGGATGGGCGTACCGATCTCGCCCGAGACTATTATACCTTGTCGGTTATCGCCGATATCAAGAGGGCCTTCTTGGATAGTGGTTCTATCCAAAAGCTGGCGTTGAATTATTATGAAAGTGGTGATCTATCCAATGCCCTTAAATATGCGCAGCTAGCTATAGAAGGTGCCGTTACTTGCAATATACAGTTCCGCATGAATGAGATCTCTAAATTCTATCCTATCATTAATGCTTCCTATCAGACACGGGAAGCTCAGGGCAAAAGGCAATTGATGACTTATTTCTTGTTGATCAGCCTATTGACGCTCTTTCTGATCCTTTCTCTTGCCTATGTGTATAGGCAGATGCGGAAGATCTCAGCGATACGAGAAGAGTTGGTTAATACCAATGCCTGTTTGGTAAAGTTGAATGGAGAGATAAGCGAGACGAATAATTTATTGCAAGAGCGAAATATACAGCTATCGGAGTCAAACCATATCAAGGAGGAATACATCGCTCATTTCCTCGATCTCTGCTCCACCTATATTAATAAACTGGAGGATTACCAGAAATCGCTACAGAAAAAGGCGATGAATAAACAGTTGGACGAGTTATTCAAGATGCTCCGTTCGACCCGTATGGTGGAGAATGAGGTGGAAGCGCTTTATGTTAACTTCGATCGAATCTTTCTTGGATTATATCCTACGTTTGTCAGGGACTTCAACGCTTTGTTGCAGCCCGAGGAACGTATCGTCTTGAAATCGGAGGATCTGTTGAATAAGGAACTTCGTATATTCGCCTTGATGCGGTTGGGAGTTACGGACAGCGTAAGGATAGCCGCTTTTCTTCGTTGTTCGTTGAGTACGATCTATAACTACCGGACCAAGGTACGTAATAAGGCGTTAGTGCCTCGTGATGAGTTTGAAGGTTGGGTGATGAGGATCGGGGTTAACCTGAATCCGTTATAATCAATCTACATTTTTTAGGATAGTGATCTTTATTAACTGATTTGTATTTAATAGGATAGCGGATCATACTGTCTACATTTTTATATCAATCTTCTTTTTGCTTCTTATTCCCGGATACATTCGCGGCATAACTTTTAAAAAGAGATGCCATGAAGATTAAATTAATGATTGCCGCCGTGATCGCCTGTTGGGTGTTCACGGGATTTACGAAAGAGAACGTATCCGATACGGTCGATCACAACGCATGGAGGACATCCGGCGTCGTGGTCATACAAAATGATGTCCTTACGTTGGCCGGTTCCAACGCCCGTGCTTTGTTGAACGATGGCAAAGGCTATACGAACTTCGAGTTAGATATGGATGTACGTACCACGACCGGTGGCAAAGGTTATATTGGTATCCATACGGACGCTACGGATCGTAAAGGATACCGTATCGCCTTGAACAACGATCGGGAAGATCCGGTTTGGTGGCGGATGACGGGTAGCTTGGTGTCAGTCCGGAACCTGACGAAGAGTTTCGTGAAAGAGAACGAATGGTTCAAGATGAATATCCGGGTAGAAGGACGGCTTATCCGGGTGCGGATTAATGGTGAGACTGTCGTAGAATATATAGAGCCTTCCAAACCTTTCCGTTTGAAGGAGAACGCTAAAGCATTGTTATCCCAAGGTACTATCTCGCTGGTAGGTACGGGACGTGGAAATCTTCAGTTTAAGAATATCTCTTTAGAGGTGTTCAGCGCGAAAGGAATAGACATTCCCGCTCAATGGGCGAATGCCGTGGATGAGCAGACGGACGAGATTATTCGTTTGCATCAAGAGGACTTCCCCGTGCTTGATTATCATGTTCATTTAAAAGGTGGATTGACGAAGGAAGTAGCCGCACGGCAGTCACGCCAGACGGGTGTTAATTATGGCTTGGCTATCAATTGTGGCATCGGCTTCTCGATCACGAACGATACGGAGTTGTATAATTATCTGGATACCATGCGTACCCAACCCTTTATCTTGGCTATGCAAGCGGAAGGACGTGAGTGGGTAACCACCTTTTCGGAGGCGGCCCGCAACAGCTTCGACTATGTGTTTACCGATGCCATGACGTTTCTGGATCATAAGGGGCGGCGTACGCACCTATGGGTAAACAAGGAAGTGATTATCGACGATGAGCAGGCATATATGGATATGATGTTGGACCGTATCTGTTCTGTCTTGGAAGAGCCGGTCGATATGTACGTGAATTCCTGTTTCCTTCCCGATGCGATGAGTGACCGATATGATATGTTTTGGACAGAAGAGCGTATCGACCGTTTCGTGAATGCCTTGGCAAAAAGCGGAAAGGCTTTGGAGATAAACGAGCTTTATCATATTCCGAATAAAGCGATCATTCAGAAAGCGAAAGCCGCAGGTGTAAAGTTCACGTTCGGTTCCAACAATATCACGCCGGAGGTAGGAACGCTCGATTATTGTATCCGTATGAAAAAGGAATGCGGTTTGACAGCGCAAGATATGTATAAACCACACATTAATATATAAGATTAGTTTTAAGGTCTGAACAAACATTAGATTTAAGGTAGAGGTATTAGTGCTTTAGGCAAAGATTGTTAGGTTTCGAGGTAAGATACATATGGAGTTACAGTTATAATATAATAGGTCGATTACTATAGGACAAAACATTTATTTACTATATATAAAGATAATCATATATAGTTACATTCCACAAACCACGGCGTGAATCGTACAGACCACAGCATGGTTTGTATAATTCACGTCGTGGTCTGTACAGTTCACGCCGTGGTTTGTGGAATGTAACAGTATCTTACGAAGAATGAACAGGCTCTTGAATAACTATTCTAGCTGAAGTGTAGCGTTTTTATCCTATAGGAAAATAGCGGTGAATTCCTTTTCGAAATTCGGGGTGAATGTGCCTTTCCCCAGATTCTCCTTGATCTCCTCGATCGGCCAGAAACGTCCTCCGTCCAGTTCCTCGGGATCGGGGGTGATGGGGCCATCGTAAGTGGTCCGGAAGCTGTTTACCAATTCCTTCTCTATGGAAGACTCGAATATATAACGTTTGATGAAGACAGGCGTAAAATCAGTAATGCCCAATTCCTCACGAACCTCACGGCGCAGGGCCTCTTCCACGCTTTCTCCATAATCAATATGCCCACCTACGGCCGTGTCCCACTTTCCCGGTTGTATATCCTTGTTCATGGAACGTTTTTGGAGATATAGATCTCCATCCTTATTAAAGATATGTAAATGGATTACGGGATGTAGCAACTTCCTTCCGCTATGACATTCCTTGCGAGTAGCCTTTCCGATCGTCTCACCTTCCTCGTTTACCAGAGGAAACCATTCTGTTCTCATATTTTAAATAGACTTTAATTTACTGATAACCGTACCTAACTCCTCATCCGTTAAATTATTTCCATACGTAGCGTAATCCAAGCGGAACGTACATCCATTCTTGTATTCAGAGCAACCATAAGCGGTTTTGCCCCGGAGGATAGAGCCTTTGTGACAGATGGGGCAAATGGGCTTTTCCGTTGATGGAAGCTCCAATTCAGGAGTAGCCTCTGCTTTCTCTTTCTTAGTACGAGGCTTACGAGGTTTCTTTTCCTTTTTCTCCTTGGGTTCGTCTTTGGGAGTTTCTTTAGCTGCTTTAGACGTATCCTCAATCGTGATCGTTCGCCGGGTTTGGTCGGAAAGGACGTTTATGACGACCTCGTTTACCATCTGCTTCAACTCATCCAGAAAAGTACGGGCCTCATAAGTCCCTCGTTCAATCTGGCGTAGTTTCTTTTCCCAAAGCCCCGTCAACTCTGCGCTTTTCAGCAGTTCCTCATGGATCGTGCCGATCAATTCTGCGCCGGTAGCGGTGGGATAAAGATTCTTACGTTCCTTTCGTATATAATTACGCTTAAATAAAGTCTCGATGATCGCCGCACGGGTAGAAGGACGGCCGATGCCGTTTTCCTTTAAGGCATCCCGCAGCTCGTCATTATCCACTAATTTACCGGCGGTTTCCATCGCCCGCAATAAAGTAGCTTCTGTATAAGGTTTCGGAGGCTGGGTCCAAGTCTCTTTCAAGATCGGTTTATGCGGGCCGCTTTCTCCTTTCACGAAATCGGGCAATACGCCTTCTTCCTCGGTAGGTTCAGCCTCCGGATCTTTCTGCTCGGCTCCGAATACGACACGCCAACCCGGTTTGAGGATTTGCTTTCCAGTCACCTTGAATTCTACCTTATCCACTTGACCCAAGACCGTAGTGGTCGATATCTCGCAATCCGGATAAAAGGCGGCAATAAAACGACGGGCTACCAAATCGTACACCTTCCGTTCCGTATCCGTAAGATTGCGGGCGGGGACTCCGGTAGGGATGATCGCATGGTGATCGGTAACCTTCGAGTTATCAAACACTTTCTTGCTCTTCGGCAATTTCTGATTCATCAAAGGAGCGGTAAGCTCCGTATAATCCACCAACCCTTTCAAGGTATTGGGAACTTTCGGATAGATATCATCACTAAGGAAAGTCGTGTCTACACGTGGGTAGGTTGTCACCTTCTTCTCGTAGAGCGATTGGATCAACTTTAGCGTATCGTCCGCCGTAAACGCGAATTTCTTATTACATTCCACCTGCAACGAGGTCAAGTCGAATAGGCGGGGGGCGAATTCCTTCCCTTTCTTCTCGGTGATACTGGTAACAGTAAAATCCTGTTCCTTTACCTTCTCCAGAAAAGCCTCGCCTTCCTCTTTCTTCGTGAACTTACCTTTCGTGGCGGAGAAAGTCGTATTCCTGTAAATGGTCTTTAATTCCCAATAGGGTTCCGGCTTGAAATTGTCGATCTCGGCTTGCCGGTTTACGATCAAGGCGAGCGTTGGGGTTTGCACACGGCCGATCGATAATACCTGCCGGTTCTGCCCGTAGCGCAAGGTATAAAGGCGGGTGGCGTTCATCCCCAGCAACCAGTCGCCGATGGCACGGGATAGCCCGGCCTCATATAACTTATTGAATTCCGTCTGTTCTTTGAGTTTTTGGAAACCTTCCCGGATCGCCTCCTCCGTAAGCGAGGAGATCCAAAGGCGGTAGACCGGGCATTTACAACCTGCCTTTTGCATGACCCAGCGTTGGATCAGCTCTCCCTCTTGGCCGGCATCACCGCAGTTAATGACCATCTCGGCATTTTGCATCAGGCTCTCGATTACCTTGAATTGTTGCTCATACGTAGGATTCTCGATTAGTTTGATACCGAACCGGGGAGGGATCATAGGTAGTGACCCCAGACTCCAGCGTTTCCAGTTCTCCGCGTATTCATGCGGTTCTTTCAGGGTACACAAATGCCCGAATGTCCAAGTTACCTGATATCCGTTTCCTTCGATATACCCATTCATTCGTTGGGTTGCCCCTAATACTTCCGCAATTTCCCGGGCCACACTCGGCTTTTCGGCGATACAAACTTTCATCAATACATCATCCTTTCTTAAATGAACAGACAAAAATACATGATTATTTCCGAATGAGCAAAGATGTTTGTTATCGCGAGTTTATAAAGCTGTATGATGGAGTCGCTGATTTTGGTTCAATTTGTTTTTACTTTTGGGTATTTTGCATATATTTGAACCTATGTAATCGAAGTGGGAGATTAAGTCGAATGGCAGACATTGATTCAGAGAAAGAAAGAAGACTTGTGGCAGACTTGCTAGAAGGGGACGAGTCGGCCTTTTGTGAATTATATGCCCTGTATAAGGACCGCTTGATGTGGTTTTCCTTGAAATTCCTTAAATCCCGGGATATGGCGGAAGATGTTTTTCAGGATGCTTTCGCCTCTATTTGGCAGAATCGCCGTTTCTTGAACCCGAATGTACCTTTTGGCCCGTATGTGTATACGATCGTGAAAAATCGGATCTTAAACCTGTTGGCGGGACTGGATCGTGAGTTGGAGCTGAGGGATAAGATACGGTCCGCCTCATTGGATAGCACGAACGAGACGGAGGACTCGGTATTGGATACGGATTTAAACGCATTGTTGGATAAGGCGCTTGAAACGTTGACCCCACAACAAAAAAGGGTTTTCGATATGAGCCGTAAAGATATGAAATCCCATAAGGAGATAGCCGACAGTTTGGGTATCTCGGTATATACGGTACAACAACATATCTCTACGGCCTTGAAAGTGATCCGGGCCTTTCTTGCTAAATATGCGGAGACTTATATGAAGCTACTGCTCTAAAAACACACCTCCCTTTATTCATATTCCCGATAGGCACCGAACCGGGCTAAGCGATCCTCGCCGAGTTGTTCCGGTACAGGTTGCGGGGAGAGGCCCAAGCCTTCGTTGATCTGTTCCCAAAGTCCCGTACGGGTGTAAGTTTGATGCACTTTCTGGAAATGGGTGGATAGTAATAAATCCTTGGCTTCTTGATATTGCTTCTTATCAATCAGTAGCTGTACCTTTCGCTCGACCACCCATTCATCAGAGGACGCGTTTATCTTATCCAACCATTTTTCCCGTTCCGGTAAAGCCTCTGTTCCAAACTTCTTTAATACTTTATCCCGCTCGATAACCAACTGGGGATGTAGGTTCAACCACGAGGTCTCGGGGATAGCGGCGTAAGTATCTCTCGCCTTTTCCCACGCCTGCCGACGAACATATAGCCTTGCCAATAAAGCTTTCGCCAGATCGATATCCGGGATGGATAGTTGTTCGATCGCCTCCTCTACACGTTCTCTTCCAGCCAACCAAGTCCCATAGTGGAATTGCCAATAATCCCGTTCCGGCCGGGGAGATATTTGGATCGCCCAACGAAAAGCATCGTCCAGATCTTCCATGCCGGATGGAGCCCACTGCCCGTCTTCCGGATAGGGGGCGGCGGGAAGCGTGGACTTGTTCTTGTAGGCATCGGCTAAGGCGATCCAGATGGAAGATTCATTCTTCCGGGCCCAGTCGAATAGCGGGATGCGATCGATCGGGCGAAGCCTTAATGCCGGAACCTTTAAGGAATAGATATCCAAAGGATGATCTGTCGGTATCCAATATTCTACGTGATTCTTTTTCTCGCCGGGACGCAATTCGAGCTTGATGGACTGGTCGCTGATCGGGCCACCTTGGATTTCTACGTAAGGCTGCCGGTCGGGGGTACTGAGCATGGACCATTCTTTGTCGCCGGCTACGCCATAACTCCATAATTTGATACCGGGCGTACTGGATTCGTCGGCGATATGATAGAGCCCGCTACCCAAGGAGGGAGTGTAGGCCCCGAAAGCATTCACGTCTTTCGTTTTCCAGAAGTAGCCGGTCATCTCTTTGATATCCCGTTCATGATGGGTTCCTTCGGTTTTCCAGTCGATCGTGTCCAACGTGGAGGCATGGGATAATACGGTCCCGTTCGGGAAATCGTATTGGGTATCCGGTGCGCAAGGAAGGGCGGCGTTGGACCATGACATCCATGGATAGGCTTGCTTTCCCGGGTTGTAGTAAACAACCCTTTGTGTAAGGCACTCGTCCTTATCTCCTAAGGAATATTCTACGGACCATTGCATACCGTAATGAGATTCCCGTTCTCCGCATGTTACATATGTGCGGTCTCCCGTATGATCGATCTGATAAAGCACCGGCTCATTTTGCGTGGGAGAGTGGGAGATCGGGAAACTGACCTCGATCCCCCCGGCCACGAAATAGAAGCGGGGTAATATCCGTGTGTATTTGATTACGTCCGGTCTGTACAAGACCTCCTTGCCGCTCTCCTTGTGAGTGAGGGATATTACTTTCCCGCAAAGATCGGGGCAGATGATAGCCTTGACTTTCTCGTTCTCTAGCGAGATCATCCGGTACCTTTTAGGCACCGGACGATTTGAGGTCTCGCTATAACTCATATAGGGGTATACGCCATTCGGGTCCAAGGCGGTCGGTAGCGGGCCGGTGGGCGTCAATACGTGCGTCAGCTGTATCTGGTCGAACTCCTCGCAAACAACACCTGTTGTCTGCGAGAAGGCCGGCCCTGCGGCTACGCTTGCCATGAGTGATAGGATTAAACGATATGCTTTCATGTCTTTCCTGCTATATAAGCCCATTATTTCGCCAAAAGATCGGACAGTTGACGGATGATGAGGTTACCCTTACGTACATCCGCCGAGATCTTGTTCTCATCGAACTCTTTCTCTTTCGGGAAGATAGACAAATGTTGGTCTAGCTGCTTCAATAAGCCTTGAGCTTGAGCGTTACCCGATTGGGCGGTCAGTTCCCGTAAGATACGGACCTTCTCGAAATCCACGATACCTTCTCTCATTTTCTCGAAGCGGATGCAACTTTTGCCTCCCGGATATACCATGTAGCAATCGCCTGCTGCCCAAGAGCCATGACGTGCGTCGCGATCGGCATCTTCCGGCCAAGCGTCGTAAGCCCATCGCAAGAAGCCGTCGTACCCATACGCCATTACATACCAACTGATCCAACGTCCCTCGATAGGAGGTGAGAACACGAAGTTGTTCGGGATCGGCGGGTTACAGCATACGTATACGGTGGACGTGCGTCCGGTGGCGGCCCGTGCCTTTTGCTCGGCGATGGTAGGTTCCTCTCCGTAAAGGAAAGAATAATCGTCCAGCAGTCCGTCCAATTCCTTATGCCAATTGCCGGCGTAAGTGATCTTCCAGCATTTATCATGGTTGCGCACGACATTGATAGCCGCTAAGGTCTCTTCCATCGGATTCTCGTTGATTCCGATATAGGTGATGTCCAACCAGCTTTTAGCTTCCAGATGGAACTTGAAATCCGTGAGGAAGATATTCCACATCTTCTTGAATTCCTCCGAGCTTGGCGCCCAGTTGATATAAGAATAATCGCCCGTAGCCTCGTCCTTATAGCGGTGACGGAATCCCCAAGGAATCGGGGTATAGAGGGTGATTGCCTCGTTGATGCCACATTCCATCGCTAATTCTACGTACTCGTCGAAGATCTTGTAGTCGAAGGCCCATGTGCCGTCTGCTTTCTTGATCCACTCGATCATACCCCCCTCGATCATATAGGAGTTATCGGACCAAGGAGAATGTACTCCATAAGTCGTGATGTAGGTACCACCCGCATCGGCATAATGCTTCAAATGCTGCTTGAGAAGCATCTTATGTTCTGGTGACCACGGTTCCACGTGATTGTACCATGCCACGGCCCACGGGTTCTGCCATAGGTCCAGACGGTATTTCCAGTCTTTCGGATAGGGGAGCAACTGGTTTTGCACCACGATCTCCAGATTCAAGAATTGAGGAGCCTTGCCTTTCGCCCGCACCTCCACCTGTCCTTTATACGTACCGGGAGCGGTTCCTCTCGGCACATCCACCATCATCCATACCGGACGGGTGGTTTGGGAAGGGAGATCGAAGCGGTCCAGCGTCTCGAAACGGTCTGGCATCAAGAAGCCGGATTTGTAGGGAGATTCCCCGCAGATGGCTTTTTTCTCGGCATACGGATAATTGGACAATACGTAACGCACCAACTCGAAGGTAATCCGGTCTTTTGGGATGATGTTTCCCTCGGCGCTCCTCAAGTCCTGCGTAGAGACACGTACTTGTTCCAACGCTTCTGACGACCATACCAATATCTGGGCATTCGCTCTTTCCCCCCTCCAAACGGTCGTAGAGTAGGAAGATGATAAATCGTTGTCATGGTTTACGGGTACTTCCTTCCGGAAATAAAGCCGGTCGGTCGATCCGAAGGCGGAATGGATACCCGCCTGATTGCTCCAAGCGGGTTCATTCACGCAAAAATCAAATGTTAACTCCGGGTCATAGTGGTGACTCCGTACAGGGACAAACGTGGAATCCATCTGCCCCGGATACACTTGGCCTAGACTGATATGAGAATAAATAAAAAAACTAGCTACCGCTAAAAAGTATTTCTTCATGCTATAAAAATTTAAGATAATTCATATTTAAATGGGATTCCCCTCCCGGATAGGTAGGTCCTACCTATACGAGAAGGTAGGGCCTACCCTCATATATATAGTCGCTTATTCTTGGAAAAACCCTTACCAGCCCGGATTCTGTTCCAAGGTTCCTTTCGACAATTGTACCTGTTGCAAAGGTATCGGTGACAGCCAATGCTTCGGTGTCTGGAACTTGCGGGCGGATGCGGGTTGGGCGATGATAAAGCCATCGCTATCCACCTGTATATCCTGCCCGATCACCAACTCCGGGAATTTCTGTTGATACTCCGTACCCACGAATTTCACGCCACGGATCGCAAGGGGAAGAACCGTTTCCGCCGTGCCCCAACGACGTAGGTCGTCCCGGCGGTATCCTTCGAATGCCAGTTCCACGGTTCTCTCACGCCGGATCTCTTCCAGCATATTCAGTCCGTTCGTAGCTACAAACGCATTGGTCAAGCGAGGCATATTCGCCCGGTTTCGCAGGTCATTAATGGTCAGGTCTAATTGCTCGTCCGTGATCTGTCCGTTCTTCTCGTATAAAGCCTCGGCCAAGATTAATAGGACCTCTCCGTAACGAAATTCCTTGAAATCGTATTCCCCAATGAATTGTACGGCATCCAGCGTTTCATCCATAAACTTGCGGATCATGTATCCGGTCCGGGTGGAATTGTTACCGATGAATCCCGGCTCTACGGTTGCCCATCCGCCCCCTTCCGAGAAGATCTCGCTACCGGGTACGACAAACGTTTGCGCCATCCGGGAATCCCGGTTCTCAAATTCGCTTGTCTGGGTTTGGAATCCTTTGAACAACTTGGATTTATCGATAGGTAAACCATCGGTACAAAGGTATACGTCCGCAAGGTTCTTTGTCGGTACCATGGCACCTAATAATAGTTCCCGGGTCCAGTTATGAGTCGCTCTCAATTTGTAATACCGTCTAGCCAACAAGACTTCCTTGCTGTCGTCGCCTTCTAGGATATGAAGATATTTGTAACTGAGTTCTCCTTTCTCGCGATATAGTTCATACTCTTTGGAATCGACAATGGCTTGGGCCGCTTGGATAGCTAGGTCGAGGTATTTGCCTGCGTCTGCCATCCCGTGGTATTTTTGCCAAGTACCTTCGAATAAGGCTGCACGGGCCTTGAGAGCTAATGCCGCCCCTTGCGTGGTACGTCCTAATTCCTCAGCGGTCAGTCCGCTTTGCTTCGGAAGGAGAGGAATGGCCTTATCCAAGTCCTCGATAATAAAATCGATAATCTCCTGTTGGCTGGAACGAGGTGTGTAAAGTTCCTCCGAGGAGGTATTTAACGGGATGTCTATCTTGGGTACTCCTCCATAAGTTTTCACCAATTTCCAATAGTTGTAGGCACGGAAGAAATGCGCTTCTGCTTTCCAACGTCCGATCTCTTCGTCCGACAAACCGGATTCCTCCGCTTTCTTAAGCAAATAAGAGGTAGATTGGACAAATTTCCATGGGTTGTCCCAATCATCCGAGTTGACCGGGGCCAGATAGGAACCGTCGCTGACATCGTTCGTGCCGGAACCAAAGGCGATATCCGAGTTCATGTCTATATATTGGGAGACCTCTTGGAGCCCAAAATAGAAATCGTTGGCGGCCAATTCAAAGTCGGCCGGCTTTTGCCAGAATACAGCGTCCGACACTTGATCCATTGGCATTTTATCCAGCTCACAACTGAATAGTCCTAAGGTGGCGGATAACGTGATAATTATATTGAATCGTTTCATAATATTCGTTTTATTAAATAGAAAACCTTAGAAAGTCAAGTCGATACCAAATGAGTAGTAACGTTGGAACGGATAGTTGAAACCTCCGGTGTCAGACTCTGGGTCCCAACCGCCTTTTACCCCGTGTATCTCGAATAAGTCTTGTCCGCTTACATAAAAACGGGTCCGCTCGATACCGATCTTCTGCAATAAGCTTTTCGGCAGGGTATATCCGATCTGGATGTTCTTTAGGCGTACGTAAGCGGCGTTGATCTTTTGCATCGTAGACGCTTGGTAGTTCCAATGCCTGATATCGCCGTGGGTCAGACGAGGATAATATGCGTCTTGACGATCCTCATTCCAGGTTTGCCCGTAATAGAACTGAGGCGGATATCTCCACCAGTCGCTCCAAGGCATGGAGAACTCACCTTCACGGAACAAGGTGCGTTTAGCGACTCCTTGGAAGAATACGCTGATATCAAAGTTGTTCCACTTGGCACCCAAGTTTAATCCGAATGTATATCGGGGAGTGGTTGAGCCGACATACTTAGCGTCGCCGTCGTCCCCTTCCTTATCACCGTAAGTGGAGATTTTCCCATCGCCGTTCAGATCCTTGAATTTGGCATCGCCGATACCGATATTAGAGGGTACGCCTTCCAGCTTCTTGTAAGCGTCCAGATCCGCTTGGTCCTTGACTACGCCATCATATACATAGGCGAAATAGGAGTTGATGGGATATCCTTCTCTCGTCTTGTTCAAGCCTAGCTCATAAGTGTCCGAGCCTCCGTATTCCACGAGTTTGTTCTTAGCGTCGCTCAATTGGAATTGTGCGGAATATTCGACATTACCGATTTTGTCCGTCCAGTTTAAGGTAAGCTCGAAGCCATTCGTACGCAATTTGCCCGAGTTCGTATCCGGGGGAGTTGCCCCTAGCATACTGGGATAAGTTACGGGGATCAACATATTATTGTTCATCTTCACGAAGTAGTCGAAAGAGAATCCTAAGCGGGAGTCTAAGAAAGCGGCATCAATACCTGCGTTGATATTCTCCAAGATCTCCCATGTGCGATTTACGCCGGCTAAGACATCCAGCCCCATCGCTTGTGTTTGTGAACCGCTGCCGAAAGGATAGGTCAATTTAGTTCCCCAACCGTCGTCCCTGAATTTTAGCAACTGGATATAATCGTATAGACGAATACCTTCTTGATTACCTGTTTGTCCGTAAGAAGCTCTTAGTTTCAATTCGTTGAATACCTTAGAGCTCTTTAGGAATTCCTCTTGAGAGATACGCCAGCTAGCGGATACGCCGGGGAACATTCTCCAACGGTTACCCGGGGCGAAGCGGGAGGAACCATCGTAGCGGAAGTTTGTTTCCAAGATATACTTATTCTTGAAGCTGTATCCGATACGGGCGAAAGCCGAGCTTGTCGCCCAATGTTCAGCTTTGGCGTCGTTCTTCATATTTCCGGTGCCACCAAGGTTGAGTTCCCATAATTCGTCTGTGATGAAATTATCTCGGCGTGCCATGAACATACGGACCTCTTCTGCCTCATAAGCCATACCTAACATGGCATCTAAATGATGATCCAGTCCGAAGTTCTTATTATAATTCAAGTAAGCCGTATAATTTTGATAGATGGTTTCCTCGGTCGTACGATCTACAGCGGATTGTTCGGGACTACCTGCTCCCGTATAATAATTGATGTCACCGTCCCATGTATAGAGCGGGATGGCTTTCGCTATATCCTCGTTATTCTTGTTTTTGTAGTTTAAGCCCACTTGAGCGTTAAACACGAGTCCGTCCGTGATATCGGCGATCAATCTAAAGTTTCCGTTCATCTCCCGGGTATTGAACGTGGCGGTCTCGCTTTCCTTGGCCAGCGCTATCGCGTTGCTCCAGCCTCCTTGCGTGAAGAACTCTCCGTTGGCGTTATAGATCGGGAAGTTCGGCATATCAAACATCGCCTCGCCGATCACCCAAGCGCCATTACTTCCTATGTCCGTACGTTTCTGGTTATCCAAAGATACCTTTGTCTCTAATTTTAGCCACTTTGCCAATCGATAATCATAATTCATACGCAGATTGTATTTGGTATTATTATCGTCTGCGTATTTTACCACGCCAAATTGTTTGCTGTAGCCGGCGGATAGGTAATAGTTAGACTTCTCGCCTCCACCGGAGATTGTTAGGTTATGGCGATGTTGTACGCCATTGGTCAGCAACTCGTCCATCCAGTCCGTGTTCGTGAAAAAGAGCTTCCAGCCGGGTTGGGTGGGATGGTCGATAGGGTTCGGATCGTTCGCTAAGATGCGATCCAGAAGCTCTTGGGTATAGAGTGGGGCGGCACCGTTGTGTATGTTCGCCTCGTTATCCATAATCGCCATCTCATAATTTGTCGGGGCTTTCATGATTCCGGTCATTTTCGTGATCGCCAAGTTCCCGTTGTAAGTAAGTTTCGGAGCTCCGCTCTTTCCTTTCTTAGTCGTGATTAATACAACACCTCCGGCGGCACGGGAACCATATATGGAGGCTGAGGCATCTTTCAATACCGATATAGCCTCGATATCCTGCGGGTTGATCATATTCATATCCCCGGGGATTCCGTCGACCAAGACTAGCGGGGTATTCCCTCCGTTCGTGGAGGAGGCGCCACGCACGTTCAAGTCGAATTCCTCGTTACCCGGTTGTCCGGATGTTCGCTGAACGACCATACCGGGAATTTCTCCTTGCAAGGCGGACAGGACATTTGTAACCGGCTTAGAGTCGATTACCTCGGAGGATATTTTCGAGATCGCTCCGGAAAGATTGCTTCGTTTCTGTGTTCCGTAACCGATCACGACTACCTCATCAAGCTTCTGGGTGTCTTCCTTTAGCTGGATATTGAGGGTTTTGTTGTTGCCTACGGCCACTTCTTCCGATAAATAGCCGATGTAGGATATGAGTAGGATCGATTTACCGTTCGCCTCGATGCTGTACTGACCGTTCAGGTCGGTAACTGTACCATTTGACGTACCTTTTACCACGACATTCGCTCCGATGATCGGTTCGCCCCGTTCATCTGTAATGATACCGGTCACTTTTCGGTCTTGCGTCACCGGAACGGAGGCGTTGCCCGCGTTTCCGAGACTGACGGCTATCGTGTTATTCTCCCGCTTAAAATAAAGATTGGCTTGCCGGGTGATCTCGTTCAATACGCTGTTGACGGGAGCGTTTTTGAACTTTAGGTTAACCTGTACGTTCCGGTTCGCTATGGCTTCTCCATAGAAAAATTTTAATCCTGTCTGCTTCGACAAATCATCAAAGACTTTCTGTATGGGTTGGTTTTTGACTTGAATTGTTATTCTTTCTTTCTGATTTTCTTGCGCTTGCAGAGGTTCAGGGGAGCTTAACGCTAAAAAAACTAAAATAATAGAACAACACATCCAATTATACCTAGTAATAGTTGGAAAGTTCATAATTTTGTATGTTTAAAGGTTGTTTTTATACACTTTTAAAAACAGTCCGATTTATGTAATCTCCAAGGGGGTCCAATCCAAGGGTGTACATATCGGGAAAGATAAAGGGAGATCGAAGGTCAGAGGTCGGTTTCCCTTTTTTATGTGGCTATGCTTAGGTCGTATCTTTCATGGCAAATCGATTTTAAGGTTAATAACTCGTTTTGTATAACACGATCCGGTTTCCTTCCGTCCGGTATCGGATGCCGGTTGAATATTGAATTGCGTTCAGTACGGCTTCCAGACTTTTATTGTCGTGCTCGCCATAGATGTAATCGTCGAATACGCTATTCGGATCGAGTACGATCGCTTGATTATACATCCGTTCCAGATCATGTATAACGCTACTAATAGGTGTCCGGTTGAAATAAAGGCCGCCTTGCAGCCAAGCCGTTACTTTTTGGGCGTCCTCGTTCTTTTTAAGAATCTCTCCATTTGTGTTATTCACGATTATCTGCTCGTTCGGTAATAGGCGCATTACGCTTTCGGGCATATCCACCTCAACTTTTCCGGTCCGAACGCTGACGGCCATCAACTCATCCTCTTGATAGGCTTTTACGTTGAAAGAGGTTCCGAGTACTTTTACGTCGGCTTGCCGGGTACGGACGATGAAGGGCTTGCCCTCGTCTCTCATGACATTGAAAAAAGCTTCTCCTTCCATTTCTACCAAACGGATGTCAGAGGTAAATTCCGTTGGGTATCGCATGACGGTACCGGCGTTTAGATGAACGACCGTGCCATCGGGAAGGGTGACTTGCTTATGTTCGCCATGATTGACGCTTATTTCCGTTAGGAGATGGTCGCTAGCAGATGTATGCTGCTTCGCTGAATGATTTAGGTATAGTTTCGCTCCGAATCCGATGGAAACGATAATCGCTATGCTCGCCGCATACTTGATGAAAGTGGATAGGGAGATTCTTCTTTCTCTTTTACGTGTCTTATCCAACAGGTCTTGCGCCTCCTTCTTATAAAGCAGATGATTATGGGAATCGGATTGAGGTAAGTCCTGCGCTTCGTTCCAGACCCGGTCCATTTCGCTTTCTAATTCTGCTCGCTCCGTTATGGATGAGGCTAACTTCCGCAAGGTCTCTATATCGTTCCGTGTATAGAGTCCATTTACGTATCGGATTAATAAATCGCTTATATGTTTGTTTTCTTCTTCCATTATTTCTCGTGCTATATTAATAGTACAAAGAAGTCCGGGAGAACTGGGATATCATTAACTTTTATTAGTATATGATTTTATTATCTTTGCGAAACGATATGTGATGCTAAATGAAAGAGAGACAAATTATAAAGTCGTTGAAAGAAGGAGATAGGGAGGCTTTTTCGATGTTGTATAAACAATATTGGGAAAAGGTTTATCATTTCTGCGGGCTTTATTTGAATAATCGGGATGTGGCCGAGGATGTGGTACAAGAGGTGTTTATCAAGGTCTGGGAGTCGAGGGAATTCATCCGGGAGGATGATAACTTCAAGGGGCTTCTGTTTGTCATCACCCGTAACTTGATCTTTAATCAGCACCGGAAGAACGTGAACGAGGACTTTTATAAAATGACGGTCTTGTCCGCTATGGAGACCTCCTACGACTTAGAGGAAGAGATCACCGCCTATAACTTGGGGGAGTATATCGATCATTTGATAGAGGAATTGCCGGAAAGACGCCGGGTTATCTTTAATCTAAGCCGGAAGGAGCATAAAAGCTATAAAGAGATAGCCTTCCAACTCAATATTTCGGAGAAGACCGTTGAGAACCAGATCAGCGAAGCCTTGAAGTTCTTGAAGAAAAATATCATGTTACTTATCTGGTTTATCTAGCGCTTTCCTAGGTCACGTATTTATAGAGTCCGGAAGTGCCACTTTCGTCCTAAGTTTTAGTTTTGCTCGTCTTCTTTTTCAGGCAGCACATAAATCCGGTGTGTTCGATATCCTACGCTGGCTATTACGTTATCCTTGATAAATTGCTTGATATCCTCGCTCGCACGGTAGCGGGTACAATTGTTCAAGCCGGCGTAATCGGTGAGATTTATATATGAGTTTCTTTCTAGATAAGATAACATCTTAGTCTTCCTTCCCTCGATTCCCGTTTTGGGCAGATTTTCCCGTTAAACCAAGATGGGGGCGTTCTTTTTTACCATCTCCTTCAGTCGGGGAGAGCAGCGGAAGTTAACGCCGTGTATGCTAGCGCTTGATTTAGTATTTCCTTTCTGGTCCGTTACTTCTTTGCTTTTTACCGATGGCGAGAAATGTCCCAATCCTTCCAGTTCCACGCTGTACCCATAGGATAATTCCCTGCCGATATAGGAAGTAAGCGCCTCCAATACACCTTTTATGTCGGCGGAGGTGACGGATGAGCATTCGGAAATATACTCACATATATCGTTCATACGTTTGGTATCTCTGGTGATGACTCGTGCGCAGGATGTTGGCCCGCGTTGTTCATTGCCCGGTGTATTATAAATACTGACTTGGATGCCACTTCTTGGTTTTCCCATGATTTTCTCGTTATTTAAATGGATAATGTATAGGATGCCTCGGAGATTTAACGTTTATCTCTTTGGCGTTTCTATTTGATGAAATCGGTTGCCGACGCCCTCGGCAATGCTGCTGACGCTGTCGGAAATATTGCTGACGGCATCGGAAATACTGCCGACACCGTCGGCGACCAATTTCATTGAATACAAAGGACGGAAATATAAGGATGGAAAGCAAGGAAGATACTGATAAAATACAATTTCGTAAAGATAATTTTAAAGAGTTCCTATAAGTAATGGACATTTAATTGTACTTGAGGCTTTAGGCATGATTATTTTTCAATCGTATTTGGGTATCTTATCTGAATTTGATTAACCTAAGCGAATTTTTTATCTTCCAATAGGGGGGAGGGAGTCGTGGCGTGTATTTATAAATAGAACAAGAATAATAAACATGAGCGAAGATACGAGAACGATATTGAAGAAGTTGATGCGAGATGCTCTGGATGAGAAAGATCGGCAACGTTTGCTGTGTGACCCAAAAGTGGAAGAGCGTATGCGTTCCCAATGGGACGAGGCTGCGGATCGCGTGAATCCCATGGTGGGGAATCGCATGTGGGAACGAATCATAGCCCGGACAGTGGCGACAAACGGTGTCCGTAAACTCTGGGTCTATAAGATTACGGCGATAGCCGCCTCCATATTGCTACTTTTAGGTGTAGGAAGCGTAGTTTATTGGTCTCATACGAAAGAAGATCAATATATATATGTAATGGCCTCCGGTGTCCGTTGCATAGAGTCGGTTTCCTTATCGGACGGTACGACCGTGAGAATGGGGCCGAATAGCCAATTGATCTACCCAAAGAGTTTCGATGGCAAGACCCGTGATGTAGAATTAAAAGGGCAAGCCTTCTTCGACGTAGCGAAAGATCGGGAAAGACCATTTACCGTGCATACCAAGAACATGGATGTAACGGCCTTGGGTACGGCCTTCGAGGTTTTCAATTATGATTCCGAGAGCAAGTTGGAGACGATCCTGTTAAACGGTAAGGTGAAGATTGGCTTGGGAGGTCCCAATGTGAAGAACAGGCGTGAGGTGATATTGAATCCGAACGAGATGTTGGTTTTCGACAAACAAGCGAATACCGTTAGAGTTAAGACGGTTAATGCCGAGGAGTATTCGGGTTGGCGTAACGGTGTCCTCAGTTTTGAGAACGAACGCTTGAGCATGATCCTTACCCGTCTGGAGCCTTGGTTCGGGCGGAAGATAAAGTGCCCGAAGGAGATAGCGGAGAAATATCGGTTTACGTTTAAGGTACGGGATGAGTCCTTGGAGCGAATCCTATTTATGCTGAGCAATACGTCGCCCATTAAATACAGAGAGAAAGACAATGAATATGAACTATATATAAAGGGAGATAAATGAGTGTCTAACGTTAAATTCTAAGAGATATGCTTGTTAACAGTTCTTAAGTCTAATAAAAAACAGGAGGACAAACTAAGTTTCTCCTCCTGAGCAAATGTTCTTGACGGCAGGCGTTAGGAGTTGAGAGGCCGACACACCTGCTAATTTATTCATCAGAAACATTACAAAGTTATGAAAAAAATCAGAAAAGTAAACCGAGTCATGAAGATAAGTGCGTTGTTATCCTTGGCTTTCGCATGCACTGTATCCGCTTCTACCTATGGACAGAATTATAAGCTTTCCATGAATAAACAGGATTGCAGTATATCGGAAGTGCTAAAAGAAATAGAGAAAAATAGTGAGTACACGTTCTTCTTGAATGATAATCAAGTAAATGTAAATAGGAAAACGAGTGTAAAAGCAAATAATGCTTCGTTAGAGGAGGTCTTAGAGCAAGCCTTGAAAAATACGGGATACCAATATGAGATTGTAGACCGGCAGATTATAATTAAGTCAAAGAGTGTTTCAAGTGTCTCACATCCGAATGCCTTATTCCAGTCTTCGCCACGAAAGATTACCGGGCAAGTAAAAGATGCCTTGGGAGAACCTATTATCGGGGCGAATGTTGTCGTTAAAGGAACTACGAACGGAACGATTACGGATATCGATGGAAACTTCAGTCTGGAAGTACCGGACAATGCGATCTTGGTAGTTTCTTATATCGGTTATACGGATCGTACGGTCGAGGTTGGTAATTCTTCGAAAGTAATGGTTAGCCTGTCCGAGGATACCCAGAAGTTGGATGAGGTTGTGGTCGTAGGTTACGGAACGCAGAAGAAAGTGAATTTAACGGGAGCGATCTCCTCTTTGGATGCGGAGACGTTGGAGAATCGCCCGATCACCAACTCGACCCAAGCGTTGCAAGGTACGCAAGGTGTTTACGTAAATCAAGCGGGTGCTCAGCCGGGAGCGGACGGGGCGACGATTCGTATTCGTGGTCAGGGAACCTTGAACGATAATAATCCATTGATTTTGGTGGATGGCATCGAGTTCCCGTTGGAAGCGGTAAATCCGAATGATATTGAGAGTATTTCCGTATTGAAAGATGCGGCTTCTTCCGCTATCTACGGTTCTCGTGCGGCGAATGGCGTTGTCTTGGTAAAGACAAAGGGGGGAAAGAAAGGTAAGTTTACCGTCGATTATAATAACTATTTCGGCGTGCAGCAGGCTACTTATTTACCGGATTTCGTATATGATCCGATTGTTTTCATGGAAATGAGAAATCAGGCGCAACGAAATGAGGGGAAGCTCACTGTTGATTACTCAGATGAATTGATTGAGGAGTACCGTCAAGGAATGAAGACGGATCCGATCATGTATCCCCAGAACAACTGGTTGGATATCATGTATAACAATGCCTTTATCATGGAACATAATATGCGTTTCTCCGGTGGTGATGATAAATATACATATTCAGTATCTTTAGGCTATGGCGATCAAAATGGAGTATTGCGTGGTACGGATTCTAATAAATATACGTTGGCTGTGAACACGACTGCTCAAGTGAATAGCCGCTTGAAGATTGGTGCTAATATCAATGCGCATTACCAGATCTATAATGAGCCGGTTGCAGGAGTTTCTAATTTAGTTCAGATGACTTATAAGGCTCAAGCTTTTCATCCGACTTATACGGCAGATGGTCGTTATGCGGATACATTTGTTCGTACTCCGGGGCATAATATCTATCGCCATCCACTAGCGTTGGCTGATGAGGGAGAGAATAAGCATAAGTCCTTGCGTATGCTGGCAAATTTATCCGCTGAGTATAAATTGCCATTTGATATTACCTATAATTTAAATGTAGGTCTAAATAAATATGATTATCTAAATTCTCGTTTTGCTCCAGACGTATATGAGTACCAGTTGAAGACGAATGAGGAGAAACGAGTGGTTTATGATGGACAGAATACACGTCATGCTTTCAAGAAAGATAAAAATAATTTAGCGGTTACAATATTTAATACGCTATCTTGGGGGAAAAAGTTTAATGATATCCATGATGTGAAAGTATTGGCTGGATATAGTTATGAAAGTGATGACAAGACAGAGTTCTCTGGAAAAATAGAGGGTTTCTTGGGAAATGAGTTGCATGAGTTAGGAGCGGGATCTAGTAATTCTTTAGCGGATGGAACTTCTTCCAGATCGGTCTTGATGTCATATTTCGGCCGTGTGAATTATGGATTTAAAGATCGCTATTTGTTTGAGGGCAATTTCCGTTATGATGGCTCCTCTCGTTTTGCTAAAGGTAATCGTTGGGGTGTATTCCCTTCTTTTTCCGCAGGTTGGCGTTTAAGCGAGGAGGAGTTTATGAAAGATATTCCTTGGATTTACAATCTGAAGTTACGTGCTTCATGGGGACAACTTGGTAATGAGCGTATTGATTTATTCCGTTATGTGGATTTGATGAATCTGGATGCTAAATATTCATTGAATGGCGAAATCCAATCCGGTGCGGCTGTTACGGCTTATAATGATCCAAATATTACTTGGGAAACTACGACTATGACAAATATCGGATTGGACGCCTCTTTATTTAATGGCAACCTTGACTTCTCATTGGAATATTTTGATAAGCGTACATCCGATATCTTACGAAAGGTTACTTTACCTCAACAGGTGGGAAGTTTGGATGGCCCGATCCGTAATATCGGTGAGGTAAGCAATAAAGGTTTTGAGTTAAACTTGGCTTATCGTAATAATATAGGAGATTTCCGTTATGAAGTGAATGGAAATATGACTTTTATCAAGAATAAGATTGAAAGTCTAAAAGGTCAGACCATTATTGATGGTATGTTCATCTTGGAGGAAGGAAAACCTATCGACTCTTTCTACATGTTGCATGCGATTGGTATTTTCCAGTCAGAGGAAGAGATCAAGAATAGTCCATATCAGACAGCCGCTACCAAACCGGGTTATTTGAAGTTTGAGGATGTGAATGGAGACGGTAAGATCACTGAAGATGACCGTAAGATATGTGGTGGTGTGATTCCGAAGATCACGTATGGCTTCAATATCAATTTAGGTTATAAGAATTTTGATTTGGCTGCTTTCTTCCAAGGTGTAACCGATGTCAATACCTATGGAGATATGATTGGCGCTACTCCTTTATGGTTTGGTTGTGGTTTACCGGAGAAGTGGGTAACAGACTCTTGGACGCCGGAGAGAGGTACAAGTGCTACATTGCCTATTTTGACTACCTATGAAGGGTGCTTAAATGAGAATTTTAGAACAAATGATTTTTGGTTAAGAAATTCTTCGTATTTGCGTTTGAAGAATTTGCAACTCTCTTATAATGTACCTGCTTCTTTCTTGAAAAACGGTGTTATCAAGAGATTGAAGATCTTTGCCAATGCACAAAATCTATTCACCTTTTCTCCTATGAAAGATTTTGACCCTGAGAAGGATTTAAAGGCTAATACATTTTATGCTTATCCTTCTGTTCGGACATATACGGCAGGTGTTAATGTTACATTTTAAATAAAAGGAATGGTTATGAAACGTAAAATATATAAATTGTTATGTGTCTCGGTCGCTTGTATGTGTCTAACTTCATGCGACAGTTGGTTGGATGTAGATCCTTCCGACAAATATTCTACAGAAACATTTTGGAAGACGGAAGAACATGCTCATGCGGGATTGATGGGATGTTATAATGCGTTGATGCCTTGGCGTTCTTTACATACAATGGAGTTTGATATGTTGACTGCCAATGCAATGCCTTATAATGAGGCAAATGGTACTCAAGCTATAGGAAAAGGAGAACATCTGTCTACTACGGCGTTAATTGGTTCTTTGTGGAAGAACTGTTATACGGGTATTGGGCGTGCGAACACGTTTATAGCGAATATGCCTACCGTAGAAATGGAGGAAAAGGCTAAAAATGAGATGATCGGAGAGGCTAAATTCTTGCGCGCTTTTTTCTACTTGAATATGGTAGATAAATTTGGAGGGGTTCCTCTGATCACAGAAGCTCCTAATGCGGATACACAAGCGGAATTGCCGAGAAATTCCAAGGAGGAAGTAGTGGATCAAATTCTGAAGGATTTGGATGATGCTGCGGCTGTTTTACCTAAGAGTTATTCAGGATCGGACTTAGGCCGTGTTACGAAAGGTGCGGCTTTGGCTTTGAAAGCACGTGTTTTATTGTATAATTCTCGCTGGGTTGAGGCGGCTAAAGCAGCTAAGGAGGTGATGGACTTGGGAGAATATAAGTTGTTTGATGATTATCGTCACTTCTTTAGTGAGGCAAATAAACACAATTGTGAGGTAATTTTCAATATTGAGACGAGGATACCTGAGTTCTCTACGAACTATGATCAAGATATTTGGCGTTTAAATCGTCCTGCTCCTTTAAAAGAATTAGTTGATACATATTTGTGTACAGATGGTAAAACGATAGAGGAATCGCCTCTTTATAATCCAGCTCAACCTTATGAAAATCGAGATCCTCGTTTGTTAAAGTCTATCGTTTGTATTGGTTATCCTTATTTGGGAATGACTATTACTAAAGAAAATGTAGCGACTACCGGATTTGGTGTAAAGAAATATACCTCTTATGAAGATGATGTAACGATTCCTTTAGTAGAACGTTCCGCTTTTAACTTTATCTTGATTCGCTATGCGGAAGTTTTATTAACGTATGCTGAGGCTCAGAATGAGGCAAATGGACCAGATCAATCTGTTTATGATGCTATTAATCAGTTGCGTAAACGTCCGGATATCAATATGCCGGAAGTACCAAAAGGTTTGACGAAAGACCAAATGCGTAATGTAGTTCGTAGAGAACGCCGTATCGAATTAACTTTCGAAGGACTGTATTATTCCGATATTTTGCGTTGGAAAACAGCAGAGAAAGAGAATAACGGTATGATGCATAATAATGAAGGTATCGCTGTGGTTGAGCGTTCTTTCAATCCGAAGCGGGATTATCTATGGCCGATTCCTTATAATCAAATAGTTTTAAATCCAAATTTGGAACAAAATCCAAACTGGGATTAGTTGAAGTTAGAGGGTGGGCTGATGTGTTCACCCTCTAATTGAATCTTTAATATTTTAGAGTTATGAATAAGATTGCTTTATGTGGTTTGTGTTTGATTACATCAAATGTTTTTGGCGTGCTAGCAAGTGAGCGTCCAAATATTATTGTAATCATGGCAGATGATATGGGCTGGGGAGATGTTGGATTCAATGGGAATACCATAATTAAAACTCCTCATTTGGATGCTTTGGCTTCAGATGGAGTGATTATGGAGCGATTTTATTCTGCCGCTCCTCTCTCATCCCCGACACGGGCAAGTGTATTGACTGGAAGGCATCCTTTCCGAACCGGTGTGTTCTCAGCGAATGTTGGAATACTCAGAAAAAGGGAGGTCACGCTTCCTGAGTTATTGAGAGAGAACGGATATACGACAGGGCTTTTTGGAAAATGGCATTTAGGAACGTTGACATATAAGGAAAAGGATGCGAATCGTGGGAGTGTGGATAATAAACATTTGTATAATCCACCCTCTTGGCACGGATTTGAGGAGTCTTTTATTACGGAATCAAAAGTGCCGACGTTTGATCCGATGATACAGCCGATTCAGAATGATGGTTGTTTTTGGGACTATATTCGTGAGGGAGAACCTAGTCTGGCTTATGGAACCGCCTATTGGGATAAGGAGGGCACAAAGGTCACTGAAGATCTCAAAGGGGATGATTCCAAAATTATAATGGATAGGGCATTGCCTTTTATGGAGCGTTCTATTCAAGAAGGTATACCTTTTTTTAGTGTGATTTGGTTTCATGCTCCTCATTTACCTTGTGTAGCTGGTCCTCAACAGGTTGCTTTATATAAGGACTTAGATCTGCAACAACGAAATTATTATGGTTGTATTACGGCTTTAGACGAACAGATAGGACGTTTAGTGGATTATTTAAAGGCAAAAAATATATATGAGAATAGCATAATTCTCTTTTGTAGTGATAATGGCCCAGAATTGGAGACTCCGGGTTCTCCCGGGAATTTCCGGGGTAAAAAACGTTCTCTTTACGAAGGAGGGATACGGGTTCCATCGCTTATGTGTTGGCCGGCGAAATTGGCGAAAGGTAGTAAACTGGGAGTCCCTTGCTCTACCGTGGATTATATGCCGACATTATTGGATATCGTGAATGTGTCTAATAATAAAGAACTTGTATTGGATGGTGAGTCTTTATGGCCTAAGCTAATGAAGCATGAAACTAATAGGATAAAGCCTTTAGTCTTTTGCTCTGGTTATCAAGGGGCCGTGATTGATATGGATTATAAACTTTATTATACAAAAGGAAAATATGAATTATATAATATAGCGAAAGATCCGAGTGAGAAAAATGATATTTCGGCGGCTTATCCCGAGAAAAAGGAGCGATTAGAAAAGTGCTTGAAAGAGAATGTGGAGGATTACAGACAATCTTTCGAGAAAGGAAAGACTGAAGATCTTGTGGATTGGCAAGATTGGTGGAATATTTGGAAGTAATGTATCTAACAACGATATTCAATAAATAAATCATGAATATAAAACAACTCATTTTAACTACCAGCGGGCTTCTGCTCGCTGGTATCGTTGAGGCTCAGTCGGCTCATCCGAACGTGATCTTGATCTATACGGACGATCATGGATCACTGGACGTGAACTGCTTTGGGGCGAAAGATTTATGTACTCCCCATATGGATGCCTTGGCAAATCAAGGCGTTCGCTTTACCCAGTTTTATGGGGCGGCGGTTAGCTCGGTGTCGAGGGCTTCCTTATTGACGGGACAATTCGCCAAACGTGCGGGACTTACAGTGAATGCGGGAGGGAATAGTTTCTTACCGGTAGAGAAAGAGACTATAGCCGAGCGAATGAAATCGAATGGCTACCGTACCGCCTTGATCGGAAAGTGGCATTTGGGCGACCGTATAGAACAGGGGCCGAACGCACAGGGTTTCGATTACTTTTGGGGAATACGAGGAGGATGTGTGGATAATTATTCCCATTTCTATTATTGGGGTGGCCCGAATCGGCATGATTTGTGGCAGAATGAGAGGGAGATCTATTCTCCGGGCAACTTTTTCGCCGCAGAGAACCTGAAAGAGATCAAGAAATTCGCTACGGAAGATAAAGAGAAACCGTTCTTTATCTATTGGGCGGTAAATATCCCTCATTACCCATTGCAGCCCAGCGAGAAATGGTTGGATTATTATGCGGACCTACCTAATCCCAGAAGAATGTATGCGGCGTTTGTCTCTACTTTCGATGATTATTTAGGGGAGTTACGTACCTTCTTGGCTGCCGAGGGGTTGGCTGATAATACCATCTTGATCTTCCAATCGGATAACGGGCATAGCATGGAGGAACGTACTTTTAGAGGAGGAGGCTATAGCGGTCCTTACCGGGCCGGAAAATTCTCTTTGTTTGAGGGAGGTATCCGGGTTCCGGCTATCATCTGCTGGCCCAAGGAGCTGCCACAAGGTGAGGTACGTGATCAGGTTGCGATGAATATCGATTGGTTTCCTACCTTGGTCGAATTATGCGGTCTTTCAGCGGAAGGGATGGATGTGGATGGAAAGAGCTTACTCCCACTTATCAAAGACAGTTCCAAATCTTCTCCTCATAAGGCACTTCATTTTGATTTTGGGAAGCAATGGGCTGTCCGTTGCGGGGAATGGAAATTAATAGCGAATCCCCATGACGTGACTCCGGAGGGAGAGAAGGTCCTTAATGAGTTGTTCCTTTCCAACTTAGAAAAGGATAACACGGAACATATGAATTTCAAAGATCAATATCCCGAGAAAGTAAAGGAGTTGCAAGCGATGAGAGATGCTTTTGAGCGTTCTTTAGAAAAGTGATAATCCTAGGACTATTCTTGCTTTAAAAAATGTAAAAAGAAAGAACGTCTGATTATGTATGTTTATATTTGTTTAATTAAAAGCCAATATATCAATAAATAATATCATGAAGAATAAACTAATGTTACTGACGGCCGCCTCAGCCTTTTCAATGGCAGGCATAGCCGCTGATTACACGAATATCGTCCTGATTAATTTGGATGATGTGGGGTACGGAGATTTTTCTTTTAATGGGGCTTACGGATATACCACTCCGAATATCGACAAAATGGCGGCGGAAGGCGTTCGTTTTACACACTTCTTGGCGGGACAGCCGATCAGTGGAGCGTCTCGTGCCGGCTTGTTGACCGGTTGCTATCCGAATCGTATCGGTTTCGCCGGCGCTCCGGGACCGGATTCGAACTACGGAATCCATCCGGATGAGATGACGATCGCAGAGGTATTGAAACAGAAAGGATATAGTACCGCTATCTTCGGTAAATGGCATTTAGGTAGCCAAAAGGAATTTCTTCCCTTGCAAAATGGCTTCGATGAGTATTATGGTTTGCCGTATTCTAACGATATGTGGCCATTCCACCCGCAACAAGGTGAGGTCTTTAATTTCCCGGATTTGCCGACTTATGACGGAAACGAGATTATCGGTTATAATACGGACCAAACACGGTTGACTACGGATTATACCACCCGTTCTGTTAATTTCATCAAGAAGAATAAGAATAAGCCTTTCTTCTTGTATCTGGCTCATAATATGCCCCATGTACCGTTGGCCGTTTCCGATAAATTCAAGGGAAAGAGCGAGCAGGGTTTATATGGCGACGTGATGATGGAGATCGACTGGAGTGTAGGTGAGATATTCAAGACATTGCGTGAGCTGGGCTTGGAAGATAATACGTTGGTGATCTTGACTTCCGATAATGGCCCTTGGACCAATTACGGGAATCATGCCGGTTCAGCCGGTGGGTTACGTGAGGCAAAGGCTACGACCTTTGATGGTGGTAACCGGGTTCCTTGTATCATGTACTGGAAAGGTAAGACGTTACCGGGTACGACTTGTAATAAGTTAGCTTCTAATATCGACCTTCTTCCTACGTTCGCCGAGATCACGCAGGCCCCGCTGCCTACTCGCAAGATTGATGGCGTTAGTATCTTATCATTGATAGAGGGCAAGAAAGACGCGAATCCTCGTGAATCCTTTGTCTATTATTATAACAAGAATGACTTGGAGGCTGTCACGGACGGTATGTTTAAGCTGGTATTCCCTCATAAATACGTTACTTACGGGGCTTATGAGCCGGGAAACGACGGCCAGCCGGGTAAGTTGACGAATCTGGAGATCATGAAACCGGAGATGTACGACTTGCGCCGTGATCCGGGAGAGCGTTATAACGTGATCACCCAGTATCCTGAGGAAGCCGCGAAATTGATGAAGATCGCCGACCTGAAACGTCATGAGTTAGGGGATAACCTAATGCGCGTAAAGGGAACAGAGCGTAGGGAACCGGGTCTAGTACAAGGGAAAAAACGTCATGACCTATGAAACAATCGATCATAAGTATCGGAATGACTGCCTGTTGTCTTTCGGGGAACGGGCAGTTCCTTTTTGCCGCCGATAAACCAGTGCAAGAGGAACGTCCCAATATCTTGTTTATCCTTTCGGATGATCATACTTCCCAGTCTTGGGGCATTTACGGGGGGGTGTTGGGTGATTATGCCCGGAACGAGAATATCCGTCGCTTGGCTGCGGAGGGCTGCGTGTTAGATAATTGTTTTTGTACGAACTCGATCTCTTCCCCTAGTCGTGCGGCGATCTTGACCGGAGCCTATAGTCACGTGAACGGTGTCTACACGTTAAGTGATTCCTTTGATCCGGAGCAGGATAATATCGCCAAGCAAATGCGGGCGGGAGGCTATCAGACCGCTTTGGTCGGTAAATGGCATCTGAAAACGCAACCGCAAGGTTTCGACTTCTATTCCGTGTTTCATGACCAAGGCGAGTACCGGGACCCTACTTTCATAAACTGTACGGACCCTTGGCCGGGTGAGCGTAATTTCGGGGAGCGGGTACGAGGTTTCTCCACGGATATCGTGACGGATAAGGCGATCCGTTGGATGAAAGAGGCCGATAAGGACCGGCCTTTCATGATGTGTTGTCATTTCAAGGCTACACACGAGCCTTGGGATTTCCCGGAACGGATGAGGCATTTGTATGACGGCGTTGTTTTCCCGGAACCGGAGAACTTATTTGATTGGGGGCCGGAGACGAATGGACGTACCTTCTCCGGACAGCCTTTGGAGGAGTTGGCTCGTCGTTGGGACGTGGCGTCGCAAGACCCTGATAAATGGTGGTGCCGGTATCCGGAGTTGCCTTTTACGACGAAGGGCATGCATCGATCTGCCGCCCGTAGCGCCGCTTACCAGAAATTGGTGTGCGACTATCTGCGTTGCGGGGCTACGATCGACGATAATATCGGGAAGTTATTGAAAGCGCTGGACGATATGGGAATCGCCGATAATACGATCGTGGTGTACGTATCCGACCAAGGTTATTTCTTAGGAGAGCATGGTTTCTTCGATAAGCGTATGATGTATGAGGAGTCTCTACGTATGCCTTTCGTGATCCGTTACCCGAAAGAGATCCCGGCGGGGACCCGCAATAAGGATATGATCTTGAACGTGGATTTTGCCTCTTTGCTGGCGGATTACGCAGGCGTGAAGACCCCGAAAGAATCGCAGGGCCATAGTTTTCGCGATAATCTGAAAGGAAATACCCCAAAGGATTGGCGTAAGGAGATGTATTATCGTTATTGGACCCAACATTCGAACCGTCCGGCCCATATGGGTATCCGTAATGAGCGGTATAAACTGATGTTTTTCTATGGCGACCGTCTGAATATGACTGGTTCGGAGGATAAGACCACGACACCAGCATGGGAGTTTTACGACCTTCAATCCGATCCTCGTGAGAATCACAACGCTTACAACGATCCCCAATACGCCAAGATTATCCGGCAAATGAAGGAGGAGA
Organism: Parabacteroides sp. 20_3; assembly: GCF_964238835.1. Lineage (NCBI taxonomy): Bacteria > Pseudomonadati > Bacteroidota > Bacteroidia > Bacteroidales > Tannerellaceae > Parabacteroides > Parabacteroides sp. 20_3. The sequence continues at coordinate 604,998 of NZ_CAXSNO010000002.1, read as the reverse complement.
TGCTGAAGCTGCGGAAAGATGTTAAGGATGAGGACACGAATACCCCTAAAATGAAGGAGATTATGGAGACCTATTATTGGTAAAAAGAAAGCGGAGGGAGACGTAGCGTGCTGCGTCGCCTATCCTTTGTAATAGAAGTCCACGCTAGCAACCGAGAGGGAGTGTGGTATGTTATAAAGCATGTATTTCTAGAAAGAAGAAGGAATTTGTTCTTTTGTGAAAAAGAAGTCTTATGTTTGTGCACGATATGAAAAACAGGGTTTATGTGGCCCCGTTATCAGTAAACAACCAACCTTGACATGAATACAAACAGAGATAAGGCTGTCTCTTTTGGGCGGGACGGCGGAGATGTCCGCCGTCCTGTTTTTTTGTCAATGAGCCAGAGCTGTACGTGACATCCGTTCCAGCTCCGGGGGAGCCAGAGCGGAATATCGCCCGCTGGCTGTGTGAATAATGACAAGCTGCGTCTCCCCGGATACCTATTTCGTTAACTCATAAGCCTCTATCACGCACTCCAAAGCGCAGGCGTTTGCTGCCGAGCTTTCCTTGTGGAAAGGGCCGTACCAATAACAACCGAAGCTTTTGGATGTGGGGTCATAATCTTTCGTGATGATGGATTCTGCGTTTTTCAAGATGAAATCTTTATAAGCCGGATTCTTTGTCACTTCATACAGGAAGGCTAAATGACGGATGAAGATACCCTTAAATTGGACACCGTCGTTGCTATCATCGATCTCGGGCTTCATCTCACGAAGTATACCCTCGTCGGTTACCAATTGCGTGGTAATGGTAGCGTCGGCGATCTTTTCCGCTAGCTCCAAGTAAGATTTATCGTTGGTTTGGAGATACATCTCGGCTAAGACAGCGATGGCTACGCCTTGGTTATACGTGTAGTGGGCGTTGCGGTTGGGGGTACAATCGTCTTTCGTGCCGTCCTCGATTTGGTAGATGTCCGTATTGATCATGCCGGTTTGCGTATACCAATCCACGTTCTTCTTGAACCAGTCGAGATACGCCGGATTTTGGGTCGCTTTATATAATCGGATAGCTGTCAGGGAGAACAGGTTGTTCGCTATGGAGTTCTTGTAATGCAAAGGGTTCTTTTTCCAGAAGATGCCACCTCCGCAAGCGTCGCTCCAGCCAGTTGTCATATCATCGAATATGATCTCGGCCATATCTAGGTACTTTTTCTCTCCGGTCAGTTTGGAGGCCTCGATCCATGCCAATGCCCACCAACCCTCGTCATCGTAATAATCATTGATGAAGTTGTCGCAATAACGGGGAGTACCGGTTGAGTCTACGCCTACTTGGTAATGACGGGCTTTCTCGAATACATCCTCTATGACAGATGGGATGGCCGGATCTTTGGTTACGGCGCCGTAGCGAATGGTGGCGGTCAATACGTTCGCCGAGTTCCACCAGCCGGCTGTTTCCCAGATACCGGTCGTGTCGTTTCTCCAGCTTAGGGAGGTTTGTACGCTTTCTCGCATCTTTCCCTCAAAAGGGGAAGGTTTGCTACAGGATAGCATGAAAAATACAAGCAATACGCTTGTCAGGAAATGTTTGTACATACGTATTTATGAAAATAAGATTAGATTAAGCCACAAAGATAAATGATCTTTTTGAACTTTAGTTAAACTTTGTACCTTTGTCTGACGGAATCTAAGATACTTCAATATTAATCATAAAAGAAAAACACGGTAAGATGAAAAAGCAAATCTTATTTATTTGTTGTGCGGTAATCGCATACTGCCTGAGCGCCTGTAATACGGCACCTCAGCAAGCGCCTTTGAAAGAGAAGAATCTGCCAAAGCATGTAATCTTGATCGGTTTCGACGGCTTGAGCGCCCATTGCTTGAATAATGGGGCGGATATGCCTACTTTCCGTAAGATGATGGCGGAAGGCGCCTCCACGTTAGAGAATCGTTCGATCCTGCCTTCGTCGAGTGCTTGTAATTGGGCTTCCATGTTTATGGGAGCGGGACCGGAGTTGCACGGATATACGGAGTGGGGATCTCGTACGCCGGAGCTTCCTTCGCGTGTCGTGAATAGCGACAACCGTTTCCCGAATATCTTCGGCCTGTACCGGGATAAGGCTCCCGAAGCCGAGATCGGCTATATCTATGAGTGGGAAGGCATGAATTATCTGGTGGATACCTTGGCCATGAGCTTCCGTAAGCATGCCCCGATGTCGGCTGAGAACCCGAACGGATGTACCCCGGTAGCCGTTCAGTATATCAAGGAGAAGAAGCCGAATCTTTGCGCGATCATATACGATCAGCCGGATGGTACCGGACATGGCAAGGGTTGGAGCTCCCCGGAGTATTTCGCGATGGTGAATCATTTGGACAGTTGCTTGACGCAAGTGATGGATGCCGTTCGTGAGGCGGATATCATGGATGATACGGTGGTTATACTGACGGCCGACCACGGCGGTATCGAGACCGGTCACGGTGGCAAGACGATGAACGAGATGCAAACCCCGATCGTTTTCTATGGAAAGAACGTAAAGAAAGGCTTCAAGATCCCGGAGAGTACGATGGTATATGATATCGCCGGTACGATCGCCTACCTGTTGGACGTACCGCAGCCGCAAGTGTGGATCGCTCGTCCGATCATGTCTGCGTTCTCAGATTAGGCAAACCTTGGAATACAGGAACGCCCCGGAAGGATTGATTCTTTCCGGGGCGTTTTGGCTTATCACCGGGCGATTCCTACCTTGGCGGTCGTGCCGTTGGATAGCCTCACGACGTAGAAGCCGGCCGGCAGGCCGTACAAGTGGTTGCTACCGGCGGGGAGGGGAGAATGGCGGATCAGCTTTCCGGCCATTGTCGTTATCGATACGTCGAGCGGGGCGGAGGTGTCGATGTAGAGTGTACCGCCGGAGGAGCGGATACGGCTCTTGTTGTCGGTGATCCGGGCGGTGGATACGATGATATCCTCTATCGTGATCCGGATATCTTCGTAGACGGCTATCGTGTAGCTGCCGTCCCGGTTGGGGGTGATCGCCCGGCTGTTCGCCTTTACCACGGGGGTAGACTGGCTGTAGGCCGAGTCTAGCTCAAGGTAGAGGAGGAATTGATCACCCTCCTCATAGTAATAGGTACCGGGAGAGGGGGTGAGGGTCGCGTTTGCGGTCTCGGGGATTACGACCGTGTATACCGGGGGCGGAGTGGCAAGGCTGAACGTGCCCGCGCTCTCGTGCCCCGCGTGATCCGTCACCTTGTAGGTCTGGAGGCCCTCGCTTCCGGAACCGTCATAGCGGTCGGAGGTGAGCTGCACGGAAGTACCGTCGATGAGGACGGAAGCTACGCCGCTGCCCTTGCCATCGGTGGCGGTGAGGGTATAGCCGAGGTTATTGGTGGAGATGGTTACGGTTGGGGCGTTGAGGTCGAGGCGGATATCCGTGGCCTTATAGTCGTACTCTCGCGTATAAGGGGCGTCACGTTTGAGCAGGTAGGTTACGTCGAAGGTTCCCTCTTGGCTGAAGGTGAAGGAGGCGGCGAAGACTTCGCCGGAAGCGATTAGCCCGCTAATCGCTTTGGTTTGTATGCCAGTCTCTTCCGCTTCTTTCAGCTTGATGGTGAAACCGGGGGGAGCGGAGAAGGTAACGGCTCCGGCATACCATTCCCCCTTCTTGTCGCCACCAAGTTCTACACGGGCCTCTTCCGGTAGCTTGTCGGTATAGGTACATGGGATATCCGGCGTGAGTTCCAGCTTGTAGTTGGACGCTAGGAACTTGTCGTTATCTATTAGCTTGAGATCTCCCGGAATGATAAGGTTGGTTGGGGAGTCTATGGCCAGTTGCCCGGAGAAGGCTGCTGTTTCTCCTTTGGCTTCTCCGCTTGTGTCATATTTCGGGGCCTCGCCTTTATACAGTATTTGCTCGGCCCGCGGGGTGACGGTGAGTGTTCTCGGGTGGATCGTTATTGGGATGTCTACGCTCTCCGGCTTCTCGCAATTGACATGGCTGATGTCAATGCGTATCTTAGCTCCGGATGTTGCGGTAGCCTTGTTGGGGGAACCGCATAGCTTGTTATCATTGTTTACCGTCAGGCCATAAGCTGCACCGTCGATTTCGAACTTATAGTCGGACTTATCGCCGTAGGTATCGGGAGCGAGGAGCCCGGACAGGTCATAAAGCTCATTCGGCTCCAGTGGCGTGGCGTACGTCCCTTCCAGCGTGGCCGGGGAGGCGGTGGTCTTGATCAGGTTCTCTGTCCAATGGGCGTAGAGGGTCATAGGCCCGGTGATCTTGGTTATTTGATTCCCGCCTTCTCTATCGTCGTACCAGCCTTCTACTAGGGTGTAATATGTATAGGTGAGCTCACCTGGCCTTAATGCGTCAGTTTCTGATAGGTATTCTGTGCTATTAGTGCCGTCGTCGATGGGATAATTGGTTTGAAAGTTCACTTTGTACTTTATCTTCTGACCATTAAGCTGAACCTTGATATTGGTATTGTCACTCTTGAGATCCTCATTGTTCTCTATCGTTCCGTTGCCGTCGATGGTTCCACTATCTTCATTGCTGATCGTCCCTTCATTGGTGAGGGTTACGCCATCGGCGATCGTCAATGTCTGTTTCCTTCTTATATGGAGTGTATAGCCGGGCGGTATCTCGTAATCCCGGTCGATGGTATAGTGGGTAATGTCGACGTTGTTGCCATCTATCATGCTACCCTTGATGCTACCCTCAATGCTACTATAATTATATTCCTTTAGAAATATGATAGCGCTATTCTGACCGGAGGGGAGGACATAAGATGACGCGTTTATAGCTTTGCCTCCATCTTTATTCGTTATAGCGGAGATGATCCCCCCGCTTATCGTGACTGTTTCCCCTACCTTTCCTTCCCCTGCGCCCATACCGTTATATCCGGTGGCATTTACGATTCCCCCGCTGATCTCTATCGTTCCGGAAGTTATGGGTGGATTAGCATGAGCGGGAGTCCCCGATACCCCGATACCCGGCCCGGAATCACCCCCTGTGGCGGTGATATTCCCGTCTTTGATCCGGACGGTTCCACCATTGGAATTAGCACTTGTTCCGATACCGGCTCCATATCCTTTCCCATGGGCAATGATGGTACCGTTCTCGATCGTGATGGTTCCTTTCGCATCTTTACTGTATCGTGAGCCTATTCCGGCGGCTTCAATTCCTCCTTTGGCCGTTAGTTTTCCTTTACCTTTTATTATAAGCTCGGTACCATCGCCTGTAGGTGCGCAAATGGCGGGTAGGTCATGGCCACCTGCCAAGCTGTTATCTCCGACTAGGATCAATTCTACTCTCTGGGCTTCATCGGCGTATAAGGCGCAATAAGGTGCGTCTTCTGGGAAATTCTTGGTATTTACCTTGTCCAGCGTGATCTTTACCTGTATGCCTCTGGCGACCATGATAACGGCTTTCGCTTTATTCTGGGCTGTTGTGCCGTATCCGGTTTCTTGTGTTGGCACTCCTTGGTTTTCGATATCATACGTACCGTGAATATAATATTCTCTATTGTTTTCATCAATGGTAATTCCCCCTTTATAGCTATCGTTACTAAGATCTATATCTATTATGCTTGTCCCTTGCCCCCATGCCGATACGAGTGAAAGGAATAGTAAGATGCTTGTTATTAGATACTTATTTTTCATGTTCGATAAAGATTGATATTTGTGAGTATTCTTGTCGTATTAACATATTTTAGGCGGGTCGACTCGCCTTAGTAGGCGAGGCCGTATAGCCGCGTAAGGCGATGTCCTCGTTTCGTAACGTACCCGTGATGCGCGGCTTACCGGCGTAGTCGCCTTGTTTCTCTGTGAGAGCGTTGTCGTACAGGTCAACGCTTAGGATGATTTGTTCTTCCATGATGTTCATATTTAGTTGCCGCTAAGATATGGGAGGGGGCGGGTTTCCCGCATGACAATCCGTCCGAATCTATTAGGACAAATTGTAATTAGCTGATTTTATTGATAGGACAGATCGTAATTCACACGCAAAAAGGTAAAAATGTCTCTTTTCTATCAAAAAGCGGTAGGCCTTGATAAAAAAGCGATATATTTGGGGCATGGACAACCTGACAGTTTATATGATCTCTATCATGGTATTGGCACCCGTCTATTCCGCCGTGTCTTGCGGGATGGTGGTGGGGCTTTCCTTGCAGGATTGCCTGTCTCGGGAGGAGCGGGACTTGAAGAGGATATTGCTGGTTTACCTATCCGTCTCGGCTACCGGGTGGCTGGTCACATTTTGCTATCAGTTTTATCCCTCGTTGTTTGTCCAGCTCAACGTGGTTTGCCTGCTTTGTTTCGTCTTGCCGTCTATCTTCTTCTACCGGATCGTCCGTTTCCTCACGAGGCTGGGCGAGCCGGAGGAATTCCCGCCTCTCCATTATCTCGTACCCGGGCTGCTGGCGCTGGCGATGTTGGTCTGGTCGTGCTTCGTGCCTTTCGACGTGCGGCTGGAGATCGTGAGGGGGAAAGCGGAGGTGATTCCCGCGGGGTACGAGTGGTATACCCGCTTTTTTACCCTCAAGCCCCTGCTGAGGGTTGTTTTCGGCCTCTTGTATTATATCCTTACGCTGGCGTTGCTGGTATCTTATTATAAGAGGGCGAGAGGGAAGGATACGCTGGTTCGCGGGCCGGCGTGCTGGGTGATCTTCCTAGTAGGTGTGTCCATCGCCTCGCTGCTCTCATCGGTCCTGCCTACGTTCATGCCACGGAGCCGGTTCTACCATTCTATTTGGACGGCGGCCGTGTCTTGTGGTATCGCCCTCCAGCACGTTTTGCTATCGTACCATGTCATACGGCGGGAATACTGCCTCTACGTCTTGCGCCGTGAATCCCCGCCTTCTTCCTCCGGGGAAACGGATGCGGGAGACGTGCGCCTCCGCCGTAGCCATTCCGGGAAATTGACCCAGAGACGTTTCGAGCGTTTTTTCCGGGAACACAAGCCTTTTTTGAGGCCGGGCTATAAGATGACGGATCTGGTGGAGGACTTGGACGTGAACCGCACGGTGCTATCCGCCTTTATCAACCAGACGTATGGCATGAACTTCAATCGTTACCTGAACCGTTTCCGCCTGAGGGAGTTGGATAGGCTCCGCTTGCGTCCCGCCAACCAAGGTAAGAGCGTGAGCTCGCTGATCGGGCAGGTAGGTTTCAAGGATTTCCGTACCTATTCCCGTGCCGTCGCCACCGAGCGGGAGGCGGCTGCCGGGGAGCGGGAGACTAAGGAGGAAGGAGGTACGGCATGATGAGCCTTGGCCTTATGGAGGCTTTCGCTTTCAGCCTTCCCATCGTCTGCGCCATGGTATGTATGGTCATGATGTCGCTGGACGCCTGCCGGTACGGAAGGGGCGGGCAGGAAAGGCGGTTGAGGGCGCTCTTGGCGCTGACTTACTTGGTGACGTCGCTGGGTTGGCTCGGGTTGGTGCTTTATTCGGTCGCCCCGTGCGCTTTCTCGTATTACTATCCCGTTTTCTTATTGACGCTGATGCTGGATCAGGTGATGTTTTTCTGGGTGGTATCCATGATAACGGATACCGGCGAGCGGCGGAGGCTGAATCGATGGCACTGGGTGGTGCCTGTCTTCCTTATGGGGGCCTTGTTCGAGGGCGGTATACTGGTAAGTCTCGTGTTTTTTATCTACAATACGCTTTACCCGGCGCTAAACCTCCGGAACATATATCGTTACAGGCGGTTCATCGTAGATTACTCGTCGGAGGCGCAGCGTATCTCCTTGGATTGGCTGGCGGCCGTGCAAGTTTTTATCTTGGTTTGCGTACCCGTTCCGCTGGCGGGATTGTTGCTCGATATGGAGACTTTCTCCTCTTCCTATTTCGTGTGGCTGGGGGTGTTGCCAACGTTCGTGTTTTATATGATGCTCTGTTATAACATGCTCGACAAGAATTATCTCATCGTCCAGCCCGAGGCGTTGAAGACGGAGGATATGCCTCCCGATCTCCCGGCCCTAGACCGTAAACGCCTAGAACGCTACCTGCGTGAGAAGAAACCTTATCTGGACCCCAAGTTGCGGATCACCGACCTCGCCGCCGGGCTAAGTACCAACCGTAGCTACCTGTCGGCTTTTATCAACAAGGAGTATGGCATGAATTTCTGCCGCTTGATAAACCGTTGCCGTCTGATGGCTCTCGACCGCTTGCGGGTATCTCCTGCGAATGCAGGCAAGACTAATATGGAACTGGTACTTATGGCAGGCTTCAGTGGTTACCGGAATTATCTTCGGGTGAAAAAGGAGGAGGATAGGCTAGCGTTATTGAAAGTATTCGAGCGATAACCCCGATTTGGCAAACCGAGGTGAGGTGTTTTTTGAGGCATAAACGTTATCTTTGTCACGCATTTTAAATATATAAACCATGAAGAAATTCTTTTATACTTTCGCTTTTATCCTTTGCGCCTTGATGACGTTACAGGCGGAGACAATGGTGGTGGCCACCTATAACTTGCGAAACGCCAACGGCGGCGATTCCACGAACGGTAACGGTTGGGGACAACGTTATCCTTACATCGCCCAGATCGTACAGTTTCACGGGTTCGATATCTTTGGTACCCAAGAGGGCAAATATCCGCAATTGCAGGACTTGAGGCAAGCCATGCCCGGATACGATTATATCGGCGTGGGACGTGACGATGGTAAGCAGGCGGGAGAGCATTCGGCTATCTTTTACCGCACGGATAAGTTCGAGGTCTTGGAGCATGGCGATTTCTGGCTATCCGAGATCACCGACCGTCCGAACAAAGGCTGGGACGCCGTTCTGCCCCGTATCTGTACGTGGGGCGAGTTTCGGGACAAACAGACCGGCTTCACTTTCTTGTTCTTCAACCTTCATATGGACCATGTCGGCGTACAAGCCCGTGCCGAGAGCGCTAAGTTGATCTTGAAGAAGATCAAGGAATTCCCGAAGAGACTTCCCGCTATCCTGACCGGAGATTTCAATGTTGATCAAACAAGTGAGTCGTATAAGTTGTTAGATGGTTCCGGTATCATGCGTGACTCTTATGAGATCGCAGATTTCCGCTATGCCCCGAATGGTACCTTCAACGGTTTCCATCCGGACCGCAAGACCGATAGCCGTATCGACCATCTTTTCTTGACCAAGGAGTTTGAGGTGAAGAAGTATGGAATCTTAACGGATACCTATCGCTCCGAGGTGAAAGAAAGCGCCCAGAAGGAGCAAAACGGTAATTTCCCGAAAGAGGTGTCATTGAGCAAATACGAGGCCCGCACTCCTTCCGACCACTTTCCCGTAATGATCGTTGTGGAAGTAAAAGACTGAGGTTTTAGAAAAATTGGTTATTATTAACCCCGTAATCTTTATCAAATTTGTTTAGATCCTGTTATATAATCAGAATATTGACTAAAACGATCTAAACAAATTTGGTATGATACGTAAATTATTGATTCGTGATTTGACTCTTCGCGATGGTCAGCAATCGGCATTCGCTACAAGAATGTCTCAAGCGCAAATAGACCGTGTACTTCCTTACTACAAAGACGCAGGCTTTTACGCCATGGAAGTATGGGGTGGGGCGGTTCCCGATTCCGTGATGCGTTATTTAGGTGAGAATCCGTGGGATCGTTTAGAGATCATCAAAGAGAAAATAGGTAATTCTTCAAAGCTATCCGCTCTTTCCCGTGGGCGTAATTTATTCGGTTATAATCCTTATCCCGACGAGATTATAGAAGGCTTTTGCCGGAACTCGATTCGTTCCGGTATCGATATCATGCGTATTTTCGATGCTTTGAACGACGTGGATAACGTGAAATCCACGATCCGTTATGTGAAGAAATTCGGGGGAAAGGCCGATTGTGCCATCTGTTATACGATAGATCCTCACCATTCTCCGGTAGAACGTATAAAAGCCGCCTTGCATGGACGGCCCTTGCATAAGCCTGTTTTTACGAATGAGTATTTCTTAAACAAGGCCCTTCAACTGGAGTCGCTGGGCGCAGATATGATCACCCTGAAGGATATGAGTGGTTTGATACCTCCGGCTCGTACGGCGGAATTGGTGCGATTGTTCAAGAAGAGCTTGAAAGTACCGGTGGATTTCCATACGCATTGTACGCCCGGTTACGGATTGGCGTCGGTCGTATCCGCCATTATCAATGGGGTGGATATCGTTGATACGAATATATGGAACTTCGCCGGAGGACCAGCTGCTCCCGCAGTAGAACTGGTCTATATCTTCTGCAAGAAATTGGGTATCGAGCTGGATCTTGATATGGATGCGATCGCTAAGATCAACAAGGAATTATTGACGATCCGCAAGGAACTTTCCGCATTCGATACCGCTAAGAAATTCCCGAGACCCTTTAATCCCGTAGAGGATAGTTTCCCCGCCGAGATCGACCGCTTCTTCAACGATGCCATCGAGGCCGCTCGGAAAGATAAGGAGGACGATTTGCTGCTTTATTGCCGTGCGATCGAGGAGTATTTTGATTTCCCCGAGCCGAACGAGTTGGTGAAAAAAGCGCAGATTCCGGGAGGTATGTATACGAATATGGTTGCCCAGTTGAAGCAGTTGGGGCAGATCGACTTGTTGGAGAAGGCGATGTCACTCATTCCGCAAGTACGGATGGATGCCGGCTTACCTCCGTTGGTGACGCCTACGAGCCAGATTATCGGGGCGCAAGCGGTTTCCTGTGCGCTGGATGAGCTGAAAGGCCGCCCGATGTATAGTAATCCTTCCAACCAGTTTATCGCCTTGGTAAAAGGAGAGTATGGCAAGACGCCGATTCCGGTAGATCCGGCGTTCCGGTTGAAAATCACCGGCGTACAAAATGAGGTGCCTTACGACGGTTCCCATTACGTGATGCAAGAGAATCCTGTATTGGAGGATTTGGATGTGTTATTGGCTGAGAATGAGAAAGAAATACTGTTGCTGGAGTTATTCCCGACGGTAGCCCGTACATTTTTAACTAAATGGAAAGAACAAAAAGCGAGATCGAATGTTTAATAGTAGAAAGTCTTCAAATTTGGCATCCGTCATCTATTATATGTACGTTGCCGTTTAAACGGTGATACGAAAAGGCTCTCCGAATGGTAAGCGAACCATGGGAGAGCCTTCTTTATTCTATAAAGTGACTTTTTCGCGGACTTTACAAAGGGATCTTGTCTATACGACGTTGGTGGCGACCACCCTCAAAAGGTGTATCCAAGAATATCTCAACGATTTTCTTAGCCTCTTCCTTGCTGATAAAACGACCGGGCATTGATAACACGTTCGCGTCGTTATGCTCACGTGCCAGTTTCGCGATATCCTCTCGCCAGCATAAGGCGGCACGGACACCCCGATGTTTGTTCAAGGTCATACTAATGCCATTCCCTGTACCGCAGACAGCTATTCCCGGATAAACCTCGCCAGCTTCTACGGCCTTGCCCATCAGATGGGCGAAATCCGGATAATCGCAACTGTCAGAGGAATAAGTTCCAAAATCTTTATAAGACAATCCCCTTTCATCGAGGATTGTCTTTATATATTCTTTTAACTCAAAACCAGCGTGATCGCTACACAAACCTACTATACCCATCTTTATGCTAATAATTCTTTTACTTGGTTATAAACGTTCTTAGCCGTGAAACCTAATTTCTCGTCCAATACTTTGTAAGGGGCGGAGAAACCGAAGGATTCAAGTCCCCATACCTTGCCGTTAGGACCTACCAACCCTTCCAGATTAACCGGAAGACCAGCGGTTAAGCCGAAAATCTTGCTTCCTGCGGGAAGAATGGATTCTTGGTACTCTTTGCTTTGTGAACGGAATAGACCTTCGGAAGGTACGGAAACGATACGAACCTTTATGCCATCGGCACGAAGCAGGGCGGCGCCCTCGACCAAAGTCGATACCTCGGAACCGGAAGCCAAAAGAATTACATCCGCATTAGCGTCTTCATTGACGATATAGGCACCCTTTTCCGCTTGCAAAGCCTCTTGATAGCGGTTTTCCTTAGCGGGAAGATCTGTGATATTCTGACGAGAAAGAATCAATGCGGTAGGAGTGTAAACGTTCTCCATCGCTAGTTTCCATGCGACTGTTGTCTCCACAACGTCTGCCGGACGAAGTACCAACATGGAGTTGTGTCCCTTATGATTCTTCAATTTCTCTAATAAACGAACTTGAGCTTCTTGCTCTACCGGCTCGTGCGTAGGTCCGTCTTCTCCAACACGGAAAGCGTCGTGTGTCCAGATGAACTTAACGGGCTGCTCCATCAATGCGGCCATACGTAACGCAGGCTTCATGTAATCGGAGAATACGAAGAAAGTACCGCAAGCGGCGATCACGCCACCATGTAAAGACATACCGATACAGATACAAGCCATAGAAAGCTCGGCTACACCCGCTTGGAAGAAAGCTCCGCTAAAGTCGCCTTTCACGAAAGCATGAGTCTTTTTCAAGAAGCCGTCTGTCTTATCGGAATTGGAAAGGTCGGCGGAAGCTACGATCATGTTTTCTACATGGGTAGCAAGCACACCTAATACGGTAGCGGAAGCGGCACGGGTCGCTTGGTTCGCTTTCTGCTCGATTGCGGCCCAGTCGATTTTAGGAGCCTTACCGGAGAACCATTGCTCCATCTTAGCCGCTAAGTCCGGGTGAGCTTTCGCCCAGACGTCTCTCACGGCGTAACGCTCGGCGACGATTACTTCCAGTTCTTTCGCACGTTTGGCATATAATTCGGCTACCTCAGGAAGGATTGCGAACGGATGTTCCGGATCGCCTCCTAGGTTCTTGATCGTATCTGCGATGGAAGCTCCTGCCGCGGATAAAGGTTGTCCGTGAGTAGATACCTTATTCTCGTAACAGCTGTTATCAGCGCCGACAGCACCTTTCCCCATAACGGTGTTACCGATGATCAAAGTCGGTTTGGAGATCTCTGCCTTAGCCTCTTTTAAAGCCTTGCGGATCTCGTTTACGTCGTTACCGTTTATTTGAATGACTTTCCAGCCCCAAGCCTCGTATTTCATGGCTACGTTCTCCGCGTCAACGTCTTCTACCTTGGTAGATAGCTGTACGTTGTTAGCGTCGTAGAACATGATCAAGTTGTCCAGTCCTAAAGTTCCGGCGATACGTCCGGCACCTTGGGAGATTTCCTCTTGGATACCTCCATCGGAAATATATGCGTAAATAGTCTGGTTCATTACTTCCTCACCCAGACGTGCTTTCAAGAATTTAGCCGCGATAGCCGCACCTACCGCATAAGTATGTCCTTGTCCCAACGGGCCGGACGTATTTTCGATACCACGCATAACGTCTACCTCAGGATGTCCCGGAGTAACGCTTCCCCATTGGCGGAACTGTTGAAGTTCATCCAATGTGAATTTGCCGCTTAAAGCCAGTACGGAATAAAGCATCGGAGACATATGCCCCGGGTCAAGGAAGAAACGATCGCGTCCTTCCCATTTGGGATTCTTGGGATCGTATATTAAGAACTCTGAGAACAGTACGTTAACAAAGTCTGCACCACCCATAGCGCCACCCGGGTGCCCGGAGTTCGCTTTCTCCACCATTGACGCAGCCAGTATACGGATGTTATCAGCTGCTTTGTTCATTACTTGAATATCGTTCATTTTATCAGATGAATTATTTATTTGACTGCAAAGATAATCAAACTCTTTGTAAGAGCCGTTATATCAATCAAACAATTCCTTTTCGGTAAAGGTTCCTATCTTCTTATATTTTTGATAAATTGAGAGATATTTAAGATAGCCCGCTGAGCGCCTTATTCTTGCGGGTATACATCATTCGGATTAGAGCGAGAAGTCGAAACCCTGTTCAACCCATTTGTTGTATTTTTTCTCGTTGAATTTGTAGAGGAAAGCTCCTCGTTTAGAACTTTTCTTGTCTTTGATATCCAGTTTTTCCAGAATATCCATGGCGTTTAGCTTTTTGCGGAAGTTTCGTTTGTCTAAAAGGGTTTGGTAGATGGCCTCATACAATGTCTGTAGTTGGGGCAAGGTAAATTGCTCGGGAAGCAAATTGAAACCGATAGGGCGGCTTGCCGCTTTCTTTTTAAGGACGGACAACGTATCGTTTATCATTTGGTTATGGTCGAAAATCAAGTCAGGAAGCTCGGATATCTTGGTCCAAGTAGCGTTATGGTTTTCCAAGATCTCGGGACTAAAATCATTCATATTCACCAAGGAATAGTAAGCTACGGAGATAACCCGTTCCCCTAAGTCACGTGATACATCTCCGTAAGCCCCTATTTGTTCCATAAAAAGATGCTCGATGCCCGTGCAATCGGTTAATACCCGTGATGCTGCTTCATCCACGCTTTCCCCGGATTTCACGAAGCCTCCCATAAGAGACCACTGTCCTTTCATCGGCTCGAACGAACGTTTGTATAATAAAACATTCAACTCCTTATTGTTAAACCCTAGAATGATACAATCTACGGCAACATAGAATTTTACTTCGTCTTGATAAAAAGCTGCTGACATCGTTTTATGGATTTTAAAGATTAACAGAGCTTGCGTGCTCCGTCGCTGATTACTACATTATATAATTTAGGTTCACGGCCAAACTTCTCTTTATAAGCGGAGAAGGCTTTCTTCACGAAATCGTCGTACAACTCATCCTTAACCAAGTTGATCGTACAACCGCCGAATCCTCCACCCATGACACGAGAACCCGTTACACCACATTCCTTGGCGATATCGTTCAAGAAATCCAGTTCCTCGCAGCTAACTTCATAAAGCTTGCTCATACCTTGATGCGTGCCGTACATCTTTTCGCCGACAGTCTCATAGTCGCCTTTCTCCAAAGCGGCACATACGTCGAGTACACGTTGGATTTCCTCGATAACATATTCGGCACGCATGTAATCCTCTGCGCTGACATCCGCTTTTACCTCGTTCAGCATCTCCATCGTAGCGTCACGTAAGAACTCTACTTTCGGATGGTTGCGGCGAATGGCGGCTACCACGTTCTCGCAGGATTTACGGCGTTTGTTGTAGGCTGAGGACGCCAACTCATGCTTAACGACCGAATCCAATAACACGAGTTTGTAACCAACCGGATTAAACGGATAATATTTATATTCCAAAGAACGGCAATCCAAGCGGATCAAACTTCCGGCCTTGCCGAATACGGAAGCGAATTGGTCCATGATACCGCAATTCACGCCACAATAATTATGTTCTGTAGCTTGACCGATCTTAGCCAACTCGAATTTATCGATATTCAATGAGAATAAGTCATTCAATGCGAAAGCATAAGTACTTTCCAATGCGGCGGAAGAAGACATTCCAGCGCCCAGAGGCACGTCTCCAGCGAATACGGTATCGAAACCTTGGATATTACCACCTCGTTTAATAATCTCCCGGCATACGCCAAAGATATATCTTGCCCAGCTTGCGGAAGGAGCGTCCTCCTCGGTCAAGCCAAATTCAGCGTAATCATTTAAGTCGATGGAGAACGCCCGGACTTTGCCCGTCCCATTCGGTTTGATCTCGGCGATCATCCCTTTATCTACAGCACCCGGAAAAACGAAACCTCCATTATAATCAGTGTGTTCACCGATCAAGTTAATACGTCCCGGGGATGTGTATAAGCTACCTTCGGTATTAAATAACTCTTTAAATTTAGTTCTGATTTTTTGTTGCATGATACTTAATTTGATTAAGGTAAATAATTGAATAAACAAGAAGAAATTACCCATTCAGATAACTCTGCCGGATAATTTCTTCTTTATCATATTATGTCCTGTCCTTATTATTCAACAGGAATGTCTTTGTTTACGTTCTTGCTACCGATCAAAGCGTAATATAGCAAATATGCCAATCCTAGGAATACCACCCAGAAGCTAGTAATGAAACCGCCAGCGTCGGCTACAGCTCCTTGGATCAACGGAAGAATACCTCCACCGCAAACCATCACCATGAAGATACCGGAAGCGGCTGCCGTATATTTACCTAAACCTTCTACTGCCAAGTTGAAGATACCACCCCACATGATGGAAGTACATAAACCACAAAGAGCCATGAACATGATTCCAACCGGAACCTCAACCATACCGAAAGAGATATCAGACAAGAATACAGGCATACTAACTTTTGTCGTAGCAGGGGCGAAGATAGCGATCAAGATAAAGATCATACCTACCGTGGCGGCTGATGACAACATCGCCTTACTAGAGATCTTAGCTCCGAAAGAGGCACCGAACAGACGTCCGATCATCATCAAGAACCAATATGTACCCACGATAGAACCGGCTACTGTAGGATCGATACCGATCTCAGGAGAAGTAGCGAACAAGTTCATGAAGTTAGGAATACCTACTTCGACACCCACATACAAGAAGATTGCGATGGCACCTAAAATGAAGTGACGGAAAGAAAGCGCGCTGTGCTTGTCCGGAGTCTTGGCTTCATTTTCCTTAACCATATGCGGTTCCGGAATTTGCATGCAGAACAATACGATAAATACGATGGCAAAGATACCCATAGCCAAGAACAATGCCGGGTTAGCGTCACTGATCTGAGCCTTAGCAGCGTCACCGATCAAATAACCAACCAATACCGGAACGATCGTAGCGCCGATAGAGTTCACGGAACCGGCAACCTGAATTAATTGGTTACCTTTGTTTCCACCACCACCTAGCGTGTTCAACATCGGGTTTACTACGGTATTCAACATACACATAGAGAAACCGGACACGAAAGCACCTGTCAAATAAACAGCGTAGCTACCAGCCACACCGGAAAGATAAGAAATACCTACACCACAGAAACCTACGATGATCGCTAACAAAGCGGTTTTCTTGTAACCGATCTTCTGCAATAGCATACCGGCCGGAATACCCATGAAGGCATAGGCGATAAAGTTAGCCGCGTTACCCAGCTGCGACATGAAGTTGCTGGCAGCGAACTGGTTCTTAACGATGATACCGAATGGGTTCTGTAGACCCGTCACGAAAGATATCATGAAGAAGAGAGCCACCATCATGATAATAGGCAATGTGTAATTCTTTTTTGCTGTTGATTCCATTTCTTTTTTGTTGTTTTAGATTATTAGATTACTTAAATTATTCTCTTATTCTACACTGAATTTATAAATAGTAGTACTTTGGAAAACCTCGCCCGGGCGGAGTTCCGTTGTCGGATATTCCGGTTTGTTGGGGCTATCGGGGAAATGCTGGGTTTCCAGACATAAAGCGGCCCGCTCCGGGTAGCGTTGTCCGTTCTTACCTTCGAAATTCCCAGTCATCCAGTTACCTGTGTATAATTGCACGCCCGGTTGAGTCGTATAAGTTTCCATTACGATACCGGTCTTGGGGGAGGAGCAGCGAGCGCAGTAAGAAAGTTCGTTGTCCTCTTTATTTAATATGTACGTGTGGTCATATCCCTTACCGAATATAAGCTGTTCGAAATTGTCATTGATTCGTTCGCCTACCTCATGAGGAGTCCGGAAGTCCATCGGTGTACCTTCTACCTTCTCTTTAGGTCCGTACGGGATTGCCGTATTGTCTGTAGGCAGATAATAGTCGGCGTTGATCGTGAGAATATGGTCTCCTATATAAGGGTCTCCCGCACCGGATAGGTTAAAATAAGAATGATTGGTTAGATTCAAGACCGTAGGTTTGTCCGTAGAGGCTTGATAGGAGATAACGACCTCATTCTCATTTGTCAGATGATAAGTTACGGTTGTCTTTAGTTCTCCGGGGAAACCTTCCTCGCCATCGGCGGAGGTATATTTCAACTCAATGGTTTGCTCGTCTATTTGTTTGGCGTCCCATACGACCGCATTGAATCCCTTGATTCCGCCATGCAAGCTATTGGGGCCATTATTTATGGCTAATTTGTCATAAGTAATACCGTCGATCGTGAATTTTCCAGCGGCGATACGATTTCCATAACGACCGCAAATGGCACCGAAATAAGGTTCTTCTGATGTTAAGTACTCTTCAATCGAATTATGGCCAGTAACGACATCGGTCATTTTTCCGTTTTTATCCGGAACCATCAGCGAGACGATTTTCGCTCCATAATTCGTGATCGCTAGCTCTGCTCCAACCTTGTTACACAGGGTATAAAGCGCCGTTTCTTTCCCGTCAATTTGCTTGCTGAAGTTAGCAACAGACAAGCCCGACAGTGTATTTATGTTCTTCATGCGTATCAATATTATTGAAATTGCGTGTAAAAGTAACTTTCTTCTTTGTATTTATAACCTTTCTGAATAATGTTTTATAGCATGATTTTAGATTTGTCTACCAAAAATATATAATTATCGCTTGTTTATACGTCAAGTCCTTGATTCTTCTCTTAGGCTAAAAAACAAAACAACTCTTGTCTTACCCCTGTTATTAGTAAAACAGAGATAGAAAGAAATTGTCCATGCGGTCGTCCTATAAATATATCATACTCATACTCTTTGTGCTTATGCCCGGCTTGCTTTATTCCCAATCTCAAGATTGGGTACGTAAGTCCATTTATCCGCAAGCGGATAGTGGTAAAAGCAAGATCTATAATTGGATGTGGGGGAGGCATTATCGTCACCTTTATACGATCCCGATCAGGGTTCCTTCGGCTACGATAGAAACGTTGGGGGGTGGGATGGATATCGTCGGGCAAGCGGAAGGGTTTCACGGATTATTGTTGGAGAATAAGCGTAAGCAATTGTATTTGCTAAAGCCCTTGGGTGGCTCTACAAGTTTCTTGGAGTCGAAGTTTTTCCGGGAAATATATAATAAGACTGATTTTAAGAATACATATTTGGATGAGTTCTTAGGAGATGCTTATACGATTATCAATCCCTATACCTTTTTGGTCGCAGATTATTTAGCGAAGTCCGCGGGATTGAGTTTTTCTCCCTCCCGTATTTACTATATTCCTTCCCACATACGGAAAGACACAGTTGCGGACGGCAGCGATATACAAGATAGGCTGGTCAATCTAATCAATGTTCCGGATATTAATTTAAGGTCTAATTTGTATACCACGGAAGACTTTCTAGACAGCCTTCAAGTGAGTAAAAACTATATGGCGGATCAAAATCTATACATTCGGGAACGTATTTTCGATATGTGGACCGGAGATTGGAATAAGACGAACGAAAACTGGGAGTGGCAGTCACATACCGTCAATGATAGCGTAATTTATACCCCGATCGTGATCGATAGGAATCATGCTTTCACGAAGGTGGACGGAGTATTGTTCAAGCAAATGTTGAAGATATTATCGTTGGATTTTATCTGTAATTATGATAGCCTGATTTTAAAAGATACAAAGAAAATCAATAAGCTAGCTTTTGCGCTGGATATGGCGGTAGCAGGCCGCAGTGATGAGTCGGTTTGGATACGCCAAGCCCAAGAAATTCGGAGACAGATGACCGACTCTTTGATCGATAGCGCTTTTACTTATTTGCCGGAAGGTGTAAAACATGATGAGATAGAACTGATTAAACGAAAGTTGAAACGAAGGAGGCTAGAGTTGGAAGCGGTTGCCAGTCAATATTATCGCTTATTGCAACGTACGCCAGTGGTTGCCGGAACCAATCAATCCGATTATTTCTTGATCGAGCGGCAAGCGCCGGACCGGACTGTTTTACGGATTTATGATCCCGAGACCGGAGACTGTAGGTTGGAACAACAATTCTCCGGCAAGGAAACCAAGGAACTGTGGTTATATGGGCTTGCGGGAAACGATACGTTTGAAGTGAAGGGAAATACACGGAAAGATTTTCCGATATACTTGATCTCCGGAGAGGGGGAGAACCAATACCAATTGAATCATAACCGGAAAATACATGTCTATGATAAAGATTATAAATATGATTACCAGAAGATAAAATACCATAAGATATCTTTTACCCCGTGGGGAATATATGATTCGGATAAAGGTATTAGTTTGGGTACGTTCTTTACATATACGATGTATGGCTTTAAACGAGCCCCATTCACCTATCAGCATCGGATCGGGTATAATTATTTGAAAGGGTTCATGTATGCAGGTATCTTCCCTAATTATGACGGCCGGAGACGTTTATACCTAAATGCCTCCATTTCTTCACCCCGTAACTTCGAGAACTTCTTCGGATTTGGAAATAATACGGCGGGCTATAAAGAGGAGAAAAAGAATTATAACCGGGTGAAGCTCCGGACGTATATGTTTAATCCATCCTTCGAGATGGATTTGAGGAAAGAAGAGGTGATGACATTCTTTGGCTCTTTGGATATGTACAAGGCTAAACGTACGGATGATCGATATATTTATACGGTTTATGGAGAAGATCATCCTATTTTCCGCACGAATTATTTCGTAGGTCTTGGCGCTACTTACCGGATAACGAAACAGCCTTATTCGTGGCTTCCCCTATTGGAAACCGAATGGACGGCCGGATGGAAAATGAATTTGAAAAAGCCGGAACGTAATTTCCCCTATGCGCAGGGAAGCCTTTCATGGAACGTACGGTTCTCGGATCGTTTTACTTGGGCCTCCTTGATGAAGGGAACGGTATTATTCGATAATGACTATGAGTTCTATCAAGCCGCCACGATTGATTTAAGGGGATTCCGTGAGAACCGTTTTATCGGAAAGCAATCCTTTTACCAATACTCGGATTTACGCTTGGACATGGGAAAACTAAAGAATCCGTTCACTCCCTTAAAATATGGTCTATTCGCGGGCTTTGATTATGGTAGGGTCTGGTTTCCCGGTGAGCGTTCCCATAGTTGGCATACTTCCTATGGTGGCGGGATTTGGCTTACTTTCTTGAATAAGTTCACCACTAAATATTCTTGGTTCGGCTCGACGGATAGTTTCCGGTTCGCCTTTGAGTTGGGGCTTGGGTTTTGATATAGCCTCAAACTTACACGGGACTGATGAGGGAAATTCTCATCATGATAAGGAGGGTTATTGTCTATTTCTATATTTGTTCTTGTCTTCTGTCGTATGACCCGGTAAAAACGTGTACGTGTTTTCCGAAAAACATGTACGACTTTTGTGGAAAACATGTACGTGTTTTTTCAGAAATATAATCATGTTTTTAAGGCTGATGATAATCAATGATTTACATATTCGTGTTATTTGCATGCTTATTGTTTGGATTTATTATTTGAATGTATCATCTAATTTTTTATCCCTTATAGATATGTTATAGACAATACGCTACAACCTTATCAAATGATGTTAACTTCATCAGCAAAGTAACTTAACATACTTTGCCGGCGGACCTAAGATACTTTGCTGATGAAGCTAAATAACTTATTTCTTCAAGGCCTCCAATACTTGAGGCATCATAGTACAGATATAATGTTCTTCTTTCGCTGTAAAGAAATTGCCATCGACTACGGAATCCTCATCTGTAGCTTGTCCTTTGCTAATGGCAGGTTTAGCCAACGGATGTACCGCTAGCTTCTTTCCTTCCGTGATTCCGGTGAAGTCGAAGAGCATAGCAGCAGCGCAATGTCCAATCATAATCTTACCCTTTTCCCCGAAATTCTTAATCACATCCATTAGATCGATATTGTATTGTTTGCTAGCGTTCTGCTGGAAAACAGGAACCGCATCGCCACAAGCGAATACCATTGCGTCGTATTCATCTTCATGCCCTTTTAAATTAGCGATCACATCGTCTACTGTCAAAGCTATGCCAGAGTTCGTTTTGATCTCTTTTGAATCGGCTACCGCATATACTTTATAAGTAATGCCATTCTCGAAAAATGATTCCAAATATTGGAACAAACCAAATCCATTTACTGGATTTACCGCTAAAACTGCTACTTTCTTTGCCATAATCGTAAATTATTAAGTGATACAATAGTTATTTTTCGTAAGTTTATTACTTTTGTGGTGTAAAAGTAAGTCCCTTTTTTAGAGAAAACAAGAAGGCACTTATAAATAAGGAACTTACATGGATGTAACCATTGTTGAGATTCAAGTAAATAGAAAAGGTTAAAAAATGAAAAACTTTCATCCGACAGGGAATTGTCCCGTAAGAGACGTATTGAGCCGGCTAGGAGATAAATGGTCTATGTTAGTGCTTATCACTTTAAGCGCCAATGGTACCATGCGTTTTAGTGATATCCATAAAACCATCGCGGATGTATCGCAACGTATGCTGACCGTAACTTTGCGTACGTTGGAATCGGATGGTCTGATCGAACGAAAGGTCTATGCGGAAGTTCCTCCCCGAGTAGAATACTGCTTAACGGAAAGAGGATTAAGTCTTATTCCCCATATCCAAGGATTGGTGGATTGGGCGTTGCAGCAGATGAGTGGTATTATGGAAAGCCGGGTTTTACATACGTCATGACTTGAAGGTCTAAGAAAAGGGTTAAGCAAAGGTGGACTTAATAAGATTGACTTTTTTCTGCGAGAATTTCCGCTAAAGATCGGCGGGTTATTTTGTTCTCGATCCAAGATAGAACATCGAAGGTCTTTAGGAGTTGACGCTCGTATTTGTCTTCCTTTATTTTTTGAATGTCTTTTTGATATTGTTGCCATTGTTTATTTCGGGCTTTCTCATAAGAGGGGAGCGGATAATCTCGTACGAATTTGAATATTAATTTCTCTGTAATATAAGTATGTTTTTCGAATTGGATGTTTCTTTTGATAGACGTGATCTCATTTTCAAAGAACTCATAGTTCCCTAACTCTGCTTGAAATAGTAAATTTATTAATCTAGCTATCTTATAAGTAGGAAATGTGTGAAGTAGTTTTCCTAAACTGAAAATCTTTTTCATGTATTTACGGGTTTGACTATAATCTTTTGTATACATACATAAAATAGCGGAACTTAGATATAAAGATAATTGGGTTTCAAGTCTTAATGATGTTATTTTTTTAGTAACTCTTCTTCTTGTCTTTCCTTTAACTTTTTGGCTTGTTCAAAATGTCCCATATGTAATAAGCTATTAGATTTATAGATATATACTAATGTTTTTACATGTAGTATGAACTCAGTGGAATACTCACCTATTGTCAGAGCTTCTAGCTTAGAAAGGAAAAATGAGGTTTCGCGATATAGGCCAGCGACATATAAACTGTCTAAAACACCTTGTATAGCGCTAAGGTAGTAAATAGGGGGATTTAGTATTAAATGTTGGTTCTCATTGAATAATCCAATGAGTTCTTGATAATATTGAATAGCTAATTTATAATTCCCTACATTTAGATAATAAGTGGCTTGGAATAACAAATGTAACTTGTTAGCTTCAAAGCTTCGGTATGAACTATTGGCAATTAGATATAGTTCACTCAACACGAGATCGTTCAAATCTTCTTTTTGCTTATCAGAACGGATATATCCTTTATGGATAAGACGATGTTTAAGTATATCGTATAGTTGTGTGTGTTGGTTAAGGCTTTTGGCATATTTTATTACTTCATTGACTTTCATTTGTTTATTTATCAACTGTTTTTCAGATATTGTCTCAAATTCTAGGGCACTTAAATATTTTAGCTCTATTCGCCGAATTAGTAAAAGCAAGGGATCGTTTTCATACATACTTGCTAATTTCTTGGATTTATCTAACTCGATGAACGCTTCATCATACATTTCACGCTCAAATAGTATGTTTGCTTTAGATATGTAGTTGAAAATTCTTGCTTGTATATCTTGTTTCTCTCGGAGTTTAACTAAGCAATCTAAAATTGTGCGATAAAGGTGTTTAACTGCGGTTTCAAAGTTCCTTCCATTCTGGATTTTACAAAAGCATGAATACAAATCTTCAGGAGAGGTATTGGAGTCTATTAAATTAAAAAGTGATATATACACTTTATCTCCGCTTTGTAAATTTGAATAAAGATGAAAATACCTTTTTTCTGTTTTTGTCAAAGAATTGACAAGGATTATAAGTGTGTGTGTACTGCTCATATGGCTATAGATGGTTTTTTAAGTACTTGATAAATAGTAATACTAACGTAATAAACAATGCAAATATATCAATTTGGGTTTATCTGTAATGCCAATTGATTGATAATTTTTTTGTTTTTTCTCTTTTTACATTTGCAATATCAAGAGAGGAGCTAATGTGAGGATTTGTTAACATTAAATCAGTAGCCTATGGGATACAGGACGTTTTTTTGATAAGAGAGTATGTAAACTGTAAAGAATAAACCTAATCTAATCCATATTGTTATGAATAGAGAAATAAACACTTTAAGCATTAAGGGATTACTTGATAAACGATTTTGGGTAATCATTGTTTTTTTATGTTGACTTTGCCTGCCTATGCGGTAACTAATGCGTTTGTAGTGACAGGGGAGGTTATAGATGCAGTGAATAATCCTTTACCCGGGGTTAATGTCGTGGAGAAAGGAACACGTAATGGTACGATCACAGATGTAGATGGTAAATTTGAATTAACGCTGAAGGATGGCAACGCTATACTTTCATTTTCATATATAGGTTTTACTTCTATTGATGTACCTGTTGAAAATAAACAAAATTTGCGTGTAAAAATGAGAGAGGACGTTACCCAGATGGATGAAGTTGTTGTTATCGGTTATGGAACGACTACAAAAAAAGAGGTTACGGGATCAATATCTAGTTTGAAAGAAGAAAGTTTCGTGAAAGGAAATATCAGCAACCCTATGCAGTTATTACAAGGACAGGTTGCTGGTATGAATATTGTAAAGCCTAATGGAGGAGATCCTAATGGAGAATTCAAGGTTCAGTTAAGGGGTATGACGACATTGTCCGGTGGCGCTTCTCCATTGGTAGTGATCGATGGTATTATTGGGGGAAGTTTGGAGAGCGTCAATCCTGAAGAAATTGAATCGATAGATGTATTAAAAGATGGTTCTGCCGCGGCCATCTATGGTACTAGAGGTACGAATGGAGTTATTTTGATTATGACTAAAAGAGCGAGTGGTGGGGAAAAAACAACAATTGAATTTTCTACTTATGTAGCTATGCAATCCGTAGCGAAAAAATTGGATGTATTAACAGCGGAGCAATTTAGATCTGTAATCAATGATTATTATCCGACCATGAAAGATCAATATGATTTTGGGGCCTCTACAGATTGGTTTGAGGAAGTGACTCGGAAAAATCCTATAAGTCAATATTATAATGTAGCGTTTTCGGGAGGGGCAAAGTCCTTGGGCTATCGTGCTTCTCTATCTTATTAAAATGATCAAGGACTTTTAGATAAAACGAGCAATAATAAGTTGAGGGCTAAAATGAGTATCAATCAAAGAAATTTTGATGATCGTTTGTCTATAGATTATAATTTGACATATTCAAAAGGGAAAAGCGAACTAGCTGATAATTCGATTTTGCAACAAGTGGCCAGACGTAATCCAACGGAGCCTGTTTATGATCAGGAAGGTATTACACCAATATCTGGAGGATATTATTATAATCCGGGACCGTTTCAATACTTCAATCCTGTAGCGATGGTAAATGAATCTACAAGAGAAAAAGAAATGCGGGATGTTATGGGTAGCATGAAAGCTTCATTTGAAATAATTGAGGGATTAAAAGCGTCTGTAATGGGATCAATCACTCAATCGTCTTCAAATACCGGATCTTATTTTGGTCGTTACTATCCGAAAGATTTTGGGACGAATGGAAGTGCTGAAATTAAAAAATCATCCTCGACCAATAGCCTGTTAGAAGCTAGTGTTGATTATAGGAAGGCTTTTAAGGATCATACAATTCAAGCGATAGCGGGGTATTCATATAATAAAGGAGAATATGAAGAGAACTGGTCTCGTAACTATCTGTATGATACAGACTATTTTTCTTACCATAATATTGGGGCGGGAGCAGCTCTTACGCAAGGAAAAGCAGGTATGAGTAGTTACAAGGATGAAAATAAGTTGATCGCTTTTTTTGGACGTGTTATGTATAATTACCAAGAACGGTATTTGCTTTCCGCCTCAGTACGTTATGAGGGGTCATCGCGTTTCGGTGCAAATAATAAATGGGGAACATTCCCTGCTATTAGTGCTGGATGGCGTATTAATAAAGAACATTTTATGGAGGACATAAAATGGATCAATGATCTAAAATTACGTGTAGGTTATGGTGTTACTGGAAATCAAGAGATAGGAAATTATAAATCATTGCAATTATTGGAAAAAGATAGATTTTTTTATTATAAGGAAAATTGGATTAGTACGTATAAACCTGCTAGTAATCCCAACCCTGATTTAAAATGGGAGCGTAAAGGTGAGCTTAATATAGGCTTGGATTTTTCAGTGCTGGAAGGTCGTTTAGGAGGTACAGTTGACTACTATAATCGTACGACAAAAGACTTATTGTATTGGTATACAGTGCCTGTTCCTCCTAATTTGTATAATCAGCTTTTTACAAATGTAGGTACTATAAAGAATTCTGGTATTGAGGTAACGATTAATGCTATACCTGTTCAAACAAAGGATTTTCGTTGGAATTCGATGCTTACGTTAAGCCATAATACGAATAAGTTGGATAAGTTCTCAAATAAAGATTATGCGATGGTACAAATCCGGACTGGCTATATCCCAGAAGATTTTCAGCAATATACACAAAGTATCGTAGAAGGAGGTCCGATTGGAAATTTCTGGGGGCCACGTTTTTTGGGTGTAGACGAAAATGGACAGAATATATTGGAGGATTTGAATAAGGATGGAGTGATAAATGAAGAGGATTACCAAGTAATAGGAAACGCATATCCAGATGTGACATTTGGTTTCTCCAATACGTTTACCTATAAGAATTGGGAGTTAAGTTTTTTATTGCGAGGAGCGATAGGAAATGATGTTTTGAATGTTCATCGAATGTATTATGAGGGGTTTAATTACTTTGGAGGGAAGAATATCTTGGTATCCACATTGGAACATCCTGAATATAAGGGATCTGCAGTGTTTTCTGATCGTTTTGTAGAAGATGGCTCTTATATGAAACTAGATAACCTTACAATTGGATATAATTTTAGGCTGAATACTTCATGGGTCTCAAGATTGAAATTGTATCTGACCGCTCAAAATTTATTTACGATTACAGGTTATAAAGGTATTGATCCTGAAGTTGATTTATCGGGCTTAGAGCCGGGAATGGATCGGTATGAGTATTATCCGAGAACTCGGACATTCTTATTGGGATTGAATATTAACTTTTAAAAGGATTTTATCATGAAAACATTACATAAGATTCATATATTGGCGATTGCTATTTTTAGTATTCTTGCGCAATCTTGTACGAATTTAGATGAGAAGATTTATTCGACAATTCCTGCGGATGAATTTTTTAAGAATGAGGATGAAATGATAATGAATGTAGGAAGGGCATATACTCATTTGACTTCTTATCTTAATCACTGGAATATCTGGGGTACATTAGTCATTACATCAGATGAAGGTCTGTGCCCTTACCGTGAAACAAATTTATGGTGGGATAATGGGGTATGGATAGATTTGCACCGACATAATTTCCATTCTCAATCTGGTAATTTGAATAATTGTTGGAGTTTTATTTTTGATGGGGTGACTCTCTGTAATCAGATTCTATACCAGATGGAAGAATCGGAGGTTGATTTTCCGACAAAGAAAAATCTGGTGGCTGAGGTGAAAATATTGCGGGCTTGGCTTTACTTGAATGCTATCGATATGTATGGAAATGTCCCTTTGGCAATTGATTTCAAAGAAAAAGAATTACCGGATCAAGTAGGACGGCCTGCTTTGTTTGAATTCATAGAATCAGAGATTAAAGGGAATATCGATTTGTTGGATGAGGTCCCGGCGGCTAACAATTATGGACGTGTGACACAGGCTATGGCTTATACAATGTTATCAAAACTTTATTTAAACGCAAAAGAATGGATTGGAAAAGAGATGTGGAGAGAGACTTCTGATGCGTGCGATAAAGTAATAGGGTTTGGTAAATTGTCGTTAGAGCCTAATTACTTTTCTAACTTCAAGGTGAATAATGAAGATTCTAAAGAAAACATATTTGTGGTAGCTGTTGATAATATTTATACACCCTCGGCGATGATTTTTCATCAAATGTGTTTACATACGCTGAGCCAGCAGACTTTTGGTATCGTCGACTTTTGTTGGGATGGATTCTGTGCGATGGAAAGTCATTATAAATTATATACGGATCAAGATGTACGAAAGAAATCTTGGTTAGAAGGGCCTCAATTTGATTCATCAGGAAATCCTTTAATGTTAGGACCTAATCGTCAGCTAACTTATCGTCCTCAAGTAAAGGCTTTATATAATGAATATGATCCTGCATTATTAGATGATGGAGTTCGTTTTGCGAAATATGAATATGAATCAGGCTTAATGAATGGAATGAACAATGATTATGCTTTTTATCGTTATGCGGATATTTTATTGATGAAAGGGGAAGCTTTAGTCCGTTTAGGTCGAGCTTCAGAGGCTTTATCATATTTTAATGAGGTAAGAGCAAGAGCTGGGGCTCCATTATATCAAGAAAAAGATTTAACTTTGGAGGAAATCTTAAATGAACGGAGTAGAGAGTTAGCATGGGAAGGTTGTCGTCGTCAGGATCTGATTCGTTTTGGTAAATGGAATGATGCATGGTATGAGAAAGAGGCGAAGGGTGATTTTACGAAACTATTTCCTATTCCGTATTGGGCGATTGATACGAATGTGAAGTTAAAACAGAATCCCGGTTATTAATTAAATAATTAAGATATGAGTGAAAGAAACTTGCGGAAACATAACATATTGGTAGTTGGAAGTAGTAATACTGATATGGTAATAAAAACAAACCATCTCCCCCGGCCGGGGGAGACTGTGTTAGGTGGAACATTTTTTATGAATCCCGGGGGGAAAGGTGCGAATCAAGCAGTTGCCATTGCGAGATTGGGAGGAGAAGTTTCATTTATTTGTAAAACAGGTAGTGACATATTTGGACATCAGTCTCAGCAATTATTTGAAGAAGAAGGCATAGATACTTCTTATATTTTCTCAGATTCAAAGAATCCTTCCGGTGTAGCGTTGATTACGGTAGATGCCCATGCTGAGAATTGTATTGTTGTGGCTTCTGGGGCAAATGCGAATTTACTGCCAACAGATTTAGCGAAGGCAGAGGAAGCTATAGAACAAGCCGAGTTGATATTAATGCAGTTAGAAATACCGATGGATACTGTTGAGTTTGTCGCAAAGACAGCTTGGAAGAAAAATAAGCGAGTAATACTAAATCCGGCTCCAGCTCAACCTTTGTCGGCTGCGTTACTCCGCCATCTGTATATGATTACCCCGAATGAGACAGAGGCGGAGATGATCTCCGGCGTGAAGATTACGGATGAGGTTTCCGCAGAGAAGGCTGCGCGAGTTATAATGGAGATGGGAGTACAGAACGTAATCATTACTTTAGGTTCAAAAGGAGCTTTGATTTACTGTGATTCCATGGTAGATATGGTTCCTGCGATAAAAGTGGAAGCCGTTGATACTACTGCGGCCGGGGATATTTTCAACGGTGCTTTAACGGTTGCTTTGGCCGAGGGGCGGGATTTAAGGGAAGCCGTGAGATTCGCTTGCAAAGCTTCCGCCATTTCCGTGACTCGTGTGGGAGCGCAATCTTCCGCTCCTTATCGAAATGAGGTAGATATCTTTGATTAATCTAAAAAACAATCTAATATTATGAAACAAACAGTATTTGCGATGATAGCGGCTGCCTCTTTATTTATAGGGGCGATCTCATGTTCCCAACAACCCTCGGCAAAGGATCAAACGACGGTTCCCGCTGAGTTTACGATTAGTAAAGAAAAGTTGATGGATAAGATTAAGGGAGGTTGGGCCGGACAAACCATAGGCTGTACGTATGGCGGTCCGACGGAGTTCAAATATAACGGAACGATGATTCAGGAATACGTACCGATCGTATGGCCGGACGGGTATATCAAATGGTGGTACGAGAATGTTCCCGGATTATACGATGATGTTTATATGGACCTTACGTTCGTAGATGTCTTTGACCGGTTGGGATTGGATGCTCCTGTAGACTCATTCGCCATGGCGTTCGCTACGGCTGGATATACGTTGTGGCATGCTAACCAGTCGGCACGTTATAATATTTTACAAGGGATCATGCCGCCGGCATCCGGTCATTGGCTGAATAACCCGCATGCGGATGATCTTGATTATCAGATCGAGGCGGACTATGCCGGACTGATGTCGCCGGGTATGCCGAATACGGCTTCCGAGATTTCTGATAAGATCGGGCATATCATGAATTATGGAGATGGTTGGTACGGCGGTGTGTATGTCGGGGCGATGTATTCGTTATCGTTTATCTCGGATGATATCGAGTTTATCGTGACCGAGGCATTGAAGACGATACCGGAGCAAAGTATCTATTATAAATGTATGAGCGATGTGATCCGCTGGCATAAGGAATATCCGGACGATTGGAAACGCACTTGGTTTGAATGTGAGAAGAAATGGAGCTCGGATATTGGTTGTCCGGATGGTGTTTTTGTTCCGTTCAATATTGATGCCGTGATCAATAGCGCATACATTCTTATCGGCTTGCTTTATGGTGAGGGAGATTTCTATAAAACATTGGATATCTCTACCCGTTGCGGACAAGACTCGGATTGCAACCCAGCCTCCGCGGGTGGTATCTTAGGAACAATCCTTGGTTATAGCCATATACCGGATTATTGGATGAAGAACTTGAGAGAAGTGGAGAATATGGATTTTGCCTATACGACCATCTCATTGAATAAGACTTACCAAATGGGCTTCGATCAAGCGTTGCAAGTGATAGAGCGCAACGGCGGTTCCGTTTCAGGTGACGAGGTGACGATCAAATGCCAGCAACCTGTAGCCGTTCGTTACGAGAAGGCTTTCGAGGGTATGTATCCGATAGAGAAAGTGGCGGTTAATAAGAATTTGCCCGATGTAGGAGAACTGCCTTTTGAGGGAACAGGCGCCGTATTCAAAGGCTTTGTGAACGCTAAAGATGATAAATACGTAGCGAGAGTAGAGATGTACCTAGATGGGGAGCTGGTTGAGACGGCGAACCTTCCGGCATCCTATACGACTCGTAGGAACGACCTGTTCTGGAAGTATCAGCTGCCCAAGGGAAAACATACGGCTACGTTTAAATGGCTAAATCCACGTAATGATGTCTCCGTTCATTTCAGCGAGATACTGATTTACTCGGATGCTCCGAAAGAGATTGTTCACCAATAAATTATAAAGATTATGAAGAAATCATTGTTTCTGATGGGCTTATTTGCCTTGTTGATTTCCTGTAAGGGAAATGTGTCGAAAAATATTCCTCAAACCGATAAGCCTCAACCGGTAAATCTTATTCTAGATACTGATTTAGGTCCGGACTATGATGATGTGGGCGCTATGGCCTTGATGCATGCCTTGGCGGATAGCGGTCAGGTAAATATCCTTGCGACTCTTTCCTCCAACCATGATGAGCGGGTGGTACCTTGCATTGAGGTGTTGAATACTTATTTCAACCGTCCGGACATACCGGTAGGGGCACCAAAGAGCGAACCGGGGGCCTCCTTGACTACTTGGCATAAAACGAAGTGGACTGACGAGTTACCCGCTAACTATCCGCATCATACGGCGAAGACTTCCGACGCTCCGGATGCTCTGAAGGTGTACCGTAAGATTCTGAGCGAACAACCGGATACCAGCGTTGTTATTTGTACGATTGGTTTCTTCTCTAATTTAAGGGACTTGCTTCAATCGGGAGCTGATGAATATAGCGATCTCTCCGGAAAGGAATTAGTCGCCAAGAAAGTGAAACGTTTGGTTTCTATGGCGGGCCTGTTTCCGGAAGGAAAAGAATTTAATGTGTATTGCGATGTCCCTGCCTCTAAAGTCGTAGCGGATGAATGGCCTACAGAGATTGTCTTTAGCGGTTTTGAGATCGGGAACGTAATCTTGACCGGAAAGAAACTGGTGCAAATGAACGTGGAGAACAGTCCTGTAAAAGATGCGTATGCCCTTTGTTTCGCGGAGGGAGACCCGGAAGGGCGCATGAGCTGGGATCATACGGCGGTATTGGTCGCTATAAAAGGTTATGAGCCTTATTTCGATGTAGAGCGAGGTACCTTTCATGTCGTAGATGATGAGGGGACTAACAATTGGGTGGCAAATCCCAATGGCCGTGATCTTCGTTTGATCGAGAAGATGCCGCCTACGGAGGTCGCTTCCTTGATAGAGAATTATATGATGCATCAACCATCTATTAAATAGTATTTTATGTATATCGTACAAGATTATTCTTTAGCTGTCATATTCTGTGTCGTTACGATGCTTTGTTGGGGATCGTGGGGGAATACGCAGAAATTAGCCTCCAAGACTTGGAGATATGAGTTCTTCTATTGGGACTACGTGATTGGTGTCTTGCTCTTTTCTCTGATTTCCGGCTTTACCTTGGGCAGCATCGGGACGGAAGGACGCAGTTTCCTGCCGGATTTGGCGCAAGCGAATCTCGCTAGTTTAGGGAGTGCCTTTTTGGGCGGTATTATTTTTAATGCTGCCAATATCTTGTTGTCTGCGGCGATCGCCATTTGCGGATTGTCGGTCGCTTTTCCGGTAGGGATCGGATTGGCCTTGGTGCTAGGCGTATTGGTTAACTATTTTGGGGCGGCGAAGGGGGAACCGACTTATATCTTTATCGGTGTAGCCTTAATCACGATCGCCATCATCTTGAACGGCCTGGCTTATAAGAAAGCCTTGGTCGGTACCAAGAAAGTATCGGGGAAGGGGATCCTTATATCGGTTGTGGCCGGCGTGATCATGGCCTTTTTCTATCGTTTTGTCGCCGCTTCCATGGATATGGAGAATTTCGCTTCTCCGGCACCCGGGAAGTTGACGCCTTATACCGCCGTATTTGTTTTTGCCATAGGAGTATTTGTTAGTAATTTCTTATTTAACACATTGGCAATGAAACATCCGGTGGAAGGTAAGCCTGTCTCCATATCCGGTTATTTTAAGGGAGATATGAGTACGCATCTCGTGGGTGTATTGGGGGGTGTTATCTGGTGTATCGGTCAATCTTTCAGTATGATAGCGTCAGAGAAAGCGGGAGCGGCTATATCTTACGGATTGGGGCAAGGAGCCACGCTAGTCTCCGCTTTATGGGGCATCCTTATCTGGAAAGAGTTCAAGGGAGCGCCAGCCATTTCCAATCGTCTGAATGTCGGGATGTTTATTTTATTCGTGATCGGACTTGGGTTCTTAATTTATGCGGGAGCTTAAATAACGTTATTTTTATTTATTCCGGAAAAAACATTACCTTTGTTCTTGTTTCTTGTTTATGGGAGTTTAATAACGAAAAAAGACGATCTATGAAAGAAGAAGGTGATGTATTCAAAAAGTTCCGTGATTCCTTCAGCAGGATGGAGGGACATTTCCATATACTAGAACAGCGTGTGCCGGTTGAACTTCAGATGGAGTATTTCAAATACTCGGAAAACGTACGGAAGGAAAACCGGCCTCCCCGTCCCTTATCGGAGGATGAGTGCGAGACCCTGTACAACACTTTGTTGACGGAGGAAACCACGGACAAGACCGAGAAGAGATATTTGTTATCTCAATTGGCTACCTCGAAATCCGTCCGTGCGTACCGATTGTTGGAGGAATACACCCAGCATCCGGACCCGGAAGTGACAGATTGGGCCTACATGGCTTTGATGGAGTCTCGTATCTCTTTAGAGTCCGATTTCTCCGACGAGAAACAAATTTATATCTCGACCGGCTTGGGAGGAAAAGGGGAGAAGCTGCGTTTCTATGTCTTGATGACGTCTAAAGGCAAGAAACCTTTCCAAGAATATCAGCGGCAGACAATCGAGCGGGAGTTCGCTTATTATCTGCCGAAAACGGACTGCGAGATCGAGCGTTTGACGATCGGTGAGCAGTATGTGGAGCTGGTGTTCTTGATCCCGGTACGTACGGATATAAAAGCCACGTTGGACCGGGTGATCAATGAATGTAACCAATACGGCGATTTCCTCTCGAATGTTTTCACGATCACGAATGTCAAGGAATTGACACCCGAGGAGATTTCCGAGATTATAAGTAAGAATGGAGACGATTAAGCAAGCTATTAAGTATGGTGTAGTCGGGTTGAGCAATACCTTGATAACGATGATTGTTATCTGGGTGATGATGAAACTCTTCGGATGCCGGGAAGGTTTATCTAACTTAACGGGATATGTGGCAGGCATATTAAACAGTTTCATCTGGAACAAGCAATGGACTTTCAAGGGAAGTTCCACCGGATGGACGAAAGGGGCGGTTCGGTTCACGATCGCTTTCATTATTTGTTATGCCTTACAGTACGGATTGGTACTGATCTTGAATTCCCGACTTACGATCGATCATTACTACAACCACTTGATTGGAATGGCTTTCTATACGGTGATTAATTTTTTAGTAAATAAGTTTTATACCTTTAAAGCTTAAAAGGCATGAAGAAGTTAGCGGTTATAGTCCCGTGTTATAACGAGGAAGCCGTGATCGAGGAATCGTATCGGCGTACGAAAGAGGTCTTGGTAAAGTTGCCGAACCCTACGGAGATTATCTATATAAATGATGGCAGTCAGGATAAGACACGTTCTTTGTTGGATCATATAGCCGCTACCGATCCTCATGTGAAGGTGATTCACTTCTCCCGGAATTTCGGTCATCAACCGGCGGTAACGGCGGGTATCAATAACTGTGACGCTGATTTGGCGATTATCATCGACGCCGATATGCAGGATCCGCCGGAATTGATTCCGGATCTGCTGGAAGTGCAGGAGAGAGAGGATGCCAACGTGGTTTATTGCGTCCGTAAGTCACGGGAAGGGGAGAGTCTTTTCAAGCTGTTCACCTCCAAGGCTTTTTACCGGGTGATGAATTATATGAGCGAGGTCCATTTCCCGCTGGATACAGGAGATTTCCGTTTAGTGGACCGGAAGGTGATGAATGAGTTCGACCGTTTTAAGGAACGGGGAAAATATATCCGTGGCTTGATAAGCTGGGTGGGCTTCCACCAAGTGCCGTTTTATTATGAGCGTGAGGCGCGTATCGCCGGCGAGACGAAATATCCGATTAGTAAGATGCTGAAATTTGCGTCGACGGCAATGCTTTATTTCTCGAAGAAGCCGTTGCGTTTGGCGACGAGTCTCGGGTTTATATCCGTATTGGTCGGTATAATCTTGGCGGTTTGGTTCACGTTGGGCAAGATCTATGGTTTTAGTAACGCCGAGGTTGGCTGGACTTCTATCATGACTTCCATTATCTTCTTTGGAGGTGTGCAGCTATTGACGGTCGGCGTGTTAGGGCAATATGTCGGTATCCTCTTTGACGAGATCAAGGCCCGTCCCGAATACATTATTGACGAGAAGAAAAACTATTAAAAAACATCGGAGGCGAAATAAGCCGTTTTTCTATGATCTGAATTCTGTTCCATGATAAATGTCTTTTCATGATATACTCGTGAATGTAACATAAACAATTCGATATCCGGATAGTTTATACATAGAAGAGATTAATAAAACTTATGTGTCATGAAGTATAGAATAGAGAAAGATACCTTAGGTGAGGTGGAAGTGCCGGTGGACGTTTATTATGGGCCGCAAACACAACGGAGCGTGAATAATTTCAAGATCGCCACCGATATTAGCCGGATGCCCAAAGAGGTGATAGAGGCGTTCGCTTACTTGAAAAAAGGAGCGGCTTTGGCTAATAAAGACGCCGGCGTCTTGTCTCCGGAGAAATGCGAGTTGATCGGTAAGGTATGCGACGAGATCTTGGCGGGTAAATTAAATGACTCCTTCCCCTTGATCGTATGGCAAACGGGGAGCGGGACCCAGACGAATATGAATGTCAATGAGGTGATCGCCAACCGGGCACATGTGCTGAGCGGAGGAAAGCTAACGGATAAGGAGAAAGTGCTGCTTCCGAACGATGACGTGAATAAATCGCAATCCTCCAATGATACGTTTCCTTCCGCTATGCATATTGCCGCCTATAAGGTGACTGCGGAGGTGACGATACCGGGATTGGAGAGTCTGTATCGTGCGTTGGCGCTAAAAAGTGAGGAGTTCATGAAGATCGTGAAGATCGGGAGGACTCATTTTATGGATGCCACTCCATTGACATTGGGGCAAGAGTTCAGTGGCTATGCGGCTCAATTGGAATATGGTATACGGAAAGTAAAGGATTCCCTGTCGCATATCTCCGAGTTGGCTTTAGGAGGTACGGCGGTTGGGACTGGTATTAACGCCCCAGTCAATTATGACGAGTGTGTCGCTAAGAAGATATCAGAGTTGACTGGGCTTCCTTTTGTAACCGCTCCGAATAAATTCGAGGCCCTAGCTACCCATGATGCCTTGGTTGAGGCGCATGGAGCCTTGAAATCCGTAGCGGTCAGCTTAATGAAGATTGCGAACGATATACGAATGTTGGGCTCAGGTCCTCGTGCCGGTATCGGTGAGATCCATTTGCCGGAGAACGAGCCGGGTTCCTCCATCATGCCGGGAAAGGTGAATCCTACGCAATGCGAGTCATTGACGATGATCGCCGCTCAAGTAATGGGTAACGACGTGACAATCTCGATAGCTGGCTCCAACGGGCAGTTCGAGTTGAACGTATTTAAGCCGGTGATTATCTCGAACTTCTTGCAAAGCGCCCGCTTGATTGGTGACGGTTGCCTGAATTTCAGTGAACGTTGCGTAAAAGGCATTACCCCGGTGAACGAAAACATCAAACGCCATCTGGATAGCTCCTTAATGCTGGTTACCGCCTTGAATCCGAAAATAGGATATTACAAGGCCGCCGCTATCGCCCAGAAAGCCTATCAAGAAAATAAGACTTTGCGGGAGGCGGCTATCGAGTCCGGTTATGTGACCGCCGAGGAGTTTGATCGTTGGGTAGACCCGTCCAAGATGGTAGGAAAGATTGAGTAGTGTCAAAACTGCTACATCTTCTCCCAAAAATGAAACAAAGAGTTAAGATGATAATGGATATTTTTGTACCGTTATCATTTTAATTCTTTGTATTATGAAGAGCACACGATGTATTTTGTCTATAATCTTAGGGTTGCTGGCCGGATGGCTACCTCTGGGTGCGGTTACCGTATTGAAGAACCTACAGGTTGAGTATCAAACCAATCCACTGGGAATTGATGTCAGTCAGCCACGTTTTAACTGGCAGATGGAGTCCGATCGCTATGGGGCCTGTGGGCAGGCTTATCGGTTATGGGTGGCCGATAGTCCGGAGCAATTGGCTGCCGGGCGTTATATCTATGATTCGGGAAAGGTTCTTTCCGGGGAATCGGTCGGCGTAGTTTATCAAGGAAAAGCATTGCAACCTTCCACTCGCTATTATTGGAAAGTTTCCGTATGGGATGAATCGGGAACGGAAATTACCTCCACCGAGCCTGCGTGGTTCGAGACCGGTCTTCTGGGTTCCGGATGGAGTGGCGCCCGTTGGATCGGCTCGTCGGAGACACAACTCTCCAAATATCGCTCGCATTATGTGATCGACTATGATGTGCGGGTTGCCGAGGGTAATGATAAAGCCGTATTTGTCTTTGGGTCGAGGGACGCTGATAATTATGTGTCTGCTGAACTGGACTTGAATGGTTCGGGGGACGCCCGTTTCATTTTACGTCATACCACAGATGGAAAAACGAGGCAAGATGCGGCGGAAAGTCTGGCTTCTATCATCCCAGCCTCGGATAAGCATAAGGTGCATCATATCCGGTTGAAGGTGACGACGGCCCAATATGCCTTGAAATATTTCGTGGATATAGAGATCGATGGAAAGACCTTGGTGAATTCCTCTTTGACTCCCGAGGAGAAAGAACGGAAGAGCCGTGGTGATTTCTGGGGAGGCAAGGAAGGGGCTTTCACCGTGTATCCTTATCCGGATGGAGAGTTGGTTTATCATTGCCGTTTGTACGCGATCGGTTTCCTGCAACCTAAAGGGCAGACCGCTACATTCTCCAACTTGTGTATCAGCGAGGATACGTGGAATACGCTTCTGTACAATCCTGCCGAGACTTATGTGGAGAAAGGGGAGGGAAAGCTCAATGTCTGGTATCCGGGCGAGAACGTATCCGCTCCCATGCTCCGGAAAGCGATAAAGATAGAGAAACCGGTCAAGAGCGCCCGTTTATATGCTACCGCTAGGGGCATCTATGAGTTCTCGGTGAACGGGCGGAAGGTTGGAAAGGATTATCTGAATCCGGGTTGGACGGATTACCGTTACCGTATCATGTATAATACGTATGATATAACGAGTTTGCTACGACCGGGCGATAATGGTATCGGGGCGATGTTGGGTGCCGGATGGTGGAGCGAGCATAGCGGTTTCCTTACCGGTTGGCAGGATCAATACGGAACCCGCCAGTCCTTATTGGGAAAGATCGTGATCGAGTATGCCGACGGTACTCGTGAGACGATCGTTACGAATGATAGCTGGAAATGTTATGACCGGGGACCGATCACTTTTAACGGCCTTCAGAATGGAGAGGAATACGATGCCCGGAAAGAGGTGAACGGCTGGGATGCTCCGGGTTTTGATGACTCGTCATGGAAACCGGCGACCTTATTTGCCGCTCCTCCGGTAAATGTGGAGATCCAAGGATATGTAGGCAGCCCGATACAAAATAATGTGACCCTGACCGCTCAGTCCGTGGTAGAGCCTATTCCCGGCGTCTATGTCTATGATATGGGGCAGAATATGGTCGGTGTTCCCCGTCTGACTTTCAAGGGAAAGGCCGGACAGGAAATCACGATCCGTTTCGGGGAGATGAATTATCCGGAAACGATCCCTACCGAACCTGTCGCCCCGTACACGATCGCGATGTATAAGGAGAAGAAAGGGCAAGTCTATACGGATAATTACCGGAGCGCCCTTTCCACGGATCGTTATATCTTGAAAGGGGATGCGGCGGGTGAGACGTATGAGCCTCGCTTTACGTTCCATGGTTTCCGTTATGTGGAGATTCACGGGTTGGACAAGCCGTTACCCGTGGAGGCGGTGAAAGGGATCGTGCTGGAATCTATCGGTGCGCGGACGAGCGGTTATGAGACGTCGGACGAGCGTGTCAACCGTTTGTTTAATAATATCATCTGGGGCCAACGGGGTAATTTCTTGTCGGTTCCGACAGATTGCCCGCAACGGGATGAGCGTATGGGCTGGACAGGGGATGCGCAGGTATTTGCCCGTACGGCTACTTATAATATGAATGTCGATCCGTTTTACACCCGTTGGCTCTACTCGGTCCGGGATAATCAAGGAGATGACGGTAGTTACGCGAACTATATACCCGTAGTCGGTTTCCCTCCACACGGCGCGGAGGATGGCGGAGGTGCCATGGGATGGATGGAAGCCGGCGTGATCGTACCGTGGCAAATGTATCAACAATACGGAGACGTGCGTATTCTGGAACAGCATTACGCTTCCATGGTCGCTTATATGGATTATTTGGAGCGTCGTGCCGTACGCTATGTACAGCCCTTCGGTGGTTTCGGCGATTGGCTGGCTATCGAGCCGACGAATTCCATGTTGACGAACACCGCTTACTCCGCCTACGACGCTTTGATTATGGAGCAGGTAGCGAAACGTTTAGGGAAGGACGCGGACCAAAGGCGTTTCCGTACTTTCTACGAGAACGTGAAGAGGTCTTTTAACGACCTGTTTGTAAACGAGGAAGGACGCACGTTCGCCCCGACGGTGGAATCTATCTTTGGTAAGGACTCGCAAGTAGGTATGTGGTCCGGAACGGCGGCTACCGAGGCGAAAATCGTAGATACGCAGACCTCATACGTGGTTCCTCTCCAGTTTGATCTGTTCAATGAGAAAAACAAACCCTTGGCGATCCGGCATCTGGTAGAGAATATCAAGAAACATAATTATACGCTTACCACTGGCTTTATCGGTACGCCTTACCTGAATTTGGTATTATCCGACAATGGTTATGACGATGTCGCCTATAAGCTGTTTGAGCAAACCGCCTATCCTTCATGGCTGTATCCTGTCCTGCAAGGCGCTACCACGATTTGGGAACGTTGGAATTCCTACACGTTGGTAAATGGCTTCGCCCCTGTGGATATGAACTCTTTCAACCATTATTCGTATGGCGCTATCGAGGAGTGGATGATAGCTTATACCTTGGGTATCCAGCGGGATGAGGAACAACCCGCCTATAAGCACATCATCCTTCAACCCCGTATCGGCGGAACCTTCTCGTTCATCCGGGGTCATTACGATTCCGCCTATGGCCGTATCGAGAGTGGATGGCAAATCCAAAAGAAGGGCTATATATACGAGGCGACCATTCCCGCTAATACGACGGCTACCTTATATCTGCCCGCCAAATCGGAGAAGTCCGTTCGTATGGAGAAAGGGCAGGAGGGGATCACGCCCGTGGGATTGAAGGATGGGAAGGCTGTGTACCGATTGGGATCGGGGAGCTACCGGATATACGTGGATTGAATATTTCCCAAATATCCCGCCCGCGTCGGGTGCGCGGTCGAATCTTGGAGAAATGCGGGACCTCGCGCCGGGTGCGCGGTCGAATCTTGGAAAAATACGGGGCTCGCGTCGGGTGTGCGGTCGAATCTTGGAGAAATATTGGACCTCGCGCCGGGTGCGTGGTCGAATCTTGGAGAAATACGGGGCTTACATCGGGTGCGCGGTCGAATCTTGGAGAAATGCGACGCTTCTCACCCGGTGTAAGGTCAGATTTTGTAAAAACGATAGTGCCCGGCCTTATTAAAATCTGTACATTCGCGCAAAAATAAATAAGAACATTGTTCATGATTGTTTAATTCTAATTAGATCAAGCGAGAATGTCAATACGAAAATCGGATCGCATTATCAGCGTGGAGCACGTATCGAAGTATTTCGGCGAGAAGGCCGTGCTGAATGATGTAAATTTACAGGTCCGCAAGGGCGAGTTTGTAACCATTTTGGGGCCTTCCGGTTGCGGAAAGACTACCCTGTTGCGTTTGATAGCCGGCTTCCAGACGGCCTCCGAGGGCGTTATCACGATGTCCGGGAAGGAGATTACGCAGACGCCGCCGCATAAACGTCCCGTAAATACGGTATTCCAGAAATATGCTTTATTTCCACATCTGAATGTGTACAATAATATCGCCTTTGGCCTGAAGCTGAAGAAACTTCCTTCCGCCACGATCGAGAAGAAAGTGAAACAGGCGTTGAAAATGGTAGGGTTGACAGACTATGAGGATCGGGATGTCGATTCCCTTTCCGGTGGCCAGCAGCAACGGGTGGCGATCGCTCGCGCTATCGTGAATGAGCCGGAGGTGTTATTGCTGGATGAGCCGTTGGCGGCCTTGGACTTGAAGATGCGCAAGGATATGCAAATGGAATTGAAAGAGATGCATAAGTCCTTAGGCATTACGTTCGTGTACGTGACCCACGACCAAGAGGAAGCGCTGACGCTGAGCGACACGATCGTTGTCATGAGCGAGGGAAAGATCCAGCAAATCGGTACCCCGATCGATATTTATAACGAGCCGGTCAATTCGTTCGTCGCTGATTTCATCGGTGAGAGTAACATCTTGAACGGGACGATGATCAAGGATAGGCAAGTCTCTTTCGCCGGTCATGAGTTCGAGTGCGTGGATGAGGGATTCGGGGAGCAAATGCCGGTAGATGTCGTGTTGCGCCCCGAGGATATTTACATCTTCGAGCCGTCGGAGGCGGCGATGTTGACGGGTACGGTAACCTCCTCCATCTTTAAGGGTGTGCATTATGAGATGATGGTGCAAACCCCGAACGGATACGAGTTCATGGTACAGGATTACCACTGTTTCGAGGCAGGTAGCGAGGTCGGGCTTCTTATCAAGCCTTTCGATATCCATGTAATGAAGAAAGAGCGTATTTGCAATACCTTCGAGGGAAAGCTTATCGACGCTACGCATGTGGAATTCCTAGGCTGTACGTTCGAATGTAAGGAAGTAACCGATATAGAGCCAAATACGCCTGTGAAAGTCGAGATCGATTTTAAAGATGTGATCTTGGAGGATAACGAGGAAGACGGTCGCTTGACCGGAGAAGTAAAATTTATCCTCTACAAAGGCAACCATTATCATCTGACCGTGTTTACAGATTGGGACGAGGACATCTTTGTCGATACCAACGATGTATGGGATGATGGAGATCATGTCGGCATAACGATCGCCCCGGATAAAATTCGAATTATTCATGCTTAAAAAGGGAAGGAAGTGATCAATACGTTTTCTGCATTTTTTATGAGACGAAGGAACTGGACCATTCCTTATGTCCTGTTCTTGGCCATCTTTGTCGTGATACCGCTCCTCTTGATCGTGTATTACGCCTTTACGAATGACGAAGGGATGTTTACCTTCGCCAATTTCCGTAAGTTTATGATCCATCCCGAGGCGATAAACACCTTCGTGTATTCAGTCGGGATCGCTTTGATAACGACCATTCTTTGTCTGCTGCTGGGATATCCGGCCGCTTGGATATTGAGCCAAGCCCGATTTAATACTTCCCGTACGATGGTCGTTTTGTTTATCCTTCCGATGTGGGTCAATATCTTGATCCGTACGTTGGCTACCGTGGCTTTGTTCGATTTCTTGAATTTCCCGCTGGGAGAGGGGGCCTTGATCTTTGGCATGGTGTACAACTTCCTGCCCTTTATGATCTACCCGATTTATAATACGCTCCAGAAAATGGATCACAGCTTGATAGAGGCGGCGCAAGACTTGGGGGCGAATCCGTCGCAGGTATTTATCAAGGCCGTATTCCCACTATCGATGCCGGGAGTGATGAGCGGTATCATGATGGTGTTTATGCCGACCATCTCTACGTTTGCCATCGCCGAATTGTTGACGATGAACAATATCAAGCTCTTCGGTACGACCATACAGGAGAATATCAATAACGGTATGTGGAACTACGGGGCGGCGCTTTCTCTTATCATGTTGTTATTAATCGGAATCACGGGATTGTTCAGCAATGAGAGCAGTGATTCGGCGAATGAGGGAGGGCTTATCTGATGGTGAAATATTTAGCTAAGGGATATCTATGGGCTTTGTTATTATTGCTCTACTCGCCGATCTTGATTATCATGATCTTCTCATTTACGGAGGCGAAAGTACTGGGTA
Source organism: Parabacteroides sp. 20_3 (assembly GCF_964238835.1). Lineage (NCBI taxonomy): Bacteria > Pseudomonadati > Bacteroidota > Bacteroidia > Bacteroidales > Tannerellaceae > Parabacteroides > Parabacteroides sp. 20_3. The sequence goes on along the minus strand of NZ_CAXSNO010000002.1, from coordinate 561,958 downwards.
ACTGGACCGGGTTCTCCACGAAATTATATAGCTCTCTTTTTGCCGGCAACGTACAACATTCGTTGGTCAGCGCACTTTGGAATACGTTCGCTATCGCCATGATAGCCGCTACGGTATCTACCTTGTTGGGGAGCGTAGCCGCTATCGGGATCTTTAATTTGAAGGCAAGGGCCCGCAATGCCGTGAGTTTTGTCAATAACATCCCGATGTTGAATCCGGATATCATTACCGGTATTTCCTTGTTCCTGTTGTTTGTCAGCTTAGGGATCTCTCAAGGTTTGACGACGGTCGTGCTGGCGCATATCACGTTCTGTACGCCGTATGTGGTATTAAGCGTCATGCCCCGCTTGAAACAAATGAACCAGAATATCTACGAGGCGGCGTTGGATTTGGGGGCGACTCCGTTTCAGGCCTTGCGGAAGGTGATCTTCCCGGAAATCCGTCCGGGTATGATCAGTGGCTTTATCCTTGCCTTCACGCTATCTATCGACGATTTCGCCGTGACCATATTTACGATTGGTAATGAGGGCTTGGAAACCCTTTCCACCTTTATCTACGCGGATGCCCGGAAAGGAGGTTTGACCCCGGAACTGCGTCCCCTCTCAACGATTATATTCGTAACCGTGTTAGTATTGTTGATTGTTATAAATAAACGTGCTGAGAAAGCGAAGCGAGCGTAAATGAAAATGAAGAAATTTATATCGATTCTGTCTGTTTTGGCCCTGCTTATGGGGCTGTTCACTTCTTGCGGGCGCTCGGACGAGGAGAGAAGCAAGATCTTGAAGATTTATAACTGGGGAGATTATATCGACGAGGACGTCCTGACGGATTTCCCGAAATGGTATAAGGAACAGACGGGTGAGGAAGTCCGGATTATCTATCAGGTCTTTGATATCAACGAGATCATGTTGACCAAGATCGAGCGGGGACATGAGGATTTCGACTTGATTTGCCCTTCGGAGTATATCCTTGAGCGCATGCTGCGGAAAAATCTCTTGCTACCGATCGACCGTAATTTCGGGAAGACACCGGATTATATCGACAATGTCTCTCCCTATATCCAAGAGGAACTGAATAAGTTAAGTCAGCCGGGCCGTAAGACTACCGACTACGTGGTTCCTTATATGTGGGGAACCGCCGGCCTGTTGTATAATAAAGCCGATGTCTCGAGGGACGAGGTAATGTCGTGGAAATGCCTTTGGGACCCTCGTTTCAGGAATAAGATCTTGATGAAGGATAGTTATCGTGACGCTTATGGAACCGCTATCATATACGCCCATGCGAGGGAATTGGCGAATGGTACGATCACGGTGGAGCAATTGATGAACGATAGCTCCCCGGAAATGATCGCTATCGCCGAGGAATACTTAAAGAAAATGAAACCGAATATCGCCGGTTGGGAGGCCGATTTCGGTAAGGAGATGATGACGAAAGGAAAGGCGTGGCTGAATTTCACTTGGAGCGGCGACGCGGTCTGGGCCATGGAAGAGGCGAGTGCCGTAGGCGTAGATCTGGGGTATGAGGTTCCTTTGGAGGGTAGTAATATCTGGTACGATGGTTGGGCGATCCCTAAATACGCTCGCAACGTGAAGGCGGCCAGTTATTTTATGGACTATCTATGCCGTCCGGACATCGTCTGCCGTAATATGGAAGTGACCGGATATGTCAGCACCGTGGCCACCCCGGAAATATTGGCGGAAAAGATCGATACGACGCAGACCGAGTTCTCGGACGTAAGTTATTTCTTCGGACCGGGAGCGGAGCGTGTCCAGATAGACCCGGCTCAATATCCGGACCGGAAGGTCGTGGAACGTTGTGCCATGATCCGTGATTTCGGGAACGAGACGGAGGTGGTTCTGGAAATGTGGAGCCGGGTAAAAGGTGACAATCTTAACTCTTGGATTGTTATATTGATATTCGCTGTTTTCGGCTTGTTGTTTGTCTGGGTCGTTTACAAGCGGATCAATCGTTATCAACAGAAAAGACGACATCGTAGACGTCGTAGCTGGTATAAAAAGAAATGATATGGAAGGCATAAAGAACTTGATTATAGACTTGGGCGGTGTGCTTATTAACTTGACTCGCAACCGTTGTATCGAGGCTTTCGAGAATCTGGGCGTGGAGAATATCCGGGAACAGATCACGAATAACTATCAACATAAGGACTTGTTTGAGCGATTAGAGTTGGGAACGATTTCGGTGGAACAGTTTCGCGATGATATTCGTGCCTTATCGGGAAAGCCCCTGACGGACGAACAAATCGACACGGCATGGATCGCCATGTTGGGAGACGTCCCGGAAAATAAGTTGCGTCTGCTATTGGAGCTTCGTGAACGCTATAATACGATGCTTCTGAGCAATACGAACGAGCTTCATTGGAAATGGTCCGAAGATACCTATTTCTCTTATCAAGGTCTTTGTGCCCAAGATTTCTTCCATAAGATTTACCTCTCTTACGAATTGCATATGCTGAAGCCGAACGCGGATATTTTTGAGTACGTACTGAAGGACTCGAATCTTTTAGCCGAGGAGACTATGCTGATTGATGACGCTTCCGTGAATTGCCGGGCGGCTGAATTATTGGGAATGAAGTCCTATATGCCGCAGCAAAGGGAGGATTGGTCGCATCTATTCAAATGAAGGCCAGTCATTGTTTGGTCCCGGCCTAAATGTCTTTAACCTTTAGGATATTATACGAGGTACCAAGATCATACACATCATTCCCGTCTACTTTCTTGATGTACTTTACGACACGGATGGTGACGGGAAGGATGATAACCTCGTACAAGGATTTAAGTACCGCCTGCGTCCCGATCATGATAAGCAATTCTCCGGCCGGGATCAATCCTGCGAAGGCGATCGGAAAAAAGATCAGGGAATCGGCGCTCTCACCGATAAGGGTAGACACGATCGCTCGTAACGAGAAATTCTTTCCGTTGGAGGCGATTTTCATTTTGCTCATCACATAGGCGTTCAGGAAAGAACCGGCCAAAAACGCTATCAAGCTGGCGACCGCTATACGTGGGGCCATCCCGAAGACGAAATTGAAACCTTCCTCCCCCTCCCAGAAAGGGGCGGCCGGTAATAATACCGCCAATTGCGCAAAAGCGATCACTAGGAAATTAGAGGCGAAGCCACTCCAGATAATTAGCCGTGCCTTCTTGAATCCCCACACTTCCGCTATACAATCATTGATGATATACGAGATCGGGAATACGATCAAACCTGCGGTAGCCGTTATACCGCCTACTTGCACTACTTTTGTCTCTAAAAGATTGGACGCTACAAGGCATATATTAAAAAGTATACCTAGCAGCATGAAAGGTACTGTAACTGTTTTTTGCATGTCTTCTTGTTTTTAACGAGGTTTATCAAGCACTCGGGACGCGAAGGTACGAAAATTCTCATTAAAAACGATGGGTATAGCAGATACCGATCGCATGGCGGTAATTCACGGGATCGTCTACATTAAATATATGGTAGCGATAATAGAGTTGGAGGTTATTGTTCGGGTTTAGTTGGTAATTACTTCCTGTGGAGAAACGGATCTTATCGGACCGCATCTTATTTCGCGTATCATTGAAGACCTCGGTGTAGGCAAAAGGACAGAAACCACTCTTGCCGATCTTATAGGAGAGGGTCAGCATCGAACGCAGATAATTCTTGGGATGTTCGGCGTGAACCTTATAGGTACTTTGAAAACGTTCCCGGACAGAGAGGGTAAAACGTCCGGCCGAATAAGTCCCCGTAGCATAGAGATAATATCGGTTTCGCAACTCGTCGGATGCCTTGTATCGTGCTAGAGACATATATCCGCTTCCTGCCAGAAGATATTTATTAAACTTGTAGTTTACCTCAACGGTGGTGAGGAACCATTCCGCTTCCTTAAAGTCATCTCTCGGACGGATGTCCTCTTCTACAAGAAAGGATAAATGCTTATAGATTTTTCCGCATAGGCTCGCCTTGAAATACACACCTGCGCCTTCCATTCCGTATAGGGATGAAGTACATCCTATTATAAAAAATAGGATCAGATAAATAGATCGTTTTGTATATGATGTGTTTTTCATGTAGAGTGACTTCCGTATGCAAAAGTAGTGTTTTTGGATGTAATACCAACGCCTCAGGATATTATATCCGATTTTTCTTATATTTGTCTCCTATTAACTATCAAATTCGAATACATGGAAAACATATCAAGAAGAACGGCTATCAAGACATTTTTAGCTGGAGGCGTGGCTTTGGCGACTACAGGTATTGAGGCGGCAGCCGCCGCGAAAAAGAAAACAGACGTGAAGGAAACCTTGAAAGGAAATGTCCGCCATTCCGTAAGTAAATGGTGTTTCGGCGATTATAAGCTGGACGAGTTCTGTGAGATCTGCAAGCATATAGGGATTGAATCCGTTGAGTTGCTGGACCCGGTAGATTGGCCGATCGTACAAAAACATGGCTTGACGGTGGCGATGGCGCAAGGGGCCGGGCTTGGAATAGATCGAGGTTTCAATGATCCGGCCTTGCATGACGAGTTGGTCGCCAGTTATGAGAAGGTGATCCCGATGGTGGCGGACGCTGGATTGACAAACTTGATTTGCTTCTCCGGCAGACGTAATGGCGTAACGGACTTGCAAGGCTGGGAGAACTGCGAGAAGGGGTTGAAGCGCCTTATCCCGTTAGCGGAGAAACATAAGGTCGTCTTGACTATGGAGCTTTTGAACAGTGTCGGCCATAAGGATTATCTGTGCGATCATACGGTTTGGGGGGCGGAGCTTTGTCGCCGTATCGGTTCCCCTAATTTTAAGTTACTATATGATATTTATCATATGCAGATCATGGAGGGGAATATCATCGAGAATATCCGGAAATATAATCAATACTTCTCCCATGTCCATACCGGAGGTAGCCCGGGACGTGCGGAAATCGACGAGACGCAGGAACTTTATTATCCGGCTATCATCAAGGCTCTTATGGAGACAGGCTATAAAGGCTTCGTTGGGCAGGAGTTCGTCCCCGCCCAAGAAGACAAGATCGCTTCCTTGGAGAAGTGTATCCGTATCTGTGATGTATAGGGCTATTTAGTAATAACTTACAGTGCCAAGCCGGTGCCGTTATAGTGGCACGGCTGTGCCACCAGCGTGGCTTCGTTGTGCCATCGCTATGGCATCATCGTGCCATCGCCGTGGCATTATCGTGCCATAAGGGTGGCACGACTATAATACTAGAATGACAAAGACCTTGAATTTATTTTCTCCAGCCATGTTACGTTTTCTTTTCTCGATTGTCATTAAGATAGAATGGAACAAGAACAGTTTAAAAAAGAGATATTGCCTTTGCGGGAGAAACTATTCCTTTACGCGAGAAGGCTGCTTGATAACCCGGAGGATGCCGAGGATATCATGCAGGAAGTCTTTTTGAAACTGTGGTATATGCGTGGCGAGTTAGACTATTATAATAATGTAATGGCCTTGTCCGTACAAATCACAAAGCACCTTTGCCTGAATCGGATGAAAGTTCGTGAACGCACGGAAGGTGAGGCGGGCGAACAATTCTTTATCTGCGATGCCTCCACGCCTTATACCCAGCTGGAACAAAAAGACAGTTTGGAGCATGTAATGCGGCTTATCAATAAACTACCGGGACTTCAACAGACCATTCTTCGCATGAAACACGTGGATGGTTTCGAGGTAGAGGAAATCGCCGGGTTGACCGGAAGTACCCCCGAGGCGGTACGTATGAATCTTTCCCGTGCCCGTAAACGGGTGAGAGATCAATTCTTTAAAATGCAGACGTTATGAAAACAGAGGAATACAAGTCTATAGAGGATTTATTAGACCGCTTCTTCGAGGGTCAGACCTCGAACGAGGAGGAGCGAGTGTTGTATGAGTTCTTCGCCCGTCCGGATATTCCCGCCCATCTGGAACGTTATCGGGAGGTATTCGGATATTTCGAGAGTGGCATTGCCTTGGATTTTAGCGAGACTCCGGAATTGAGGCTACCCGCTAAGGAAATTTCTTATAAACGAAAAATAGGATGGGCAATCGCAGTTTGCGTGGCGGCTTCTCTTTTGTTGTTTTTGGTGAATACGGTCTTTATGAATCAAAATGCTTCTTTTAACCCTTATGAGGGAAGCTACATCGTGCGCAATGGTGTCGTAATGACAGATATAAAGAAGATACAACCCGAATTGGAGGTCATATCCCGAGCGGCGGAAGCGATGGAGAAGAATGCGGATCAGCTCTTAAGAAATGCGGATGAAATAGCTTATTTGCCGGAAAGGATGAATAAGCGATTCGAGAAGAAACGGGAGACTCTACTGAGGAATATTCCGGATACTCAGGTACGTAAGGAGGTTTATAAGATGTTGGAATTGGATAAATAGTAAATTAACTAATAAACAAAAGAAGTTATGAAAGCAAGTAAATGTTTTTGGGTGGCATTATGCCTTTTGGTGGGAAGTTTCAGTACAGAGTTATGGGCACAGAAGAATTTGGAGGCTGTCGTGCAGAAATGTAAAGCGGATAAGACGATCGATAAAAGCGTAGTAACGAATAAAGATCCGAAAACTAAAAAGGTATATAAGATAGTCTCTTCTTTCGTCGTGGAGGGCCACGCCGCATTACAACAAGAAATTAAATCCGCTTTTGAGCGGGATAAGGAAGAGGCTTATCAAGTGATCGAGAATGAGAACGATGGGGTGGTTAGTTGGTTTATCCGTTTTTCGAAGGGTAAAAATACAGTTTCTTATTCTATAAATGTTGATGAGGAGGAGCTTCTCTTGACAGTCATTGAGAACTTCGACATGCCGGAGGAAAAAGATATAGAGATAAGATCAAGTAGTGACATGTAGGTTTTACTATGTAGATAAGTCAACAATAGCACCTCTCATCTGTGAAGCTGGGAGGTGTTTTTTTATGTCGAGATATTGGATAGTAGTGTCTAAATTTTGTACACCACTGTCAAATAATTGGACAGTCTGTTTTGGAAAGTAAAATAGTACTTGTTTGAGAATTAAATATTTAGTTAGTTTGGCACACTATTTGAATTAGATATGGTAAATTAAATAGTTAGATAACAATTAAAACAAATACAGTCATGATTAAGATCGAAGGTTTAAGTAAGTTTTTCCGTACGGAAGAGGTTGAGACAATTGCGTTGAATAAGGTTTCTTTGGAGGTAAAAGATGGCGAGTTCGTCGCTGTCATGGGACCTTCCGGTTGCGGTAAGTCTACGTTGTTGAATATTCTGGGTTTGCTGGATAATCCTTCCGAGGGAAATTATTACTTGGGCGACCAAGAGGTAGGACACTTGAAAGAGAAAGAGCGTACGCAGGTCCGTAAGGGAAACATCGGTTTCGTGTTCCAGAGCTTCAACTTGATAGACGAGTTGAACGTTTTTGAGAACGTGGAGCTGCCGTTGACTTATCTAAAGATCAAGGCGTCGGAGCGTAAGCAGATGGTAACGGATATCTTGAAGCGGATGAATATCAGCCACCGTGCGGCTCACTTCCCTCAGCAACTCTCCGGAGGTCAGCAGCAGCGTGTGGCGATCGCTCGTGCGGTAGTTTCCAACCCGAAGATAATCTTGGCCGATGAGCCAACGGGTAACTTGGATTCCAAGAACGGTGCCGAGGTTATGCAGCTGCTCACCGAGCTGAATAAGGAGGGAACGACAATCGTAATGGTGACGCACTCCAAGCACGACGCGGGTTTCGCCCACCGTGTGATCAATTTATTCGACGGTAGCGTTGTTTCTTCCGTTAGTGAATTTATTTAGTCAACATGACATAAACACATACACACAAGAGTTTTTTATAAGCTAATTGGCCTGTGAAGGTCGGTTAGCTTTCAATTTAACTTAAATACAAATCGATGAGACAGCTATATTATACAATCCGTTATTTACTTCGAGGCCGAGGGGGAAATGTGATCAAGGTTCTGTCCTTGACACTAGGACTTGGAGTGGGATTGATCCTGTTCGCTAGGGTCGCTTTTGAATTGAGCTTCGATACATTCTTTGACCAAGTGGAAGATTTGTATAGCGTGCATGTGCGATACAATGATGATAAAACGGGAGAGGAAGATGGGTCTCGTATCCTATTTGCCCCGATCCCGGAGGCTTTGCGGCAAGAGTTCCCCGAGATACAGTATGCGACGGTTTGCCGGAGAAGATACGGAGCCGTATTGTATCATGGTGAGGATCGGTTCAAGCCCCGTTTGATGATGGCGGATTCCCTCTTTTTCCGTACGATGGGAATCAAGGTGCTAAGAGGGGATGACCGTTTGTTGGGAATCGAAGATCAAGTTTTCTTATCGGAAAAAATGGCTGAACGTATATTTGGCAAGGAAGATCCGATCGGGAAACAACTGCTGTACGGAAAAAACTATCCTTATACGGTGGCCGGGATATTCCGTGACATACCGGAAAATAGTCATTTACGTTTTGACGCTGTCGCTTCTTTCATTAATATGAAAACCCAGTTCGGTGCCTATGCCGGTTGGGGTGCCGACGATAGTTATCTGGGCTATATCCGCCTGAAACCGGGTGTGTTCCCGGAACAAATCAATCAGAAAATACCGGCTTTATTGCCTAAATATATAGATGTAGAAAGAGAGAGGAAACAAGGTTTTGATATGGAGCTTTATATCAAGCCGGTCTCGGAGATATATACGCAAAGTACCGAGGTGAAGCGGATGGTGGTGATCATGAGCGTACTGGCTTTCGCTTTGTTATTCGTGGCGGCGATGAATTATATCTTGAACTCGGTATCTTCTCTGCCGATCCGGGCGAGATCCGTAGGAGTACACAAATGTAATGGAGCTTCCAGCAAGGACATTTTCAATATGTTCTTGTTTGAGACGGCGGCTTTATTTGTAGTGGCTCTTGTATGTATGGCATTGCTTTTATTCGCTTTCCGGGAATATGTTGCGGATATGGCGGCTGTTCCTACTTTGGGCACTTTATTGAATGCGCAGACTATATGGCTTCCTGCGATCATGATCTTGGCTATATTCATTTTGTCCGCCTTGCTACCGGCCCGTTTGTTCAGCGTTATCCCGGTTACCCAAGTATTCCGGGTATCTACTTCGGGTAAGCAGGGATGGAAGCGGAGTTTGCTCTTTATCCAGTTTGGGGGAATTGCGTTTGTCATTACATTATTGGTGATCGTGTTATTGCAATATGATCGGCTAATGAATAATGATTTAGGATATGATCCGGAAAATATAGTGTATGCCCCCTTGAATAATATGGATGATCAGAAAGCGGCCAAACTTACCGCCGAGTTCAAGAAGTTACCTTATGTCACGGCTACGGGGCTTTCGTCAATGGATATTCTAAGTGGTTATGGTGGTTTCCCTATTCTGGATAATGAGAAAAACTGGCTGTTCACGGCCCGACAGGTAAACTATGATGCCGATTATCTCTCTCTGATGAAAATCCCCTTGCTTGAGGGGCAACCACTAAAAGGTGACGGGGATATTTTAGTGAATGAGTCATTCGTGAGTAAACGTGGGTGGACGGATGCTGCGATCGGTAAATATATTTATGATGATGAGGGTAATTTAAAAGGAAAAATAGTGGGTGTAACCCGTGATTTCATGGTGAATTCCTTCTTCACTCCCCAGTTACCGGTCATCATGTTTGGTAGTGACCGGATGAGTTATTGTAACTTTACGGTTCGTGTCTCCGAGCTAACCCCGGAATATTTACGGGAAATGAATGATAAGATCGCGGAACTATTTCCGAATGAGGATGTCGGTTTTACGGTGTTGAAAACGATCATAGAGTCTCAGTATGAGGGAACCCGTCATTTCCGTGACGGCGTCTTTGTTGCCTCGATCGCTATCTTGCTGATCACCTTAATGGGATTATTAGGGTATATTACGGACGAGATGCACCGTAGGAGCAAGGAGATAGCGATTCGCAAGGTGAATGGAGCGACGGCCCCGAATATTTTACGTCTTTTATCTAAGGATGTTTTGATCACGGCTTTCCCGGCTATCCTTTTGGGAGTGATAGCCTCACGAGTCGTGGGAGAGAGCTGGTTGAGGCAATTCGCGGATAAGATACCGCTGACTGTTTTTATTTTCATATCTACGGCTCTACTGGTTCTAGCGATCATTTGGGGATGCGTGATCCTGAAATCTTGGAATATCGCCAATGAGAATCCGGTCCGTAGCATTAAGAACGAATAATATAACAGGTAATATAAATTGCGTATGAAGACTATTTTGAGGAATCTCTTGAGTGTATTACGCCGTTTCAAGATGGCGATGCTATTAAATGTATTAGGACTTTCGATAGCTTTTGCCGCTTTCATCTTGATTATGATGCAAGTCGAGTATGACCGGAATTTTGACCGGGGGTATACAGATACGGAATCAATATTCCGGGTGGAAATAATACAGAACGATGGCGATGGACAAGCGATTGTTTGCCGTCCATTGGCGGATGCTTTCATTCAATCCTCTCCACATATTGTCGCAGGGACATTGGTGAATCCATGGGGTGGCGCATTATTTTTCTCTGTGGAAGAGAACGGTGAGCGGAATAGTTTCAAGGAACAATACGTAAGTGTTTATCCAGATTTTACAAAGGTGTTTGATTTTGATTTCTTAGAAGGGAATCAATCGGCCTTGGAAGAACCGACCAGTGTTTTGTTACCGCAAAGCATGGCTTATAAATTATTTGGAAACCAATCGGCTGTCGGTAAACAGTTGGTATTTGAGAATGGCGATAAGCTGACGGTTGGAGGCGTATATAAAGATTTTCCCCGTAATTCGTCCGTACAAAACTGTATTTACCAGAAGATGGATCCGAGGGAAAATATCCAAGAATGGGGAAACTGGAATTATGAATTTTATGTTCGGTTAGACGATCCAAAGAACGCTGAAGGACTGTTCGAGAATTTTGCGGCTCATTTTGATCCTACTCCCGTGAAAGAACATTGGGGTGGGTATCATCTTCGTTTGAACCCATTGCCTGACGTTCATTATACAATGGGTATCCAATATGATACGACTCCTAAATCCAGTAAGCAAACTTTGTTGGTGTTGTTTGCGATCGCTATCGTGATCGTGGTGATCGCTGGCATCAATTTTACAAACTTTAGCACGGCGCTTACTCCAATGCGTATCAAGAGCATTAATACGCAGAAAGTATTGGGTGGCGAAGAGTCTGTGATTCGTCTGGCTTTGATATTAGAGGCCATGTTTATTAGTGTTTTCTCTTATTTTATAGGGTTACTCTTGGTGTATATGACGGGAAAGACAAGTATCGCATCCTTGATTGATGCGGATATTACGTTGTCGGCACATTGGGGGCTAGTATGGTTAACCGCCCTTATCGCTATAGCGACTGGTATTTTTTCTGGTATCTATCCATCTTATTATATGACCTCTTTCCCTCCGGCTTTGGTATTGAAAGGAAGTTTCGGTCTATCCCCGAAAGGTCGCCAATTACGTAACGTGCTGATCGGTATACAATTTGTAGCTTCATTTGGTCTGATAATCGGTGCTACTTTCATGTATTTGCAGAATTATTATATGCAAAACACCCCTCTCGGTTATGATAAGGATGAGGTGATTATTACGAATATGAATAACAATATCCGGAAAAGTCGGGATGCCTTCGCCAGCCAAGTGAAATCTTTCTCCGGTATCGAAGAGGTTACATATGCGGAGATGCTCCTCTCTAGTCATGACCAATACATGGGATGGGGACGTAAATACCGGGATAAGGATATACAATTCCAATGTCTACCGGTTGAACCTTCTTTTTTGAAGGTGATGAATGTGAAAATATCGGAAGGTCGTGATTTCCGGGAGGAAGATAAGGCGAAACGTTATGGCACGTTTGTCTTTAACGAACGTGCCCGGACGGAATATGGGCTGGAGATAGGATCTTTAATAGATAGTATGGAGATTGTCGGTTTTATGCCGGATGTTAAATTCGCCTCTTTCCGCACGGAGGTAACGCCTATGGCCTTTTTCGTATGGGGCACGAATTGGGGAAACCAACCTAATTTCGCTTATATAAAGGTAAAGGCCGGCTCTGACTTACGGGGAGCTATGCTACATGTCAAGACTACGCTTCAATCATTTGATCCGGAATACCCGTTTAATGTCCGTTTCTTCGATGAGGTATTGAACGGACTTTATGAGAAAGAGAGAAGCCTCAGTTCATTGATTACCTTATTTAGTTTAATCGCGATCTTTATCTCGGTGGTAGGGGTATTCGGTTTGGTCGTATTCGATAGTGAGTACCGGAAGAAAGAGATCGGTATCCGTAAGGTATTAGGCTCTACTACCGAAGAGATTATCGTGATGTTTAACAAGACATACATACGAATCTTATGTGTTTGTTTTGTTTTGGGGGCGCCTATCGCCGGTTATGTGGTACATCGCTGGCTTGAGAATTTCGCTTATAAGACTCCTATGTATTGGTGGGTGTATTTGATCGCTTTTGCTATCATAGCGGTTATCACGATATTGACTGTCACTTTCCAGAACTGGCGTGCGGCGAATGAGAATCCAGTACATAGTATTAAGAATGAATAGAAGATTTTTGTAGAATCATATTGCTGCTTTCATAGAAAAGCATGTGTCCAATAATTGTACAATGGTGTCCAATTATTGGACACTTCTGTTTTATGAATCGAGAATTAATTTATTGAGTATTAGTTTAATATGTGGTTTGGCACGTTATTTGAATATTATTAGATGGATTTGAGTATAATAAATTAAAACAAATACAGCCATGATTAAGATCGAAGGTTTAAGTAAGTTTTTCCGTACGGAAGAGGTTGAGACAATTGCGTTGAACAAGGTTTCTTTGAATATCTTGAAACGAATGAATATCAGCCATCTTATTTAAGGAATACTCTTTTTGGGTCGATTTTAGTATCAATAAAATAGAACAAGTTATGAAAACAATCATACGCAATTTCATCAATGTATTAATACGTTTCAAGGTAGCTACCTTTTTGAATGTAGCGGGATTAGCGGTCGCTTTCGCCGCTTTTATCGTGATTTTGATACAGATTAATTTTGAGCGGACTTTTGACCGTTACCATCCTACGTCCGGGCGGATTTTTAGGGTGGACTTGACCATTCCGGGTACTTTCGGGACAATATTACCCCGTGCCTTTGTGGAGGCTGTCATCCAATCTTCCCCGCATATAGAGGCGGGTACATTGTTGACTCCTTCTTTTGGCCAGAATGGTGTTTATCTCTCGGTGGATAGAAACGGGCAACCGTTTGGGTTTAAGGAAATCGTGACAACCTGCCACGCTAGTTTACCGAAGATATTCGCGTTCCCGATCGTGGAAGGCGATATCGATTGCTTGAAAGATCCCGAGAAAGTAATGGTACCCCGAAGCTTGGCTGACAAGTTGTTTGGGGAAGATATCTCTGCGGTTGGTAAGACGTTGCGAGCGGAAGAAAATATCTGGACTAAATCGGCTAAGCTTTTTACGATTGGCGCGGTTTATAAGGATTTCCCGGAGAACACGCAGCTTCGGAACGTGGTCTATACGGCGATCGATCCGGATTATAATATCAATAATTTTAGCTCAAGTAACTGGGTTTGTTATTTATTGCTTGATAATCCTGCCATGGCAGATGAGGTTGCCGATAATTTCAACCGTCATTTTGATTTCAAGAAGATTTACCATGAAGGAGAACAGATCCGGCTCGTTCCGCTGACTGATATTTATTATATGAATGAGACGCAAGACGGTGGTACATTCCGGAGCGGAAACAAGGAAGTCACGGCCTTATTGTTCGGTATAGCTCTTCTGATCGTCATTGTTGCGGCTATTAACTTCACGAACTTTAGCACTTCTCTGACTCCGTTGCGAATCAAAAGTATCAATACGCAGAAGGTATTGGGTAGTTCGGATACTTTGTTGCGCAGATCTTTATTGATAGAGGCAGCCCTTATTAGTTTTATAGCATGGCTGGTAAGTCTCGTTATCGTTTGGGGATTGGATTGGGCGGAAGCGCTACCTTTTATCGAGGCCGATTTGAGTTTGGTCTCAAATCTTCCGATCGTTTTCTTGTGTGGCATCGTAGCGTTGGTTATCGGTTGGCTGGCGGGTATTTATCCTGCTTATTATATAACTTCTTTTCCTCCGGCCTTGGTGCTGAAGGGCAGCTTCGGGTTATCTCCTTCTGGGCGTAAGTTACGTACGACATTGATTTGTGTCCAGTTCGTTGTTTCGATCGTGTTGATTATCGGGGCTTGCTTTGTGCAAATCCAGAATAGTTATATGCGGAATTTCTCTTTAGGATTCGATAAGGATCAGGTAGCTATCGTGGAGCTGAATGAGACAATGTACGATAAGCATCACGATACATATGTGAATCGCTTGAAAGAGAATCCGGGGATCGAGGATGTAGCTTTCGCTATGGAGAAAGTGGGCTCTAAGGACGGGTATAACACGAATGGCGGTAATTATAAGGGTAAGGACTTTCAGTATTTCATAATTATAGCATCTTCCAATTTCTTGCGGGTGATGGGGATTCCGGTTATAGAAGGGAGAGATTTCTCAAAGGCGGACGAACTTTCGGATCATGTGTCTTATATATTCAATCGTACGGCCATGGAGGGGTTGGATATGCAAGTGGGTGACGCGTTCGATAGCTATTCTCCCGGTCATCTTATCGGTTTCTCCGACGATGTGAAATTCACCTCGCTTCGTGGTGGAGAGGATAATATCGCTTTCTTGGTCGGAAACTTTGGTTATTCTTTGCCAATCTCTTATATCCGCTTGAAAGCCGGATCGGACATTCATGCCGTAGTAGGACACATCCAGGAGACGATGAGAGAATTAGACCCTTCCTATCCGTTCAATATCGAGTTCTATGATGAGATATTTAATCATCTTTACCGGAAAGAGGAGAACCTGCGCGATCTGGTTACGGTCTTTAGTTTACTGGCGATTATTATCTCTTTGGTCGGGGTATTTGGCTTAGTGGTGTTCGAGACTCAATACCGCCGTAAGGAAATAGGTATCCGCAAGGTACATGGAGCTACGGTAGGAGAGATCCTGCTGATGTTTAATAAGGCCTATCTGAGGATTGTAGGTATTTGCTTCGTGATAGCGGCGCCGGTCGCTTGGCAGGGCGTGAAGATGTGGCTCGAGGGTTTCGCTTATAAGACTCCGCTTCATTGGTGGGTATTCTTAATCGCCTTATTGATCGTAACCGTAATCACGTTATTGACCGTGAGTTTCCAGAACTGGAAAGCGGCGAACGAGAATCCGGTAAATAGTATCAAGAGCGAGTAATCCACCATCCCATCTTCCACGCCAGTAGCAAGATCAGTAGGGAAAGGACCAAGCAGGCTAATAGCAACCAAACTCCCAATCCGTTGACGAAAAGGATGGGGACGAAGGTGATCAATAAGATCTCTATGGGAGCTATAGGCAGGTAAGCCATCGCGTAATCATCCATCGCTTTGCTGGAAAGTTTCGGATCGACGATCCGCAGCAAGGCGATGCCCATGGCCATCGTGCCGGTCCACCATCCCCAAGCGAAAATCATGCGCTCGAACCAAAAGGTCTTGGCTAATCTTCTTCCTAAGAAGAATGTTATGCACCAGACGATCGCCACGCCCGCTATGATGAGTACGATAAGCGGCAAGGCATATTTTACGATCACCCCTAGCTTGATAGACGCTACACCGCAAGCTACCAACATATCCGTGAAGGAACTGCTCAGCCTCTGGGTCGTCTGCGGGCAGATATATCTGGATATGGTTGTCGCGTCGAAGAATTTCTTTAATACTAATCCAATGATAAAGGCACAACTGAAAACAGGTAACTCCAATACCGGATAATACACCTTTACGGTTTGGCTAACCATATATCCCAAAAAAGCCACGACAAATACCAAAGCCACATGGAAAGTCAGCGTATCGATGGATATGGAGGAAGTCGTAGCCTCTCCGATGGAATCCCGCTTATCCTCTGGCAGCAACCCACTTCTCAGCTCGTCCGGTAGATCGTCGAAATCCGAGATAAAAGCGGTTTGTTTATGCTTGGCCGCCCATTTGACCATCAGTAAACCTCCGATGATCGAGCAAATAACCCCCACGGTAGCGGTTGTCATGCCTAAACTGCGTGCCTCGTCCCAGCCCAATCCCTCGAACGCGGACCCGATAGCGGCGGCTGTGCCGTGTCCGCCATAAAAGCCTGTCGGCAGCATAATGCCGAAAGCGTCATTCAGGTCCGGCCAGATCAGCTTGATCACGTACAATCCGAACAAGCCTACTAATGCCCATTGCAATAACATACCCACCTGAGCGTACGCCCACATCGGCCCGACTCGTTTCGCTACTTCTTTCATGGAGACGTTCGGGGAAGATAAAGGCAACGCGCCGAATACCAAGGCGATAAGGATAGCCGCATAAGTACCTAAGTCATTGGAAAGCGGAATCCACCCCAGTCCATTAGGTCCGAACGCCAGTCCTAGCAAGCCCGCGATCAAGCTGGGTGGGATGAATAATTGTTGTATCAGTTTTACCTTGACTCGTATGAATTTGCCAACCAATAGAAGTATCGAAATGAATCCAAGATCCGTAAAGAGAGTCCAAGGGGTAAATTGTGTTAGGTCTATCATAGTAACTACTTACTTTATGTTCGTTTAAATATCTATTGTACAAATATATTTTATTCTCATGAGAAATACTAGAAATCCAAACGAATTCTATATCTCCATCTCCTTTTTACGATAAGCGGAAGGAGAGCAACCCATTACTTTCGTAAACGTACGCGAGAAGTAGGCGGCATCCTCGAATCCCAGATGCGTGGCGATCTCATTCAACTTCATATTCGTTAGCTCGATATATTCACAAGCCTTCTGTATTTTCAAGCGTATGAAGTAATTCATGGGCGAGACCCCGGTCTCGCCAAAGAAGAGAGCCGAGAAGTGAGAAGGGGAATATTTGAAATAAGACGCTAATTCCTTCAAGGTAAGATTCTGCTGGATGTTCTCACGCATATAATGAATAACCCGTGCCGTGAACGGATATTCTTTTTGCGAGGGAATCATGATATGGCGGAATTGCTCCAGATAGATGAAAGAGGCCAGAAAATTGTAAAGGCACATGGAGGAATAAATCATATATTCTTTAATATATCCCATGGAGAAACTGCTATATATCTCCTCAAACAGCCGTAACCGATCTTGTAAACGGGAATATTCATTCGGCAAAATAGTGACCGGAACCGGATGCGACGGCAGGAATTGATCGCAAAGCTTCCCTTGGAAGTGTAACCAGTAAATAGTCCATGGATCTCCCTCGTCTGCCCCGAATGAGTAGGGGATACCGGGAGGGATGATGATATATTGGTATTTCTCCACGGTATATTGTTTACCGAGGATACGATACCATCCTTTTCCCTCCGTACAATAAATAAGCATGGCGTAGTCACAGCCATGTTCTTTTTGGAGAAAATGATATTTAACACGTGGGAAGAAACCGATCTTGCGTACATATAAATTATTGATGAGCGGTTCCCTCCGGTAGCTTGCCAATAGTTCCTCGGGTAAAGAAACGAGCCGTTCTCCCTTAAATCCTTCTTTTATCTTGACCATGATCTATAAATCATAAGATTGTACAAGTAAATCGGAACAAATGTAGTATTCCTTTCTGGATTATTGAAATAATTTTGCCGACATAAATCATAACATAATGCCATGAATAAAATTCTAGTTGTAGTTTCTTTTGTATTTGTATCTTTTTTGTCTTGTACGGGATTAACCGATAGACAGCGATTGGCCAATCAGATATTGTCTGATACGAATTTGTTGAAGGTCGATAGTATGGCTCGTGCTACCATCCGCAATGGTTTTAACGCGGGCAGCGGTTATTCCCAGATATGGGCTCGTGATATGAATACGTTTATAGAGATCGCTTGCGAGGAGAGTGATCCACACGAACTGCGGGAAGCTATCTTATTGTTTTTCGCTCTTCAACAGCCGAATGATGAGATGATCGATGGTTATGTGCTGAAAGAAGATTTTACATGGTATGATGATACGCCTTATTATTCGAATGCCGCCCCGAAACATGTCGCTTTTAAGAATACGGTAGAGACGGACCAAGAGTCTTCCTTGATTCAGATCGCAGGTAAATACATTCGTAAGACGGGTGATCGGGAGATATTGAATGAGAAAGTTGCCGGGAAGACCGTTCTCGAGCGAATGAACGCAATGGTAGATTATCTGATGCGGGAACGATATAATGAGAAATATGGATTGCTTTATGGAGCGATGACCGCTGATTGGGGCGACGTACAGCCGAACGATGATTTCGGATGTGACATGAATGAGCTATCCGATCCGGCCATTGACGTATATGATAACGCTATGTTTCTTATCGCTTTAGATTATTTATTGGAGATGGCTCCCGATTCTCCGCAAGCTCCCCGTTGGAGAAGTTTACGGGAGGGAATCGCCAAGAATGTACGGACTCATTTATGGGACGAGAAGCGACAGAAATTCATTCCTCATATCTATCCTGAGAAATCGCCGATACCGGAAGGATTCGACGAGCTGGCCATTCATTATCATGGTGGGACGGCTGTCGCTATAGAGGCTGGCTTATTAACGGAAGACGAGATACGTACCGTAAATGCCCAGATGCTTGAGAATGTTCGCCTGTCGGGTATGTCGAGTATTGGTCTTACCTTATATCCCGTGTATCCGGATGGTTTTTTCCATGGAGGAATGTCAAAGGCTTATCTGTATCAGAATGGCGGGGATTGGACATGGTTTGGCGGTCGGATGATCCAGCAGCTTGTCGTAAACGGTATGGTTGAGGAGGCTTATGCGGAGATCCATCCGATGATCGAGCGTGTGATCCAAAATAACGGATTCTACGAATGGTATGGTAAAGGAGGTATTCCTAGTGGTTCCGGAAACTTTAAAGGATCGGCCGGAGTGTTATCTAAGGCGATTGAATTATTAAGGGATTGGGCAGAGAAAAATAAGAGTTAAATACAAGCGTGCAATATTAAATATCAAAAGAGATGAGAAAAAGTAATTATGATAAAATGCCGGCCACCGTTGTAGACGGTACCTTGTGGAAAGGCTGGGAATCGATACGGAAGCGATTGGCGGAGATACATGCAGAAACGAATGGATCACAAGTTTGGGTGGTGGAATGCTACCAAGGGGTTCATCACGAGGAGTTGATGCGTGAACTGCAAGCACTTGCGCCCGATCGTTTTATCAATACGCGAGATTTATTTAAATCGGCAGAAGATATAGAGGCGATGACCTATCCTTATCTGACGGATGACCGGTTGTTTGGCCGCCGGGCTCATTTCTCTTATACGGATTTCTTGGATGAGGAGAAGGTGAACGCCTGCCGGGAGTCCTTGCGTGATGAAAAAGGCTGGACAATCGTTTATGGCCACGCCGCCGCCGAGATCGTTCCCGCTCCGGACAAATTGATCTACGCGGATATGGCTCGTTGGGAGATCCAGATGCGTTCCCGTAGAAAAGAGGTGAACGGGCTAGGTGTGGAAAACCGGGAGGAAGCCCCGTCGTACCATTATAAGCGAGGATATTTTATTGATTGGATTGTTTGCGATAATCTGAAGAAGAAAGTCCTTCCTAAGGTCGATTATTGGTTGGATACCCATATCGTCGGAACACCTAAGATGATTTCCGGGGAGATCTTGAAAGAAGGGTTGGAGAAAACGGCGCATACCCCGTTCCGGGTAGTACCTTTCTTCGATCCGGCTCCTTGGGGCGGCCAATGGATGAAAGAGGTCTGTGATCTGGATAAAAAGCAAGATAACTTCGGCTGGTGTTTTGATTGCGTGCCCGAGGAAAATAGTTTATACCTGAAAGTTGCCGGAGAGCTGTTTGAGATCCCTTCCAATGACTTGGTATTCTATAAGACGAGAGACTTGCTGGGCGGGCCGGTCGAGGCTCGTTTCGGACAAGATTTCCCGATCCGTTTCGACTTCTTGGATACGATGGGAGGAGGAAACCTAAGTTTGCAAGTGCATCCGGTCACCCAATATATCCGGGATACGTTCGGGATTTATTATACGCAGGACGAGAGCTACTACCTGCTGGATGCCGAGGAGGACGCTACCGTTTATCTGGGATTGAAAACCGGTGTAAATCCGGACGAGATGATCGCTGCCCTAAACGACTCCCAACAGACCGGAAAGCCTTTCGATACGGAGAAATATGTCAACAAATGGCCTGCCAAACGCCATGATCATTATCTGATCCCCGCCGGAACGGTCCATTGTTCGGGAGCCGGTGCCATGGTGCTGGAGATTAGCGCTACCCCAAGTATCTTTACCTTTAAGCTTTGGGACTGGGGCCGCTTGGGATTGGACGGACTGCCTCGACCGATTAATATCGGCCACGGCTCGAAAGTGATCCAATGGGAGCGGCAAACGGAGTTTGTCCGTCATAACTTGATCAACCAAGTGGAGATGATCGCCGAGGGAGACGGTTGGCGGGAGGAGCGGACCGGCTTGCATGAGAACGAGTTCATCGAGACCCGCCGTCATTGGTTCACGGATATCGTGCCTCACGATACGAATGGAGGGGTGCAAGTACTGAATGTAATCAAGGGAGATGAGTTGATCGTGGAGAGTCCGACAAACGCTTTTGAACCATTCATCGTTCATTACGCGGAGACTTTTATCATTCCGGCTTGCGTGGGTGAATATACGATCCGCCCGTATGGATCGTCCGTAGGTAAATACTGCGGTACTATAAAAGCTTACGTACGATTTAGGCAATAATCACCGTGCCACCATGGTGGCACTGGCGGAACATGGGTAAATAAAGAAAAGGAATATATGATGTATACAAATGACAATAGAATAGTAATGACATTGGATGCGGGAGGAACGAATTTTGTTTTCTCTGCCATCCAAGGAGGAAAAGAGATAGCCGATCCGGTAGTTCTTCCGGCATGCGCGGATTGTTTAGATAAGTGTTTAGGCAATTTGGTAGAGGGTTTTAAGGCAATTCAAGCAGGCTTGCCGGAAACTCCGGTCGCTATCAGTTTCGCTTTTCCCGGTCCGGCAGACTATCAAGCCGGTATCATAGGCGATTTACCCAACTTCCCCTCTTTCCGGGGTGGAGTAGCGTTAGGCCCGTTTCTGGAAGATATATTCGGGATACCGGTATTTATCAATAACGATGGGAATTTATTCGCATATGGAGAAGCGTTAACCGGAGCCCTTCCGGATATAAACCGCCGTTTGCGGGAGGCAGGAAGCATGAAGCAATATAAGAACCTGCTGGGAGTCACCTTGGGTACCGGTTTTGGTGCCGGGGTTGTCATTAATCAAGAGCTTCTATTGGGAGATAATGCGGCAGGAGGAGATATCTGGTGTTTTCGGAATAAGAAATATCCGGAGTATATCGTAGAGGAGAGTGTCAGCATACGTGCGGTCATGCGAGTATATGCGGAACGATCCGGTGATACGGGAGTGCATACTCCGAAAGAGATCTTTGAGATCGCCGAGGGTATTTGCCCGGGTAACCGGGAGGCTGCTATTACGGCTTTCTCCGAATTAGGGGAGCTAGCGGGGGATGCGTTGGCGTCTGCCATTACTTTAATCGATGGCATCATCGTAATCGGTGGTGGACTATCGGGGGCTTCTAAATATATTCTCCCTGCTTTGTTGAAAGAATTGAACTCATCTACCGGTATGATGGATGGAAGTCGTTTCGGCCGATTGCAAATGAAAGCTTATCTTTTGGAGGATGCGGAGAGTTTCGCTGATTTCGCTAAAGGAGGAGCTGTCGAGGTACCCATTCCGGGTACCAATCGCAAGGTAGGGTATGATCCTTGTAAACGGATAGGGGTGACCGTAAGTAAACAAGGTGCTAATCGCTCGATCGCTATGGGAGCTTATGTTTTTGCGTTAAACCATCTATCTAAAGGAATATGAGACAAAAATATAGTATAGGACCTGTATGGTTCCTGATGTTTGCGTGTGCTTTCTTCACATCCTGTGTGACACAAGGCAAGAAAGTTCAGCAAGAAGAGCTTAGCCAATATGTAGAACCTCGGATCGGTACGGCGCATTGCCGTTGGTTTCATTTTACCCCGGGAGCGATGCCTTTCGGTATGGCCAAGCCGGCTCCTTCTACGAACGGGCATATCGGGAATAAATCCGGTTGGGAGGCGACCGGTTACGATTATCGGGATCAATCGATCGAGGGTTTCCCCTGCTTGCATGAGTTTCAGATCGGTGGAATCGTACTGATGCCTACGACGGGTCCATTGAAAACAATTCCCGGAGCGGTAGACGACTCGACCGGTATGGGATATCGTTCCCGTTTTGATCGTGCGGACGAGATCGCTACTGCCGGTTATTATTCCGTTCTTTTGAAAGATTACTCAATCCGGGCGGAGCTTACCGCTACCCCTCGTGTCGCTATTCAGCGTTATACATTTCCGGCCGGGGAGGATAGCCATATCTTGTTCGATATAGGAAACCGTCAAGGAGAGAGCGGAGCTGTATGGGATGCTGAAATTACTTTTACGGAAGACGGGCATATCGAGGGCTGGGTGATTACCGAGCCTGAATATGTGAGGAAATATCAACCCGGGGCATCGGTTCCTTTGTATTTCTCGGCGGTGCTGGACAAGGTTCCCGTTGGATTTGGCGCTTTCAACGGAGCGGATATCCGTCCGGATGAACGGAAAGCGACGGGCGTGGGGGCCGGACTTTATCTGACATTCCGTACCCAAGATCAAGAGTCGGTAACCGCTAAAGTAGGTCTTTCCTATACATCCGTGGAGAATGCCCGGTTAAATAGGGAGACTGAGGCCGCTACCCTTACGTTTGACGAGGCAAGGGAAATATCTCGCCAAACATGGGAAGAATATTTGGGACGTATCCGGGTAGAGACTCCAGCGCGAGAGGATAAGGTGAAATTCTATACTGGTTTGTATCACGCTTTATTGGGGCGTGGGTTAGCTAGCGATGTGAATGGCGCTTATCCGAGAAATGATGGCTCGGTAGGACAAATCCCTTTGAAAGACGGGAAACCGGTACATAACTTATACAATACCGATGCCGCTTGGGGAGCGCAATGGAATCTGACACAGGTTTGGGCTTTGGCCTATCCGGAATATTATTCGGATTATATAAGTAGCCATTTGTTGGTGTACAAGGACGCCGGCTGGCTGGCGGATGGAATCGCTAATAGCCGTTATGTCTCCGGGGTTGGTACGAATTTATTAAGTACGATTATCGCTGGCGCTTATCAATGTGGCATCCGGGATTTCGATGTGAATACGGCTTATGAGGCTTGCTTGAAGAATGAGTTGGATGGGGAGAATCGTCCGTTGGGCGCGGGAAAGATCGATACCCGTTATTTCGTGGAATATGGTTATGTACCTCATTTGGATAAAGGGGACGGGCCGGACGAGGCTTTCATGTTTTCCGCTTCCCATACCTTGGAATATGCTTATAGTGCGTGGGCCGTGGCCCAATGGGCGAAGCAACTGGGTAAGACGGACGATTATAACCGTTTGATGGACTTATCGAAAGGCTGGGAGCGTATCTATGACCCTTCCTGTAATTTTGTCCGTCCTAAAAAGAAGGATGGTACGTTTATCGAGGACTTCAATCCGATGCAAGTATGGCGCGGATTCCAAGAAGGTAACGCTTGGCAATATACATTCTATGTACCGCACGACGCGAAAGGCTTGGTCGCAAAAGTAGGTGCGGACGTGTTTAACCATCGGTTGGATAGCATCTTCACGGTGTCTCGTAAATTAATCTTTAGCGGAGGCACGGAAGTAGGGGCTTTCGCCGGTTTGCAAACCTTGTATAACCAAGGAAATCAACCTTGTTTGCACATCTCTTGGATGTTCAACGAGGCCGGTCGTCCCTCGCTTACGCAAAAATGGGTGCGGGCGATCTTGAATGAGTTCTATGGTACGGATGGCATCCACGGTTATGGCTACGGACAAGATGAGGATCAAGGCCAGCTCGGGGCTTGGTACGTGATCTCTTCCTTAGGCTTATTCGATATGAAAGGCTTGACGGATCAAGCGCCTTCTTTCGCTTTGGGTAGTCCTTTGTTCGATAAGATTACGATCCGGCTGAATGACCGCTATTATAAAGGGAAGGAATTCGTGATCGAGACTCGTAATAATAGTAAGCAAAATGATTACGTGCAATCCATGGACTTAAACGGGAAACCATTGACGGATACTCGTATTCCTTTCTCGGAGATTGTTCAAGGTGGACATTTGGTTTTAGAAATGGGTAACCAACCAAAAGATCGATATGAGAACTAAAAGTACGAACTCCGCTATATTCCCGATCCTTTTCGGCTTTTTCGTGATGGGATTCGTGGATGTCGTGGGAATTGCCACGAATTATGTGAAGATGGACTTTGGTTTGTCCGATACGTTGGCGAACCTATTGCCCATGATGGTCTTTCTTTGGTTCGCCCTGTTCTCTGTCCCTACCGGTATCTGGATGGGACGGCACGGGCGTAGGAATACGGTGGTCGTAGCCTTGGCTATCACAACCTTGGCGATGCTGATACCTCTATTCTTCTATGACTTTGCTTGTATCTTGTTTGCGTTCGCTTTGCTGGGAATTGGAAATACGATCTTGCAAGTGTCCTTGAATCCGATGGTAGCGCGGGTGGTAAATCCGGATAAAGTAACGAGCGTGCTTACTTTAGGGCAGTTTATTAAGGCGGTATCTTCCTTCTTAGGGCCGATTATTGCAGGTATAGCTTCTTCTTTCTGGGGAGATTGGAAGTTGATATTCATTGTCTATTCGGTGACTACCTTGTTATCTATCATCTGGTTGATAACGACTATTCCGGGTAAAGAGGAAGGAGAGGGGCAAGAAGCCTCGTTCGCCTCTACGTTAGCTTTATGTAAAGATGCTAGGATACGGATGCTTTTCTTGGGGATTCTGTGTATTGTCGGGATCGATGTCGGTCTGAATACGACGATCCCTAAGCTATTGATGGAAAAGTTATCCATGCCGTTGCAAGAGGCTGGATTAGGGAGTAGCCTTTATTTCGCCGCTCGTACCGGAGGTTCTTTCCTGGGGGCTATATTGCTGGCGAGGATCTCGTCACGACCCTTCTTAAGGGGAAGCATGCTTATCGCTATCCTTGCTTTCGTAGGATTGCTTATCTCGGATAGCTTGTGGGGCATGGGCGTTATGATCGTACTGGTTGGCTTGGCTTGCTCGAATGTGTTTTCGATCCTGTTCTCTTTTGCGTTGGAACATCGGCCGGAGCAATCGAACGAGGTCTCGGCCTTGATGATTATGGGTGTATCAGGAGGCGCTTTGATTACGCCTTGTATGGGAGGCATAGCCGATATGTTCGGACAGGTAGCCGGCTTGATGCTATTATTAATATGTATGTTGTATATAGGACTTATATCAATAAAAACACGATAAGATGAAAAAAAGAACTTATTTATCAGCAGGATTGGCTTTGTTGATCGGGACATTGTCGGTTCATGCGTCTCCGGGATTATCGGATGTCAAGAGCCGTGTATTACCGGCGGTTTATAAATCGAAAAACGGACTGACCCAAAAGGTCGAGATCTCCGTAAAACATGAAGGAGAACCTTCTACAGTGACGATCCATTTAGGCGAGCAAAGCCATAAAGAGAAACTGGTGTCCGGGGATAATGTATTCCGAATCGAGATACCCGAGGTTAGCACGACTCGCCAATTACCGTTGACGTTGACAAGTGGGAAAGAGAAAGAGGAAACTACGGTGACCGTAAAACCGGTTCGACATTGGCAGATGAATATGGTGCAACACACCCATACGGATATCGGTTATACCCGTTCCCAAATGGAAATCTTGGCAGAACAGCTTCGATACATTGATTATGCGTTGGATTATTGTGACGCTACGGATAATTATCCGGATTTCGCTAAGTTCCGTTGGACTTGCGAGATCGCTTGGGCGGTTAGCGAATATTTGAAATGTCGTCCTGTGGAACAGATCGCTCGCCTGAAGCAACGGGTAAAAGAGGGCCGTATTGAATTAGCTACGATGTTCTTGAATTTTGACGAATTACCGGATGAGCAGACACTTGCCGCTTCCCTTTATCCGATCAAGCAATTTAGAGAAAATGGGATGCGTGCCGAGGTTGCGATGCAAGACGACGTGAATGGTATCGGTTGGTGTTTCAGCGAGTATTTCGCAGATGCCGGCGTGAAATATGTGAATATGGGAACCCATGGTCATCGAGCGTTGATCTGCTTTGATAAACCTACGGTGTTTTGGTGGGAATCACCTTCTGGGAAGAAGGTCTTGACTTATCGTGCGGAGCATTATCACTATGGTAATTTTTTCGGGATTCATACAGATAACTTTGACCAGTTTGAGGAGCGTGTTTTAACTTATTTAGGTGAAATGGAAGCGAAAAATTATCCGTATGATATATTAGCGGTGCAGCATTCGGGATATCTTACGGATAATGCGCCCCCTTCGACTAAAAGTTGCGAGATGTTACAGAAATGGAATGAGAAGTATGAATGGCCGAAATTACGCACGGCGGTAGCCAGTGAGTTTTTTAAGACGGTAGAGAGCCAATATGCGGATCATATTCAGACTATTCGTGGAGCTTGGCCGGATTGGTGGACGGATGGTTTCGCTTCCGGTGCCCGTGAAGCCGCCATATCTCGTGTGACTCATTCGGATATTATCGCGAATCAAGCCGGATTGTCATTTGCTAAAATGCTAGGCGCTCAATTGCCGAAAGACATCAATGATCGGATTCAGGACATCAACAAAGCTCTTTTGTTCTATGATGAGCATACTTTCGGGCATAGCGAGAGCGTACGTAACGCTTATGGACTGGAAACTTGGGAACAACGCTCCTTGAAACAATCGTATGCGTGGGAAGCCTATCGCCATTCCGGTTTGCTGGGAGAGGCTACTATGGGTATATTACAATCATTCGTGCCTAAAAGCGACGTTCCGTCTATCGCTGTATTCAATACGCTCAACTGGAGTTATAGCGGTATCGCTAAAGCTTATGTCGATCATCAGATTCTTCCGAAAGACAAGGCTTTCGAGATCGTGGATGCGGCTGGCAACGTAATTCCCGCACAAGCTGGCGAAAGCCGTTCCGACGGTACCTATTGGAGCTTTTACGTGAAAGATGTCCCGGCCTTGGGATATGCGCAGTATTATATAAAAGTAAAGGATGCGCCACGTCCGGAAATACAGGGCGCAACGGAATTAAAAGAGACACATGTGGAGAATCCTTGGTATGCCATCGACTTCAATACCCGTAAAGGTACGATTCGTAAATTATATGATAAGGATTTGAACAAACAATTGGTTACGCCGGATGCGGAATGGGAGATGGGAGAGTTTATTTATGAGATTATCGATAGCCGTCATCCGATGGAACAATATCGTGCTCCCCAATTCCTCCGCCGTCGTCCCGAGAAGATGCGTTTCGAGAAATATGAGAAAGGCGATGTTTGGGATACATATCGTTTCCGGGGAGAGACAGTAGCGGGACGTGAGCCGAATAATTTGATGGTGGAATTCCGTGTATTTAACGTAACAAAGAAAATCGAGGTAGTTTATCGCTTGCGTAAAAAAGCGGTAACAGATCCGGAAGCGGTTTATATCGCTTTCCCGTTTGAGGTTGAAGGTGGAAAGATCCATTTGGATGTACCCGGTGGATCGATCGAGGCGGGTGTAGACCAAATCCCGGGTTCCTCTAACGATTGGTACACGGTGCAAAACTTCGCTACGGCTCGTAACGCAGAGTCGCAAGTCGTGATGGGTAGCCAAGAAATACCATTAATGCAATTTGGGGCGATCAATACGGGGCGGTATAAGGCCGGAGCCGTACCTCAGTCCACGAATATGTATTCATGGCCGATGAACAACTATTGGGTAACCAATTTCAATGCGGACCAAATGGGAGAGATACAATGGAGTTACTTCATCAACTCTTCGAAAGATAACACTATTGAGTATGCGACTAAGTTCGCTTGGGAAAACCGGATTCCGTTCTTGACCCGTGTTTTGCCTGCCGGAGATAAAAAGGTGGAGCCTCTCCAATCGGCTTCCATTTTCAAGATCGTACCGGAGAACTTGTTGTTGGTAAACATGAGGCCTGTGGAAGGCGAGAACGCTGTTATGCTTCAATTGCGTGAGATAGGCGGGAAGCCCGCTACTTTCTCTGTAGCTTCAGATAAAATTAATTTTGTGAAAACTAGGGTTTGTGATGTCGTAGGAGACCCAGTTTCGGGGAATCCGTTGAGTTTCGCTCCGTGGGAGAATAAGTTTATAAAATTATCTTGGTAGCATGGTAAGGGGCGGGGTTTGCCCGCCCTTATCCAGTTTGTCTTATGTTTGTATATTGAATGTTTTGATAGGATTTAATCCCAAATAAATCGGTATTATTCTAAGCAGAAGACTTGTTTGTGTTAGAGTGATGGGTGGAGAGTGTCATGAGAGACTCTGTTTCGGGTAATGCCTTATTGGATTTCAAGCCTTGTGGGAATAAGTCTATGGCGCTTTCTTGGTAGAAATATTGTAGATAATGTGGTTCTTCTTTTATTTATAAAGGAGGGCTAAATTTTTTCATATTATCCAGTCTCTGAATACATTATCTGTTTTTTTCATAGAAGCCATACTAGTGCCATTTTCGCCTAGCCTTGAATCTCAATAAATTTAACATTTGTTTATTGTAACCAATTTAAAGTGTTTTTACTGCTAATATTTGATAGTTAATTATTTATGTGATAGAAAGACGATGATACTATTGTAAGTCCGTACGGAACAATATATTTTTAGTACATTTAAGGGCTGATATTCTTGGTTTCAAGGGGTGATTTGTGATAAATGTGTCATTTTTATTAAAAAAATACTATAGATTTAAGTCTAGTTTACAAAAAAAGTTATACATTTGCCCAGTTTTTAATGATATAGACCATGAATGGCGCACTAGTTCCGTACGAACTATGTCCATCTATAACGATAAAAATTACATAGACAATGTAATCAATCTAAACTTAATTAAAAAACAAAGCAAAATGACAAAGAATGAATCTAAGCTATTATCCATTCAGGGGATAGCTAAAGCCTCAGCGTTCTGTTTGCTGCTTTCTGCCTTCTCTGTAAACGCCGCTATGGCCGCTCCCGCTCCCGCAGGCACGGTTGATGAAGTAATGGCAGTGCAGCAAGGCAAGAAAGTAACAGGTGTGGTTGTTGACGGTACAGGTGAGCCTGTTATTGGCGCTAACGTGGTGGTGAAAGGCACTACAAACGGTACGATCACCGATTTTGACGGTAATTACACGATCGAGGGTGTGTCCGCAAACGATGTGTTGGTCGTTTCTTATATCGGTTATCTGTCTCAGGAGATCCCTGTGGGAAGCCAATCAGCGATTAACGTTACTTTGAAGGAAGATACTCAAACTTTGGACGAGGTTGTGGTCGTAGGTTATGGTACGATGCGTAAATCAGACGTGACTGGCTCCATTGGTGTGGCTAAAGGTGATGACTTGACAAAGAACCAAAACTTTAGTGCACTAGACAATTTGCGCGGAAAAGTATCTGGTGTTAACATCTTCTCAAACTCCAGCCAGCCGGGTGCTTATTCAAACCGTGTCGTTATCCGTGGTATGGCTACTATCAACGCTTCTTCAAATCCTCTATATGTAGTAGACGGTGTCGTTATGGAGAACTTCGATTTGGTGAACCCGAATGACATCGAGTCTATGGAGGTATTGAAAGACGCTTCCGCAGCCGCTATCTACGGTGCCCGTGGTGCCAATGGTGTTATCATGGTAACTACAAAGCGTGGTAAGAAAGATGGTGAAGGCGTACAGGTTAGCTATCAAGGTTCTGTCAGTGCAAGCCATATCGCTCGTAAGATGGATACGATGAACGCCCAAGAATGGTGTGATGCATTCATGATTGGTTTGGAAAACGAGAATAAGTGGCAAGGTAAAAATTGGTCTTTGAACCGTGCTGATTGGTTTAATGATTCAAATTTCTTTGATGCAAGCGGTAATCCTCTGTATGATACGAATTGGCAAGATGAGGCAACTCGTACCGCAGTTTCTCACAACCATCAGTTGAATATACAACAGGCAGGTAAGAACTCTTCAATGGGCGCTTTTTTGAACTATACAGATCAGCAGGGTATCGTAAACAATACGTATAATAAGCGTATTAATGCGAAATTGGCATACGACGCTAATCCTACGAAGTGGTTGTCTACGGCGGTCAATGTATTGGTTAACCATACATGGGGTCGCTATACGCCTGAGGATGGTGGTGGCCAAGAGGCTCGTCGTACCATGATCGAAATGGTTCCTTGGATGCCGATTCGCGATAAGGATGGTAAATATACCACTTCTACCTCTTCTTCCATTGGTGATGTATTAGGCTTTGAGGGTATGTCTAACCCTGTCATGATCTTGGATATGCAAAAACGTATGCGCTACAACACGCAGGTGTTTGGTAACGCCGCTTTGACATTTCATTTGGCTGAAGGTTTAGATTTGAAAACTCAATTAGGTCTTGATCACCATAATAGAACGTATAGAGGTTATTCTTCTATCGATTTGAACAACATCTCCATGCCGAACGGTTGGGCTGAGTACCAAAACTGGAATACGCTTTATTGGCAAGAGGAGACTTACTTGACTTACAATAAGGCATTTGGCGATCATCGTATCAACGCAATGGCTGGTTTGTCTTGGCAAGAGCGTGTACAGAAATGGAATAAGGCTCGTACGACAGGTTTCTCAGATGATTTCTTTGAGGACAATAATATGTCAGCAGGCACAACACCTGATGCTCCCGAATCATCTTACGATCGTTGGGCGATGAACTCTTATTTCTTGCGTTTCGCTTATACATATAAAGATCGTTACTCCGCAACCGTAACAGGGCGTGTCGATGGTTCCTCTAAGTTTGGTGAGAACAACAAATATGCGTTCTTCCCATCCGCTGGTTTGGCATGGAATGTCATACAAGAGGATTTCATGCAAGATCAGAACACAATCAGCAACTTGAAGTTGCACACAAGTTATGGTTTGACCGGTAACTCCGAGATTGACACTTATAAGTCATTGGCAAGTGTTTCTTCCGGTACGCTTCTTATCAACGATGTACGTGCTCCGTATTCTTACATCAGTTCTATGGCTAACCCTGATTTGAAGTGGGAGAAGACCGGTCAGTTTGATGTTGGTTTCGAAATTGGATTTTGGCAGAACCGTTTGTCTTTCGATCTAGCTTACTATAACAAGAAGACAACCGACTTGTTGTTGGATTGCCCGATTCCTCACACGACAGGTTTCACTACGGTATATAAGAACATCGGTTCTGTAAGAAACCAAGGTATGGACTTGATGATCAGCGCACGTCCGGTTCAGACTCAAGACTTCAACTGGAGTTCTACGATCAACTTAAATTTCAACAAGAACAAGATCCTTCAGTTGGGTGACAATAACGAGGATATCGAGATGAACAGCTGGGTAGGTGGTTCTGAAAGTATCTTGCGTGTAGGTGAGAACATGAGTTCTTTCTATGGCTACAGACGTTTGGGTGTTTATACGGAGGAAGATTTCAACAACGGATTGTGCGAGAAGAACCAGATCGGTCGTGCGAAACGTACGGATAAGAAAGAGATCATCGGCAAAGGTATGCCGGACTGGACTGGAAGCTGGATCAACAACTTCTCTTACAAAAACTTCGATTTGACGATGGACTTGCAGTTCGTATGGGGTGTTGAGACAATGCAACAGTTCTACCACTCTACTTACGACCGTTTCGGTATCACGAATGGTTTGAGCAATATTTTATATGACGCATATAACGGATCGAACCCGAACACGATGCAACAGGCTGTTTACTTATGTAACGCAGGCCATGCAGGTCAGGATACGACAGTAGATTCTCAATGGATCGCTAATGGTTCTTACTTGCGTTGTAACATGTTGCAATTGGGTTATACTTTTGACTCAAACGTGATTGGCAAGATCGGTTTGTCCGCTTTGCGTTTGTACGCAAGTGCGAATAACTTATTCTTGATTACAGCTAGTGATTTCACTGGTTACGATCCAGAGGGTACATCACAAGGTGATAGTAATAAGTTCGGTCAGAACATGGTATTCTTCTCTTATCCGAGAGCGAGAACATTCACGTTCGGTGTTAATGTAACATTCTAATTCATTTAATCAGTAGAGTAAAAAAATGAAAAAAATATTGACAGTAGCGATTGCATGTGCTTGTTTAACCGGGTTCAGCTCATGTAATGATTTCTTGGAAGAGAAACCGCAGTCATCGTTGACAGCCCCGGATTATTACCAGACAGAGGCTCAAGCTCAAGCTAACGTGAACTATTTGTATCGTACAGGAGCTTCAAATAAGCTCACAGGTGCGGGTAGTGCTTATGTTGGTCCGTTTGCCTCTATCACAGGACAATTGACTGGTTACTTTACAAACAGTTATGAAGGTCAGGAGTTGACTTGTAAATATTCTCGCGAGTTGACTCGTCAGCAGAATACGATGACTGTTTCCGTAACTATTGACGGTATATGGGATGATTGCTACAAGGCTATCAACGTAGCGAATGGTGCGATCAAGCATATTCCGGAAATCTCGATGGATCAATCTTTGGCCAATCGTCTGGTTGGAGAGGCTAAGTTCTTCAGAGCATTCAACTATTTCAACTTGGTAAAGATCTTTGGTGGTGTTCCATTGACAGTAGAACCTTACGAATCTATGGAGAACATGTATTTGGAGCGTGCTTCTGTAGAGCAAGTATATGCTCAGATCGAATCCGACCTGAGGGATGCCGTTAATGCATTGCCGGCTGCTACTTTCTACAACAATGGTAACCGTATCACGAAGTATGCGGCAGCGATGGTCTTGACTTCCGTTTATATGCAACAAGGTAAGTATGCGGATGCGGCTTCTGCGGTAAAGACTGTGATCGATTCTCCGCACGCTTTGGCAACCAATAATGACTTAGCGCTAGGTTCTGCCTATAATAAGATCCGCACGACAGACGGACTAGATGAGTCTATTTACTCTTATGAATACAACGCTACGATCAGTAACGGTGGTTGGTGGCCTACTTATGCGTTCAACTCAGCGGCTACAGCTATATTTGGTACGTATTCTATCTTTGAGCGTACATACGGGCCAACGAATCAATTCTTGAACGTGTATGCAGCAAACGACTTACGTATTCAGCCAAATCAATTCTTCCATTGGGATTATACAAATCCGGACAATGGCAAGACTTGGACGGCTCCTAAGGATGCTTGTGGCTGTTGGTTCTGGTATGATGAGGACGCTTTGTTGAACTCAGGACGTTCTACGAAAGACCGCGATATCTATCGTTATGCGGAGGCTTTACTTGACGCTGCTGAATCTATCGCTCAGTCTCAAGGTGTAACAGCTGAGGCTGCCGGCTATTTGGCACAAGTCAAGGCTCGTGCAAACATGGAAGGCAAGACGGTAGCCGCAATTACTGCCGATCTTCAGAAATTAGGTAAGCAGGCCTTTATCGAGGAATGCTGGACAGAGCGTTTGCGTGAGTTCCCGTTGGAATTCAAGATTTGGGATGACTGTTTGCGTACAGGCAAGTTCCCTGTAATCTCTTCTACAGAGAAGGGTAAGGTTACATACGTTGACTTAGTTGGCGCAAAGAACGCTTCCGGCGCAACCTTCAAGTCTTCCGACTTGCTATGGCCGATCTCTTTGAACGAGATGCAACGTAACCCGAGTTTGACTCAGAATGAGGGCTATGCCGTTCAATAATAAATTTCAATAACTGATGGCTAGAGAGGGAGGGAATGAGCGATCATCCTTCCCTCTCTTTTTGGTAGCTCGATTAGTCAGCGAGTTGCATGAAACAATGTATAATATACAGAATTTTGGTTTGGTTGTCTTATTATTCACTTTCAACTATGAAAACAAAAGAGCAAGAAATGACATACTGGATTCTGCTAAGTTAGAAGGACGGTTGGAAGGTGAAGAAAAAAGAATGATTTTCTGAGCAGTACTACTGACTTGCTCAAAGGATATATACTTATTTTGCCCACGCAGTATATATTACTTTGCCAAGTCACTAATACTTCATAAACATCCTTTACTTTGACACAGGCTAGAGGATAAGCAATTGCTTCCTTCTGTAAACAAAAAACGCCCAAAATTGCTCTCTGCTATAAACAATTTGTTATATTTGCATATATATAAGTACGATTATGGAGCGATTGATAGAGATGTATCGAAAGAAGTTGCGATTTACCTCTACCGCCTTTATTAGAAGCACGGTGTACGAGATTAATCGGGATGCCCGGTTGATCGGTATAAGAGGTGCTCGGGGAGTGTACCGCAACAGCATATCAAGCGAAATTTTCCGCAAGACGAACGAACCATATATGTCAGCTTAGATAGTATCTATTTCTCTGACAATACATTATATGACTTTGCGGATCGTTTCGTGAAACGAGGAGGAACACGCTTACACTTGGATGAGGTACATAAATCCCCCCAGTAAAGCCAAGAGTTGAAGAATATATACGATGATATGCCAGAACTGCAAATTATCTTTACCGGCCCCTTTTATCCCGAATATCAGTAAGCTCTGCGAATGGATTAGTATCACGAGAAACGTTTTATTGACTTATCTAAACGTATTGGCAGAAAGTAAGCTGACCTACAACTGTTTCTACTTTTGGTATCTCTCGCCTGCAAAAGCCGGACAATATCTACTTGAAAAATAGAAATCTGATGTATATCCTCTCGCCTTTGAAAGCGAATATCGGCAACATGCGGGAGACGTTCTTTGCGAACCAATTGAAAAAGTCTCACCAAGTAACAACCTTAGATTTACATCCGAGTATTACAGATAAAATAGAAAGGATAAATTTGTAAAGTATGAGCGAAGCCAACGATTTTTTGGTGGATGGAATTTATACGTTCGAGATCGGTGGCAAACGAAAAAGGTACTCACCAATAGAAGGGATACCGGACGGTTTTATCGTTGCGGATGATATAAAAATAAGATCCCGTTATGGATGATGGGGTTCTTGTATTAAGGAAGAAAGGGAAGAATAATCACTCATCCTTCCCTTTCAGCCATCAGTTATTGAAATAAAAAGTAATTACTTCGCTGAATATCCCTCATTCTGAGTTAAATTCGGATTACGTTGGATCTCGTTTACAGGGATCGGCCAGTATAAGTCTGTTGCCTTGAATGTAGCACCGCTACCATTCTTAGCGCCAATTAAATCAACGAATTGAACCTCACCCTTGTTTGTAGCGGAGATTTGAGGGAATTTACCTGTACGAACACAGTCATCCCAAATCTTCATTTCCAATGGGAACTCACGTAAACGCTCTTTCCAGCACTCTTCAATAAAAGCTTGCTTGCCTAATCTTTGAAGCTCGGAAGCGATTGTAGAAACATCCTTACCTTCCATGTTAGCACGTGCCTTAACTTGTGCCAAATAGCCGGCAGCCTCAGCGTTTACCCCACTAGACTGAGCGATAGCTTCAGCGGCAGATAATAATGTTTCAGCATAACGATAGAAGTTCCAGTCTTTCGTACCCTTACCAGTCTCTAAGATAGCAGTCTCATCATACCAGTACCAGTTACAAAGCATCTTCATATCCAGAGTTGTTCCATCAACAGGATGCGTATATGTACGATGGAAGAACTGATTCATCTGGGCACGCAAGTCTTTCTCACCATACACATTCAAATAACGCTCGCTAACACCATACACATTTACCCACAAAGAGTATTTGTTTCCAGTAGAAGAATTAGCGAAGAATGTCGGAGAAATCAAATTGAATGCGTGAACCGGGATATTACCGTTAGGAGAAATAGCTGCGTCATATTCACGGGCATAAATAACCTCTGGCAGATCATCTGTTGTACGTAACTTATTGAACGCACTACCTTCCGCAAGGTTATCGTTAGTAGCCAAAGCGAATTTTCCGCTATTGATTACATCTTTCAATGGAGTAACCGCATTAGCGTACTCTCCTAGTCTCATGTAAACATCGGCCAGCAACATATCAGCCGCATATTTTGTCACACGGTGACTATTTCCTGCAAAAGTAGCATTAGGTAAATTCTCTACAGCAAACTGTAAATCAGGAATGATAACTGTATTGAAAACTTCCGATGCAGCCGTACGAGTCGGATATTCAACCAAAGTAGCATCTTCTGTAGGTTCTGTAACCATTGGAACATCACCAAACATTTTTACAAGATAGAAATAGTTCAATGCACGGAAGAAACGAGCCTCTGCTTTATACTGAGCTTGATTATCCATTTCCACACCATCAACATACTTGATAACTGCGTTCGCTACATTGATCGACTTATAACAACTTTTCCAAGTGTCATTAGTCAAATAATTACAACAAGATTGCGTAAAGTCCTGACGAGTCAACTGGCGAGCATAGGAACAGTCTACTTCCTGACCTTCATATTCATTCACGAAATAACCAGTTACCATGTTCATTACAGACAAGCTAGAACCTCTATAAGCACCAGTCATATTACCCATCTTATCAGGAGCACCATCACGATATAGATAATTGACATTGCCAATAATATCAGCACTTGTCTTATAATAGGTATCCAAAGTCAAGGACGACTTCGGATCCTCATCCAAAAAACTGTCACATGCGGTAAATCCTACCAATCCCGCACATAAAATAGCTGTTGTTAATATTTTTTTCATTGCAATTTTCTGAATAATTTAATTAATTAAAATGTTACATTTACACCCAACGTAAACGTTCTAGCTCTCGGATAAGAGAAGAAGGCCATATTCTGACCAAATTGTTCTGGAGATACTGAACCGTTAGATGTAGAGATCTGAGATGTACTTTCAGGATCGTACCCATTAAAGTCTTTCGCTGTAATCAAGAACGCATTGTTCACATTCAAATATAGGCGTAAGCTACTAAACGGAGTCTTTGCCAATTGATTTGAGTCAAAAGTATAACCTAACTGGATTAAGTTCGCACGTAAATAAGAACCATTAGCCACCCATTGAGAGTCTGTCAAAGTATCCTGTCCTGCGTGACCACCGTTGAACAACCAGATAGCTTGCTGCATAGAATTAGGATTCGTTCCATTATATGCGTCATACAAGATATTTGTCAAGCCGTTAGTCTGTCCGAAACGGTCATATGTAGAGTGATAGAACTGTTGCAAGGTCTGAACACCAGCGACAAATTGTAAATCCAAAGTGAAATCCCAATTCTTGTAACGTAATGTATTGATCATAGAT
The DNA here is from genome assembly GCF_964238835.1 of Parabacteroides sp. 20_3. Taxonomy (NCBI): domain Bacteria; kingdom Pseudomonadati; phylum Bacteroidota; class Bacteroidia; order Bacteroidales; family Tannerellaceae; genus Parabacteroides; species Parabacteroides sp. 20_3. Next base: position 524,655 of record NZ_CAXSNO010000002.1, on the reverse strand, counting down.
CCAGTCCAATCGGGTACACCTTTACCTATGATCTCACGCTCAGAAGAACGTTTCGCACGACCGATCTGTTTCTTCTGGCAGTTACCAGCTTCATAATCTTCTATTGTATAAACGCCTAAACGTTTGTAACCATAGAAACTACCTACGCTTTCGCCTACACGCAAGATAGAAGCACCGCTCACCCATTCGTTTTTCAAGATATCCTCGTCATTGTCACCCAAAGATAAGATCTTATTTTTATTGAAGTTAGCATTGATGGATGTTGTCCATGTGAAGTCTTTTGTATCAATATTGCGAGTAGATAACATCAGATCCAAACCTTGGTTACGGATAGAACCGATATTCTTATAAACAGTCTCGAAACCTGTTGTATGAGGAACCGGAGCATCCAATAACAGATCAGAAGTCTTCTTGTTGTAATAAGAAGCATCTAACGTAATTCTATTATTGAACAAACCTAAATCGAAACCTATATCGAACTGGGCGGTTTTCTCCCATTTCAGATCAGAGTTAGGCAATCTATTTAAATAAGAATAGGAATTACGTGTTCCGTTCAATAATAACGTTTCGCTCTTAACTGTTGCTAAAGATTTGTAAACACCAATCTCAGAGTTACCAGTCAAACCGTAGCTGGTATGCAACTTCAAGTTGCTGATCGTATTTTGATCAGACATAAAGTCTTCTTGCGTGATGTTCCAAGCCAAACCCGCTGATGGGAAGAACGCATATTTGTTGTTCTTACCAAACTTAGAAGAACCGTCATAACGACCAGTAATTGTAGCGGAGTAACGATCCTTGAATGTATAAGCGAAACGTAAGAAATAGGAGTTCATAGCCCAACGTTCCCAATAAGTCTTCGGAGCATCAGGCTTCGTACCTGCGTCCATATTGAAGTCCTCAAAGAAATCGGTAGTGAAGTTTTCTGTATACATTCTAGAATAATCATACTTGCGCTCCTGCCAAGACAAACCGGCCATAGCGTTGATACGGTGCTCGCCAATCGTCTTATTATAAGTCAAGTAAGTCTCTTCCTGCCAATAAAGAGTATTTGCATGATATCTTTCAGCACGTCCATGTTGGTCATATGCCAAATTCACCAAGTCACTTGGCATATATTTATGCAAAGTCTTAAAGTTAGCGTCAACACCGAATTGAGTCTTCAAATCCAAACCTTCGATGATATGGAATGTCAAGGCTGCATTACCGAATACTTTTGTATTATAGTTCATATTCTTATAGGTCTTCAAGATATGAACAGGGTTAGACATTGCCTCAAAGTCCATTGGCATCCCTTCTGGAGTATTGGTGGAGGTATATTTGCCATTATATTGAACCGGCATCCAAGGAACCATTTCAATCATAGTACGACGAGCATCCTGTCCACCACCGTCTTCTGGAGTAGAGTTACCCCAAGTATGGTTCACCGCCAAGTTGATCGCTGTAGATAACCATGTTGTAGGATTCGCATCATAAGCGATCTTTGCATTCAAACGTTTTGAATAGGTATTCAACATGATACCTTGGTTATCAGTATAGTTCAAAAATGCACCCATAGATGATTTCTCGCCACCTTGCTGAACATTCAATTGATGGTTATGAGAGATCGCTGTACGAGTTGCCTCATCTTGCCAATCTGTATCATAAAGAGGATTACCGTTAGAATCGAAGAAACGACGATCTGTAAACCAATCCGCACGATTAGTAGACCAGTTAAATGGATTGCCATCCTTATCAGATCCCCATCTATTCTCATTCTCAATACCTTGCATAAAAGCATCGCACCACTCCTGCGCATTCATCGTATCCATCTTACGAGCGCGATGAGCCAAGCTTACAGAACCAGAGTAGCTAACCTTCGTTCCACCTTCTTTGTTACCACGTTTCGTAGTAACCATGATAACACCATTGGCACCACGAGCACCATAGATAGCGGTAGCGGAAGCATCTTTCAATACCTCCATAGACTCGATGTCATTCGGGTTCATCAAATAGAAGTTCTCCATTACTACGCCGTCCACAACATACAACGGATCAGAAGAGGCATTAATTGTCGCTTGACCACGGATAACAACACGGCTACCATAAGCACCCGGCTGGCTAGAGTTAGAGAAGATATTTACACCGGCAGCCTTACCACGCAAGTTATCCAATGCACTAAAGTTTTGAGCTTTTAACATCTCTTCTCCTTTAGCTGTAGAAATAGAACCTGTTACATCCGATTTACGCATCGTACCGTAACCTACTACTACTACCTCATCCAAAGTCTGTGTATCTTCTTTCAATGTAACATTGATTGCAGATTGGTTGCCTACAGGGATCTCTTGAGATAAATAACCAATATAGGAAATCACCAAAACTCCGTCGGCGGGCACACCCTCGATCGTATAATTTCCATCGAAATCAGTGATCGTACCGTTTGTAGTGCCTTTCACCACCACGTTAGCGCCAATAACAGGCTCACCTGTACCGTCAACAACCACACCTGTTACTTTCTTGCCTTGCTGCACTGCCATTACTTCATCAACCGTGCCTGCGGGAGCGGGAGCGGCCATAGCGGCGTTTACAGAGAAGGCAGAAAGCAGCAAACAGAACGCTGAGGCTTTAGCTATCCCCTGAATGGATAATAGCTTAGATTCATTCTTTGTCATTTTGCTTTGTTTTTTAATTAAGTTTAGATTGATTACATTGTCTATGTAATTTTTATCGTTATAGATGGACATAGTTCGTACGGAACTAGCATGTGATATTTAATCTTTTTCGATAGTGATAAAAGTGCGATGAACAGAGTATGATCTGGCTCATTGGATTTCTTTTTTCTAATTCTTTTTGTTAGATTTGCACCTATATTCGTATAATGCCAGAAATTCATAAGAAAGAAAGGGATATTTCTAAATAAATGACACGAGAATCACTTTCTATTCATGTTAATTAAATGGATATTTGTAGTCCAACTATGAATATAAAACACAAAAACGGATAAATTATATTATTAATTAAATAGCTATATCATGAAGAAAAAAAGCGTTTGGGCTTTAGCTTTAGCGGCGATGCTGATGTGGGTGGGGAAACCTGCGGCAGCGGCTGTGAATGAGTCTTTTGACCCAGTAGAGTATGTAAACCCGCTAATGGGGACGCAATCTTCCTATGAGTTGTCTACAGGAAATACCTATCCGGCGATCGCTCGTCCGTGGGGTATGAATTTCTGGACTCCTCAGACTGGTAAGATGGGAGATGGATGGCAGTATGTATATACGGCTAACAAGATCCGTGGCTTTAAACAGACCCATCAGCCAAGCCCGTGGATCAATGATTACGGACAATTTGCAATCATGCCGGTGGTTGGTAAACCGGAATTCGACCAAGATAAACGTGCGAGCTGGTTCTCGCATAAAGGAGAGATCGCCAAGGCTTATTACTATAAGGTATATCTGGCGGAGCATGACGTGGTAACGGAATTAACGCCGACAGATCGTGCCGCTATGTTCCGTTTCACTTTCCCGGAAAACGAGCATTCTTATATCGTGGTGGATGCCTTGGATAAGGGGTCTTATATCAAGGTGATTCCGGAGGAGAATAAGATCATCGGTTATTCAACGAAGAATAGCGGTGGGGTTCCCGATAATTTCAAGAATTATTTTGTGATCGAGTTTGATAAGCCTTTCACATACGAGGCTACATTTGCCGACGCTTCTTTGAAAGAGGGTGCGAAGGAGCAAACGAGTGACCATGTAGGAGCCGTAATCGGTTTCAAGACGAAGAAGGGTGAAATCGTTCATGCGAAGGTGGCTTCCTCTTTTATTAGCTTCGATCAGGCCGCTATCAACATGAAGGAATTAGGTAACGATAACTTTGATACCTTGGTTCAGAAAGGTAAGGATGTTTGGAATGAGCATTTGAGCAAGATCGAGGTTGAGGGTGGAGATTTGGATCAATATCGTACGTTCTATTCTTGTTTCTATCGTTCATTGTTGTTCCCTCGTAAGTTCTATGAGATCAACGCTCAGGGCGAGGTGGTACACTACAGTCCGTATAATGGTGAGGTATTACCGGGTTATATGTTTACCGATACCGGATTCTGGGATACGTTCCGTAGTTTGTTCCCATTCTTGAACTTGATGTTCCCGTCGGTAAACAAGGAGATGCAAGAGGGCTTGATCAATACATATAAGGAAAGCGGCTTCTTCCCGGAATGGGCAAGTCCGGGTCACCGTGGTTGCATGGTCGGTAATAACTCGGCGTCTATCTTGGTAGACGCTTATATGAAGGGTGTGAAGGTTGACGATTTGGAGACTTTATATAAAGGTTTGATCCATGGTACGGAAAACGTTCACCCGAAGGTCTCTTCTACAGGACGTCTGGGTCATGAATATTATAATAAGTTAGGATATGTTCCTTACGACGTGAAGATCAACGAGAACGCCGCCCGTACATTGGAATATGCTTACAATGACTGGTGTATCTGGCAGATCGCTAAACAACTAGGCCGTCCGAAAAAGGAATTGGAATTATATGCCCGTCGTGCGTTGAACTATAAGAACCTGTACGACAAGGAAACCAAGTTGATGCGTGGCAAGAATGAGAATGGCGAGTTTATGGCTCCGTTCTCTCCGCTGAAATGGGGTGACGCTTTCACGGAAGGTAATAGCTGGCATTATTCATGGTCTGTATTCCACGATCCTCAGGGATTGATCGACTTGATGGGCGGTAAGGATTCATTTGTGATGATGCTTGACTCCGTATTTGCTGTACCGCCTTTGTTCGATGATAGCTACTACGGTGGTGTGATCCACGAGATCCGTGAGATGACCGTGATGAATATGGGTAACTACGCTCATGGTAACCAGCCGATCCAGCATATGATTTATTTATATAACTATGCGGGTCAACCTTGGAAGGCTCAATATTGGTTACGTCAAGTAATGAATAAGATGTATACTCCGGGTCCGGATGGTTATTGCGGTGATGAGGATAATGGCCAGACTTCCGCTTGGTATGTATTCTCAGCGTTAGGATTCTATCCGGTAGCTCCGGGTACGACCCAATATGTGTTGGGCGCTCCGCTGTTCAAGAAGGCTACGATCCATTTTGAGAATGGAAACAACTTGGTGATCAATGCCCCGAACAACAGCGATAAGAATATCTATATCGAATCCATGACGTTCAACGGCAAGAACTACACTAAGAATTATCTGGATCATAACGATTTGTTTAAGGGTGGCGTGATCGACTTCAAGATGGGTGACAAGCCGAATATGAATCGTGGTATTAATCCGGAGGATATGCCTTACTCATTCTCCGTAAACGAGGAAGGGATCAATAAACTTTCCCCTATTTCTGTAAAACCTAGTAAAAAGAAGAAATAAGCAATTAAGATGAATTTCATTCATAAACCATTAATGTCAGGCATAGCGATATGCCTGACATTTTTCGCATACTCCTGTGCTACACCGGAGAAAACGGAAAACAAGACAGACTTTACCGCATATGTAGATCCTTATATCGGATCGGGAGAACACGGACACGTATTTGTCGGGGCGAACGTTCCGTTTGGAGCTGTTCAAGTAGGTCCTCAGAATATTTTTAAGGGATGGGACTGGTGTTCCGGTTATCATTACTCCGATAGTATCATTATCGGATTTAGTCATACGCATTTGAGCGGAACCGGATGTTCTGATCTGGGGGATATCCTTCTGATGCCTTATACGGGCGAGGTACGTACCGCCCGTGGCGAGCAAGATAATATAGAGGGAGCCGCTTCTTCCTATTATAAACATGCCAACGAAGCCGTAGCTCCGGGATATTACTCTTTGCTGATGGATAATGGCGTAAAGGCGGAGTTGACAGCGACCGAGCGTGTAGCCTTACATCGTTATACGTATCCGTCGGGAAGTGAGCATCGCCTCTTGATCAACTTGAAGGAGGGTATCGGTGATAAAGCGTATGACACTTATTTGAAGAAGATTGATGAGTACACGATCGAGGGGTACCGCTTTTCCAAAGGTTGGAGCCCACGTCACAAAGTATTCTTTACGTTGAAATGTGATCAGCCGATCGAGTCTTTGGCTGTATTCAACGATGATGAGGCCGCAGGTAATGATGAGTTGACGGGCGAGTCCGTTAAGGGAGTGATTACCTTTAAGGGAGATGCCCCGACCGCCTTGGTAAAGGTCGCTATCTCTTCCGTAAGTTGTGAGAATGCCTTGGCTAACTTACGTACGGAGCTTTCTCATTGGGATTTCGACGAGGTTCGTAACGAGGCTATCGATAAATGGAATGACCAATTGTCTTGTATCTCCATCGATACGAAAGATGAGCGTGCCAAGAAGATTTTCTATACCGCCATGTACCATGCGTTTATCGCTCCGACGTTGTATTGCGACGCGAATGGCGATTTCCGTGGCCATGACGATAAGGTGTATACGAACAATACTTGGAAGAACTATTCCACTTTCTCTCTATGGGATACGTATCGTACCTTGCATCCGTTGTTCACGATTATCAAGCCTCAATATGTGTCGGATTTGGTGAACTCGATGTTAAGCATTTACGACCAGCAAGAGAAATTACCGATCTGGCCGTTGATTGGTGGTGAGACGGACCAAATGCCGGGATATAGCGCTGTGCCTATTATCGCAGATGCCTATCTGAAAGGTTTTACCGGCTTTGACGCCGACCGTGCGTATCGTTATATGGTTGCTTCATCTGTCTATGAGAAGCAAAACGGGGTGCCGTACGTGTTGGAAAAAGGCTATATCCCTTGTGATAAGGTACGTGAGGCTACTTCTATCGCGATGGAATATGCCGCTGATGATTGGGGTATTGCCTTGATGGCGAAAAAAATGGGCAAGACGGAGGATTACCAAAATTACTTGAAACGTGGTAAATATTATACGCAGTATTTCGATAAGGATATCAACTTTATCCGTCCGAAAATGAATGATGGCAGCTGGCGTACGCCGTACGATCCGATCCAGTCCATACATAGCGTAGGCGATTTCTGTGAGGGAAATGGCTGGCATTATACATTCTTCGTGCCCCAGCATCCGGAAGGCTTGATCGAGTTGATGGGTGGTGACGCTCCGTTTATCTCGAAACTGGATTCTTTGTTCTTGGTGGAAGGTGAGTTAGGGGAGAACGCCTCTCCGGATATCAGTGGCTTGATCGGCATGTACGCCCATGGAAATGAGCCGAGCCATCATGTTACTTACTTGTATCCTTACGCCGGCGAGCAATGGAAGACAGCCGAGAAAGTTCGTTACATTCAAGATGTGTTCTATACCGACCAGCCAGAAGGCATCATCGGAAACGAGGATTGTGGCCAGATGTCCGCTTGGCATATCATGTCTGCCTTGGGATTTTACCAAGTGAATCCTTCCAATGGCGTATTCGTGTTCGGTAGCCCGTTATTCGATAAGGCTTCCGTTCATTTGCCGGAGGGTAAGACTTTCGAGGTCGTAGCCCAGAACAACAGCAAGGAGAATGTATATATCCAATCCGTGTTGCTAAATGGTAAACCTTATAACAATTCTTATATTCTGTATGATGATATCGTGAAGGGAGGGAATCTTACCTTTGTGATGGGCAACACGCCGAATAAGGAGTTCGGAGCTGCCCCGGAAAATCGTCCGAAGACGGCTGAGTAAATAGCTCCCTTACCAGTGAGCGGTTTGCTCTGTTACCCGTGAGACAACGTCTCACGGATTGCAGGGAAAGTACCCGGCTGAGGAGCAAAGAATAATTAACGAATTAATAATCGACAAAATGAAGACAAAGCTTAAAACTTCGATGGCCCTTTTGGCTTCCGTTTTCCTGTGGGTGTCATGTGCCGGTGGCGGAGGGACTTCTCCTTCTGCGATGGACCCGGTGGATTACGTGAATCCTTATATGGGAAACATCAGCCATTTATTGGTGCCTACTTTCCCGACCGTGCATTTGCCGAACAGTATGCTACGTGTATATCCGGAGCGTGCGGACTTCACGGGTGACCGTCTGGGCGGTTTGCCTATTATCGTGACAAACCATCGTGAGCGTTCTGCGTTCAATTTATGCCCTTATCAAGGTGACGAATCCGGCTTGCGACCCGTGATCGCTTATAGCTATGACCGGGAGAAGATTTTGCCGTACCGTTATCAGGTATATCTGGATAATGAGGAAATCGACGTGGACTTCGCCCCGTCCCATCAAAGTGCCGTATATTCGCTCACTTTCGAGAAAGAGGGACCGGCTTATCTGGTATTTAACAGCCGTAACGGACAGCTACAAGTAAATGGTAACGCCGTAAGCGGTTATCAATATATAGATAAGAAAACGAAAGTCTTTTTATATGCCGAGACGAACCAGAAGCCTGTGAAAGCGGGGGTATTGTCGAACGGCAGTGTCAACTATAACGAGACTTCCGTGGAAGGTATCAATGCCGCTATCGCCCTTTCCTTCGGGGAGGACGTGAAGAAACTTGGCGTTCGCTACGGTATCTCTTTTATCAGCGAGGAACAGGCGAAGAAGAATCTGGAGCGTGAGATCGCCGCTTACGACGTGGATGTGGTAGCGAAGATCGCCCGCAACGATTGGAACGACGCTTTAGGTAAAATACAAGTACAAGGCGGTACCAAGGATGAGAAGACCGTATTCTATACCTCTTTATATCGTTGCTACGAACGCCCGATAAACTTGAGCGAGGACGGACATTATTACAGTGCTTTCGACGGAAAGATCCATGAGGATGGCGGACGGTCTTTCTATACGGACGACTGGATTTGGGATACCTACCGTGCTACACATCCCCTGCGTGTCTTGATCGATAATGAGCGTGAGAACGATATCATCAACTCTTATCTCCTGATGGCGGAGCAGATGGGTACCGATTGGATGCCTACCTTCCCGGAGGTGACAGGAGATACACGCCGTATGAACTCAAACCATGCTGTCGCTACCGTGATCGACGCTTACCGCAAGGGCTTGCGTGGGTTTGAGCTGGAAAAAGCCTATATCGCTTGTAAGAAAGGTATCGAGGAAAAGACCTTGATCCCGTGGTCTGCCGCTCCCGCCGGTTGGTTGGATGATTTCTACAAGGAACATGGCTATATTCCCGCATTGAGACCGGGAGAGAAAGAGACGGTGCCTAACGTATCCATTTGGGAAAAACGTCAGCCGATCGCCGTGACTTTAGGTACTTCGTATGATGAATGGTGCTTGTCCCAGATCGCTCAAGAATTGGGAAAGAAAGACGAGGCGGATTATTATTTGCGTCGCTCTTACAATTACCGGAACGTATTTAATCCGGAGACAGGTTTCTTCCATCCGAAAGATAAGGATGGCAAGTTTATCTATCCATTGGATTACCGTTATGATGGCGGTCTAGGTGCCCGTGATTATTACGATGAGAATAACGGATATATTTATCGTTGGGACGTACAGCATAATATCGGTGACTTGATCTCTTTGATCGGAGGCAATGAGGCGTTTACCTCTGCCTTGGATTCCATGTTCAATACGCCGCTGGGTATGTCTAAATGGCAATTCTATTCCACGCTTCCGGATCATACGGGTAACGTAGGTATGTTCTCTATGGCGAATGAGCCGAGCTTGCATATCCCGTACTTGTATAATTATGCGGGTAAGCCTTGGATGACCCAGAAACGTATTCGTACCTTATTGAATCAATGGTTCCGCAATGATTTGATGGGTGTGCCGGGCGATGAGGACGGTGGTGGTATGTCCGCTTTCGTTGTTTTCAGCCAGATGGGATTCTATCCGGTGACTCCGGGTTCTCCTACCTATAATATCGGTAGCCCGATGTTTACCGACGTGAAAGTGGATATGGGTAACGGCAATACGTTCGAGATCCGTGCGAATAACGCATCCGATGAGAATAAATACGTACAATCTGCTAAGTTGAACGGCGTAACCTTGAACCAGCCTTGGTTCAATCATAGCGATATCGCCGCTGGTGGTTTGTTAGAGTTAGAGATGGGGCCGAAAGCGAATAAGGAATGGGGATTGGGAACGCCTCCTCCTTCTGCCGCTCCGATGCCTAAGTAAAAAAAAGCGTGTTGCGATTGTCGCAACACGCTTTTTTATGCCAATACCTTAACGATTAATTTCTTTAGTTCTTTTATATCAATGGGCTTCACTACATAATCCGTGAATTCACATTGTTTGGCGATCTCCTTTTCCCTTTCGAAAGCGAATGCCGTGAGCGCTATGATCGGAATGGTCTTGGATAAGGTGCGGATTCTGCGAGTCGCTTCGAATCCGTCCATAACCGGCATTTTTATGTCCATCAGGATTAGGTCCGGATGATATGTCTCGAACATATCGATAGCCTCTTGCCCGTTTAGCGCATGATAAAGTTGGTATTGCTTGCCAAACAAGGTTTCCAAAAGGAAATAATTCTCATAAACGTCCTCGGCGATTAAGATGGAATGATGCCTATCTGAACGGGGCGTTTCTTCGGATTGGACGGGGATATCCGGTGAAAGCTCAATATCAGTCCGTTTTGTGTCCAAAGGCAGAGTGAACCAAAAAGTGGAACCCACCCCTTCTTCAGAGTCTACGCCGATTTTACCTCCTAATGCCTCGATAATGGTTCGGCTGATGGTTAATCCCAATCCCGTACCTTGCTGGAAAGTATCTACCTTGATGAATCGCTCGAATATACGTCTTTGGTTTTCCGCGGAGATACCGATACCTGTATCTTTCACGCAGACTCGGATAAAATCCCCTTCTATCTCATAATAAATCGTGATACTTCCTTTTGTGGTAAATTTGATAGCGTTATTCACGAAATTAGATATCACTTGCATAACCCTCCGCTCATCGGTTTTAACGATTACGGATGGGGAGCCGAGATCAAAGATAAGAACCACGTCTGAAGGCATCTTTATAGAGTCTGCCAATGCGATTTCGCCACATATATCCTTGATGTCCACTTCCTCGAAATGATAATCCATGGTTCCCGCCTCGATTTTAGAGAAATCAAGGATATCATCGATCAGTTGCAGTAGCAAATCATTGTTTTTATGAATGATATCTAAATAAGATTGACGCTCTACCTCATCATCAATCTCGGCGATTATATTTGAGAACCCGACGATAGCGTTCAGCGGCGTGCGTATCTCATGACTCATATTCGCCAAGAATGCGGACTTCAATTTATCAGCTTCCTTTACCTTGATTAGCTCGATCTCCTTTTCCCGTTGCTGGGTTATGTTGGAGGTATAGCTTACGATCCTGTTAGGCGTTCCGTCATCGTTGAATTTATAGGAGCGTACATTGGAGTTGAACCAGAATGTTTTGCCATTGAGGATACGCCTGTAGGCCGCTACGAAGTTATTGATCTTCCCTTGCAGGAGAGGTTTGAACTGTTTATTATATACCCGGTCAAAATCATCCGGATGGATTGAGGATTTATAGTCTTCTTGATTCTTGAAGTTGTAATCATGAATCGCTTTTAGCCCCTCATTATTATTAATGTCTTCATTGAGGCCAAAATCTACGGTCAATTTATCATTCTCTACATCGTATTCCCAAAGAATGGAATCCCCGGTATCTACCGATACTTTTAGCCGGGCTAGGCTATTTTCGATTTGTTCCCGCTTGATGTGATTCTCGGTATCGTCGAATACAATATAAATATAGCCGAATATATTATCAAGAGAGTCTTTTAATGTGACTCCTTTTACCAACAGATGCTTTGTTTTAGAATCATGATGACTATCGTAATAGCCGTTTTGAGAAGCAACCTTGAAATCATAATTAAGAGGAAAGAATATATCTTTTCCGTTTTTGAGGCTTTGGTTTACATATTTCGGGATATTAGGATTCTCGAACATATTCAGTCCCACGGCCTGCTCACGGGTAACACCAAAAATATCGAGATCCGCTTGGTTGATATCTACCAACACTCCATTCTCATCATAAAGTTCGGCGCCCCAAGGCATCTTGTCGAAAATGATCTTAAACTTCGTCTCGCTTTTCATGACTTGCATAGCCGTATGTTCTACTAATCCTTGAACTTCCCCTCTTTCAATGGCTATGGAAAGGATATCAGCCAACATATGTAAGTTCTCTATATCTAAGGCACTCCAGTTCCGTTTCTTTTTTACAGAATCAAAGCCGATAAATCCGGATGGTTTGCCTTGCTTGAAAATAGGGATGACTAATAAGGATGAAACCTCTTGCAAAATCAGAAGATGCTGCTCACTCTTCGCCTCTTCCGGCATTTTAGAGACATCATGAATAACGATATCCATGCCCTTTTTGATACTGTCGTACCACCAAGGAATCTCGTCTTGCGGGAGTTGACGCAGTAAATCCTCTCGCATAGAGATAATGCCATCACAAGTAACTTCATTCGTAAAATCAACAGTATGAGTTTGTTCGTCAAATGTTCCGATATACACCCGATCCACATCGAAAAATTGTAAGATGCGGAATAGCGCTTGGTCAATAACCGAGTTTTTTTTGGCTCCAAGAAGAAGTGACAATACATCCGACATCGTTTTTCGCAAATCAATCATATTGGCCAAAATCAAGTCGGTCTTTTCATCTTCTACATCGGTCTTCTTGTCTATAGCCTCATTAAGAAATGTTGTATTGGAATGAATGTTATTCATGATAAATTGAGTGTACTAAATTTATTCGAAAACAAATGTAAGTATAAACTTTGATTATTTTTTGTTTTAGTGTTTATTATATTATTATCGTGGCTTTAAAAATAATTTTGTACGTTTGTAGATGGTTGAATTAAACTTGAAATCTATGGATAATAAAATCATATTGACGATAGGCCGCCAGTTCGGAAGCGGTGGCCGCGAGATCGGACAACGTTTGGCGAAGGAGTTGGGTATCGGTTACTATGATAAGGAACTGATTACCGTGGCGGCCCGTGAGAGTGGATTATGCGAGGATGTTTTCGAGAAGGCAGACGAACGTGCCTCCAGTGGTTTATCGTACGCTTTTACGATGGGGTATTCTTCTTTTATGGGAGGGATGTTTACGCCTTATAATGATATTTTGTCTAATGACGGTCTTTTTAAGATACAGAGTGACGCTATCCGTAAATTGGCGGAGACTGAGTCGTGTGTTTTGGTAGGGCGTTGCGCTGATTATATCCTCCGGGATAATCCGGCTTGTTTGAGCTTCTTTATCCATAGTTCAGTGGAGAGCCGGGTCCAAAAGACCGTGGAAAGGCATGGTGTGACGGTGGAAGAGGCGAAGAACATGATGGAGAAGACTGATAAATCCCGTGCGGCTTACTATAATTATTATACGAATAAGACATGGGGAATGGCCTCTTCTTATAATTTCTCGATCGATGTATCCGTATTAGGGATCGACGAGACCGTGGAATTTATGAAAAGCTTTATCGAGCGCAGATTGAATAAGCGTCCGTCTCATTTCGGATAAATCGTATTCTTGAGAAACCATTATTGAATAGAGATTAACCTATTAAAACTAAGAAAGTATGCGAAAACCTTTTATTACTGTTCGGCTGACCCATGGTATGTTGGGCGCCTTGTTAGTTTCCACCTGTGCTTGTTCGGGCACGAAGTGGACGGAGGTGGAGAAAGATTCTATCCGTATCGTTACCCAGCAAGAAGGAGCTGTATTAGGATATTCCGCCAATTCGGGGGTGAGACTTCTTACTGTTGACGGATATGCCTTCAAAGATCTGAATCGGAACGGGCGGCTTGATCCGTATGAGGATTGGCGTCTTACGCCCGAGGAACGTGCCGTTGATTTGGCCGGACAGTATCTACAGAGGAAATCGCCGGATTGATGCTTTATAGCGCCCATCAATCTATCCCCGGTGCCTCGAAAGGGTTTGGAACTTCTACCTACAATGGCAAATCTTTTGATGAGAGTGGAGCCCAGCCATCCGATCTTTCCGATGCGCAGCGTAAATTCCTCACCGAGGATAATGTTCGTCATGTATTGGTTACGAGAGTGCAAAGCCCGAAAGTGGCGGCTCGCTGGAATAATAATGCGCAAGCTTTAGTGGAGGGCATCGGTCACGGTATCTTACGGTCGTTGATAATCCCGATGAGGCGGATTTCGCCATCGTCTTTATGACGAGCCCGAACAGTGGTACGGGGTATGATAAATCCGATCGTGAGAAAGGTGGAAACGGTTATATGCCTATCAGTTTACAGTATAATGATTATACCGCTACCTATGCCCGTAACCCAAGTTTGGCGGGGGGAGATCCGTTTGAGAATTTCACGAACCGTTCTTATAAAGGTAAGTCCGTGAAAACAGCTAATAAGCAGGATATGCTCTCTGTTTTGGAGACAAAGGCTAAAATGGAAGGTAAGCCTGTAATCGTATCTTTGGAGATGGATAAGCCTACGATTATGTCCGAGTTCGAGGGTTCGGCGGATGCCATTCTGGTGAACTTCGGTGTACAAAACCAAGCGGTCTTGGATATCATCAGTGGAAAAGCCGAGCCTTCCGCTTTGTTGCCTTTGCAGATGCCGGCAGATATGCGTATCGTGGAGGAGCAATTCGAGGATGTTCCCCGGGATATGAAATGCTATACGGATAGCGAGGGCCATCTGTATGATTTCGCTTTTTGTATGAATTGGAAAGGCGTTATCGATTATGAGCGAGTGACTAAATATAAATAGAGTAAATTACATTTTTGTGTTTTTGTGGCTACGGTATCTATATATAATGCCTAAATTTGCATGGTAATATTATTAAGTGCAGACCATGAAAATTATGACATTGCAGGGAACGGACAAATTGTTATATGAACTTGTCGCACCTTTGGTCATGAATCCAGCCATTTTGCGACAAAATAACAATTACCCTTTTAAAACATCTCGTAGCCACGTTTGGTATATAGCCTTTCATGAAACAGCTGTTGTTGGTTTTATGCCTGTAAAAAAAGGACATCTCTATTACTCTATAGACAATTATTTCGTGAGTGGTGATGATCCTTCGGTATTGAGTGAACTTCTTGAAGAAGTCATAAAGGATTTTTCATCTCAAGCTTCACTTATGGCTGTTGTGCATAAACGTCATGTAAAAGTGTTCTCACAAAAAAAGTTCCAGACATGTGTTGAGTGGAAAAATTATGATAAAATGCATTATTTACCGGAGGTAGAGTCATGATGCGAAGAATGGATGTGTACGAGGCGACAGAGAAAAGATTGAAGATCATTTTTGATTATTTCGATTACGTATACGTCTCTTTTTCCGGCGGAAAGGATAGTGGTGTACTGTTGAATTTGTGTGTAGATTATATTCGTAGATACGCTCCGGGACGAAAATTAGGTGTATTTCATATGGATTATGAGGTTCAATACAGCCAGACGACCGAATATGTGGAAAAGGTTTATGCCGCTAATTCCGATATCCTTGATATTTATCATTGTTGTGTTCCTTTTAAAGTCCAGACATGTACATCTATGTTTCAACAATATTGGAGACCTTGGAGCGAGGAGTACCGGGATATCTGGGTTCGAGAGATGCCCCATTCATGTCTCCGGGCGAAAGACTTTGACTTTTTCAAGGAGGACATGTGGGATTATGATTTTCAGAATATGTTCCCTTTTTGGTTGTATCAACGGAAAATGGGCCGGCGTATATGTTGCCTTGTTGGTATCCGTACCCAAGAGAGTTTTAATAGGTGGCGGGCCATACATAGTGATAAGAATTACAGAAAACTAGCTAATTATAAATGGACTCGCAGAATGAATTATTCTATATATAACGCATATCCTATTTATGATTGGAAAACTCAGGATATCTGGATAGCGAACGGAAAGTTCGGTTGGACATATAATCATTTGTATGATTTGTATTATCAAGCAGGGGTGCCTTTGTCCCGGCAACGTGTGGCGAGCCCATTCATATCCCAAGCGATATCCACACTGTTCATTTACAAAGTTGTCGATCCCGACATGTGGGGGAGGATGGTTGGACGTGTAAACGGTGTTGGCTTTGCCGGTATATATGGGAATACCTCCGCTATGGGATGGAGGGCTATCAAGTGCCCAGCCGGGTTCTCTTGGGAGAAATATATGTATTTTCTCCTAAATACTTTACCCGAAGAAACTCGTGAGAACTATTTGAATAAGTTAAGAGTCAGCCGTAAATTCTGGAGAGAAAAAGGAGGATGCCTCAGTGAGGAGACTATCGCTAAGTTACGGGCGGCTAATATTCCTATCATTGTGGAAGAATGTACCGCTTACCATACGGATAAGAAACCGGTACGGATGGAGTATATCGATGATATCAATATACCTGAGTTTAAAGAAATCCCTACTTACAAACGTATGTGTGTTTGTATTTTGAAAAACGATCATACATGTAAGTATATGGGTTTTTCCCAGACAAAACGAGAAAGGGATATGAGAAAAGAAGTAATGGACAAATATAATTTTTATAAGCATGGGAAACTTTGTTAGTCCGGCATATGGTGTTAGGGCTGTCCCTATAGAAAAAATTGTAGCCAACAGCTATAACCCTAATATCATGGCACCACCGGAAATGCGATTATTGGAACTTTCCATTTGGGAGGATGGCTATACGATGCCTTGCGTCTGTTATTATCTTGAAGAGGATGATTTATATGAGATAGTAGATGGTTATCATCGTTATCTGGTTATGAAGCAATCTCAAAGGATTTATGATCGTGAGAAAGGAATGTTGCCTGTAACGGTGATTGAGAAAGATATTTCAAACCGAATGGCTTCAACCATTCGCCATAACAGGGCTCGAGGGATGCACAACTTGGAACTTATGACGGAGATTGTTACGGAGTTGGTCAAATCTGGGATGTCTGATAAGTGGATCATGCGTAATATTGGAATGGATAAAAATGAGTTACTTCGGTTCAAGCAGATTTCGGGATTAGCTGAATTATTCCGGGATAAAGAATTCGGTTGGTCTGATGACTGGTCGGAAGAAGACTAAACTTTTTACATTTTGTTTGGCTGAGCGTTTTTTGCCTTTTATGGCTCTGTTGAGTACATATATACTAATTTTTTGTACATTTGCCCCCGACTTTTCACATAGGGGTGCCCGAGTCATACGGGCTGAGATTATACCCATCGAACCTGATCCGGGTAATGCCGGCGAAGGGAAAATAAGGTAGAACTAGGAAATAAAGGGGGCGTTACCTCTATGTGCTCCCTGATGTTTAAACTTTAATTAGTTATTAAGATGGAACAGATTGTTTCAAGTGGAATCATTGACTCTTACTTCGAGAAGTTGAAGAGCAACTTGTCTGTGGATGTAGCGATCGTGGGAGGGGGACCTTCCGGTATCGTGGCCGCTTATTTCTTGGCGAAAGCCGGTAAGAAGGTGGCGTTGTTTGATCGTAAGCTGGCTCCCGGTGGAGGTATGTGGGGCGGCGCTATGATGTTCAACGATATCGTGGTGCAGGAAGAGGCTATGCCGATTATCAAGGAATTGGGCGTAAGTTATAAGGAGGGTGCTAACGGCACGTATATCATGGATTCGGTACATACCACTTCCGCTTTGATTTATCAGGCGACGAAGGCGGGCGCTACGATCTTTAACTGCTATTCGGTAGAGGACGTGGTGTTTCATAACGATGCCGTAGCCGGTGTGGTAGTGAACTGGGCTCCGGTAATCCGTGAGGGGATGCACGTGGATCCGTTGACGATCATGGCAAAGGCTGTCTTGGAAGGTACGGGGCATGATTGCGAGATCGCCCGTGTGGTAGCCCGTAAGAATGATATCCAATTGAATACACCGACCGGAGGCGTGATCGGCGAGCGTTCCTTGAATGTGGAGCTGGGTGAGCAGACGACGGTGGAGAACACGAAGGAGATCTACCCGGGATTATTCGTTTCCGGTATGGCCGCTAACGGCGTAAGCGGTAGCTTCCGTATGGGACCGATCTTTGGCGGCATGCTGATGAGCGGCAAGAAGGCGGCTGAGTTGATCTGCGAAAAGCTTGGGAATTGAAAATTGAGAATTGAGAATTGAGAATTATTGATTGTTGTATCTTTAATTTTCAATTCTCAATTCCCAACGGTTTTTCCTTGTCTCAAGAATAAGAATCCCGTTATGATCAACGCCGTGGATAATCCCGTATAGAATACAGAAATGAAAGAATTCGGCAGTAAATGGAGCGCACGGATCGTGATCCCGAAAGCGATCATGAAGATCATGATAATCCAACCTTTCACGTCGAAGAAAGAGAACGGGCAATGTTTCCCGTTTTTCCGGGAGATCCGTTCGGAATGTTTATAGAAAAGCCGTTTAAAGACCAAATTGAAGAAAAGTAAGAAAACGATGGTCGCTTCCCCGATCTTGAATAACCAATAATGGGTATCGTTTAACCATGTGACGATACCGATGCGTAAGATATTGATACCGGCGAAAATCCATACGCAACCGGCGGTATATAATAATACCTTTTTATTTACTCCAAACTTCATCTATCTTTTTATTTACCGCAAACTTACAACATTCATGTAAAAAACGGAAAAATATCCTTATCTTTGTGCCATGCGTGAGAAAATGAAACAGAGGGTTGTACAATACGTGGTGCTGATGGCCGGCATCTTGGCATTGCTTTCTGTGGTTATCCCTCACCATCATCACCGGGACGGGATGCCTTGTTATCAATCCTTGACCGCGGAGCAAGCGCATGGCGATAAAAGCACTGATACGCATGATTGCGGTTGCGACGGGCATAACTTGGCCTATTTCAGTACGCATATTTCTCATTTTATGGATGGAGATGTGGATATACATCTGATGCCGTTACTCGTCTTATTTGATTACATTTATCCACCTGAACCGGCGTTTTGCGGACAGCTCCTTGATCACGAGAACGCCCCCTACATTGAGTCGCTGCACGACACTTGGATAGTGAGTGCCTCGGGACTTCGTGCCCCTCCTATGTCTTGATACCTCGTTTGTGAGAGCGGGTGAGGACAGACTTGCCCCTATCTATTTATTATTAACGATATCAAGATTTTTTACACAATGAAGAAAATATATTTGGTAGGTGCGATGTGCGCTTACCTGTTTGCCGGTTGTGCGGGAAATGCGTCGCAAGCCGGACACGATGAGCATAATCATGAATTAGAGGCTCACGACCATGATCATGAGGGACATGAACACGAAGGCCATGACCATGAGCATGAGGCCGGTGGTACCCATCCCGGCGAGATTGTCTTTAAGAAGGCTTTAGCCGAGGCCGTTGGTTTGCAGACCGTAACGGTTAATCCCGCTCCTTTCACGGATGTGATTAAGACGAGCGGACGAGTAATGGCGGCGCAAGGGGAGGAGTCCGTGATCGTCGCTACCGTTCCCGGCGTGATCTCGTTTGGTAGCTTGCCGTTCGTGGATGGTACGGCGGTACGCAAGGGACAGGCCGTGTTGAGTATCGCTTCCAACGCCCTCTCGGATGGAGACGTGGCGGCAAGGGCTAAATTCGCTTATGAGACAGCGAAAAAGGAATACGAGCGTATGCAAGCCTTGGTAGGCGATAAGATCGTATCCGCCAAGGATTTCGAGCAGGCCCGCTTGAATTACGAGAACGCCAAGGTCGCTTATGAGGCGATAGCGGGAAAACAGACGGCGAAAGGCGTGTCTGTAGTCTCTCCCTTGAACGGTTACTTGAAGAACATCCAAGTGAAAGAGGGTGATTATGTATCCGTAGGTCAGCCTTTGGCTACGATCTCGCAAAACAATCGTTTGGTATTGCGTGCGGACGTGTCTGAGAGGTATTACAACGATCTTCCCATGATCCAAACCGCTAATTTCATGACTCCGTATGATAACGCTCTCTATAAATTGTCTGATTTGCGTGGACGGTTGTTATCGTATGGAAAGGCTTCCGATATGAACTCTTTCTATGTACCGGTGACTTTCGAGTTCGATAATAAAGGAGCGGTTATCCCCGGTTCTTTCGTGGAGATCTTTTTGTTGACAAAGCCGATGGAGAATGTCTTGAGCGTGCCTGTCTCCGCCCTTATCGAGGAGCAGGGCGTTTATTCGGTATTTATCCGTCTGGATGAGGAAGGCTATAAGAAGCAATGGGTGACGCTGGGAGCGAATAACGGCTCGGAGGTACAGATCCTTTCCGGATTGAAACCGGGCGATGAGGTCGTGACCCGTGGCGCTTACCAGATCAAGTTGTCTTCCGCTTCTAACGCGATACCGGCTCATAGCCATAGCCATTAATAGGAGGGATGTTGCATGTTAAATAAGATAATTTATTATTCATTGCACAACCGGTTGGTAATCTTGGTTTGTGCGCTATTGCTGATGATCTGGGGTACGTACACGGCGTTTAATACGGACGTGGATGTGTTCCCGGACTTGAACGCCCCAACGGTCGTGATCATGACCGAGGCGAACGGTATGGCTCCCGAGGAGGTGGAACGCTTGGTGACATTCCCTGTGGAGACTGCCGTGAACGGTGCGATGGACGTACGGCGTGTGCGTTCCTCGTCTACCACCGGATTCTCCGTGGTTTGGGTAGAGTTCGATTGGGGTACGGATATTTACCGGGCTCGTCAGATCGTGTCCGAAAAACTGGCTGTCTTGGGTGAGAGCCTTCCCGAGAACGTAGGTAAACCGACCTTAGGCCCGCAGTCATCCATCTTGGGTGAGATGATGATCCTCGGTTTGACCGCCGATTCCACGTCTTTGTTGGACTTACGTACGATCGCCGACTGGACGATCCGTCCCCGTTTGTTGTCTACGGGCGGTGTGGCGCAGGTGGCCGTGATCGGTGGCGATATTAAGGAGTACCAGATCTTGTTGGACCCGGCTCGTATGAAGCACTACGGTGTAGGGTTGAACGAGGTGTTGGATGTTTGTCGGAATATGAACCGGAACGCCAATGGTGGTGTATTGTATGAGTTTGATAATGAGTATATCATCCGGGGTGTATTGTCTACGTCGAAGGCGGAAGAGATCGCTCAGGGTGTGGTGAAGACCGTGAATGAGTATCCGGTTACGCTGGGTGATATCGCTACGGTTAAGATCGGCGGTAAAAGCCCGAAGCTGGGAACCGCTTCCGAGCGGACAAAGCCAGCCGTGCTGATTACCGTGACCAAACAGCCGGATACGAGTACGGAGAAGTTGACGGAGAAGCTGGACGAGATTGTTGTCGATTTGCGGAAGAACTTGCCGGCGGATGTACATGTCTCTACGGATATATTCCGCCAGAGTCATTTTATCGATAACTCTATTAATAATGTAAAGAAGAGCTTGTTTGAGGGTAGTTTCTTCGTGGTGATCGTCTTGTTCCTGTTCTTGATGAATATACGTACGACGGTGATCTCGTTGGTAGCCTTGCCGTTATCTTTGCTGGTCTCTATCATCGTATTGCACTACATGGGATTGACGATTAACACGATGAGCTTGGGAGGTATGGCGATCGCTATCGGTTCCTTGGTGGATGACGCTATCGTGGACGTGGAGAACGTGTATAAACGAATCCGGGAAAACCGGCTCTTGCCTCCGGATCAGCAACGCTCTACCTTGGAGGTGGTTTACGACGCTTCCCGTGAGGTACGTATGCCGATCTTGAACTCTACCTTGATTATCGTGGTGAGCTTCGTGCCCTTGTTCTTCTTGAGTGGTATGGAAGGCCGTATGTTGGTTCCGCTGGGTATCGCTTTTATCGTGGCGTTGTTTGCTTCTACGGTGGTGGCGCTTACCTTGACCCCGGTGCTTTGTAGCTATTTGCTGAACCGTAAAGCGACGGGAATGAAGGAACTGCGTGAGGCTTGGATAGCCCGGAAGTTGAAGGTGGTGTATAAACGGGCTTTGGAGTTAGCGTTGGCTTACCAGAAATGGGTGCTAGGTACCACGATCGCTTTGTTTGTGGTCGCCTTGGTGATCTTCTTTCATTTGGGTCGTAGTTTCTTGCCCCCGTTCAATGAGGGTTCTTTTACGATCAACGTAAGTTCACTTCCGGGAATTTCCTTGGACGAGTCGGATCAGATCGGACGCCGTGCGGAAGCGTTGCTGTTGCAAGTGCCCGAGATAAAGACTGTGGCTCGGAAGACCGGTCGTGCGGAATTGGATGAGCATGCCTTGGGCGTGAATGTTTCCGAGATCGAGGCTCCTTTCGAATTGCAAGACCGTAGTCGGGATGAGGTGATGAATGATGTCCGCAAGAAGTTATCTACGATCAGCGGCGCTAATATAGAGATCGGGCAACCTATTTCCCATCGTATCGACGCTATGCTTTCCGGCACGGAGGCGAATATCGCTATCAAATTGTTTGGTACGGACTTGAACCTGATGTTTACGGTCGGTAACCAGATCAAGGCCGCTATCCAAACGATCCCGGGTCTGGTGGACTTGAAGGTAGAGCAGCAGATCGAGCGTCCGCAGTTGACAATCACCCCGAAACGTGAGTTGCTGGCTAAATATGGCATTCCCCTGCCGGAGTTCGAGGAATATATCAATGTGATGTTGGGTGGAGAGGCCGTAAGTCAGGTGTACGACGATGGCAAGAGCTTCGACCTGACCGTGAAGACCTCCGACGCTAGCCGTGCCACGATGGATGATATTAGCAATCTGATGATCGATGCCGCCGGACAGAAAGTGCCGCTAAGCTACGTGGCCGATATCCGTTCGGTGACCGGTCCGAATACGATCAATCGTGAGAATGTGCAACGTAAGATCGTGATTAGCGCCAATGTATCGGAACGTGACTTGCGAAGTGTGGTTAATGAGATACAGGATCGGGTAGAGGCTAATATCCGTTTGCCGGAGGGATACCATATCGAATATGGCGGCCAGTTCGAGAGCGAGGCGGCGGCCAGCCGTACCTTATTGCTGACGTCGTTGATGTCGTTATTGGTGATCTTCATGTTACTGTACAATGAGTTCAAGGACGTGAAGGAGAGTGGCGTGATCTTGTTGAACCTGCCGTTGGCGTTGATCGGTGGCGTGATTATCCTATGGCTTACTTCCGGCGAGATCAGTATCCCGGCGATTATCGGTTTCATTTCCTTGTTTGGTATCGCTACCCGAAACGGTATGCTGCTGATCAGCCACTATACGCATTTGCGTGGAGAGGGAATGGGATTGCGAGAGTCCGTGATACAAGGTTCCCTAGACCGTTTGAACCCGATCTTGATGACGGCGTTGAGTTCCGCCTTGGCGTTGATCCCGTTGGCGTTGAATGGCGATCTTCCCGGGAATGAGATCCAAAGCCCGATGGCGACGGTGATCTTGGGTGGTTTATTAACCTCTACGTTCTTAAACGGATTCATCATCCCGATTGTTTATCTGATAATGAACAAGAATAAAGAATAAGTTTTATGAAATCATATATTATAGTCGCCGCCTTGTCTGTATTGACAGGCGGCCTTTCCGCCCAGACTTCTATAGAGGACGTGCTCCGGAGCGTGGAGGCGAACAATAAGGATTTACAGGCGAACAGCCAGTTGGTCCAGTCGCAGAAGCTGGAGGCGAAGTTGGATAATAATTTGCCAGACCCTTCGGTCTCTTATTCGCATTTCTGGGGGAATAAAGAAGGGATGGGATTCACGGGCGAGTTCGTGGCTTCCCAAAGCTTTGATTTCCCGTCCGTATATGTCCGGAAGCATAAGCTGACGAAGGCGAAATCCGCGGGTTTGGATCGTCAAGGGATGGCTTTTCGTCAGCAAATCTTGTTGCAGGTGAAAGAGGTTTGCCTAGATTTGGTGCTGTTGAACCAGCAGAAGAACCTATTGGATACCCGTCTTAGGAACGCCGAGCAACTTTCCGCTTTTTATGCGACTCGTTTGGAGAAAGGAAATGCGAATATCCTTGAGACAAACAAGATCGATCTGGAATTATTGAACGCTCGGACAGAGGCCCGGATGAACGAGACTTCCCGTATTGCCAAGCTGCAGGAGCTGGCTACCCTGAACGGCGGTATCGCTATCGAGTTTACGGATACGGTTTACGCCTTGCCGGATAAGGATGTGCTTTCCTTTGATGAGCTGCGGACGGAGGCGATGCAATCCGATCCGCAATTACAGACCTTGCGTAGCGACCAGACGACAGCTCTTCGGCAGGTGAGCGTGAATAAGGCGAAAGGTCTGCCCGGCTTTGAGTTAGGGTATCGTATGAATCCCGCCTCGGGTGGAGAGCGTTTCAATGGTTTCTTGGTAGGAATCACCATCCCGTTGTTCTCGAACCGTAATAACGTGAAACAGGCGAAGGCTCAGGCCCGCTATACGGAGATGCAGTTGGAGAGCGCTTCTTTCACGGTAGAGAATGGGTTGAGGCAGCTATATGACCAGTCTGTCTCCTTAAAGAAATCTATCGATGAATATAAGGATGTGCTGAAAAGGCAGAATAGCTTGGTCTTGTTGAACAAGGCTATACAGGCCGGGCAAATCTCTATGATCGAGTATTTCGTGGATGTGACGACCTATTACCAAAGCGTGCAAAACTACCTGCAATTGCAAAACCAATACCAAAAGGTCATGGCGCAATTGTATAAGTATCGATTATGATAAGGAACACAACTGTGTTTTCTCTTGAACACAGTTGTGCTTATCCACAGATACAGTTGTGTTTTCTCACGAACACAACTGTGTTTTTACGTTCTCTAAGGATAGCTTAAAGTCACGGATCAATTCTTTCATCACCTCTTCCACGGATAATTCCTCCCAGAATAAAGACGCTACCTGTCCGATCTCTAACTCGCCTTCCTTTAGGTCGCCCTCAAAGATTCCTTTCTTGGCACGTCCTTTGCCCAATAACTCACGTAATTCTTCCACGGACGCTCCCCGGGCTTCCGCTTCTTCCACTGCCGTAGCGAAATCTCCTTTTACCAGACGGGTAGGAGACAGTTTCTTTAATAATAACTTCGTATCGCCTTCCTTAAGATTCAAGCATAGTTTCTTGAAATTCTCGTGTGCCGAGCTTTCTTTGGTCAAGGCGAAACGAGTGCCTATCTGTACGCCGTCGGCCCCTAGTGCGAGTGCCGCTAGCATCGCTTGACCGTTTCCTATACCTCCTGCCGCCAAAAGGGGGAGAGAGGTCGCTTTCCGGACAGCGGGGATCAGGCACATCGTAGTTGTTTCCTCCCGTCCGTTGTGCCCGCCGGCCTCGAAGCCTTCGGCAACGATGGCATCCACTCCGGCCTCCTCGCATTTCGTGGCGAATTTAGAGCTGCTTACCACGTGAACGACCGTCATGTCATGATCCTTCAAATACTTTGTCCATGTTTTCGGGTTACCGGCGGAGGTAAATACGATCTTCACTTTTTCCTCCACCAATATCCGCATCAAGGTATCGATTTCCGGGTACATCAGCGGGACATTCACGCCAAAAGGCTTGTCGGTCGCCGCCTCGCATTTACGGATATGTTCCCGGAGTACTTCCGGGTGCATGGAGCCTGCCCCGATCAATCCTAATCCACCGGCGTTACTAACCGCTGAAGCTAGCCGCCAACCACTACACCAAACCATTCCCGCCTGTATGATGGGATACTGAATACCAAAAAGACTACAAATTCGATTCATATTATTTCTTGCGTTAATCTCGCTAAAATTAGTGAACTATTTTTATTGGAACAACAATTTCTTTGTCGAGGTTGTTGAATAGGCATATAACTTTAAAATATAAGAGATATGCCAGAGAATATAATGAAAACGTTATGGGATGAGAGCGATGATCTTCACGATGAGACCATGTCTACCAATTCGGTATTGTCGGATGATTACACGTCTAATGACATTCAAGATTTACAAGAAACGATCGAAAATGAAAATATCGAGGACGGTATAGAGAGCGATTCGATTGAACATTGAGTGAAAGCATATTGGGTCCCCGAAGGGAAGATCTCCCTTTGGGGATCTTTTTTGTGTGAATTGTGAAAATCTTTTTCCGGATTCTAAATAATAACAATTTGAAATAGAATTGTAACGCAAAACTTCGTTATCTTTGTCCATTGTAATTCTAATATAACAATGGCATGAATAAAACGCTTATGGCCGCAGGTTTAGCGGTTATTTTGGGAGCTTGTTCCTCCTCAAAGAAAAGCGATGTAGCGGAAGGCGCTACACCCAATCCGTTTTTTGCGGAGTATACGACACCGTTCGGGGTGCCTCCGTTTGACCAAATAGAGGTGGCTCATTACAAGCCGGCTCTTTTGAAAGGCATGGAAGAGCAGTCGAAGGAGATCGAGGCGATCGTGGCAAATCCGGATGCGCCGACATTCGAGAATACGATCGTGGCCTTAGACCAAAGTGGCGAGTTGCTTACTAAAGTAATGTATGCTTTCGGTGGCCAATCCAGTGTGAATACCACGGACGAGATCCAAGAGCTCGAACGTGAGCTTTATCCCCTTTTATCCAAACATTCGGATGATATCAGCCTAAATCCCCAGCTTTTCGCCCGGGTGAAATCCGTATATGAGAATCAGGCGAGCTTCCATCTGGATAAGGAACAGAAGAAGCTGTTGGAGGAAACCTATAAAAGCTTTGTCCGGGGAGGAGCCAATCTGCCGGAGGATAAGCAGGCGAAGTTGCGTGAGCTGAACGAGAAGATATCCATGCTCCAACTTACTTTCGGACAGAATACCCTGAAAGAGACCAACGATTTCCAATTAGTGATCGATAATAAAGAGGACTTATCCGGTCTGCCGGAAGACGTGATCGTCAAGGCGGCGCAAACGGCCCAAGAGAATGGTCTGGATGGTAAGTGGGTGTTTACCCTCCATAATCCGAGCGTGATGCCTTTCCTTCAATACGCCGATAAGCGTGATTTGCGTGAGAAGATCTTCAAGGCGTATACGAATCGTGGCAACAATAATAATGAGAATGATAATAAGGAGGTCGTTAAGCAGCTGGTTGCCGCTCGTCTGGAGAAAGCCCGATTGATGGGATATGAGGATTATGCCGCTTTCGTATTGGAAGAGAATATGGCGAAGAACGAGAAGAACGTGTACGACTTGCTTGATAAAATCTGGCCATCTGCCTTGGCGAAAGCGAAAGAGGAATTGGCCGATATCAACGCCGAGATCAAGAAGGAAGGCGGTAATTACGAGGCCGAGGGCTGGGACTGGCGTTATTATTTCGAGAAAGCCAAGAAAGCGAAATATAACTTGGACGAGAACGAGATGCGTCCTTATTTTGAGTTGGGACATGTACGTGAGGGCATCTTCTATGTAGCCAATAAATTATACGGTATCACGTTTACCGAGATCAAGGACATCCCGAAACCGGACCCCGACGCTCTCGCTTTCGAGTGCAAGGATAAAGATGGTACGCATCTGGGCGTGCTGTATATGGATTTCTTTACCCGCCCGGGCAAAGGAGGTGGCGCATGGTGCGGCGGTTACCGCTCACAAACGTATAAAGATGGGAAACGGGTAGCCCCGGTGGTTACTACCGTGTTTAATTTCAGTAAACCGGCGGAGGGACAACCGGCGCTTTTGACGGCCGACGAGACCGAGACCGTATTCCATGAGTTCGGTCATGCCCTACATAGTTTATTCTGCGACGTTCATTATTATGGCGTGTCCGATGTGCCTCGTGACTTTGTGGAGCTACCTTCGCAAGTCGATGAGCATTGGGCCGTTGAGCCGGAGGTATTGAAAGTGTACGCTAAACATTACCAGACCGGCGAGGTAATACCGCAAGCCCTTGTAGACAAGATGATCAAGAGTGGCAAGTATGGACAAGGCTTCGCTACGACGGAGTATCTGGCCGCCTCTTATCTGGATATGGATTATCATGTATTGAAAGAGATCCCTGCCGATTTGGATATTGAGAAATTTGAGGCGAAGGTCTTGGGCGATCGTGGTCTGATCCGTCAGATTCCGTCTCGCTATCGCTCCACTTATTTCGGACATACGATGGAAGGTGGATATACCGCCGGTTATTATAGCTATATCTGGGCGGAAGTGTTGGATTGCGACGCTTTCCAAGCTTATAAGGAGACGGGTGATATCTTCAACCCGGAGGTTGCCTCTAAATTCCGTAAATACGTACTGACCCCGGGCGGCATCGACGACGCTATGGACATGTACGTGAATTTCCGTGGCAAACAACCTAGCATCGATCCGCTGTTGGAGAACAGAGGGCTAAAATGAGCAGAACAATTCATAACTCATAAATCAAAAAATCAGTAAAGATGAAACAATTAATTATGGCAGCAGGATTAGCCGTTATGCTTACTGCCTGCGGTACTTCCGAAAAGAAGACCGTGGAGGGTGAGAACCCGTTCTTTGCGGAATATACCACCCCGTTTGGAGTTCCACCTTTTGATCAAATCAAGTTCGAGCACTACAAACCGGCCCTATTGCAAGGCATGGAAGAGGGACGCAAGGAGATCGAGGCGATCGTGAATAACCCGGAGGAGCCGACGTTCGAGAATACGATTGTCGCTTTGGATGAGCAGGGTGCGTTGCTTCGGAAGGTCCAGATCGTTTTCGGTGGACAGAATAGCGTGAATACGAATGATGAGATGCAGGCGTTAAGCCGTGAGATGTCGCCGCTATTGTCAAAATATAGTGATGATATCAACTTGAATCCGAAATTATTCGCTCGTGTGAAGGCGGTATACGATAAGAAGGATGAGTTGGGTCTCGATAAGGAGCAAATGAAGTTATTGGAGGAGACTTATAAGGACTTCGTTCGGGGCGGCGCTAATCTTTCCGCTGAGGATCAGGCTAAATTGCGTGAGTTGAATAGCAAGATCTCCATGTTACAGCTTACTTTCGGACAGAATATGCTGAAAGAGACGAACGCTTTCAAATTGGTGATCGACAAGCAGGAGGATCTTTCCGGTCTGCCCGAGACCTTGATCGCTAACGCCGCTCAAGCGGCTAAGGATGCCGGGATGGAAGGCAAATGGGTATTTACCTTGCAGAACCCGAGCGTGATGCCGTTCTTGCAATATTCCGATAAACGTGAGTTGCGTGAGAAGATGTTCAACGCTTATATCAACCGTGGTAATAATAATAATGAGAACGATAACAAGGAAGTGGTTCGTGATTTGGTTGCCGCTCGTTTGGCGAAAGCGAAGTTGATGGGCTATGATGATTACGCTTCTTTCGTGTTGGAGGATCGTATGGCGAAAAGCTCGGATAAGGTTTATCAATTGTTAGATGAGGTTTGGAAGCCTGCTTTGGCGAAAGCGAAAGATGAGTTGGCCGATATAAACGCCGAGATCAAGAAAGAAGGCGGCAATTTCGAGGCCGAGGGCTGGGATTGGCGTTATTATTTCGAGAAGGCCAAGAAGGCTAAATTCAATTTGGATGAGAATGAGGTTCGTCCTTACTTGAAGTTGGATAATGTTCGTGAGGGTGCTTTCTATGTAGCTAATAAGTTATATGGTATCACGTTCACCCCGATCCGTAATATCCCGTTGCCTTATCCGGAAGCGCAGGCTTTTGAGTGCAAAGATAAGGATGGCTCTCATTTGGGCGTTATTTATTTCGATTTCTTCCCTCGTGCCAGCAAGCGTGGTGGCGCATGGTGTGGTTCTTATCGTCCGCAGGCTTATAAGGATGGCAAGCGTGTGGCTCCGGTCGTAACGATCGTTTGTAACTTTAGCCAGCCGGCTCCGGGACAACCTGCGTTGTTGAGCGCTGATGAGGCGAATACATTGTTCCATGAGTTCGGTCATGGTTTGCACGGCTTGTTCCGTGACGTGCATTACTCCGGTGTTTCTGGTGTTCCTCGTGATTTCGTGGAGTTGCCTTCACAGGTTATGGAGCATTGGGTATTCGAGCCGGAAGTATTGAAGGTGTACGCTAAGCATTATCAGACCGGCGAGGTGATCCCGGCCGAGTTGATCGAGAAGTTGGATAAGAGCGGTAAGTACGGACAAGGTTTCGCTACGACGGAGTATCTGGCGGCTTCTTATCTGGATATGGATTTCCATGCGGTCAGTGGTGATGCGGCGGATAAGAAAGTGATCAAGTTCGTTGACCAGACGAATAATGTTCCGGCCAACTTGAACGTGATGGATTTCGAGCAACAGACGTTAGGCCGTCGTGGTTTGCTGAAACAAATCCCTTCCCGTTACCGTACGACTTACTTCAACCATACGATGGGTGGCGGCTACACCGCCGGCTATTATAGCTACATCTGGGCTGAGGTATTGGATTGCGACGCTTTCGAGGCATTCAAGGAAACCGGCGACATCTTTAATCAAGAATGTGCCGATAAATTCCGTAAATATGTCTTGACCCCGGGCGGTATCGACGACGCTATGGATATGTACAAGAATTTCCGTGGCAAGGAACCGGGTACGGATCCGTTGCTGAAGAATAGAGGACTGAAATAATCTAGAAATGGAGATTTTATAAAGGCGGACCGGTTGGTTCGCCTTTTTTTGTATATGCTCAACCTCCCGGATCTGTATTACATTTGCTAAGTTTTATCACGTAAAAATAGCGATAGTATGGAGAAAAAGGATTTAGTAGAAGGGATGAGGTTGTATATCTATAAATTGCGTGTGGATGGGCGTTATTCCACGGCGAAGAGCTATCAGGATGCATTGAACTCATTCATGCGGTTTTGTGGGTTGGAGGTAATTCCCTATATCTATGTCAATAAGGAGAACCTTCGGCGTTATCAGGCCTTTTTGTTGAATAAAGGATGTACATGGAACACGGTGTCGACCTATATGCGTCGGATCCGTTGTGTGTACAACATGGCGGTGGAGGAAGGGTTGGCCCCCTATATCCCTTATTTATTTAAGGGAGTTTTCACGGGTATAGAGAGCAAACGCAAAAAGGCGTTACCACAGGATTTATTACGTTCTCTGATGACGGCCTCATTAGATGATCCGGAACTGAGAAAAACACGGCAGGCATTGTGCCTGATGTTCCAGTTTTGCGGTATGGCATTCGTGGATTTCGCTCATCTGAAAAAGGAGAATGTCCGGGGTGGGGTTTTGGAATATAAACGCCAGAAAACGGGTACTCCGATGCTTATAGAGGTACAATCTACCGCATGGGAGTCGCTGAGGGAACTGTCAAGTGATGTAGGTAAGGACTCACCCTATTTGTTTCCTTTCTTGAAAGGGATAAAAGTGGGAAAAGAAGCCTACAAGGAGTACACTTCCGCTTTGGCCCATTTTAACCGGAATTTGAAGAGGTTGGCGAGAGCCTGCGGTGTGTCTATCCCGATCACCTCATATTCGATCCGTCATTCTTTTGCGATGATTTTGAAGGAACAGGATGTCCCGATTGAGATGATCAGCGAACTATTGGGCCATAAATCGATCAAGACTACGCAAATCTATTTGAAAAGTTTCTCGTTGGAAAAGATGTCTGCGGTGAATAAAATTTGTTTTGAGAGTGTGTACAATCATGTACCGAAAGTAGGGTAAAGGGAGTAGGCTACTTGGGGAGTAGCGTATTCTTTCACGGCGCAAATGTAGTAAAAAATAACTAAAAACAAGCAAACAAATGCGCTTGTTTACTCATTGTAGGCGTTTGATCCTCTCTATTTTTTGATTTTCCTGTTTTATCCTAGACGTATAGACATGGTGATGCGGGTGAAATGACCTCTTGTTCCCGGTATCATTCCACCATGCCTTATAACCTGTGTGTATTCCTGTAGAGACGGGGCACGCCCCATCTCATCCCCTCCAAATGGTAACTTAAAGCTACTATCAGACAGTGGGAGACGGGGCGTGCCCCGTCTCTACAACCGGGTGATAACCGTTCTCGCACCTTTTAGGCTACTCCCCAAGTAGCCTAAGATTTCGAGAGATGGTAATTTTCAGTAATGCCATATTTAAAAATATAAAGTACTGTTTATCAAGAAGATATAAATGATTCTTGGTAGGGCTCTGAATTGCCGTGGGGTCTGTTTTCGGGCCATGGGATAACCACTGGAAAAGATAATCATAGAGATGGATATATTGACAGGCAAGTGCTCGGATAGGTTCATGGCGCATGTTCTGAAGCGACGTGACCAGGAGGCCGTCCGTTGGTACGTGCTCACGCTCCCTACCGCCGGTGGCGGGCGTGACAGGATCAGTCCCTCGAAGGGGCTGGACGCTGAGCTTTCCCGCCGTGAGCGTCGTGGGGAGGCCTTGTTCGAGTATTTCTCCCCCTCGTATGTCGAGGCGAGGAAGGTGGGCGGCAAGATGGTCAACACGAAACGGCCCCTGCTGTACAACTACGTGTTCGTCCACGCCTCGGAGGACGAGATCTTCCGCCTGAAGCGTACGCTTCCCCTGTATAATTTCCTCCCCCGGGTTTCCTCCGGCGGGCGGTCTTATTTCCCGTACCTCTCGGATCGTGAGATGGATACCTTGCGTTGGGTCGCGGCTTCTTACTCCAACGAGCTTCCCGTATACGTGCCAGATAGCGGCCGCTTGTTGAAAGGCGACCGTGTGCGTATCACCTCCGGCCCTTTTACCGACATGGAGGCGGAGGTGGTGGTGCAGCCGGGCGGTGGGCATAAGGACGTGATGGTGCGTATCCTCGACTGTCTGTGGGTCCCCTTGTTCGAGGTGAGAGCGGGGGAGTATGAGTTGATCGAGCTGAACACGGGGGGCAAGCACGTCTATACCCATCTGGACAACGACCGTCTGTCGGAGGGCTTGCACGATGCCTTGGGCCGTTACCATGCCTCTGGCGTGGTAGTGGATGAGGATGCCCGTCTGGCCCGTGAGGTCCTGCGTGGCTACGCCTCTCTCCGTGGTGAGACCGACGTGATCCGTTGCAAGCTTTACTCTTTGCTCCTTCCAGCCTATCTGCTTTTGGGCGAGTCGGATGAGTTCGATCGTTTGCATGCCACGATGCGCAGCATGCTCCCGGTGATAAAAGCGGGGCAATCCCGTGCCTTGTTGCTGGTCACGCTGTACGGCTGTACGGACAGCAGCCTCTACCAGCGCATGGCGCACGAGCTGGTTGGCCCTTGGATGGAGGAGGCCTCGCCCAAGAGGAGCAAGTCCGTGTTGATACGTCGTTTACGGGATTACGACCGTTGGTTCGGGCACGGGAACGGCGATGAATAAAAGATATGAGAGAAGAGAGAGAGACATGCGGCGTCCCTTCGGGCATCCGGCTGATGAACCTGTTGCGTGAGCGTTTGACAGAGATCATGGATCGTGAGCGTGCGAACCGAAACTCAATACACCTGTATTGCACGGGTCCCTACTGGGTAGCGTTCGAGCGTTCGGCCTACCAGCTGCATCGTGCGTTCCCGGATAGCGAGACCACTCCGTTGCGCCTGTTCGCCTACCCGTTCCCGATCGTGATGGTGTCCGTTACGGATCGCTCGCTCCGCTCATATACTCGCAAGCATATCTTGAGAAGAGACGGGTCGGATTACAAGCTATTGACCGTCCCCGGGTTTCCCTTGGCGGACTACCGTGAATGGCACGCCGGCGAGGTGGAGGGATTGCCCCGGTTAAGCGAGAATTAGATAAGGGCAGAAAAGAAACGGTCGGATCCCCCGGATGGCAATGGCCGTCTCTAGCGGCTAGGAGACCCCTTGGCTTTGGCCGATAGGCTGACCCCGCTTTAACATATACCACTCCGGCCGTCCGGTGGTCCGGCCCTTTTATAATTGAGAATTGAAAATTGAGAATTAAAGAGATGATAATAGCGGTAGATTTCGACGGTACGATCGTCGAGCATAAGTATCCGGCGATAGGTCGTGAGCTTCCTTTCGCCATCGAGACGTTGAGGAAATTACAATCGGAGCGGCATAAGCTGATCCTGTGGACGGTCCGTGAGGGAGTGCTCTTGGAGGAGGCGTTGTCCTTCTGCCGTGAGCGTGGCTTGGAGTTCTACGCGGTGAACCGTGACTACCCGGAGGAGGAGAGAGACCGGAACAACCACTTCTCCCGCAAGCTGAAGGCGGACGTTTTCATCGACGACCGCAATCTCGGCGGCCTCCCGGACTGGGGCACGATCTACGAGATGGTGACCAAGGGACTGAGCTATGAGGACTTGATGCGTAAATACGAGTCGGAATACGAGCCGGAGAAACCCAAAGGTTTCCTGTCCCGCCTTTTCCGTTAAGTCCGTGTCATCCGTGTTTAAAGAAATAAAAACGATAACAAAATAATATGAAGATCAAAAGACTACTGTTCCTATTCTCGCTGCCCCTTTTGCTGGCGGCGTGTACGTCTTACAAGAACGTGCCCTACCTCCAGAACCCGGAGGCGGTGAACGATCTCGAGGGGACGCTTCCCCTGTATGACGCCAAGATCATGCCCAAGGACCTGTTGAGCATCACGGTCAACACGACGGACCCTCAGGCGGCGGCCCCGTTCAACCTGACGGTGCAGACCCCGTTGAACGCGGCCCTGACGAACATCAACACGACGACGCAACCCACGTTGCAGCAATACCTCGTGAACAACTCCGGCGAGATCGACTTCCCTGTGATCGGTACGCTGAGGGTCGGCGGCTTGACGAAGAACGAGGCGGAGAGCCTGATCCGTGAGAGATTGAGGCCTTACTT
The DNA here is from genome assembly GCF_964238835.1 of Parabacteroides sp. 20_3. Classification (NCBI taxonomy): domain Bacteria; kingdom Pseudomonadati; phylum Bacteroidota; class Bacteroidia; order Bacteroidales; family Tannerellaceae; genus Parabacteroides; species Parabacteroides sp. 20_3. Next base: position 490,255 of record NZ_CAXSNO010000002.1, on the reverse strand, counting down.
GAAGGAGGCGCCCATCGTGACGGTGCGCATGGCGAACTACAAGATCTCGGTCTTGGGCGAGGTGGCCCGTCCGGGCAGCTTCACGATCGGCAACGAGAAGGTGAACGTTCTGGAGGCGTTGGCGATGGCCGGCGACATGACGATCTACGGCGTACGTGACAACGTGAAGCTGATCCGCGAGGACGAGAGCGGGAAGCGCAAGATCATCAACCTTGACCTGAACAACGCCGGAATCGTGACCTCCCCGTATTATTATTTGAAACAGAACGACATCCTTTATGTCACGCCGAACGAGACGAAGGCGAAGAACTCCGATATCGGTAACAGCACGACGTTGTGGGTGAGCTCGATCTCGATCTTGGTCTCGATCGCCGGCCTGTTGGTGAACATACTTAAATAATTGAAAATAGAGAATTGAGAATTGAAAATTTAGAGAGATGGTGGACGATGGTATAAATACAAGCAATAATAATAATAATAATAACAATCCGGAGGGGGAGGATCGTGAGATCAATCTTTACGCCGTGTTTTTCAAGTATATGGTTTATTGGCCTTGGTTCGTGGCGAGCGTACTGGCCTGCTGCATCGGGATGTACGTCTTCCTGCGTTACCAGACGCCGGTGTATAACGTCACGTCGTCGGTGCTGATCAAGGAGGACGAGAAGAAGGGGGCAAACGCCGCCAGCGGCTTGGCTGCGATACAGGACCTTGGCATGCTCTCGATGACGAGTAACTTCGACAACGAGGTCGAGATCCTGAGGTCCCGCACGTTGATCAAGAAGGTGGTGAACGACATGGGCCTGTATATCGACATGGAGGAGTCGAACGCCTTGGGCTTTAACCCCCCTTTATACAAGAACTCCCCCGTTAACGTGTTCATCACCCCCGAGGAGGCGGACCGTCTGGTGGCCCCCGTCGAGCTACGCATGCGCTACACGAAGGAGGGTCAGCTAACGGTGAGAGCGGAGTACAAGATTGACAAGGAGGGTGACGAGGAGACGATGGAGCAGGGCTTCGACAGGCTCCCCGCCATATTGCCCACCCCCGTGGGGGTTTTCAGTTTCACGGGCATGGATTCCATACCGGAGTTGGAGGGCGGGGAGATCGAGCTGGTGGCCCACGTCCATACGCCCACGTCCACTGCCGAGGCTTACGGCAAGGACTTGAGCGTGACGCCCTCGTCCAAGACGACGACGATCGCCAAGGTATCCTTGAAGAACACGGTGAGGCGACGAGGCGTGGACTTCATCAATCGCCTTGTGTCGTTCTACAACCAGGACGCCAACGACGAGAAGAACGAGGTGGCGCAGAAGACGGCTGAGTTCATCGAGGAGCGCATCGGCATCATCAACGGCGAGCTGGGCACTACGGAGAGCGAGCTCGCTGCCTTCAAGCAACGCTCCGGCCTGACGAATTTGACGAGCGACGCCCAGATGGCTTTGCAGGAAAGCTCGAGGTATGAGCAACAACGTACGGAGAACGCCACGCAGATCAACTTGGTGCAGTATCTCCGCAATTATATCGACGATCCTGCGAACATGGACGAGGTGATCCCTGCCAACGTGGGCCTGCGGGATCAAAACCTCACCTCTGTCATCGACCAGTACAACACGATGATCATCGAGCGCAAGCGCCTGTTGCGCACCTCTTCGGACAGCAACCCGGCGATCATCAACATGAACGCCGGCATCGAGGCTATGCGCCGCAACGTGAAGACGACGGTGAACAGTGTCTTGAAGGGTCTCCAGATCGCCAAGGCGGACATCGACCGTCAGGCGAGCAAGTTCGAGAGCCGCATCAGCGACGCCCCGAGGCAGGAGAAGGAGTTCATGACGATCTCCCGCCAGCAGGAGATCAAGGCCACGTTGTATGTCATGCTGTTGCAGAAGCGTGAGGAGAACGCCATCACGCTGGCAGCCACGGCGAACAACGGCCGCATCATCGAGGAGCCGCTCGCCGATGAGCGTCCTGTCGCCCCGAAGAGGATGGTCTTCATGCTTGCGGCGTTGATCTTGGGCCTGGCGATCCCGGTGGGCATTGTCTACCTTCATGACCTGTTGAAATACAAGATCGAGAACCGTGAGGACGTCGAGGCGATCACGGGCGTGGCTATCTTGGCGGAGCTCCCGTTGGTCAAGAAGACGGGTGAGGGCTCGATCGTGGTGCGTGAGAACAAGAACGACCTGATGGAGGAGATGTTCCGGGGGTTGCGCACGAACCTCTTGTTCATGCTAGGCAAGGACGAGCGTGTGATCCTTTTCAGCTCCACGCAACCGGGCGAGGGCAAGTCTTTCGTCGCTGGCAACTTGGCGGTGAGCTTGGCTTACTTGGGCAAGAGGGTGGTGGTGGTCGGCATGGACATCCGCAAGCCGGGCCTGAACAAGGTGTTCAATATCTCCCGTAAGATGGAGGGCATCACGAACTACCTTAGCGACCCTGATCACGTGGAGTTGTTCGACATGGTCCAGCGATCCGATATCAGCCCTAACCTCGATATCCTCCCGGGCGGTCCTATCCCCCCGAACCCGACTGAGCTGGTCGCCCGTGACGTGCTGGAGAAGGCTATCGCCCGGTTGAAGGAACGGTACGACTATGTCATCTTGGACACGGCCCCTATCGGCATGGTTACGGATACGGCGATCATCGGCCGTGTGGCTGACATGTGCGTGTACGTCTGCCGTGCGGACGTGACACCGAAGGCCGGTTTCAGCTACATCAACGTGTTGCGGCGTGAGCGTAAGTTCCCGAAGCTCGCGACGGTCATCAACGGCCTGGACATGAGCAAGCGGAAGAACAGCTACGGTTATGGTTACGGCAAGAAATACGGCTACGGCAAGGGATACGGTTATGGCTACGGCTATGGTTACGGTTTCGAGGCCGGTGACAAGAAGAAATAACTAATACGCAAATCATGCAAATAACATTACTACTACTGTCGGGCTTCCTTTTCTCCGTGCTGTTCGGGATGGTGATCATCCCGAGGATCTTGGTGATCTCCCACAAGAAACGGTTATATGATGTCCCGGATTCCCGTAAGGTACATACGACGCCGGTCCCCCGTCTGGGCGGCCTGTCGTTTTTTCCGGTGATCCTGATGTCCATGTTCCTTGTGATAGGCTTCCGCCTGTACTTTTGGGATATGGACTCATCGAGCCTGTCGTTCAACATGCTCTATGAGTATCTCTTTCTGTTCGTGGGCATGACGTTACTCTATCTAGTGGGTGTCTGCGACGATCTTGTGGGTGTTGGCTACCGTTACAAGTTCGCCGTCCAGATCGTGTCGGCGTTATTATTGGTACTGTCCGGTAATTGGTTCGGTTCCTTGGGAGGCTTGTTCGGTGTATACTCGGTTCCCGCTTGGGTGGGGATCCCCGTCACGGTCTTTATCGTAGTGTATATCACGAACGCCATTAACTTGATAGACGGTATCGATGGCTTGGCCTCCGGTTTGTGCAGTATCGCCCTGTCGGTCTTGAGCGTGATCTTCTTTATCCGCATGCAGTATGTGTACGCCTTGTTGGCCATCTGTACGCTGGGAGTCCTCATGCCTTTTTGGTGTTACAACGTCTTTGGTAACGCAAACCGTGGCCATAAGCTCTTTATGGGTGATGCGGGTAGTCTTACGCTGGGCTACGTGATCAGTTTTCTGATCATCCATCTGTGCGTGTCGAACCAAGTCTCACCGGAGTTGCCAAATCCCTATATGGTGATCGCTTTCTCCACGGTCTTGGTCCCTTTACTCGATGTGATCCGTGTGGTGCTTCATCGCCTTCGTAATCATCGTAACCCGTTCTTGCCCGATAAGAATCATTTCCATCACAAGCTGCTTCGTACGGGTATGCGTGTACGGATGGTGATGGTGACGATTCTGTGCGTATCTGTTTTTTTCATCGTATTGAATGTCTTATTGGCCATGAAGGTAAACGCCACCTACCTCTTGCTCTTGAACTTGGTTTTATGGTCTATCCTTCACTTGACGATCAACCGCTTCATAACGAGGCATCATAAAGAGCAAGAGCTGAAAGAGATAGGGGGTATTTTTACAAAGTAAGTCGTGAAACCGGACAATCTAGCGAGTGAATGACGAGCCGGTATCTATTTTATAAGACGAGATACTCCTCCCTTGCGTCAAAGCAAGGGCAAGCCTTGCGTATGTAAGGGCTTAATTGGTAATGTCCTAGGATGCGTGCCTCCGGATAGTCCCTTCGTAATTGCCGTAGCAGATCCATCAAGGTACACCGCTGGGCGTAGGTCCGGGTATCAGCTGGACGGCCTTGTTCGTCGAGTCCTCCCTCGTAACATATACCGATACTTTTGTCGTTCCATCCGGCTGCGTGCGCCCCGATCTGATTGACCGGCCGGCAGCGGTGTAATTCCCCGTCCCGTGTGATATAGAAATGATAGCCGATATCGGCGAATCCCCGTGCCTTGTGCGATGAACGGAGCGCCTCCATAGGAAAATCCCTGTCATATCGTGTGGCCGAGCAATGAATTACAAGGAGGCTGACCTCCCTGTAATTCTGGTAGAAACAATAAACCTTACCCATGATAATTGAAATTGAAAATTAGAGAATACAGGATTGGATGCCAAGTGCTCCCGCGATGGCGGTAGCTACGGCGATGATCACTTTGATAATGGTACTCCATACGGACTTTTTCATGAATTATGAATTTTAAATTATGAATTATGAATTATGAATTAGGAATCCCGGCTGATATAAGAGGAAAGCTTGGCTTTCCTTTGGACGGCCTCAGCGGACGGGCGTCAAGCGAAGAGACCGCAGCGAGCGCCCGGAGCATCCCTGTCTGAGCGAAGCGAGTTGGGATGCGACAGCGAGCGTAGGTCTCGAAGTAGCCCGTCAGCGTCAGCCTTGACCTTTTGGTTACTTTTGGGTCAAGCCAAAAGTGACACATCAGATCTCATCAGGCGACTCAGAATCGGAACCGCCCCCTTCCTCTACCGGCGTCCCGAGTATCGTCACCTTGAGCAACGAAGTCTTCTCGCCCAGCAGCGAGTAGCGTCGTGCCCCGTTCAGTATGGTATAGGAAGGCGAGAATCCCGGCACGATAGTCCGTATATGCGTAGCCTTGACCTCGGGGGCGGTCGCTACCCCCTTCTCCGTGACGAAGCGGTTATAGACGGTTCCGAACCCCAGCAGCTCCACCTTGTAGCCTTTCTGGAGGTTCTTGATGACATACCGCTGGTAGCGGTCCAACACGTTCAATACGTCACCCTTCGTGAGCGACGACTCCTCGGCGATCTGGTCGGCCGCGTCTTGCGTGGACAGGGTACCGAAATAATAGGGAACCGGCTTGTACACCTCCTGCTTGGGATCCGTCTTGGGGATAAAAAACTTTCGTGCTTGAAATGCTTGTGGCATGGTAATAGAAAATTAAAAGTTGATAATAGAAAATTAATTATTTGCTGATCAACGTTACAAAGATAGGTTCCGCCGTAAGGGGCGGTGATGCCGGTTGATGCCCGGGGCAGGGAATAACGATTAATTAACATGGGACACGGTGATAACCGCCGGTTTCTTACGCTGCCCATCGTAAGCCCCTTTGAATAGGCATTATAAGAAGCCTTGGATGGGCATTGTAAAGACCTTAGAATGCCTGTTCTAGTTGACAAGTGACAATAGGCCGTTTTAATTTACCGCTGTGCGTAACTGTCAACTAATTTACGGTTCACCAAGATAGCGGATGATCAACCCCACCTGTCGTGGCGTGAATATACGTTGCTCGGGGCGGTAGCCCGTCTCCCGCAGCTTATCGTACAACTCCGTGCATCGGATGATCCAACGGCGTAGACGGTTACAAGCTTGATGGGAGGCCAGCTCAGGGAAATAGGATGCCGCCAGTGCGGACTTTCTTAATGGTAAGGACATTTGATTTATGATTTATAGATTTGGGAGAATGAAACTTTCAAACTTTCAAACATTCGTCCCCCCCTCACACACACACGCCCGTGGGGTACGTTATATAGGGGTGTGAGGGAGGCCGGGATTACTTATGGGTGACACGGTCGCCGAAGCTGTACTCGCCCCGGCCGTTCTTCTCCAGCGTGCCTCGTTCCTGCATTCGCTTGAGACAGGTATCTAGGGTGGCGGTGGGGATGTTGTTCCTCTCTGCTTCCTCCAAGGCCTGTTGTCGGTTGAAAGAGAGTGGAAGAGCCGCGAAGAGGGCCTCTTGGGGCGTGGGTGTGCGAGAGCGTGGCACCTCGTCAGACGGAAGCAGGGAGAGTATGCCTGCCGAATGACGGTAGAGCGGCTCCACGAGCGAGAGGACAGCCTTAAAATCGTCATCATCGATACGTAACTCTAGGGAAGGAACGATACCGTCTCGTACGTTCTCCTCCGGGATCTCGGGGGCAGGCGAGAGATCGGGACAATTGAGAATTGAAAATTGAGAATCGAGAATGGCTTGTGGGATGAGGAGACTCTCCACCGATCGCAGGAAGGCCACCACGGAAGCGATCCGGCAGATATTGATGGCGATACGGGCCACGGAGCTTCGCATCGGATAACCGTAGGAAAGACCGGCGTGCCCGAATATGCGTGCGAAGCAGCTGTTGAATCGCTCCTTTTGCGTGTCGGAGAGATGGAATTGTATGACATTGACCCTCTCATGTAGGTAGTCCACGAGTTTCTTCCACTGTCTCCCCCAATCGGAGAAGAGGCTATCCATGTCCTCGTCGCCCTGCTCGAACTGATCCGCCCACTCGTCGATGGGTGGCATCCGGTAGAACAATTGGCGTGAGAACAGCCCGTTCTCGGCCGAGGGAATAAGTGGCCGTACCTGCGCTGGAGTGCCGCTTAACAAGACACTGAGGTAAGAGGCCGGGCACTCCCGGTATTCCCGGTTCGTACGTCGGTTGAAGGCCAGCCGTTCGTGGTCGTGGCATTTACGCAAGGTATCGCTCCAGTGCCCGTGCTCGGTGCCGATGGCCGTGCTTACGGTATCGGCCTCGGTCTCGCAGATCAGCCCTATGCCGTCGGCCTCGATGAGGTTCTCCAGCACGCCGGTGCCGGAGTTGTTACCGGCGATAAGGAACATCTTGAGGGGAGGCATCTCGGGCTCCGGCGTATCGGATTTTTTCTTGCCCAGCGAGTCCCAACGGCTCTTCTCCTCCCGGTAAGCTTTATGCCTCTGCCGGTAGTCCGCCATCATCGCCTCGTGTATCGGCTCGGCCAGCCGGCGTGTCCAAGCGAGGGCTCCCTTTCCCGAGGCGGGCGGGGCGACGATGAACGTTTGCAGGCAAGGGTAGTAGAATTTTCGCCCGTACGATATCCGGATCGATTTGTTGAGTGTCGCTCCCAACACGGTGATAGCGCCCAGCAGGAGGATATCCCGTTGGGCGGGGGTATCGCCCCGGTCGATCATCCGCTTGAGGAAAGCGGGCCAAGGATACTCCGGAAAGGCGGGCGGGACATTTTTCACGGGCGGTTCCTCGTGCGTACACGTGTGCATGTGTGAGGGAGGCGTGAATGTTTGAAAGTTTGAAAGTTTCCCAGCCTCGGCCAAGGGTTTGTCCAGCCTCACGCCGGCCAGATCCGCTAAGTGGAATACGGATCCCAAGCCATTCCGTCCGTTGCCTCCTTTGAGGGCATGGTCGTATAGCTTATCCGCCTCGGTGGAGACATATCTCTCCGACAATCGGCAGATACGATGGAATGACGACCGACCAGCCTCTCCGCAATCGTTGGCGATGGCGAAGGCGATCGGCATATACTCTTGATAGGTGGGAGCGATGTTCGCCCCCTGTTTCTCGATGGCGACAACGAGCCGCTCCAGATCTGATAATGGGTTCATGATGAATGAATAATGAATGGTGAATAATGATTTATAACTACCAACTGTCACTTGTCCTCTGTCAACGATTCCGGTCTCCTAGCCTCGCTGAGGGATCGTGGCAAAGGAAGCAAGCCCGTGAGAGGTCTGCGTTCGTGGTATCAGCTTTCAGCCCGTATTTCCACTCAAGATATTCCCAAGCGAATCGTACCGCCTCGTCGAAAGACTCCTCCACGGTTTTCTTGATCGACAGGCGATAGGGTACGAGGAGCTTGATTCCCGTGGTACTGGGACTCACGAAGGAGAGATCGGGGCGTAGCCGCTCATCGGCGAACAGCGTGTCCCTCCAACAGATCGCCTCTTCGGGTGAGGAGAGGTGATCGATGTCGATGACGAACTCGCCCGAGGGCACGAGCAAGTGATCTTCCTTGCGGTAGGAGAAGATACCGGCGGGCGTGACATAGGGTAGCAAACTCTGTTTCAGCCGCCTGAACCGTTTCTCGTCACCCGATGCGGCACGTACCTGATCGGTACGCTCACGCAGCCACTCGCTGGTGGTGATATAGGCGTGCAATTGACTGACACAGACAACCCCGTTCGGCACTTGATTGGTGATGGGGGCGTTGAAAAAGGAAAAGATAGACTCTTTCATGATCGGATAAAATAAATTGATTATTCGGTTACTGCCGGTAAAGGAATGCGTTCCTGCCCGTTCCCGGAATAGCGATGGACGGGACGGATACGGAAACGGACGTATGGTGGATGAAATGAGGATAGAAATAAATATCCCCCGTGAAAAGGGTGATTATTGTTAACACTTAAATTAAAAACGGATATGACAGAAAATCAAGAGCGGGCGGAACAGGCACGTTCTGCCTTTACGGTCAATGGAGGTAACGTGCAGATCCTGCCCAATGCCACCATCGCTATCCAGAACATCCATTGGGGTGACGGGACGGTGACACGGACGGAACGCTGGATTACGCCCGCAGAATCGGGACTTCATGAGTCTCCGTCTCCTCCGATAAACTCTCCTGCCCCTCCGGTGACGGCTGAACCCTCCTCGTTGGCGTTGTTCATCCCGGACGAGGCGACCCGTCTTGTCTACGAGGCCCGCCTATGCGCCTGCCCGGACACGGTCACCCTTTGCCAGACGGTATTGACGGACCTTTACAACGAGATCCTAGCCGACTACTCGTCTCCCCTCAAGCTGGTCAAGAGCCGTGCCTTCATCAGCGCCCTTTTGCCTCACCTCACGTTCGTGAACGGGGCGAATGTACCGAGCATTCGATATGGGATCAGGAAGTATGTGCTGGGGGAAGGGTGAGATAAAAAAGGTAAGTTATTGCAATATTTGACAATTATTGCGTAATTGGATATTTATTTGTCTCTTTATCAATATTCTATTGATAGCAAGCATTTTTTTATGAAGTCGAGACAAGAGATCCTTGCATTATTAAGAGACTTCAAGATTCGTCAAGCCGAAAAGTATGGAATCTTGAGGATGGGTGTATTTGGCTCTGTGGCTCGTGATCAGCAGACGGAAAGTAGTGATGTAGACATTTATTACGAGGGTGAGGCGCAAGGGTTTCTCTCTCTCCCATTTGAAAAGCGAATTGGAAGAACTGCTGGGAAGTCCGGTGGATATCGTCCGTCTTAGAAACCGGATGAATGAGTTGCTTCGTTGACGTATCGAGAGGGAGGGAATCTCATTGTTCATCATTATTTTGATATTGACGCAAGCGTGATACTTTATAGCCTTCAAAAGGAAGTCTCGGATTTGTACTCTACTATTTGTATTATGCTGACTGACTTGTCTCAGTAATCTATCTCTATAAATATAGCTTAAACTCATTTTTAATCTAGATATTCGATGCGTTTGTCCCGCCGGTGTATCGGCGGGGTGGGAGTATTGAGTGCATATTTATTTTATGGCATCTTTAAAAACGAATGTTATCCTTAATTTTATCAATGCCGTTACGGGAATTATATTTCCTGTCGTTACTTTTCCTTATGCGGCACGTGTGTTGCTGCCAGAAGGAATTGGTACCGTGAATTTCTTGCAATCAATAGTTGCCTATATCGTTTTGTTGACCAGTTTGGGGATACCGATGTATGCGGTTCGAGAGGTTGCCAAATATCGGGATGACATAATTATTCGTAACCAGATCACGATAGAGATATTGCTGCTGAGCGTTATTCTTTGTTTGTTCGGATACGTGGTAGTTGCCGTATTGGGTGCTTGTGTGCCGCAAATATCTGCACAATTAGGTGTATTCTATGCTTTGAGTCTGACGATTATGTTCACCTGTTTGGGAGTGAATTGGTTCTATCAAGCGATTGAGGATTTTAAGTTTATAACTATTAGGGCTTTGTGCTTTCGTCTATTGGCGGCGTTGGCTCTTTTCTTGTTTGTCAAGGACAAAGAGGATTTGTTGATCTATGCGTTTGTCTTGGTGGGTTCTACGGTAGGTAACAATTTAATCAACTTCGTCCATTTACGGAAATGGTTGCCGATGTGCTCTATTCGTTGGAAGGAGTTGCGTATTTGGCGGCATTTGCTCCCCTCGTTGCGTATTTTCGTGTTCAACTTGGTCACCAGCATTTATTTGAATTTAAATACGGTGATGCTTGGTTTTATGCGAGGGGATGATGCTGTGGGCTTTTATACGGCGGGCAATAAATTGTCGCATGTGGTATTGAGCGTGGTCGCCTCATTGGGTGTTGTCTTATTACCCCGTTGCTCCAATCTGATAGAAACAGGGCAGATAGAGGCTTTCTCTAAAGTGACGAGTAAATCCTATCGGTTGGTCGTAGGAGTATCTTTACCCTGCATCGTAGGATTGATCGTACTGGCGATACCTGTTATACGTATCTTTTGTGGAGATGATTTTCTTGAGGCGGTTCCCGTACTTTGTTGGACAGCGCCTGTTATCTTGTTCATCGGGTTGAGCAATGTGATAGGTTTACAGATCTTGTATCCATTAGGAAAAGAGAGCATCGTGATATGGAGTACGGTAGGAGGGGCTGTGTTGAATTTTATATTGAATCTTTTGTTGATCTCCCCATATGGGGCGGTTGGTGCCGCCATTTCGACTTTTAGTGCTGAATTTGTTGTGCTATTTATCCAAATTCTCGTTGGACGGAGTTATTTGCCTATCCGCTTGTATGAGTGGGATTACTTGAATTATCTCTTAGCTTCTGGGGTATTGTTTGTTGTTCTCTATGGCTTGACTTTTTGGATTGTGAATAGTTGGTTGTTGATTATGGTAAGCGTGATGATCGGAGCTTTTTCGTATATTGGATTCTTATGGTTCAAGCGTGATGTCCTCTTCTTGGAGGTTCTTGGTTATATAACTAAACTAATCAAAAAATAAATGAAACAGTATGATTATTTGATCGTTGGTGCCGGATTGTTCGGTTCTACATTTGCCTACTTTGCCCGTAAGCGAGGTAAGCGGTGCTTAGTAATAGATAAGCGTCCACACTTGGGTGGAAATATATATTGTGAGGAGAAGGAAGGCATCCATGTACATAAATATGGGGCGCATATCTTCCATACCTCGAACAAGGAAGTGTGGGATTTTGTGAACTCTATCGTAGAGTTTAACCGTTACACAAATTCTCCGGTGGCGAACTATAAAGGAAAACTCTATAACCTTCCTTTCAATATGAACACTTTTTATCAGATGTGGGGTGTGACAGTGCCGGAGGAGGCAAAGGCAAAGATTGAGGAGCAAAAGGCTGAGGCTATGAAGAATATGCGTTTAGTCGGGATGAAAGAGCCTCGAAATCTGGAGGAACAAGCGTTGATTTTGATAGGAAAAGATATTTATGAGCGATTGATAAAGGGCTATACAGAAAAACAATGGGGGCGTAAGTGTACGGAACTTCCTGCATTTATCATTAAACGTCTTCCTATTCGCTTCGTGTTCGACAACAACTATTTTAATGACACCTACCAAGGCATTCCTGTCGGTGGATATAACAAGTTGATCGATGGTTTGTTGGATGGCACAGAGACTCGTACAAGGGTGGATTTCTTTGCGGATCGTACGTATTGGGAATCAATGGCTAATACGATAGTTTTTACTGGTAAGATTGATGAATATTATGATTATCGGTTTGGCAAGTTGGAGTATCGCACGGTACGCTTCGAGGAAGAGATCCATGATTGTGCTAATTATCAAGGTAATGCCGTGGTAAATTATACGGAGCGCGAGATTCCTTATACTCGAGTGATCGAACATAAGCATTTCGAGATGTTTGGCGCAGATGTAGATCGATCTCCTAAGACAATTATATCCAAGGAATATTCCATGGAATGGAAAGATGGCATGGATCCTTATTATCCAGTGAATGATGAACGGAATACGCTTTTGGCAGATCGATATAGAAAACTTGCTGAGGCAGAGAATAATGTGATATTTGGAGGACGATTGGCTGAGTATAAATATTATGATATGGGGCCGATTGTGGAGAAGGTGATGATATTAACGAAAGAGTGGAAATGAAAGTATATGTATTTATCGTTACTTATAATCGGCTGTCTTTGTTGAAGAAGACCATAAACTCTTTACGAAAACAAACCTACCCGATCGATAATCTGTGCGTAATAAATAATGGCTCTACTGATGGTACATATGAATGGCTTTTAGAGCAACAGGATCTTACCGTAATTCATCAAGAAAATCTAGGAGGGGCTGGTGGTTTTAGCCGAGGTGTGCAATATGCTTATGAGGATGGAGCTGATTGGATTTGGATGATGGATGATGATGTTTATCCGGAAAGCAATTGCCTGGAGCAATTATTAAAATATAAAGAGCATTCTCTGTGTCTCCAATCGGCTCGTTATTTCTCGGATGGTATGTATGTTCCATGGGGATACCGATATGATTTGAGTAGAGACTTTGAGGAGAAAATTTCAGCTGATAATTATAAAAAAGAGTTTTTCTCTGTTAATACGGGATGTTTTGAGGGTATGCTTATACATCGATCTATTGTTGCTAAGATCGGTTATCCGGATAAGCGATTTTTTATCACGAGTGATGATCGTATGTATGGATATTTGGCCAGTAAGCATACAGATCTGATCCTTGTTAGAGATGCTAGATTGAATAGGGAAGCTACATCTGGCGAGGTGAAATATAGCCCGTTTTATAGTTATTATTTATACCGAAATTTCCATTTGAGAGATGAATATTGTAAAGCGATAACAGGCAAGTCGTTTCCATTGAAAGTAAAGATGATGTATGTGCTTAGTGCGTTAAAGAATAGCTTGATCGGATATTCTTTCTTAGAACCTTCTCTTCGCAAGAAAATGCGAACAGCGATTTGGAAAGGATTTGTAGATTGCTTGCGGAAGAAAGAGAACAAGACTTTTTAGTTAGAGAATATAATCGTTTATATAAATATGATATTCAAGTTTGATAAAGGATGGATGTATAGTACTTTGTTATTATTGTTTTCTACGTTTGCTATACCATATACAGCATCATTACCTGTATATAGTCTCATCGTATCGATTTTCTTTATATTGATCTTACGCAATCATTTGTTGACAAAGAGACTTCTCTTTATATGGCTTGCGGTGTTGATCTATTTCTCGTTGCTTTCTTTTATTCATGGAAAACTGGAATATTATCGTTGTGCATATTATTTATGTTGGCTGTCTGTTGTATACGTTTTTTTAAGGAAAAAAGGTATAGCTGTATTTTATTACTTAGAAAAGACAATATACTTTTTTGCATTGTTAAGTATTCCATTCTATTTTTTGGAATTTACACTAGGAAATTCCTTTTATTCACTGATGAGAGTATTCGGATCTCAACTGTCAGCTAATTTAGCTTCTACAGAATATAGATTGGCCTATAATATAATTGTATATACAACAAATGCGATACAAGGAGAGATCCCGAGAAACTGTGGTATCTATTTTGAGCCAGGTTATCATGCTTGCTTTATTGTATTATCAATGGTGTTAAATTATTTTAGGACTAAAAAATTATTTAGTAAACAGCATATATATCTGTTGATACCACTTTTGACTACTATATCAACCACAGGTGTGTTACTTTATTCTTTTTTTATATTGGTGATTGCTCTACGAAAAAATGTTTTTGCTTTTTTGTCTATAGTTTTGTTATTTTTGGTGGTTATTTTCTTTATGGATATACCATTTATTCATGATAAAATTCAGATAGCATATGATCAAATAGGTAATTATGATGAAATATTTGCCAAATCTGCGGCATGGAATTCAGTTGTTCATCCCGATCGTTTTGTTTCGCTTCAGTTAGGAATTATAGATTTGCTGAAGTATCCTATATGGGGGAGAGGGGAGATTTCTTCGTCTTTAGGCGTTTTTTATGGAGGTGATATTATACCGTCAAGTGGATTAGCTCATTTAATGATGTATTATGGAGGATCTATTTTGTGCATATTTACAGTGTTACTGATAAAAATAAGTAGTGTTCTTTCTAATAGTTATGGTTTGCCGTATATAAAATGGTTTATTCCTTTGTTTATTTTGTTTATCTCTATAACTTATTATATTGATACACCTATATTTTTACTTCTTTATTTGTCAGGTTTATTATTAAGAAAAAAGCAATATGAAAATAGTACAAATGATATACAGCCTTAGTTCTGGTGGAGCAGAGAAGTTTGTAGTAGATTTATCGAACGAATTATCTTCTATTGGACATGAAATAATTTTGCTTATACTATTGGATGATGTGCAAAAGTCGTTAATTTTTAATCGACAATTCCTTTCCGTAAATGTGCGTTTTCATTCAATGGGGTTTGATCAAGGGTTTTCTTTGGTGAAATCTAATAAAGTAGAACGATTTTTGCAGGATGAGCAACCAGATATAGTGCATTGTCATTTGAATGTCATTCCTTATATCTATCAATTAGCATTAACTAGTAGGAAGATACATTTTTTTCATACATTGCATAATGTGACGGAGAAGGCAAGTGGAGCCTCTTATCAACATTGGATTAATAGGTTCTTTTATAAGAAGAATCTTATTCATCCTGTATGTATCTCCCGACTTTGTCAAGCCTCTTATCAGCGGTTTTATCACTTAAACAATGCCACTTATATAAATAATGGCCGTACTTTTTTGAAGCCTACAGCTCATATAAACGAAGTGAAAAAGGAGGTAGAAACTTATAAATTATCTGTAGAAACTTTGGTCTTTATTCATGTAGCACGCTGCCATAAGCAAAAGAACCAACAGTTGTTGATAGATTCTTTTAATGTATTGAATAAGAATGGAGTGGATTTTATTTTGTTGATGATAGGAAGCGGATATGATTCTTTGGAAGGAAAAGTAATACAAGCATCTGCATGTGACAAAATTCACTTCTTAGGAGAAAAAGATAACGTGAATGATTATATGATGTGTAGTGATGCATTCTGCTTATCTTCTCAATATGAAGGCCTACCAATTAGTTTATTAGAAGCTTTTTCGTACGGTTTAACACCTATATGTACGCCAGTAGGAGGAATTCCAGATGTGATAACAGATGGTGTGAATGGATATTTGTCGTGTGGTATGGATGTAAAAGATTATGTGAATGCTATAAAACGTTTCATGGATAATCCAATGGAATGTGATAAACAGGTCTCTTTCTATAAAGATAATTATTCGATGGATGTGTGCGCAAAAGAATATGAGAAACTATTTGAAGATTCAATACAAGGATGACGGTGTGTTATATGAACAACTCCGTGGAATATATGGAAGCTTCTACTTGCAGGATTAGAAAAGATCTATCGTGTTAATTGGAAAGATGTTGTTGAATTGTTTGACTTAATTCCTATAATATCTCATTAGATAATGGCTGATGTTGAAATAAGAATTAATTTTTAATAGAACTTAGTTTAAGATATAGTAAAGAGCTTTTTTATAAGAGAGATACCTTAATTTGAATGCTTACATTAAAAATACATTTTTTTTATGATTACCAAAGAAATAGCAGATAGTATATTGACTATAGGGTGTGAATATCGTTCACCAAAAGGTGGAATAGCACAAGTGATAGACTCTTATTCTAAATATGTGTTTGCAACTTTTTTATTTTCAGCAAATTCAGCAGGGAAGAGTAAAATGTACAAATTAATTAAGTGTATTGGCTCACTTATAGAAGTATTTCTCCGTTTGATTATTCAACAGCGAATAAAGATTGTACATATTCATACAGCTTCATGGAATAGTTTTCGACGTTCCATTCTCTTCATCCGATTAGCGAAAATGATGAGGAGGAAAGTTGTGGTTCATATTCATGGAGGTGGTTTCAAAGAGTATTATGCTTCAAATTCGGAATTCGTTCGAAAATACTTGCTTATGGCGGACTGTGTGATAGCTTTGAGTGAATCGTGGAGAGACTTTTTTATTAGTAAAGTAGGACTTAGCAATGTACAGATAGTTCACAACATTGTGCCGCAACCTCAAAAAGAAAGCTTAAAAGTTGATGGTGTGTTGCACGGGTTGTTCTTAGGAAAGATATGTAAGGAAAAAGGAATATATGATTTACTGCGAGCGATAGAACTGGAAAGAGATAATTTGGATGGGCGTTTCTTGCTCCATGTAGGTGGAGGTGGTGAAGTGGATCAACTCCAACATTTTATTTTGGAACATGATTTGAAGGATATAGTACGTTATGAGGGATGGGTGGATTTGAGTCGCAAGCCGTATCTGCTGAATCTTTGTCGTCTGTATATATTACCTTCATATGTAGAAGGCTTGCCTGTTTCTATACTTGAAGCGATGTCCTATGGTGAGGCCATCCTCTCGACACCTATAGGTGGAATACCAGAAGTCGTAACACCAGATATTGGTAAACTGGTTTCACCGGGTGATGTGAGTGCATTGGCTTTTCAACTTCGAGATTTTTTATTTCATCCCGAAAAGGTCTCAGCATTGGGAAGGCAAGCTGAAAAAAATATTACGACCTATTTACCTGAAAGCGTGTCACGGGAACTCCTTGAAGTCTATATGCCGTTGCTCTGAAAAGTTCTTATTAAAAAAGTGAATATTGTTTCGGACCACACTTCAGTGAATTAAAAAAACAAACAGAATCGATGAATTTAAGAAAGTATTTAGAGGAGAGTTGCAAATATATGCTTCGCAGCTATCCTATTATTCGCCCATATGTCAAAGAAGTAGAAGGCTTGTTTACCATGAGTCAAGAAGAATTGAACAAGCGTAACGAACAGCGCTTTTTGGAAATTTTTAGTAAGGCTTATGATAAATCACCGTTTTATCATAAATTATATACAGAAGCAGGAATAAAGAAAGAAGACATTACTTGTTTGGCTGATATAAAGAAATTACCCATTATTACCAAAGAAATGGTAAAGCAAAATAGGGAGGTAATGTTAACAGTTCCGAGATTTATGGTTCATGGGGGATGTACAAGTGGTACAACTGGTACGCCTCTCAAGGTATATAAAGATTGGAAAGCTATTTGGCGTTCGCAAGCATATCTATACGTGATGCGCAAAAAATGCGGATTCACTTATGGGCAATCATTTGTTTCGTTAAGAGGTAATTTGGATAAGAGAGATATGATGCTGAAAGTTCATATAAGTAATACAGTCTATTTTTCCAGTTATAATATTAATCCGGAAAAAGTAAAATTTTACCATGAACAGATTGTCAAGCAGAAACCTGTTGCTATTGAAGGTTATCCTAGTTCGCTCTATACTTTGGCTTTGATGCTTCGCGATGCGGGGCTAGAATTGTATATTCCTATCGCTTTCACTTCGAGCGAAACATTGCTAGACTATCAACGTGAACAAATTGAGCAACAATTACATACTGAAATATTCGATCTCTACGGAATGACAGAAGAAAGTATTTGTTTACACGAAACACTTAACCACAAAGGCTATTATGAAGCTCCTGGATTTAGCATTAACGAATATTTGGAAGATGGGGAAATTTGTACCTCCCTTATTAATGATGCATTTCCTTTAATTCGTTATCGCTCAAATGATGTTATAGAATTGTATAAAGGAAGTGAATTTGAGGGAAATAAGTTTTTGATACAACGTATTGAGGGACGTAAGGAGGATTATATCGTCTGTAAAGATGGCTCAAAAGTGATGCGTTTAGATTTCTTGTTCAAAGGCGTAAGCCATGTTAGAAAGAGTCAGTTAATACAAAAGAAGGATAATTGTTTGCTTATTAATATTGTTCCAGAAGAAGGATTTTGTGATGCGGATAGAGAGTTGGTAAAACAGAATCTATTTCATCGATTAGGAGAAAGAAACATTGATTATCAAATTGCAATTATCAAGGAAAGCGAAATACTTTATTCCTCCAATGGTAAATTTAAATACTTGATAAATTCAAAGACTGTAAAAGTTTGAGGAAGAGAATAAAATGTATCTTCGGATAAATAGATGGTAAAATAATATAAAATTACTATTACTTTTAAATTGATGACAATGGAACCTGTAAAAGAATGTTACTACCCCCAATTATCCGAAATGATTTCAGGTATCGAGTCATGGTTAAAGGCTAATGACTATAATTACATAGAATGTAATCATGTACCAGAACGTTTATTTGGAAAGAATAGAAAGATAAATACTTTGTTGCGTACTTTTTTCAGATTGTGTCCTTATAACCTACGCAATATGAAACGTCCAGTTTCAGGTTTCTATCCTTTTACTCCCCAATCGCATGTGGCACTGTTGAAAGCTTATGCTTTAACGAAGGATACGGAAATAATAAAAAAGTTATACAATAGGGTATTAAATCTTCGCTCTCAAAAGTCTAGGCATTTTGCATTGAAGCAAGGAATACGAATTGCCATTAATTTGTATGAGAATTCGGCTGATGATCCCACACCGTTAAATACTATATGGTTCGGCCAGTTCTTGTTGGAAGAACATTCTAAAGTAATAGAAGAGAGTGAAAGAAAAGAGTTGTTATACTCTATCGTAGCATATCTAACGGAAGAATTGGGATATGTTGATTATGGAGAGCAAGGTATTTATTTTTACTATGGTCCAACTTTGAAGAAAGAGATATATAACGCTAGTGCAATTATCAGTGCTTTTTTAATAAAGGTGGGAATAAAATATGGGGAAAGTTTTTTTGTGGAATTGGGACAACGAGGGCTAAAATATATTTGTAGAAAGCAGAATGTTGATGGCAGTTGGTTTTATGCAGGAAGTCCAGAGAGGCCTACGATAGACTGTTTTCATCAGTCTTATATTTTACAGGCCATTTGTTCTGTAAAGGAATATCTACATTTTGACGTGAATGAAACAATAAAAAAAGGTGTAGAATTCTATAAAACTCTGTTTGTGAAAGAAAAAGGATGGATTCGGCCTATGCGTTATGATAAAAGATATATTCCACATAATACTTGGCTGTTTGTAAAGGTGGACGGTCGAGATATATCAGAAGCTTTGATATTTTTTACAAAATATTATGTAGATAAGGAATTTGTAGAAAAACTGATAAAATATACCTATTATGAGTTTTATAATAAAAAGAAAGGATATATGATTCCTGAATATTTTATATATGGCAAAAATCGTATTCCTTATATTGAATTTCAAGCGTGGTTTCTATATGCTTTTAATATATTAAAGTCAACGTTATGATAGAAAATCCAATTCGTGTAATCACTATTTATCCCAATTTTTCCAATAAAGGAGGTGCGCAAAATATAGCTTTGCTACTAGCTGAAAAGTTGAATGAAATTAATACCCCTATAGTACTAGTAGAAACTCCTTTGAGTTTCATTGTGAAAGACTATAAAGCACGAGCTCAATTTGAGAAATTTTCTTTAAAAAAAATTATACAATATGCTGATGGGCATACTGTTTTTCTATCGCATCATCGCAAAAGTACTACTTTGCTTTTATTTTATAAGCGTATCTTTGGAAACAAGGATTGGCATATAATACATGTGGCACACAATACATTCAACGACTTTCGTTGGTTTTGTTGGTTCCCGGAAAATATTATAGCTGTATCAAATGGTGTAAAAGAGAATTTGGTGAATTATTTTCGATTACCAGAAAATCGAATAACAGTTATCTTTAATGGAATAAAAGATACTAATAATGTACGGAATATTCGAAAAAATGATGGGAAAATAAAAATCTTGTTACCTGGCCGTATTTGTTCTGTTAAACAACAAGTAGAACTAGTGAAACAAACTATAGGTAAGTTGCACCCGCATATTCATATTTATTTTGCGGGAGAGGGGGAAAGTGTGGAGCTGTTGAAAGAGAAAATAGAAAGCTCAATGCAATATCATTATGTTGGGTTTATAAATATGGTAGAACAGTTGAATCAATATGATTATGTATGCTTATTTTCATTGAATGAGGGATTACCTTTGTCTCTTATAGAAGGATTGAGGTTTGGTAAACCACTGATTACAAACAAACTCTCTGCAGTATTAGATGTGAACAAACCTGGAGAAACGGGGTTTGCCTATGATGATTTTAGTTCTTTAATAGATGGATTAAATCATTTGCCGCATATTGATTGGGTAATATACAAACAGATGGCTAGTAATGCCCGAAAACGTTTTGAAGAGTGCTTTACGGAAGAAAAAATGATAAATAGATATAAATTAATGTTGTACAATGAAATAAAATGTTCTCCTGTAACTATGTGATGACTAAAAGGATATTAACCCTCATATTAGGTGAGCTTCTAATTTTAGCGTTAGCGGTTATTTGAAATAGGCTATACCTTAACTTTGTTAAATTGAAAAACAATCGAATTATATATAGTTCGGATTTATAACAAGCGTAAATAGGACTTGTGTAATTTGTGAGGAATGTTTTATATAAGTTACAGAAAAAAAGACTCTAGTCATTACTTGAATAAAACCTTACCGATCGAATTTTTACAATCAAAAACATATATGGAAAAAGTTTCTTTGAACGGGGTGAAGGTATATCCTTTTACTTCGCATGAGGAATTGTTGGCTTTTGTGAGTCGGCACAAGGGGATATTGGTGGCTATCAATGCGGAAAAGATTTTGCATGCTACGGATCAGACCCGTTCTATCATCAACCGAAATATAGGCTATTGTGATGGTTTTGGAGCGGTCATGGCGTTGAAAAAGAAAGGGCATAAGGAAGTGATCAAGATTCCGGGGTGCGAGTTGTGGTTGCGTATCATCAATATGACCTATCAACAAGGAAAGAGTTATTACTTGGTTGGTGGAAAACAAGAAGTAATCGAACGGACCGTAAAAAAGCTAAAAGAGGATTATCCCGGTATACGGATTGCCAACTTCCGAAATGGCTATATTAAAACAGAGGAAGAGCGAAAAAATTTATTGGAAGATATCGTGACAAAACGGCCGGATGTGGTTTTTGTGGCGATGGGCTCCCCAAAACAGGAATTGCTAATGGAAGAGATGGCCGAACGACATAAAGCTGTCTATCAAGGTCTAGGTGGTAGCTTTGATGTATATACCGGTAACGTGAAACGTGCCCCGCAATGGTGGGTACGACATAATTTGGAATGGGCCTATCGTTTGGTGAAGGAACCGGTTCGAATTAAAAGACAAATACATTTAGTGAGGTTCTTGCTTCGGGTGAAATTAGGACTGATTTAATTTATATCTCCGTTTTCTTATTCTAAATCAATATAACATAATAACATAATTTTTATGAAAGCATGTTTCATGGGTTTGGGCTATATTGGCCTGCCCACGGCTATTATTGCCGCAAAGCACGGGGTGGAGATCGCCGGAGTGGATATCAACGCCCAGGTGGTGGAGGTTACCAACCAAGGGAAATTGCATATCATCGAGCCGGGTATGGAGGAGATGTTGCGGGAGGTACTGGCCTCCGGACATTTCAAGGCGTACACCGAGCCTCGGGTGAGCGACGCTTATTTCATGGTGGTACCCACTCCTTTCAAGGGGGATCATGAGCCGGACGTATCGTTTGTTGAGTCGGCTACCCGTATGGTGCTTCCTTTGTTGAAGGAGGGGGATTTGTACGTGATCGAGTCTACCTCGCCGGTGGGGACGACCGAGCGGATGGCTAGTTTGATTTTCTCGGAACGGCCGGAGCTGAAGGGCAAGATCTATATCGCTTATTGTCCGGAGCGGGTGCTTCCGGGTAACGTGATCTATGAGTTGGTGCATAACGACCGGGTCATCGGCGGCATGGACGAGGCCTCTACCCGCAAGGCGATGGAGTTCTACGGCCAGTTCGTGAAGGGTACGCTTCACCCAACGAATAGCAAGACGGCTGAGATGTGTAAATTGACCGAGAACTCAAGTCGGGACGTACAGATCGCTTTCGCCAATGAGCTGTCGTTTATTTGCGATAAAGCGGGAATTAATGTGTGGGAGCTGATCGATTTGGCGAACAAGCATCCCCGTGTGAATATCTTACAGCCGGGTTGTGGTGTTGGCGGTCATTGTATAGCGGTGGATCCTTACTTCATTACGGCGGAGTTTCCGATGGAGAGCCGTATGATCTCGACGGCTCGTGAGACGAATAATTACAAGGCTTTTTGGTGTGCGGAGAAAGTGAAGAATGCCATGCTGCGGTTTGAGTTGAAGCATGGGCGTAAGCCAGCGGTGGCAATGATGGGCTTGGCTTTCAAGCCTGATATCGATGACTTGCGCGAGTCTCCGGCCAAGGGAATAACGACGAAGGTGTTGCAATCGTGCAACAACGCTGACATCATGGTGGTGGAGCCGAACGTTTCGGAGCATAAGTTGTTTAAGTTGACCCCTTATAAGGAGGCCTATGAGAAAGCCGATATCGTGGTTTTCTTGGTGAATCATAGGGAGTTTTCGGGGTTGAATTATCGGGATGACGTGGAAGTACTGGACTTTTGCGGGACATTCAAGAAATAATCGTTCGCTAAATAGAAGAATACGCTGTAATGAGGAAAATAATGTTAGTCTTCGGGACCCGTCCCGAGGCGATCAAGATGGCTCCGCTGGTGAAGGAGTTCCAGAAACATCCGGAGTCGTTCGAGACCATCGTGTGCGTTACCGGACAGCATCGGGAAATGCTGGATCAAGTGTTAAAATTGTTCGAGATCACGCCGGATTATGATTTGAATATCATGAGGCAGGGTCAGGACTTATATGACGTGACCGCCCGTGTCCTTACCGGTATGCGTGACGTGTTGCGTGAGGCGACACCCGATGTCGTGCTGGTGCATGGGGATACCACCACGAGCACGGCGGCCGCCTTGGCCGCTTTCTACCAACAGATACCTGTAGGTCATATAGAGGCCGGCCTTCGTACCCACAACATCTATAGCCCATGGCCGGAGGAGATGAACCGTCAGGTCACGGGGCGTATCGCCACGTATAATTTCGCACCCACGCGGTTGAGCAAGCAAAACTTGATGCGAGAGGACGTGAATCCGGACTCAATCTTGGTTACCGGCAATACGGTGATAGACGCCTTACGGCAAGTGGTGACTAAGATAAAGACGGACGCTGAGCTGGACAAGGAGTTGGAAGGCGTGCTTTTACGTTCGGGGTATGACGTGAACCGTCTGGTTGAGGGTAAGAGATTGGTGTTGATCACGGGTCATCGCCGGGAGAACTTCGGTGATGGATTCATCCATATGTGTACCGCTATCAAGGACTTGACCCGGAAGTATCCGGAGGTGGATTTTGTCTATCCTATGCACTTGAATCCCAATGTGCGCAAGCCGATTCACGAGGTATTCGGCGGGGATTTATCTGATCTGGGTAATATGTTCTTCATTGAGCCATTGGAATATCTGTCGTTTGTCTATCTGATGGAGAAATCAACGATAGTGCTGACCGATAGCGGCGGTATCCAAGAGGAGGCCCCCGGATTGGGCAAGCCCGTGTTGGTGATGCGTGATACGACCGAGCGTCCGGAGGCTCTTGCGGCAGGTACGGTGAAACTGGTCGGAACGGACTATGATAAGATCGTGAGCGAGGTCTCGGCGTTGCTTGATGATACTGTTTATTACGATACGATGAGCAAGGCGGTTAATCCCTATGGGGATGGATTGGCTTGTGGAAGGATCGTAGAATTTTTGAATCAGAGGAAATGAGGATATGGCAGATAGGCAACCCTCGAGATTGGTAAATAGATAATCCGTTGTTTTTTAACATAAAGGCCTCCCCTAAAAGGAGGCCTTTTTTGTTTCCGGAAACATGACATTATGCTTCTCACCACCTTTGTATTACAAAAGACTACCACATCATACCCATGAGCCAGAATGGAATGGCGTTGCCTACAGGGTAGTCGGTGTTGTCTCTCAAGACATAGTCCGCTTCTTTAGGATTTTTGTTTTTTCCTCCAACTTCTAGGGTTTGTGATACATGGTCTTTTGTAATCACATAATCACCTTTCTTCTCGTCTTTCATGGCGTTTATCTCGTAACCTGCCCTAGAAAAGCAGTGGACAGTGTAGGCTTCACGTTCCGTTCCTTGGTCTGCATTCAAAACCTTATAAGCACATGGGTCTGCGAACAACATTTTTGCGCCAGTGCTACGGGCTTTCGTGTCATTGGGGTACTTTACTATTTTCAATAGATCTACACTTTCCATCACAAAGAGTAGTTGATAGAGTTTTTCCGCTCCTATTCCCCAGTCGGAGCATAAGGAGGTGACTTGTACACGAGGTATTGAGGAGTTTGCCAGTGTGCCGATAATGGCTCGCATCACACGTAGGTTGTTTTCGGAAATGCTAGGCAGGAAGAACGGTATATCGTTATTGAGAATTTTGTCGATGATAGCCATGTAACGTGCTTCGAAATCTTTCTCTTGGTAGAAAGGACGTGTACCGTAACTACGATAATTGAGGAAATGGTTCAACAGCTCCGCATCTGGTTGTGTAGGTAGTATTGTGTCTCCCAGTTTATACTTGGGGTATATTTGGCCAGTTTCAAGATATAGAAATTCTCTGAACGACATTAAAGGCATCTGTATCGCTACATAACGTCTGGACAAGTCGGCTTTGCCATCACGAAGTACTAACGATGAGGAATCTGAAATCCAGATGATTTTTCCTGGATAGTCATCATACAAGGCCTTCAGATGTATGCTCCAGTTTGATGCGTAGTGAATCTCGTCGATAATAACACCTTCATAACCAAGCATGAATACGCTACTAACTAAGTCATAGAGCGGTTCGCCAATAATCTTCGGATTATCAGCAGAAAAGTATAATAGGCGCCTGCCTTGTGAATGATGGAGTAGAAATGTAGATTTGCCACATCCTCTGGCACCGGTTAGCATCAGGTTTTTAGGGAGCTCATCAAACTCCGTGGTAAATGGCCGCAATCTCTGCGGAAGAGCCGCTAATCGGCGTTGCATGGCCGTTACCAGTGTTTGGAGTATATTTGTATTCATTCTATGGAATTTATATTTACGCACAAAATTACCGAATTATTTCTATGATAGAAAGAATTTATGCAAGAATATTTCTGTGCCAGAAAGAATATTGGCACTTTTCTTTCTGTTACGGAAATATTACGGTTCTCGGATGGATATCTTTGAAAGGCCTCTTTCAAGAGGGAAATGAGTGGCTTATGGATTGAAAATAAAACCCTCCCTTTTGCTTATAAAATGTAAGCTTTGTTAACCAAACGTCCGATAAAAACATTTTTTCCGTGAAAGTGTCAATTATTTTATGTTTGTTTAAACAATATGTTAGGGATTGTCTGTATCTTTGCGGCAAAATCAAAAAGTTGATTCGACAATGGAAGTATTGAAGCACGAGTGTGGTGTCGCCATGGTCCGGTTACTGAAGCCTTTGGAGTATTATCACGAGAAGTATGGTAGTTGGATGTATGGACTGAACAAGCTCTATTTGCTGATGGAAAAGCAGCATAACAGGGGGCAGGAAGGAGCGGGTTTAGCCTGCGTGAAGTTAGAGGCAAATGCCGGAGAGGAATATATGTTCCGTGAACGGGCCGTCGGGACCGGAGCTATTACCGAGATATTTGCCGCAGTTCACGAACACTACAAGGATTTAACCCCCGAACAACTCAACGATCCGTTATTCGCCAAAGCCAACCTACCTTTCGCCGGAGAGCTTTATATGGGCCACCTCCGTTACAGTACCACCGGAAAATCCGGAATCTCTTATATCCATCCTTTTTTACGACGCAATAACTGGCGTGCCAAGAACCTCGCCGTTTGCGGAAATTTCAACCTGACAAATGTTCATGAGGTATTCGAGGAGATCACGGCGATCGGCCAGCATCCCCGGAAATATTCCGATACCTATATTATGCTGGAGCAGCTGGGACATCGATTAGACAGGGAAGTGGAGCGCCTGTACCAAAAGTGTGAGGCGGAAGGATTGAGAGGGATGGATATCACACATGCCATCGAGGATCAAATCGATTTGTCGAACGTGCTGAAACGCTGTACCCCGGGCTGGGATGGTGGTTTCGTGATTTGCGGTATCACCGGTAGTGGCGAGTCGTTTAGCGTACGGGACCCGTGGGGAATCCGTCCGGCCTTCTATTATGCGGATGATGAGATTATCGTGTTGGCTTCCGAGCGTCCGGTTATACAAACCGTGATGAACGTGCAGGTAGAGAATATCCGGGAGTTGAATCGGGGAGAGGCGATACTCGTCAACAAGAAAGGCGAGTGGCATATCTCCCAGATCGTGGAGCCGAAAGAGAATAAGGCTTGTTCCTTCGAGCGTATCTACTTCTCACGGGGTAGCGACGTGGATATTTACAGGGAAAGGAAGCGTTTGGGAGATAATCTCGTGCATCCGATCTTGAAAGCGGTGGATTATGATTTGAATCATACCGTCTTCTCTTTTATCCCGAATACGGCCGAGGTCGCTTATTTCGGGATGCAGGAGGGGTTGAACAACTATTTGAATAAGCTGAAAAAAGAATGGATCGCCGATCGTAGTCACTTGCTTAGGGAAGAGGAACTGGAGCAAATCCTTTCCATGCGAATCCGCTCGGAGAAAGTAGCTATAAAAGATATAAAATTACGTACATTTATCGCTGAGGGCAATAGCCGCAATGATCTGGCGGCGCACGTGTATGATATTACTTACGGAAGTATTGAACCTTTTATCGATAATCTGGTTGTGATAGATGATAGCATCGTGCGGGGTACTACCTTGCGCCAGAGTATTATCGGTATCTTGGATCGCCTGCATCCGAAGAAAATCGTGATCGTAAGTTCTTCTCCGCAGGTACGTTACCCGGATTATTACGGTATCGATATGTCCCGGATGAACGAGTTTATCGCTTTTAAGGCCGCGGTGGCCCTGTTACGTGACCGGGGGATGGAATACGTGATCTTGGACGCTTATCAGAAGGCGAAGCGACAACAAACAGCGGCGGATGGTCCGTTGGTGAATTACGTAAAGGAGATATACGCCCCGTTTACGGACGAGGAGATATCCGTTAAGATGGTGGAGTTGCTTACACCGGCCGGGACGCAGGCGAAAGTAGAGATCGTCTACCAGACTTTGGAGGGCTTGCATGCCTCTTGTCCGGAGCATCCGGGTGACTGGTATTTCTCCGGCGATTACCCGACACCGGGCGGGACTCGGTTAGTGAACGAGGCTTTTATTCACTATATGGAAGAAGAATATTTAGTGAAATGACACAACATACAGATTCTATGCAGACAAACAGAACAGCAACTTTGATGTTAGACGACGGTACCGTCTTCCGTGGCTACTCTTTCGGCTATGAGAGACCGGTCGCCGGCGAGGTCGTGTTCAATACCGCTATGACCGGATATCCGGAGAGCTTGACGGACCCTTCGTACGCAGGCCAGTTGATGGTGTTGACTTATCCGCTCGTTGGTAACTACGGTGTCCCGCCTCGTACGTTCGAGCCGAACGGGATCGCTACGTTTATGGAGAGCGAGAAGATCCACGCCGAGGCGATTATCGTTAGCGATTACAGCCATGAGTATAGCCACTGGAACGCCGAGCGCAGCTTGGGCGACTGGTTGAAGGAGGAGAAGATCCCGGGCATATACGGTATCGATACGCGTGCGTTGACTAAGAAATTGCGTGAGCATGGCGTGATGATGGGACGCATCGTTATCGGCGATGCCGATAACGAAATTGAAAATGGAGAATTGAAAATGGAGAATTATGAGCATGTGAACTATGTGGATCGGGTATCGTGCAAGGAGATTATTTGTTACCTGCCCGATGGTACGAGCCAGACCTGTTCTTTATCGGAAGCCTCCAATTCTCGATTCTCGATTCTCAATTCTCAATTCCTAAAGCGCGTCGTGCTTTTGGACTGCGGCGTGAAACATAACATCATCCGTTGCCTGTTGAGGCGTAACGTGGCGGTGATCCGTGTGCCTTGGGACTACGACTTCAATCAGCTGGAATACGATGGCTTGTTTATCAGCAACGGTCCGGGCGATCCGGATACTTGCGATGCCGCCGTGCGGAATATCCGTAAGGCGCTTTCCGGGGATAAGCCGATTTGCGGTATTTGCATGGGTAACCAGTTGTTGGCGAAAGCCGGCGGTGCTTCTATCTATAAATTGAAGTACGGTCATCGTAGCCATAACCAGCCGGTACGTATGGTAGGCACGGAGAAATGCTTCATCACCTCGCAGAACCATGGTTACGCCGTGGATAACGATACGCTGGGTGAGGAGTGGGAACCGCTGTTCATCAATATGAATGACGGGACGAACGAGGGTATCAAGCATAAGACGAAGCCTTTCTTCTCCTCTCAGTTCCATCCCGAGGCTTGCAGCGGGCCGCTGGATACGGAGTTCATGTTTGATAAGTTCGCGGACTTACTGTAGCCCCGTTCGTTTCCGGGTGTCGGAATAACTCGTTTCCGGGTATCGGAATAACCCGTTTCCGGGTGCCGGAATAACCCGTTTCCGGGTGTCGTAAATACAAACATTAAAAAAATGAAGCAATGAAAGAAGATATAAAGAAAGTCCTGATACTCGGCAGCGGAGCCTTGAAGATTGGTGAGGCGGGCGAGTTCGATTATTCAGGCAGCCAAGCCCTGAAGGCGATTAAGGAAGAGGGGATTCAAACGGTATTGATCAATCCGAATATCGCTACGGTACAGACCTCGGAAGGAGTCGCGGACACGGTTTATTTCCTGCCCGTTACTCCTTTTTTTGTGGAAAAGGTGATCGAGAAGGAACGTCCGGAAGGTATCTTGCTCGCTTTCGGCGGGCAGACGGCGTTGAATTGTGGCGTGGCTCTTTACCAAAGCGGCGTGCTGGAGAAGTATGGCGTGAAGGTATTGGGTACCCCGGTGCAGGCTATCATGGATACCGAGGATCGGGAGTTGTTCGTACGCAAGCTGGATGAGATCGACGTGAAGACGATCAAGAGCGAGGCCGTGGAGAACGCCGCTGACGCTCGTCGTGCGGCCGCTGAGCTGGGGTATCCGGTCATCGTCCGTGCCGCTTATGCGCTGGGGGGCTTGGGTTCCGGTTTCTGCGACAATGAGGAAGAATTGGACGTGTTGGTAGAGAAGGCTTTCTCTTTCTCTCCGCAAGTATTGGTGGAGAAAAGCTTGAAGGGCTGGAAAGAGGTAGAGTACGAGGTGGTGCGCGACCGCTTCGATAACTGCATCACGGTATGTAACATGGAGAATTTCGACCCGCTGGGAATCCATACGGGAGAGTCTATCGTGATTGCCCCCTCGCAGACCTTGAGCAATACGGATTATCATAAATTACGTGAGTTGGCGATCCGTATCATTCGCCATATCGGTATCGTGGGCGAGTGTAACGTGCAATACGCTTACGATCCGGAGAGTGAGGATTACCGGGTGATCGAGGTGAACGCCCGCTTGAGCCGTTCTTCGGCCTTGGCTTCTAAGGCGACCGGTTATCCGTTGGCTTTCGTGGCCGCTAAATTAGGCTTGGGCTACGGTTTGTTCGACTTGAAAAACTCCGTGACGAAAACGACTAGCGCTTTCTTTGAGCCGGCTCTCGATTACGTGGTATGTAAGATCCCTCGCTGGGACTTGGGTAAGTTCCACGGCGTGGCTCGTGAGTTGGGTTCCAGCATGAAGTCGGTTGGCGAGGTGATGGCGATCGGACGTACCTTCGAGGAGGCTATCCAGAAGGGCTTGCGTATGATCGGGCAGGGTATGCACGGTTTCGTGGAGAATAAGGAGTTGGTGATCGAGGATATCGATAAGGCTTTGCATGAGCCTACCGACCGCCGTATCTTCGTTATCTCGAAGGCATTCCGAGCCGGTTATACGGTAGACCAGATTCATGAGCTTACCAAGATAGACCGATGGTTCCTACAGAAACTATATGGAATCATGCAGACCTCCAAGGAGCTTCACGCTTTCGATATGAAGGGGATCCAACGTTGGCGCATCAATCCGGAGTTGATCCGCCGGGCGAAGATACAAGGTTTCTCTGATTTCCAGATCGCCCGTGCGATTGGTCTCGACGGGGATGTGGAGAAGGGTATGATGTTGGTTCGCCAGTTCCGTAAGGAGCATGGCATTCTTCCGGTGGTGAAACAGATCGATACCTTGGCCGCCGAGTATCCGGCGCAGACGAATTACCTGTACCTGACGTATAGCGGTACGGAAAACGACGTGACGTATTTGGGCGATCATCGCTCGATTGTCGTGCTGGGTTCCGGCGCTTACCGCATCGGTAGCTCGGTGGAGTTCGACTGGTGTGGCGTGCAGGCCTTGAATACGATCCGTAAGGAGGGTTACCGCTCCGTGATGATCAACTACAATCCCGAGACGGTATCTACCGACTATGATATGTGCGACCGCCTTTATTTCGACGAGCTTACCTTCGAGCGTGTGATGGATATCCTTGAGCTGGAGAACCCCCACGGCGTGATCGTCTCCACCGGTGGCCAGATCCCGAATAACTTGGCGATGCGTCTGGACGAGCAGCATGTGAATATCTTGGGGACATCCGCCAAGAGCATTGATAATGCCGAGGACCGTGAGAAGTTCTCCGCCATGTTGGATCGTATCGGCGTGGATCAGCCCCGCTGGAAAGAGCTTTCTTCCATGGAGGATATCAATGGTTTCGTGGCGGAGGTAGGCTTCCCCGTATTGGTTCGCCCGAGTTACGTACTGAGTGGCGCCGCCATGAACGTCTGCTCGAATCAAGAGGAGTTGGAGCGTTTCTTGAAATTGGCCGCCAATGTCAGCCAAAAGCATCCGGTGGTGGTAAGCCAGTTCATCGAGCATGCGAAAGAGGTGGAGATGGATGCCGTGGCCGATCATGGCGAGATCGTGATGTATGCCATCAGCGAGCATATCGAGTTTGCCGGGGTTCATTCCGGCGACGCTACGATTCAGTTCCCGGCCCAGAAATTATATGTGGAGACGGTTCGTCGTATCAAGCGTATCAGTAAGCAGATCGCTAAGGAGCTGAATATCTCCGGCCCGTTTAATATCCAATATCTAGCGAAGGGCAATGAGATCAAGGTGATCGAGTGTAACCTTCGTGCCAGCCGTTCTTTCCCGTTCGTGAGCAAGGTGCTGAAGATAAACTTCATCGAGTTGGCTACCCGTGTCATGCTGGGCTTGCCGGTAGAGAAACCGAATAAGAATGAGTTCGATTTGGATTACGTGGGTATTAAGGCCTCTCAATTCTCGTTCAATCGCTTGCAGAAAGCCGATCCGGTATTAGGGGTCGATATGGCTTCCACGGGCGAGGTGGGTTGTCTGGGCGACGATGTATCCGAGGCGGTGTTGACGAGTATGCTCGCTGTCGGGCAACGGGTTCCGGAGAAGAATATCCTCCTGTCCACCGGTACGCCGAAGCAGAAGGTAGCCATGCTGGATGCCGCTAAGATGTTGGCGGCGAAAGGCTACAATCTATTCGCTACGGGAGGTACACACCGTTTCTTGGCGGAGAATGGCATTCCGAGTACGAAGGTGTACTGGCCGAGCGAGAAGGGAGAACCGCAGGCGCTTAAGATGCTTCATGAGAAGCAGATCGATATGGTCGTGAATATCCCTCGTGACCTTTCCGCCGGCGAGCTTGACAACGGCTATAAGATCCGCCGTGCCGCCATCGACCTGAATATCCCGCTAATCACCAACGCCCGTCTGGCCAGCGCTTTCATTCAAGCTTTCTGTACCTTGAGCGTAGATGATATCTGCATCAAGAGTTGGCAAGAATATAAATAAAAGGGGACTTGACGTAAATCAAGTGGTATTTATTTCGTAAGTTTGCGGAAACAAACAAAAACAACCATGAATATGGATACAGCGATATTTATAGCTCGCAGGATCGCGGCGCAATCGATTCTACTCAGTGAGGAAGCCGCCCAGAAACTGGCCTCTATCTTAATCCGGACAGAATTGAAAAAAGGCGCCCTGTTTTTGAGCGAAGGAGAGGTTTGTACGCAACTCGGTTATGTCTATAAGGGAATGGTTCGCCAGTTTTACTTCAAGAATAAGAAAGAGCTGACCGAGCATTTCGCTAGCGAGGACAACATCTTCATTTGCATCGAGAGCTTCTTGCGCCAACGTCCCGCTAATCTGTTGGTGGAGGCCTTGGAGAATACGGTACTGTATGGTATTCCTCATGATCCTTTATTGGCATTGTGCGCCGAGGATTACGAGATCGAGGTCATGTATCGCCGCCTGTTGGAGAATTCGCTGATCCTGTCTCAACGGAAAGCGGATTTCCTTCGTTTCGAGACCGCTAATGAACGTTATGCCCGCTTATTGAAAGAACACCCTGAGATCGTGCAGCGTGCCCCCTTGTCCCATATCGCTTCTTATTTGTTGATGACTCCCGAGACGTTGAGCCGGGTTAGGGCAAATATGCAGTTGTGATGGGCCTTTAGGTGTTAATTATATACGGTGTCGTATATAAGGATATAAAGATATAATTAGTATGAAGGTAGGATTATTTATCCCATGTTACATTAACGCGGTGTATCCCGA
This sequence comes from Parabacteroides sp. 20_3, assembly GCF_964238835.1. Classification (NCBI taxonomy): domain Bacteria; kingdom Pseudomonadati; phylum Bacteroidota; class Bacteroidia; order Bacteroidales; family Tannerellaceae; genus Parabacteroides; species Parabacteroides sp. 20_3. Next base: position 457,571 of record NZ_CAXSNO010000002.1, on the reverse strand, counting down.
AGTGGGTATCGCCTCGTATAAATTGTTGAAGCATGTGGGTGTGGATGTCGATTATCCGATGGACCAGACCTGCTGCGGACAACCCATGGCGAACGCTGGCTTCGAGGATGAGGCGGCTCGCTTGGCCCTCCGGATGGAGGAACAGTTTAAGAACTATGACTACGTGGTAGGCCCCTCGGCCAGTTGCGTAGCCTTCGTAAAAGAGAACCATCCCCATATATTGGGAAAGCGGGATCACGTTTGTATGAACAGTAAGAAGATTTATGATATCTGCGAGTTCTTGCACGACGTGGTGAGACCGGAATCCCTGCCGGCCGTTTTCCCGCATAAGGTGAGTATCCATAATAGTTGCCACGGGGTGCGTGAGTTGCATCTCTCGTCGCCCAGCGAGCGTAATATCCCGTACTATTCCAAGTTACGTGATCTTCTTTCCTTGGTGAAAGGTATCGAGGTGTTCGAGCCGAGGCGGGTGGACGAATGTTGCGGTTTCGGCGGTATGTTCGCCATCGAGGAGCCTGAGGTCTCTACTTGCATGGGACAAGACAAGGTAAAGGATCATATGAGTACCGGCGCCGAGTATATCACCGGTGCGGATAGCTCTTGCCTGATGCATATGGAAGGGGTTATCAAGCGGGAGAAACTTCCGATCAAGACTATTCACATCGTTCAAATATTAGCGTCCGGATTATGAGTACGAAACATGCTATAGCAGCGGCCCGTTTCCTAGAGAATAAGGAGAATGAGGCTTGGCACGACCATACGCTTTGGATGGTACGTACCAAACGGGATAAGATGAGCCATTCGCTTCCCGAGTGGGAGCGGTTGAGGGAGTTGGCCTCGGAGATCAAGCTTTACTCCAACAGCCATCTGGACACGCTTCTGGAGGAGTTCGAGAAAAACGCGATCGCCAACGGGGCTATCGTGCATTGGGCGAAAGATGCCGAGGAGCATAACGAGATCGTCTTGCGGATCTTGCGCCAGCATGATGCCCGGAACCTGATCAAGAGCAAATCGATGCTGACGGAGGAATGCCATATGAATGAGTTCTTGATGTCGAAAGGAATCGATGTGGTGGAGAGCGATTTGGGTGAGCGTATCTTGCAATTGATGCATTTGGCCCCGAGCCATATCGTGATGCCGGCGATCCATATCAAACGGGAGCAGATCAGCGAGATGATGGAGCGTGAGATGGGAACGGAGAAAGGGAATATCGACCCTACCTACCTGACGCATGCCGCCCGTAAGAATCTGCGTGAGAAATTCCTGCATGCCGACGTGGCGATGACGGGCGCTAACTTCGCCGTCGCCTCTACGGGCGAGATCGTGGTTTGTACCAATGAGGGAAACGCCGATATGGGAACCTCCTTCCCGAAGGTGCATATCGCTACGATGGGGATGGAGAAGATCGTACCGAATCTGGAGGCATTGGGCGTATTCATTCGTTTGCTGGCTCGTTCGGGTACGGGGCAACCCATCACGTCTTATACTTCCCATTATCGCCGTCCGTCCGAGGGACAAGAGTTCCATATCATTATCGTGGATAACGGGCGTAGTGATATCTTGGCGAAACCGGATCATATTCGTACGTTGAATTGCATCCGTTGTGGCGAGTGCATGAATACCTGTCCGGTATATCGCAGGAGTGGTGGCTATTCGTATACGTATTTCATTCCGGGACCGATCGGGATCAACTTGGGTATGCTGAGGAATCCGGAGGAATATTCGGATAACGTATCGGCTTGCTCCTTATGTCTTTCTTGCTCGAACGTTTGTCCGGTAAAGATCGATTTGGGCGAGCAGATTTACCGTTGGCGACAAGATTTGGATAAGATCGGTAAGGCGAGCAAGGAGAAGAAAGTGATGTCTTTCGGCATGAAGTTCTTGATGGAACGTCCGGGATTGTTCAATACGGCGTTGAAGTTTGCTCCGGTAGTGAATCATTTGCCCCGTTTCATGGTCTACAATGGCTTGAACGCTTGGGGCAAGGGACGTGAGCTTCCGGCTTTCGCCAAGGAGTCGTTTAATGATATGTGGAAGAATAATAAGGTGAGATAATGAGTAGTAAAGATTCTATATTGGCGAGTATCCGTCGTCATACGGGTGCACGCCACGAGATGCCTGAGCTTACGTTGGAGGCGATTACCTATGCGGATAAGTTGGCTACGTTCTCGGAGGTGTTAGCCGGGGCGGGTGGCAAGGCCATCGAGTTAAAGCCCGGCGAGGATGTGAATGAGGTGATCCGCCGTGAGTTTCCGGAGGCGAAACGTATCGCCTCGAATTTGAAGGAGATTACTTGCGCTACCTTTAACCCGGATGGGCTGACCGATCCCCGGGAGTTGAACGGAACGGACGTATCTGTGGTGGAGGGTAGTTTCGGCGTGGCGGAGAATGCCGCTGTCTGGTTACCCCGTCAGGTACGTTATAAAGGTCTGTACTTTATCTCGAACGCTTTGGTGATCTTGTTGGACAAGACTCAATTGGTTCATACGATGAATGAGGCTTACCGCCGTACTGCCACTATGGATTATGATTACGGAGTCTTCATGTCCGGTCCCTCAAAGACTGCTGACATTGAACAAGCCTTGGTATTCGGGGCGCATGGCCCGATCCAAGTAGTAGTCCTGTTAAGATAAAATCTATACCCTTTTGAGGGGATGAGACGGGGCACGCCCCGTCTCTACAAGTTGTACGTTATTTACAGCTCTCCAATATTTCCCGTGCCACGCTACCCGTTACATTCTTCGCCTCCCCGAAGGCGGCGTTTCGTTCATTGAAGCGATTCTCGATCTCGGTGATTGTCGTATCGCCGATCTTCTCTTGGCTGAGGCGGGTAGATAAACCGAGGCTTTGGAAAAATTGCTCGGTCTTCTCGATGGCTTGGCTTACCCGTTCCTCTGTCGTTCCACTATGGATACCCCATACCCGTTCGCCGTATTGCAGGATCTTGCCCTCTTTCTGCTTGCGTAGGGTGCGTAAGGTTCCGGGGAAGACGATCGCTAAGGTCGCTCCATGCGTCAATCCGTGAAGGGCGGTTAGCTCGTGTCCGATCATATGGGTAGCCCAGTCCTGCGTTACGCCCATAGCGATAAAGCCGTTCAAGCCCATCGTGGCGGATAGCATGAAATCTGCCATCAGGTCGTAATTCCTCGGATCTTCCTTAATCTTCGGGGCGATCTCAACCAAGGTGCTTAAGATGCTTTCCGCCCAATGATCCATCAAGCGGGATTGGTCGGTCGTAGTCATATATTGCTCCATCACGTGGACGAAGGTATCGGCGATACCGCAAGCCACTTGATACGGGGGTAGACTGAAGGTCGTCTCCGGATCCAAGATCGAGAATACGGGGAAATTGCTGTAGAACGGGAATTTCTCTTGCGTCTCTTTCCGGGAGATCACGGCCCCGCTATTCATCTCGGAACCTGTGGCGGGCAGGGTCAGTACGGTACCCATGGGCACGGTATGATAGTAATACCCTTTCTGTACCAATTCCCAAGGATCACCGTCGTACAGGATGCCGGCGGAGATTAGCTTCGTCCCGTCTATGACGGAGCCACCGCCTACCGCCAATAGAAAATCCACCTGCTTGCCTTTCGCTATCTGGATAGCTTCTCGCAAGGTCTCGATGGTGGGGTTAGGCTCGATGCCCCAGAACTCGATATAGTCACGATCCTTTAGCGCCTTGATCACTTGGTCGTACACACCGTTTTGCTTTACGCTACCTCCTCCGAAGGTGATCATGATGCGATGCACCATCGGGATGGCCGTACTCAGTTTCTCAATCATGCCCTTACCGAATAATAAACGGGTTGGGTTGTGAAAAGTGAAGTTATTCATAGGACTATTTACTGTTTTTATATGTAAACATGAATAGGGTTCCTATTGTTTTAGGGCTTCCAGTAACTTATCGACCGCCTCGGCGGGAGTAGCTTCGCTCTTTAGTAACTGGACGAACTTGCTACCGATGATGGCACCGGAAGAATGGGCTGTCGCCGCCTCGAAAGTGGCTTTATTGCTGATGCCGAAACCTACCAAGCGGGGATTCTGTAGGTTCATGGCGTTGATACGACGGAAATAGGCCTGCTTTTGTTCGTTGAAGTCTTGTTGGGCTCCGGTCGTGGCGGCGCTGGATACCATATAGATAAATCCGCTGGTATGGGCATCGATCTGCCGGATTCGTTCCTCGGAGGTCTCTGGGGTGATCAGCATGATCATTTTTAGGTCATGGCGATCGGCGATCTCCTTGTAGTCGGAGATATAATCGGCATAAGGCAGGTCGGGGATGATCATTCCGTCTACGCCGGCCTCTATGCAACTCTCGCAGAATTTCTCGAAACCGTATTGCATGATGGGGTTCAGGTAGCCCATTAGGATGATCGGGATCTGTACTTCGCTCCGGATCTCTTTCAATTGCTCGAATAGGAGGTGCAGTGACATCCCGTTACGCAACGCTTGCGTGGCGGCCTCTTGGATGACAGGGCCGTCTGCCATCGGGTCGGAGAAGGGGATTCCTACTTCTACCATGTGGATACCTTTAGCCTGTAAGGCTTTTAAGATGCTTGCCGTATCGTTTAAGTTCGGATAACCGGCGGTGAAATAGACGGAGAGTATTCCGTCTTTCTGGGTCTGGAATAAGTTTGTGATGCGATTCATTTTGAATTCTATTTTAAAAATACTATCAGACGGTGGGAGACGGGGCACGCCCCGTCTCTACAGCTGGATGTAAAATTTGTTGGATGAAATTCTTTAGTTTGTCGATGTCTTTCAATCCCGGCTCAATCTCGAAGCCACTGTTGAGGTCGATACCTGCGAAACGGGGATGCCGGAAGTTCCGGATCGCCTCCGCGTTTTCCGGACGGATGCCTCCGCTGAGCAAGAAGGGAGTCTCTCCTTCATATTCGGTTAGGATGGACCAATCGAAACGTTTGCCCGAGCCTCCATAGCCCTCGCATCTCGTATCGAAAAGGAAATAATCCACCCGGCCCTCATATTCCCTTGTTTTTTCGAAGTCCTCTTTCGTAGCGATGGGGAAAGCCTTGATCAAGGAATAGCCCCTTTTTTGCAAGGTGTGGCAATCTTCCGGCGATTCGTTACCGTGAAGTTGGAGATAGTCTAGCTTGTAGGCGGAGGCTTTCTCCATCATGGACTCGATGGTAGCGTTGACGAAAACGCCCACTTTCTTAGGGGACAATTGTTCACTGTCCGTTACCTGTTGCTCCGTCGGGCATCGCTCGACAAAGCGCTTGGAACGTTCGTAGAAGATAAAGCCGATCCAGTTGATGGCTAGGGCGGCTACTTCCCGGATATTCTGAGGTTCCCGCATTCCGCAAACTTTGATGATCATGCCAGTCCTCCTATAAAATCGGCTAGGGTATCGCCCGGCCTCTCGGTTTTCATGAAGGTCTCTCCGATCAGGAATCCACGGAAACCGGCCTCACGCAATTGGCGTACGGTATCGGTCTCGGAGATTCCGCTCTCGGACACTAAAAGAGGGGAGAAGCCTCGCATCTTATCGACCAACTTGAATGAGTTGTTTACGTCCGTATGGAAGGTGCCGAGATTGCGGTTGTTCACGCCGAGCATATCGATATCCGCGTTCAGGTATTTGAGCTCGTCCTCGCTATGGACTTCCAGCAAGACTTCCAATTGCAGGCTATGGGCGGTCTCGGCGAGTATCCGGCATTCTTCTTCCGTAAGGGCGGCGGCGATCAACAAGACAGCGTCGGCACCCATCACCCGGGCTTGGAAGAGTTGGTAGGTATCGATGATGAAGTCCTTGCGAAGTAACGGGAGATCCACCAGCTTGCGGGCCTTTTGCAAGTCGCCCAAGGAACCTCCGAAGAAATCCCCGTCCGTAAGGATCGAGCAGGCGGAGGCTCCTCCGGCCTCGTAAGCGGGCACCACGTCGGCGATATTCGCACCCGGATGCAGCCAGCCCTTGGAGGGGCTTTTACGCTTGAACTCGGAGATAATACCGGAGGGGGATGATTCCAGCGCCGCACGCATGGAACGTGTGTCACGCTCCATACGGTCGCTACCTAGAGCCAATAAGGTCTGTAAGCTTACGGCCTGTTTTTGCCGGGCTACCTCGATGCGCTTATTGGCGATAATATCTTGTAAGATGTCCTTTTTCATAGGATATGTTTCTTTATCTTTGGTTCAAAGATATAAATTTACGGAATGTGGCCAATGCTTTTCCGCTTTCCAATGATTCACGTGCCTCGGCGATACATGTCTCGATCTTCTTCTCTGGACAGATCACTTGGATGGCGAAAGCGGAGTTGGCGATCACGCAGCTCTTTTGGGCCTCGGTAGCCCTGTTCCCTAATACGGCGTCGAAGATACGGGCCGCTTCCTCCGGGGTCTCTCCGCCATCGAGGTCCGCTTCCGTGCAACGTTTGAATCCGAGCATCTCCGGGGTATAAAGCTTCTCTTTCTCCGGCATGGCTACCTTGAAATCGGCCGTGAGGGAGATCTCGTCGTAACCGTCCAAGCTATGTACCACGGCGAAACGGGTACCACTCTCTTGATACGTATAATTATATAGGCGGAGTAGCGGGAGGTTATATACGCCTAACAATTGGTAAGTAGGCATGACCGGGTTGACCAGCGGGCCGAGCATATTGAAGAAGCTGCGCACGCCGAGGCTCTTCCGTACCGGAGCTACCGCTTTCAGCGCCGGGTTGAACAAGGGGGCGTGGAGGTAGGCGATATGGCAGGTATCCATGGAGGTACGTAGCTTATCGATATCGTTCGTGAATTTTACGCCGTGTTGCTCCATCACGTTGCTGGCACCGCTCACCGAGGTAGCCCCGTAGTTACCGTGCTTTACGACATGGTAACCGGCACCGGCCACTACGAAACAGGAACAGGTACTGATGTTGAACGTGTTTTTCCCGTCGCCTCCGGTACCTACGATATCGATCGGCTTGTATTCGCTTAAATCTACCGGTACACGCATCTCCAGCAAAGCTTCCCGGAATCCGGTCAATTCCTCTACGGAGATACTGCGCATCAGGAATACGGTGATCAGACTGGCGATCTGGGAATCGTTGTAGCGTCCCTCCGCTATATTCTGGAGGATATTCCGGGCTTCTTCCCGACCTAGATATTGGTGCTCGAATAATCTGTATAATATTTGCTTCATGTCTGTAATGTGTTGAATGATAAAATATTGCAGTTTTGCGATATTTCTTTATCGAAAAACTTTTGTTTCTCTAGGGGAAAACTCTTGTTTCTTGCTTGAGAAACATTAGTTTCACCATAGAGAAACTGATGTTTCGTTAGGAAGAAACTATAAGTGCCTTAGGAGGTAATTAGCGTTTCAGCCAGTTCTCTATAATTGTCTTCCCTTTGGGTGTCAACACGGATTCCGGATGGAATTGGATACCTCGTACATCGTACTCACGATGGCGCAAGCCCATGATCTGTCCTTCTTCCGTATCGACCGCCGTGATTTCCAGACAATCCGGGAAGTTTTCCTTGGAGACCGCCCAAGAATGATAACGCCCAACACGTATACCCGGTTCCAGTCCCTCGAAGATAGGATCTTTAGCGACAATCCGTATATCGGAGCAAACGCCGTGATGCACGTCGGTAAGGTTTATCAATGTGGCGCCGAATGCCTCGCCGATGGCCTGCTCGCCTAGGCAGACACCTAGGATGCTCTTTGTCGGGGCGTACCGGCGGATCAAGGGGAGGAGGATGCCGGCTTCCTCGGGGATGCCCGGTCCCGGGGATAGTAAGATCTTATCGAAACGCTCTATCTCTTCCAAGGAGATCTTGTCGTTGCGGTGTACCTCTACATCCGCACCCAGTTCCTTCAATATATGTAGCAAATTGTAGGTGAAGGAATCGTAATTATCAAATAATAATATCTTCATTTTATATATATTGTTGTTGTTGTAGAGACGGGGCGTGCCCCGTCTCATCCTTTCAAAATGGTAACTTAAAATACTATCAGACTGTGGGAGACGGGGCACGCCCCGTCTCTACAACCGGATAATCAATTGATTAATTTCTCCGCTAGATCTATCGCCTTCTTCAAGGCTCCCAGCTTATTGTTTACCTCTTGTAATTCACGCTCATCGTTGCTCTTAGCCACGATCCCGGCTCCCGCCTGATAGTAAAGTACGTTGCCACGGCTGACGAAGGTACGGATCGTGATCGCTTGGTTCAAATCACCGTCCAGACCGATAAAGCCGATACAGCCGCCGTAAGCGCCCCGGTTATGATGCTCGATGTCGGTGATCAATTGCATGGCCCGTACTTTGGGGGCTCCGCTCAACGTGCCGGCGGGGAAGGTATCGACGTAGGTCTTTACCGGGTCGCTATCGGTGTTGATCTCGCCGTTCACACGGGATACGAGGTGGATGACGTGGCTGTAGTATTGTACCTCCTTATAGAAATCCACTTGCACGTCGTGGGCGTTCCGGCTGAGGTCGTTGCGGGCGAGGTCTACCAGCATCACGTGCTCGGCGTTCTCCTTGGGATCGGCAAGCAGGGCCTCGGTACGCTGCTTGTCTACCTCGATATTACCGGTACGGAAAGCGGTCCCGGCGATCGGGTCGATGCTGGCGTGTCTGCCCGTTACCTTGCAATGCGTCTCGGGGGAAGAGCCGAAGATACGGAAACCTCCGAAATCGAAATAGAACAAATAAGGAGAGGGGTTGATGCTGCGAAGAGCCCGGTACACCTTGAAGTCGTCTCCCTTGAACGGTTGCTCGAAGCGACGGCTCAATACGATCTGGAAGACATCCCCCCTGAGGCAGTGCTTGATGCCTTGGCGGACCATCGCCTTGTATTCCTCGCCGGTGATCGGGGAGGTCTCGGGACCCGCTGTCTGGAAGTTATAGGAGGCGAAGTTACGGTTCTCGATCAATGTCTCGATTTCTTCCAGCCGGCTAGCCTCGTCCTCTTGGAGCATCTCCACTAGGGTCAACTCGTTCTTGAAATGATTGAAGACAAGGATATACTTATATAATATGTATAGCATATCGGGGGCGTCGTTCTCCTCGTGATGAACTTCCATGACCGGGATGTTCTCGAAATAACGGACGGCATCGAAAGCCGTGTAGCCGAATAATCCGCAGACCTTCTTGTCCGCTCCCTCCACCTTGAAGCAGCCGAGGAAAGCGTTCATCGCCTCGGGTACGTTATAGTCTTCGGTGAGCGGGGTAACCTCACGGGTCTCGTCCGGGAAGGTAGCCGTGCATTCTCCGTTGTTGATACCGATGCTCGCCAAGGGGCGGAGCGCTATAAAGGAAAGGCTATTCTCGTTTCCGTGGAAGTCCGAGCTTTCCAACAGGGCCGATTCCGGGTAGATATCCCGCACCTTCAGATAGATGCTTACGGGCGTATGAAGGTCGCCCATCACCTTCTTGCTTATTGTCCTAAAGGTATAATCCATCATATAATTTTCAATTTTCAATTCTCAATTTATAATTAATGTAAGTGTCCATATCTTTATCGCCACGGCCCGAGACAGTCAGTACCACCACGTCTTCCGGCTTGAAGTTTACCTTGGCCAAGGCTCCCAAGGCATGGGCGCTTTCCAAGGCCGGGATGATTCCTTCCAAACGGGTCAACTCGAAAGCAGCCTCCAACGCCTCGTCATCATCGACCGCTAGGATTTGCGCACGGTGCTCTACGGAGAGGTTCGCGTGGATCGGGCCGATGCCCGGGTAATCCAAGCCGGCGGAAACAGAATAAGGTTCCTCGATCTGTCCGTCCTCGTTCTGCATGACCAAGGTACGTGCCCCGTGGATGATGCCCTCTTTACCCAATTGGATCGTGGCGGCGCTCATGCCGGAGTGGATGCCCTTGCCGCCGGCCTCGGCCAAGACGATCTTCACCCGCTCGTCGTCCACGAAATGATAGATCGTACCGGCGGCGTTACTTCCCCCGCCTACGCAGGCGATCAGGTAATCCGGGTGATCCCTTCCTTCCTTCTCCAGCAGTTGCTTCTTGATCTCCTCGCTGATAACGGATTGCAGCCGGGCTACCATATCCGGATAAGGATGGGGTCCTACCGTAGAACCGATAATATAATACGTATCCGAAGGATGACAGCACCAGTCACGAATCGCCTCGTTTGTGGCGTCTTTCAAGGTCATGTTTCCCGAGGTCACGGGCACGACGGTAGCTCCCAGCATCTCCATCTTCTGTACGTTGGCATGTTGGCGTTCCACGTCTGTCTTCCCCATATAAACGATACATTCCATATTCATCAAGGCACATACCGTAGCCGTAGCCACTCCATGCTGTCCGGCACCCGTCTCGGCGATGATACGGGTCTTCCCCATGCGGCGAGCTAGGAGGATCTGTCCGATCGTATTGTTGATCTTATGTGCTCCGGTATGGTTCAAGTCTTCCCGTTTCAAATAGATCTTGCATCCGTACTTCTCGCTCAACCGTTTGGCCAAGTAAAGAGGGGAGGGGCGGCCTACATAATCACGCAATAACTGATCGAACTCTTCCTTGAAGCTATCGCTCTCCAACACTTGCAGATAGGTATTCTGTAAATTTTCCACGCATTGATGAAGGATCTCGGGAACATAGGCCCCGCCGAACTCACCATAGTAACCATTCTTGTCAACTTGATACGTTTTCATCTTTTATCTATTTTAGTTATTTTCCTTTTGAATTTGCCATAAAAAGAAAAGAGGCCTGCCGCAAGTGCGACAGACCTCTTTATATCTTTATGTAGTGTTTATATATACATACGAGTCTTCGTTCCTTACGACCTTTTGAGTTGTACGGAGCGCCACCACCAATATGTATTTACTACGAATGTTCTCATGACTCTGTTTTGTTATTACGGCAGCAAATATATGGAATCTTTGACAAACAGCAAATAAAATCGTACTTTTTTTATGAATGAGATAAAAAAGATCAGAAGGTCTATTAAAACTGCTCTATTGACAAATTGTAATTCATTGAGCCTTGTGTAGACGTGTATTGGCGTTTTTGGTATTTGTTTTTATTATTTCGAAGAATAATTTGCTTTCAAAATAATAGTTTCTACCTTTGCGGAAACAATAAAAAACGATTAATATTTCTAATATGGATACTAAATTAACTGGAAAAACTCGCATAGAGAGCGATTTGATCGGCGCTCGTGAAATCCCCGCCGAAGCATTATACGGAGTTCAAACCTTGAGAGGAATCGAGAATTTCTCAATCAGTAAATTCCGTTTGAGTGAATATCCTTTATTCATTAAAGGATTAGCTATAACAAAAATGGCGGCTGCCATGGCTAACTTTGAATTAGGCTTGCTTACCGTAGAGCAAAAAGACGCTATCATCGCCGCTTGTGGGGAGATTCTCGATGGTAAACATCACGACCAGTTCCCGGTGGATATGATCCAAGGCGGAGCGGGTACCACTACGAATATGAACGCGAATGAGGTGATCGCCAACCGTGCCTTGGAGCTGATGGGGCATGAGCGGGGTGAATACCAATACTGCTCACCGAACGACCATGTGAACTGCTCGCAATCCACGAACGACGCATATCCGACCGCTATCCATATCGGTATGTATTTTAAGCATCTTCAATTGCTTCCCCATTTGGAGGAATTGATCGCCTCTTTCCGTAAGAAAGGAGAGGAGTTCTCGCAAATTATCAAGATGGGACGTACGCAGTTGGAGGATGCCGTACCTATGACGTTGGGGCAGACCTTTAATGGCTTCGCCAGCATCTTGCAGGATGAGATCGCTCACTTGAATGAGGCCGCCGCCGATTTCTTGGTGGTTAATATGGGAGCTACCGCTATCGGTACGGGTATTTGTGCCGAGCCGGGATACGCGGAGAAATGTATCGCGGCTTTACGTGAGATAACCGGATGGGATATCCGTCTCTCCTCCGATTTGGTAGGAGCTACCTCGGATACTTCTTGCTTGGTAGGCTATGCTTCCGCCATGAAGCGGGTTTGCGTGAAGATGAATAAGATATGTAATGACCTTCGCTTGTTGGCAAGCGGCCCTCGTTGCGGTTTGGGTGAGTTTAACTTGCCTGCTATGCAGCCGGGTTCTTCTATCATGCCGGGTAAGGTGAATCCTGTGATCCCGGAGGTGATGAACCAGATCGCTTATAAGGTAATGGGTAATGAATTATGTGTGACCATGGCCGGGGAAGCCGCCCAGATGGAGCTGAACGCCATGGAGCCGGTGATGGCACAATGCTGCTTCGAGTCCGTGGATTTGCTGATCAATGGTTTCGATACCTTGCGTACCCGTTGCGTGGACGGTATTATCGCTAACGAGGATCGTTGCCGTGAGGAGGTACATCATAGCATCGGCGTGGTGACGGCCTTGAATCCGGTAATCGGCTATAAGAACTCGACCAAGATCGCGAAGGAGGCGTTGGAGACCGGTGTTAGCGTTTATCAATTGGTACTGGATCATGGTATCTTGACCAAGGAGGAATTGGATACGATCTTAAGCCCGGAGAATATGATCAAGCCGGTGAAGTTGGATATCAAGCCTCGCCGTTAATCGAGTCCTATTATATAATGTATACCATTTGTGGACCGTATAGGTGGATTTTTCCATCCTATGCGGTCTTTTTTTAGATTATAATCTCTATCTTTGGACTGACTTAATTCTAATAATCATGATAAATAGACGAGATTTTTTAAAGAATGCGTCCCTTTTCACCTTGGGTGGCCTGATGGCCGGAAAGGTCGGGAGCGCAGATGCGGCTAAACCTGTCACTTCTGAAACGATGGCCGCTAAGACAGTTGGTTTACAAATCTATTCTTTAGGCAAGGAACTTTATGCGGATGTACCCGGTGGATTGAAAAAGATCAAGCAAATGGGGTACACGAATCTGGAATTGGCCGGTTACAAGGAAGGTAAGATCGGCGGTGTAGACATGATGGAATTCAAGAAGATGGTGGATGATGCCGGATTGAAGATCACCAGTTCCCACGTGAATCCTCCGGTACGTGAGTACACGAAGGCCAATCGCTCTCAGATCTCCGAGTATTGGAAGAAGACGGCTGATGACCATGCCAAACTAGGCGTGAAGTACTTGATCCAGCCCGGGCAACCGAGTACCCGTAGCACCGAGGAAACCGCTTTCGTCTGCGAGATTTTTAACGAGGCGGGTAAGATCGTGAAAGCGGCCGGTATTCCTTTCGGCTATCACAACCATGAGATGGAGTTCGCCAAGGTAAATCCGGGCAGTACGGAGGCCAAGCTGGGAAGGCGTGTGAAAGGAGATTGCATCTATGAGTTGTTCTTGAAGAATACTGATCCTTCGCTTGTATTTTTCGAGATGGATGTTTATTGGGCCGTGATGGGACAACAAGATCCGATAGAGTGGTTGAAGAAATATCCGAACCGTATCAAGGTATTGCATATCAAGGACCGTGCTATTCTAGGCGAGTCCGGGATGATGAATTTCGAGAATATATTCCGGCAAGCTTACGCGAATGGAATCAAGGATTATTTCGTGGAGTTGGAGGGTATGCCTGACGGACGTTCCCAGTTTGAGGGCGTGAAAGGCTGCGTGGATTATTTATTGAAAGCACCGTTCGTGAAATAAGTCTTTTGACTCATTAAAAAAACGCTCATGGCGGTAGGATGCTTCCTCCGTTATGAGCGTGTTTGTTCGTAAAGCAGCCATACCAATAAAGGGATATAGTCCTTTAATTCCGTCCGTAATATCTTGAGCGCTTGAGAGATGCGGTATGCGATTGTTTTGGGGGATACGCCTGTCCGCTCGGCGATCTCGTTGTAAGTCATTTCCTCGAAACGGTTCATCTCGAATGCCTTACGGTATTCATCCGGGAGCTCCCGGATGGCCTTGGAGGCCAAGGCCATCAGTTCTCCTATATAAAAATCAGGATTCTCGAATTGCTCTTGGAACTTGGCGTACAATCTCTCGTGCACTTGTTGCTTAACCTGTATGTGGCTGATCGTATTGAGGCATTTATTGCGGACAATCGTGAAAAGGAGTGATTTCAGGGACATGTCCGCTACTAGGGATTTTCGGTTTTCCCACAGCCACATCATCACGTCTTGTACGATCTCCTCTGATTCTGGTACTGTTACATATTGGGAGGCGAAGGCGCACAATCCCCGGTAATATTGTTTGTACACGGTGTCGAACGCTTGTTCGTCTCCTGCGATAAGTTCTAGTGAAATTCGTTCTGCGTTCTCGTCCACAATAGTGTTTAAGTTTGTTTGGTTGCAAACTTAATGAATAATTCCGGATAAGAGGCATGAATCCCGCTACTTTTTCTTTCCTTGGTTGGCTACGGCTTCCATGAGTTTCTTGATTTCCTCCGGGTCGCCAAGGAAATAATCATTCACGAGTTTCAAGTCATCATCGAACTCGAACACGTATGGAACGGCTGTCGGGAGATTCAGATGAACGATCTCTTCATCGGAGATGTTTTTTAAATATTTGATGATTCCCCGCAAGCTGTTTCCGTGAGCGGCGACAAGGATCTGGTCGGCGGTCCGGAGCGTCGGGAAGATAACCTCTTTCCAATAAGGGAGAATCCGCTCAACCGTATCTTTCAAGGATTCCGTACGGGGCAACTCTTTATCCGGCACGTCTTTGTAGCGGATATCGAAGCGAGGGTTACGAGGGTCGTCTTCCGATAGGGGAAGCGGGGCTATATCGTAACTGCGACGCCAGATCAAGACTTGCTCGTCTCCATACTTTTGGGCGGTCTCGCTCTTGTTCAACCCTTGTAGCGATCCGTAATGTTTCTCGTTCAGCCTCCAGCTCTTCTCCACCGGGATCCAGTCTTGGTCCATGCGATCCAATACACAATTCAAGGTTTTGACGGCCCGTTTTAAATAAGAGGTATAGGCTTTATTGAACACATATCCTTTTTCTTTCAATAGGTTGCCGGCCCTATAAGCTTCGGCCACGCCTTTTTCTGTCAAATCCACATCGGTCCAACCGGTGAACCGGTTCTCTTTATTCCATACACTTTCGCCGTGGCGAAGCAATACGATACTTTTCATAGGTCTTTTTATTTTTATGATTTGTTTTTCTCGAAATCCTCGATGACTTCTTTTAATATAGGTAGATGACTATGTTGTACATCCTTCGCTGCCGTGAGGAAAGTGACAACCGGATGCTTCTCGATCTCTCGTAAGAAAGGAATGAAATCCGGGTTCTGCTTGATCTCCATCCCGTAGCGACCTTGGAATACTTCCCAATGCCTGTCTTTATCCTCGTGGAACCATTGGCGTAACTCCTTAGATGGAGTGATGTCTTTTCTCCATTCGTCAAACTTCGCATCCTCTTTCTTCAGTCCTCTGGGCCATAGCCTGTCGAGAAGAATGCGATAACCATCCGCCTCACTTGGCTCCTCATAAATCCGTTTTAAAAGAATCTTTACCATAAGAAGTCTCATTTTGTGGTAAAACAGTAGAAAGAGGGATATTGTTGAGCCTTTCTTTAGGAACGGTATTTTTGCCATTATTCAATTTTCTTGAAAAAAATCGTTTTTTTGTTTAGTACATCTTTTGTCTCAACTGTATTAATTATAGAAACAAGAAAAAATGGAAATAAACGAAGACATATTGATCCGATACATCGATGGGATGTTGACCGAGGAGGAAGCTGTGGAGGTGAAAAACTGGCGGGCCGCCTCTCTAGAAAACGAGAAACTGTTGGAGCAGGTCTATTTTACAGCTCAAGTGGCAAGTCGCCTAAAAGTCATGCGGACCGTGAACCCGGACGAGGCGTTGTCTCGTTTTAAATCAAGAATCCATAAGAAAGAGAAAAGATTAGCTTTAAGACAAGTGTTAGGTGTTATTCAACGGGCTGCGGCCGTGTTATTCATTCCAGTCTTTCTTTTATCCGCTTATTTGTTCATACAGCAGGGTCAAGGGAACGTGCGTACGCTAGCCGTACGCACGAATCCTGGGGTGGTTTCGGCATTCGATTTACCTGACGGTTCTAAGGTTTGGCTGAATGCCAATAGCGAATTGAGATATCCTTCGGATTTCAATGCGGATACCCGTACGGTGGAATTAACCGGACAAGGATATTTCGAGGTGACGAAGAATGCCCATAAGCCTTTTATTGTGAAAGCGGATAAAGATTACTCGGTAGAGGTGTTGGGTACTTCTTTCAATGTATCCGCTTACAAAGACGAGAGTATGATAGAGACCACCTTGGTAGAGGGATCGGTAAAGTTGAACGTCGTGTCCGGAGGAAAGCGAATGACACAGATGTTGAAGCCAAACGAGAAAGCTGAGTATCAAAAGGGTGCTGACAAGATCAAGGTGTTCGACGTGAATACCGAATATGACACGGCTTGGAAGAACGGGGAGATTATCTTCAGGAACCATCCGATGGATAAAGTATTGAAAACGCTGGAACGTCATTATCACGTAGTATTCGAGGTAAAAGATAACGAGATACTCAAGTCCATAATAACAGCCCGTTTCAAGGACGAGCAATTGCCTCAAGTATTGGAATACCTGAAATTGGCGTCGGGAATCCAGTATGCGATACATAAACCTACCGTTAAGGACAGTGGATCGGGAACCTCAGTCGTGGAAATATCAAAATGAGAAATAATGTGTAACCTTCTAAAATACGTCTGCCCATGAAGAAAGAATAAACAAGGATTAAAAACATACGGAAGAATATTGGCGTATTCTCCCGTACGAAAAGTCAAGAAGAGCTGTTGGCGCAGCTACAAATAACTTTATTATAAATAGTAACACTACAAAAATATGAATAAAATTGTAACCTTAAATGCTTTAAGGGGGAATAGTTATTCTCTTTTTCGAAAAATTCCGTTAATGATTAACATGGGGGTATGCGCATTCTGTTTGGTACCGGCCATGGTTTTCGCAGAGAACACGCATGAAGTCACAGTCTTAAACGCTCAACAACAGACACGAAAAGCAGTCGGTGTCGTTACGGACAAAACGGGCGAGGCTATTATTGGTGCTAACGTAATTGTTAAAGGAACTACCAACGGTACCATCACGGATATGGATGGCCGTTTCGAGTTGGATGTTCCTAACAATGCGACTTTACAAGTTTCCTATATCGGTTTTAATACGCAAGAGATCGTCTTTACCGGACAACCTTCTATCGAGGTTCAATTGGTCGATGATACGCAAGCCTTGGATGAAGTCGTGGTAACCGCTTTGGGTATCAAGCGAGAGAAAAAGGCTTTGGGATATTCTATGTCTGAATTGAAAGGCGAGTCCCTGACGCAAACCCGTGATGCTAACGTGGCCAACGCTTTGGCTGGTAAGGTAGCAGGTTTGCAGATCAAGCAAAATGGTACCGGTGTCGGTGGTTCCTCTCGTATCGTGATTCGTGGTAATAACTCTATTACTGGTAATAACCAGCCGTTGATCGTTGTGGACGGTGTACCTATCGATAACTTTAGCGGTGGTACGGATGACTATTGGGGTAACGGTAACGTGGATAAAGGTTCCGGTATCTCTGATATCTCCCCGGATGATATCGAGAGTATGTCCGTATTGAAAGGCCCGGCAGCCGCGGCGTTGTATGGTAGCCGTGCAGGTAACGGTGTCGTGATGATCACGACTAAGAAAGGTAGCCAGAATAAAGGTTGGGGCGTAAGTATCAACTCGAATTTCACGGCTGAGAACCCGATGCAAACCCCGAAGTTCCAAGATGTATACGGACAAGGTATCGACGGCGCTTTCGATAATAATAAAGCGACGAGCTGGGGTGCCGCTATGGACGGTTCTTCTAAGGATATGGCGATGGGTTCTTACCAGTATGCGGCGAGAGACAATGATTTATATAAGGATTTCTTGCGCACTGGTACCACTTGGACAAACAGCGTGGATTTGAGCAAGAGTTCCGAGGATATCACTTTCCGTGCCGGCGTGACACGCTTGGATAATAAGGGTGTTGTTCCGAATAGCGGAATGGATCGTACGTCTATCAACTTGCGTTCTACGGCTAAACTGTCTAAATGGTTATCGGCCGACGTGAAGGTTAATTATGTAAGCCAGCATACGAACAACCGTGTGAAATTAGCGGGCGACCCGGATAATATCTTCCTTAACTATTTAAGTATGCCCCGAAGTGTGGGCTTCTCTGACTATGACGCCTATAAAGATAATGATTGGAAACGTGCGGACGGAAAGCCCGCTGGTTATCTGATCGACACGGGAGCCAACGCCAATAACCCGTATTGGTCCGCTTACCGCAATACGAACAAGGATAAGAAAGACCGCTTTATCGGATTCGCGGCCTTGGATTTCACGTTTACGGATTGGTTGAGCTTGAAGCTTCGCTCTGGTATGGATAATTACACCATCCAGTATGAGACAATCCGTGCGACAGGTAACCCGTATTGGGAGAACAACGGTAGCATGACAGCCAATATGGAGAAATTCACCGAGATCAACTCCGATTTCTTATTGACAGCTAAAGGCAACTGGGATCGATTCGGTATCGTAGGTACGGTAGGTGGTAATATGATGTACCGTAATTCTACATGGTACAAGGAATCATCCGGTGAGTTTGTGATTCCCGATTTCCATGCGATCGCCAACGGTAAGACACATGGTGGTGAGTATACTCGCAACCGTAAACAAATCAACTCGCTATATGCTACGGCATCATTGTCTTGGGACGACTATTTGTATTTGGACTTAACTGCTCGTAACGACTGGTCTTCAACACTTCCAAAAGACAATGACTCTTATTTCTACCCGTCGGTAGGTGTTAGCTGGATTTTCACCCAAATGTTGAATAAGATGGGGCATAACACGGGTATTCTTTCTTTCGGTAAGATCCGTGCGTCTTGGGCTCAGGTAGGTAATGATACGGACGCTTATATGTTGCGTGACTATTATAATATCAGTTATGATATTAAAGGGGGTATTTTTAATGCCAGCAACGAGGATTGGATGGCAAATCCAAATTTAAAGAATGAGACGATCAACTCTTGGGAGTTAGGCCTTGAGTTGAAGGCGTTTGAGAATAGGGTTGGTGTCGACGTAGCGTATTATAAGAAGAACGCCAAAGACCAGATCTTAAAGATCGATGTTCCTTCCGCTACAGGGTTCAAGAAAAAGATGATCAACGCCGGTAATATTGAGAATAAGGGTGTAGAGGTTGCGTTTAACGCTACTCCTTATATCTCCGAGAGTGATTTCCAATGGGATACTCAGTTGAACTGGTCAAAGAATATCAACAAGGTAATTTCATTGACAGATGATACGAAAGAGCAGATCCTTAGTGACGCATCAGTAAGTTTCTTGAAGATCGTCGCTCACGAGGGTGGAGCCTATGGAGATATTTACGGTTACGCTTATCAACGGGATGATAACGGCAACATTATTATCGGTGCCGATGGTGTTCCTTTGAGAACGGACGATATGGTATTGTTGGGTAACAACCAGCCGAAATGGATGATGGGTTGGAGCAATACCTTGTCATATAAGAATTTCGTGTTGAACTTCATGTTCGATATGCGTTATGGTGGTGATGTGTATATGGGATCTATCCGTGCGGGTGCTTCATCCGGTAATTTAGAGATGACGTTGGATGGTCGTGATGGTATGGTTGTTCCGGGGGTATTGGCCGATGGTACTCCCAATACGAAGAGTATTACGGCTCAAGCTTATTGGAATGGTCTTTCTAGCAATAACGTGACAGAGGCTTATATGTACGATGCGACAAACATCCGTTTACGTGAGTTGAGTTTGGGTTATAATTTCCCGAGAACGATGTTGGCGAAGACTCCATTTACTTCCGCTCGCTTGAGTTTCGTGGCTCGTAACTTGTTCATGATTTATAGTAAGACAAAGGGATTCGACCCGGAGGCTGCTTATACATCTGGTAACGCCCAAGGTATCGAGTACGGTTCTATGCCTACTATGAGAAGCTTAGGTTTCAATATTAATTTGGCATTTTAATGAAACATAAATCTAAAAATGGAATTATTATGAAAAGTAATATAAAGATATTAGCAGCTTGTTCGTTTATGATGGCGAGTATGGCCAGTTGCGACCTGACAGGTATAAATGATAACCCGGATAAGCCGACGGATGATGTAAATTACAATATGAGCGAACCTCGATTGGCCTCTACGCTACGTGGTGGGATGATTATCGATGGTGATGTGGAACAACGCTTGAAACCTTTGCAAATTGATTTCTACTCTCAAATGTTGGTCGATGGCGGTGGTTGGGCAACTAAGAATTATATCCAAAATGACGAGTGGAACAATTTAACATGGCAAGCGTATCTGACACAGATTTCTTCTATCAATATCGTGATCCGTAGTTTGATGGAAAAAGATAAGGACTTATACGCTAATACGATCGCTTTCGCTCGTATCTGGCGTGTGTATATCCATAGCCTGGCTGCGGATAAGTTTGGTCCGATGCCTTTCCCGGCCTATGCTACCGTAGAAGATAATCCTCCTTATAAATCGGTGAAGGATATCTATTATGAATATTTCACGGAATTGGATGAGGCGTTGAATAGCTTTAGCGATAGCGCTGAGCCTATATTCTCGGATGCAGGTATCGACTTGGTCTATAAGAATGACGTTTCTCTTTGGAAAAAATTTGGAAACTCCTTGCGTCTTCGTTTCGCTGTTCGTCTATCTGAGGTGGATCGAGAGAAATGTGTCGCTGAGGCAAATGCCGCTTTGACATCTCCTTGTGGTTTGATCTCAAGCAAGGCTGATAATGCTTATATGCCTCCAAAAGCGGATGGTTCTTGGGGACAGGACTATAACTATACGATGTTCCAGATTACTTGGAGCGGTCCGATCTGTATGTCTAAGTCATTTGAGAAATTAGTGACTAATATCGGTAATATCGATTGGCCTGCCGGCGTGGTAAACCAGACATCCGGAGTTGCCGTATCGAATGTACATCCCGCTAAGGTAGACCCTCGTGCCCCGAAGATGTTCCAGCCGGGTATTGAGAATGGTGATTGGAAAGGTTTGGTATACGGTGCGAAAGCAGAGGAGGCGAATACTGGTATTTATCAGTCTAAGCAATGTGCAGAGATGGGCTTTATTATTAAAGATGGCGCTCCGTATAAATCTCGTCCTTATGATATGTTCCTTTCTGAGGAAGTTGATTTCTTGAAAGCTGAGTTGTTCGCCCGTAATTTGGTCGCCGGTGATGCTAAAGCTGCTTATGAGGCAGGGGTACGTGCTTCCTTCGAGACTTGGGGTGTATCGGGTGATGTTGAGGAGTATTTGGCTTCCACGGAAAAGAATGAGGCTGGTACCAGCGCGAAATATGACGATCAACAAGGCGCAGGCAATACGGCTTTAGAGAAGATCATCACGCAGAAATATATCGCCGGACTTCCAGATTTGGCGCAGGAAGCTTGGAATGACAAGCGTCGTTTGAACTTGCCTCGTTTGGATGTGGCTGTTTATCGAGATCAAGCTGTATATAATAATAGTGATACAAATATCTTGAATCCTCAAAATTTTATCAAACGTATGAAATACCCGATGAAAGAGCAATTGGTAAATGCTGCTGAATATGAGAAAGGCAAATCCATGTTAGGTGGGAAAGGTGATGTGGTTTCGACCCCGATTTGGTGGGATAAGAATTCCAACTATTGCACATCTTCAAAATAAATAAACAGACAGATTGATTATATTGAGCTTTAACAGAAGCTGATGGTTATTCTCGTTTGGAGATACTTCTCTGTGAAGAACAGTACTCCAAGCGAGAATTTTTTGTCATAATTGAATAGTATTAGATAATAATTCTTACATTTACCCATGATAAATTGTGCGTGTGTAAATTATGAGATTATATATTTATATCTTCATTCTACTATTATTATGTATATTCCCGCTGGGCGCCCAACAGGAACGTTCGGAATCCTATATTCGTATCTCTCCCCCGGTTAGCTTGGCTGGCGCTCTGGATGAGATTGAGAGTCAAACCAATTATTCTTTTATTTATGACGCTCAGGTGATCAATTTATCTGAGAAAGTGCGTAAATCTTTATCCGGACGTACGGTTTTCGAGATTTTAAATTTATTATTTAAGAACACGGAGATCGTCTATACGGTCATGAATGACCAGATCATCTTGAATAAGAAAGAGGCGATAATCCAAATGCAACAAAAGCTGGATGGTAAGGTAAAAGGCATCGTGACCGATCACAAAGGAGAGCCTATTGCCTGCGTGAATGTGGTGGAAAAAGGAACGAGAAACGGTACGATTACGGATATGGATGGCAGCTTTGTATTGGAGCTTCCCGAGGAGGCTACTTTGGTTTTTTCTTATATCGGTTATCGTTCACGGGAAATTGAGTATGAGGGGCAATTGTCATTGAATGTGCAGTTGGAGGATGACGCCCAGATTTTGGACGAGGTAGTTGTTACGGCTCTTGGTATCGAGAAGAAAGAATCTTCCTTGCCTTATGCCACCCAGTTAATCACAGGTGGGGAATTGGTAAGGGCCAAGGATTTTAATTTTATGAGTACGCTTTCCGGAAAGATGGCTGGACTCCAGATTAACCGGACTTCCGCCGGTCTGGGTAGCTCGTCCCGGGTGATTATTCGAGGTAGTCGTTCCGCATCCGGAAATAACCAGCCTTTGTATGTGATAGACGGTGTTCCGATCTTGAGCATTAGCAGTGAGCAAGCCTTGACAACGATCGGTGGTACGGCCGATGCCGGTAACCGGGATGCGGGCGATGGTATCTCTAATCTAAATCCTGATGATATAGAGAGTTTGAGTGTCTTGAAAGGGGCTTCGGCCTCTGCGTTGTATGGGGGACAAGCGGCGAACGGTGTGATCTTGATCAAAACGAAAAAAGGTAAGGCCGGGGTACGGAATATTCATTTCTCCTCGTCGCTGACTGTTGATCAAGCGATCAGTCTCCCCAAGTTTCAGAATGAGTTCGGACGGATGGAAGGGGCGGAAACTTGTTGGGGAGACCGGGCTTCTCTTCCGGTCTATGACCCTGTCGGCGATTTCTTCCGGACGGGTATTACCGCTATTAACTCATTGATATTTACGGCAGGGAATAGCCATGTGCAAAATTATTTTTCGTATGCCAATACGACCGCACGGGGCATCGTTCCTAAGAATAATTTAAGCAAGCATAATTTTAATCTCCGTGAAAGTTCTTCTTTCTTTGATGATCGTTTGATCTTGGAGGGGCAGGTAAACTTGATACTCCAAACAATCAAAGGAAAACCTACGGCCGGGGGATTTTATATGAACCCGTTACAAGGTTTATACACGTTTCCTAGAGGGATGGATATGGCACCTTATAAGGAGAACTTTGAGGTATATAACGAGAAACGGAATATGAACGTCCAGAACTGGTATACTACGATTACTGATTTTGAGCAAAATCCTTATTGGTTGGTCAACCGTACGGAAAACGAGGACAAACGTGCCCGTGTGTTGGCGTTGGCTTCCGCTAGTTTCAAGGTGACAGATTGGCTTACATTACAGGGCCGTGGAAATATCGATTATGTGAATGATAAGTATCAGCAGGAAATATACGCTTCTACCTCTCCGGGTATCGCCGGTGAGAACGGGCGTTACATTTATTACACCTACCAGACTACGTTGCTCTATGGGGATTTGATGGCTAAATTGAATAAGAGCTGGGATGATTTCTCCTTGAACGCCGCTATCGGTACGAGCATAACGGACACACGCACCAGTGCGTTGAGGCTGGATTCGAAAACGGCTTCCTTGTATTATCCGAATGTCTTTACGATCGCTAATATTAACATGTCGTCCAGTGCCTACATCGAGGAGTCGGATGACGCACGCCGGCAAATGCAATCCTTTTTTGCTATGGCGCAGTTGGGATATAAGGAAAGCCTTTACTTAGATGTGACCGCACGTAATGACTGGTCATCTACCCTTGCGTTTACGGAACGTAAATCAAGAGGTTTTTTCTATCCTTCAGTCGGTCTTTCTTGGATTATCCCTAAATCCTTTTCGATGCCTTCCTTGATATCTTTTGGGAAAGTACGGGCTTCTTGGAGTAAGGTGGGTAATGATATACCCTTATTCGTTAGCAATACGGTAGGCCATATCGCTGCGGGCGGGATTCCCCAGCCGAATGATACGGCTCCGTTCGGTACCTTGAAGCCGGAGATGAGCAGTTCTTTTGAGATAGGTACCGAATGGAAATTCTTTGATTATCGTATGGACGTGGATCTTACGTTCTATAAGACCAATACGAAAAATCAACTCTTCTCTTTACCTTCTTCCGCTGGAGCCGCATACAAGTATTATTTTGTGAATGCGGGAAATATACAGAATATGGGAGTGGAATTGACGTTCGGTGCGGTTCCTATCTTAACGAATCAGTTTAAATGGAATACGACACTCAACTTTTCCCGGAATAAAAATGAAGTAAAGAAACTACATGATGATTTGGCTAGCTTTATTCAAGGAGATGAAGGATTCTCCTCTAGCTATACGATGCGTTTGGTGGAAGGTGGCTCGTTTGGTGATATCTATGGGAAAGCTTTTGAGCGGGATAAATATGGTGCGATCGTGTATGGTCGGGACGGCTTGCCCCAAGAGATCGGCAGCGGGAATACGGCTAAGGTGGGGAATTGCAATCCGGCGTTCTTATTGGGTTGGGGAAATAGTTTCACGTATAAGGATTTTTCGTTCTATTTCTTGATTGACGGGCATTTTGGGGGAGATGTGCTGGCCCAGACTCAGGCTGTGCTTGACCAAACGGGAGTGAGTAAGGTTTCCGGAGAGGCCCGTACGATGGGGTATGTGGATTTGGAAGGGCATCATATTTATAACATAAAAGGATTTTATGAGCAGGTGGGAGGACGAAACGGTGTGACTGAATATTATATGTACGATGCTACCAATATCCGTTTGCGGGAGTTATCTTTGGGATATACGCTACCGAAGAGATTGCTGGGGAGAAAACAATTTCTCAAAAAGGCGGAACTGTCTTTTGTCGCCCGGAATCTATTCTTTATTTATAAAAAGGCTCCATTTGATCCGGATGCCGTGCTTTCGGCGAGCAATAGCAATCAAGGGATTGATATATTCGGGATACCGACTACGAGAAGTGTCGGCTTTAATGTGAAACTTTCATTCTAAGCGTATGAAGACGAGATTTCTGAATAAGATGGCAGCTCTGTTGGCTGTATTACTCCTTTTTTCCTGTACGGGTAAATTCGAGGAGTATAATACCGATAATACGGGTTTTACCGATGAGCAGAAAACGTATGATTATAATACGTTCGGTGTCTGGCTAAAGGTAGTCCAGATGGGGATTTATTTTAATTATGATTGGGGGAGTGGCAAGAACTGGCATTTCCAGACGATGCAAAATCTGAATGCGGATATGTTTTCCGGTTATATGCATGATTTTAAACCCTTCAACGCAGGATTGGGGAATACGGTCTATAATTTGCAGGATGGCTGGAATGGTACGATGTGGGATAATACGTATGGATATATCATGACGGAGATAAAGCAGACGGAAGATCATTCCCGTGATAAATATCCGGCTTTCTATGCGATCGCTAAAATACTGAAAGTAGAGATCATGCATCGGATCTCGGATTATTATGGCCCGATTGTGTATACAAAGTTTGGGGAGTCGGATGCCGGGGTAATGCCGGATTCCCAGAAAGACGCTTATTATGCTTTTTTCCAAGATTTGGGGGAGGCTATTCACCTGCTGTCTGAATATGATGGAGAAGAAACCTTTTCTCGTTTCGATATGATTATGCCGGAGAATTACAGGACGTTTGGGGAATGGATGCGTTTCGCCAACTCATTACGTTTGCGCTTGGCGATTCGTATCGCTATGGCTGACCCTGATAAGGCAAGGGATGAGGCGCATAAGTCGCTGACACATCCAGCCGGTTTGCTGGAGGAGGCTTATGAGGTCGTTGCGGTTTCTACCGCCGGAACCGGCTACTCGAATCCGCTGGGGGAGATCAATAAGGCGTGGGGAGAGGTTTTTATGAACGCTAATATGGAATCGATCCTTAAAGGATATAAAGACCCTCGATTATCCCGTTATTTTGAGCCTGCTACCGGACAGGGATATTCCGGGGAGTACCGTGGAATCCGGCAAGGGACAGGATTTAATCATTCCCGCTATAGTGAGCATTCGAGAAGCACGATTACCCAGAAAACGGACGCTATCTTAATGACGCCTGCGGAAGTTTGGTTCTTACGTGCGGAGGCAGCCTTGCGGGGCTGGTCCGGGGAGGACGCCGGGACTTGCTATGAGCAAGGCGTACGATCATCGTTCAATCAATGGAGGGTAGGAGAGGCGAACGCTTATTTACAAAGTGATCATGTAGCCGCCGATTTCGTGGATACGTTTACTCCCGACTATTCTGCGAAGGCGCTTTGCTTGGTGTCTCCGGCATGGGATGAAGAAGCCTCTAGGGAGACCAAGCTGGAGAAGATCATTACCCAAAAATGGATCGCTTGTTACCCCGAGGGCTGTGAGGCTTGGGCGGAGCAGAGGCGTACCGGTTATCCCCGTTTGTTCCCGGTTTTGGTGAATAAAAGCAATGGAAAGATCGATATGCGAACGATGATTCGTCGTTTGAATTTCCCGGTTAGCATTATTTCCGGTAACCCGGCTCAATATTCCGCCTTGTGTGAGTATTTGGGAGGTCCGGATACCGGAGGTACTCGCTTATGGTGGGATACCGGAGTGAATTTTCGTGATTAGCGACTAATTTTTCCTCTTCCTGCCGATAGAATACCGAGATTCTTGAAAAAACACTACCTTTGGCACCGAAAATTATAAAAAAAGGGTTTATGTCTTTAAAACGTTTTGGTGTCTCTTTGGAAGACAATCTGTTGGAATCATTGGATCAATATGTGAATGAGAATGGCTTCGCCAATCGTTCACAGGCGATTCGTTTTCTGATAGAGAAGAATGTAGCCGAACGTAAATGGCAATGCAACCATATCGTAGCCGGGACGATCGTGATCATGTATGACCAAGTCAAGAAAGAGATCTCCTTGAAAATCACGAGTATCCAACAAAATTATAAGGATGTGATCTTGTCGTCTTCCCAGTATTATATCAATCAGAATTTTTGCTTGCATATAGTGACGGTGATGGGAACGGCCCACCGCTTGACGGAATTGTCGGATAAGTTGACGACAATCAAAGGCATTAAGCATGGTAAGTTGGTGATGAGCCGGGCGGATTAATGCTTTTTTTTGCGGGTTTGGTAACACGTTTTTTAGTAGACGTGCTACTAAGGGATGTTTAAAATGATAAATATTATAGATGTAGTAGTATATGAGAAAAGAACTTTTACTGGTTTTCGGACTGTTGATAGGCTCCATGGCATTTGCGATAGATCCGGCAGAGATTGACAGTCTGATCAATTTGAAAGGGGTGGTGGTTTCCGCCAACAAAATCCATGTGAACCGGAACAGTGTGCCGTTATCTATCTCGGTCATCGAACGGGAGGAGATTGAGGCTAGCAGTGAATCGGCGTTGCTTCCTGTATTATCGGAGTATGTGCCGGGATTATTTGTGACACAAAAAGGAATCACAGGATTTGGTGTTTCGGAAGGAGCGGCTGGAACCGTAAATATTCGTGGCGTAGGGAGTGGAAATAAGGTTTTGATGTTGTTTGATGGACAACCGCAATGGGCAGGTGTGTTCGGACATGCATTACCTGATACATATGTTGCTTCGGATGTTGAGCGGGTAGAAGTTATCCGTGGACCGGGTTCTTTATTATATGGCTCAAACGCTATGGGAGGAGTTGTTAATATTATCACTCGTCATCATAAACAAGAAGGAAGGCGTACGCAGGCCCGTGTGATGTATGGTTCCTATAACACACAAAAATATATGGTGAATAATGGTTTTAACGTTGGGAAGTTCAGTAGTTTTGTCTCAATTAACCATGATCGTACTGACGGACATCGTCCGAATTCGGATTTTAATATTACTAATGGTTTTGCTAATTTGGGATATACATTCAATGAACATTATAAGATAACAGGAGATGTTAGCTTAGCTAAATCTAAATTTCAAAATCCAGGGAAGACCTCGGCTCCTGTATTAGATAATAAGATGGATATCCTGCGTGGTACGGCATCTATGGCTTTGGTAAATAATTATGGGAAAATGAGCGGGGCTTTACGTTTGTTTTATAATTGGGGAAATCATAAGATTAATGATGGCTACGATCCGGGAGAGAAACCATTGACTTATTTATTCCGATCTGATGACCACAACGTCGGTGTCTTATTATATGAGTCTTTTCGTTTGTTTAAAGGGAATAACTTTACCGTAGGTATTGATTATAAAAACTGGGGTGGACATGCTTGGAATGATAATAACGATGGCTCTGAAAAAGAATTGGTTGACAAAACTGTGAATGAAACGGCTGGATATGTCATTATGCAACAGGATTTGTTTGATATGTTAAGTTTGAATGCCGGCGTTCGTTATGAGCACAG
This sequence comes from Parabacteroides sp. 20_3, assembly GCF_964238835.1. Lineage (NCBI taxonomy): Bacteria > Pseudomonadati > Bacteroidota > Bacteroidia > Bacteroidales > Tannerellaceae > Parabacteroides > Parabacteroides sp. 20_3. The sequence goes on along the minus strand of NZ_CAXSNO010000002.1, from coordinate 429,143 downwards.
CAGTACTTATGGTGGAGAATGGGTCCCTCAAGGGGGAGTGACTGTTCGTCCTTTTGAGGGAAATATGATTCGGGCTTCTGTTTCTAAAGGTTTTCGTAGCCCCAATATTCGTGAAATGTATATGTGGGGAGCTGCAAATCCAGATTTGAAACCGGAGAGTATGTTGAATTATGAGGTGGCTGTCGGACAATCTTTTTTGGGTGGTGATTTATATGCTGAGTTAACCGCATTTTTTATTGATGGGAAAGATATGATTTATTCGGTGAGCGTAAATGGGGATAATAGGCCTCCTTTCAAGAATCTAAATACGGGTACCTTTACAAATAAAGGTATTGAGTTTGAAACTCGTTATCAAATTTGTGAGAATTTAAGTATGAACTTAAATTACAGTTATCTGCATATGAGTAAGCCTATTCCTGGTGCCCCCGGTCAAAAATTTTATGTAGGGGCTGTTTATAAACCGGGACGTTTTACTTTAAATGTAAATGTACAATCTATCTTTGATCTATATACCAATGAAGGTTGTACAGAGAAGGAAGATTTTACAACCTTGAATGCGAAGGCAGCCTACCGTTTCGGTACACGTGATAAAGGCTTGAATCTATTTGTCAAAGGAGAGAATTTAACGGCTACCCGTTATTCCATCAACGAAGGATTCCCGATGCCGAAGGCGATATTTATGGGAGGTATAGACGTAACTTTCTAGCATGGGTGGAAAAAGAACTTCCCCGAATACTCATATCTCCTTGAATTTTATGTCTACTTTCTAATATTTGTTTTATCTTTGCTTCATCAGAGTTTATTTGATTTTGATTAAAAGAATAAAACGTTATATATATGGATGTGAAAAATGATTTGAGTGGAGGAAAGCCCACGTTGCTAATCGCGGAGGATGAGGAAAGTAATTATTTACTTCTGAAGACCATTTTACATAAATATTGTAATTTGATCCGTGCTAAAACTGGTTTGGAAGCTTTGGCTCTCTTTAAGGAAAACGAGGTGGACTTGATCTTGATGGATATAAAGATGCCTGAGATGACGGGTATCGAGTCTTTGAAAGAAATCCGTAAGCTATCGAAAGATATCCCCGTAATCATGCAGTCGGCTTATGTATTCGACTCTGATATGGAAGCCGCTAAAGAAGCCGGGGCTTCCGGTTTTATCACGAAGCCGATCAATCTAAAGGTATTGAAAAATACGATATCGCAGTATTGTCCGTCGATCGTATGGTAAGGATTTATTAAGATGTTTTAGATTTGTATAAACGGCATTTTGCCGTATTTTTTGTTATTTTTGTAGAAAATCGTCAAGAGGGCGCTTTACAAATGTATTCTAATCTACAAAAATGACATGCTTATGATAAAAAAAGAACATCTTGTATCCGACATTTCTAAACTAAAAAAAGTATATAATCAGAGCTTCCCTTGGTTGGTGACCTTAGCGGAAGAAAGTGAGAACGCAAAGTATTTTAAGGATGCTTTGCGTTCTCTTATTTTATCCCGGCTCACGGAAAAGGAAAGTACCCAAGAAAACGTAGGAATGGCGGTGGCGAGACGTATCCTTCTTTTGATTGAGCATGATGATACTTTCGTGGACGAGCTGTCTACGGGCGAGCGTCTTCCGGTGCGGACGGTCACTTATCTTTGGCAGTTCCTGATCGGCCATTTGGAAAATGAGGTCTCTCCTGATTTATTCATTGACCTATACCATCAGTTTGATTTATTGGAATATCCGGTTGAGATCCTACCGGACCGGGCATTGGTGAAAAGGCAGATGAGCCGTTGGCCGACCGGGCTTGACCCGGAGGTAATCGCTATCCGTGAGAGGAACAAGGAGCGTATCATCTCTTGCTTGATCAAGAAGATAGAAAGACGCCATAGCCCTTCGTCACGTTTTCAGTTCGCCGAGGGCATCTCCTATGAGGAGAAAGAGGCCCGGGTACGTGAATGGTGGAATACCGCTCGTTTCCATTTGTCGATGGCGATCAAGAGTCCTACGGAATTGAACTTCTTTTTGGGATATTCCCTGTCGGACGAGACGATGAGCTTATTGGCCCGTGCCAAAAAGAAGGGGATGCCCTTTTTTGTGACTCCTTATTATCTTTCCCTATTAAATATAGAACATGAGGGGTATGACGACGCTACGGTGCGATCGTACATCATGTACTCGAACGAGCTGGTAGATACGTATGGAAGCATTAAGGCGTGGGAAAAGGAAGACATGGTCGTTGCCGATGAGCCGAACGCGGCGGGTTGGCTATTGCCGGAGGGACATAATATACACCGGAGGTATCCGGAGGTGGCGATCTTGATCCCCGATTCGATGGGGCGTGCCTGCGGTGGATTGTGCGCTTCTTGCCAGCGCATGTATGATTTCCAGAGCGAGCGGTTGAATTTCGATTTCGAGGCCCTGAAGCCTAAGGAGAGTTGGGACCGGAAGTTACGTCGTCTGATGCGTTATTTCGAGGAAGACGCCCAGCTACGGGATATCCTGATAACGGGCGGGGATGCCTTGATGAGCCAGAACGCTACCTTGCGTAAGATATTGGAGGCGGTATATAAGATGGCGGTGCGGAAACGGAAGGCGAACGAGAGCCGTCCGGAGGGCGAGAAGTACGCCGAGCTGCAACGGGTACGGCTAGGTTCCCGGTTGCTGGCTTATCTTCCGCTGCGTGTGACCGATGAGTTGGTCGGTATATTGAGGGAGTTCAAGGAGAAGGCTTCCGCTATCGGCGTGAGCCAGTTCTATATACAAACGCATTTCCAGTCTCCACTAGAGGTGACACCGGAGGCGAGGCACGCTATCGAGGCGATCTTGGCGGCGGGCTGGACGATCACGAATCAGTTGGTATATACGGTTTCGGCTTCCCGTAAGGGACATACGGCGAAATTACGGCAGACCTTAAACGCCCTTGGGGTGGTTTGCTATTATACGTTCTCCGTGAAAGGATTCCTGGAGAATTATGCGGTTTACACCCCGAATAGCCGCTCGTTGCAAGAGGCTCGTGAGGAGAAGATCTTCGGGCAGGTGCCGGAGGAGAAACAGGCGGAGTTGTATGATATGATCCGTAACCAACGTCCTTTAGGCAAGCGTTTGGTTCGTTTCCTGAAGGAAAACGGGTTGTTGTTCGCAGGTACGGATCGTAATGTATTGAACTTGCCCGCTATTGGTAAGAGCATGACTTTCCATACCATAGGCCTGACTTCCGAGGGAAAGCGGATTCTTAAGTTCGATCACGACGGGAGCCGTCGGCATAGCCCGATTATCGATCAAATGGGTGAGGTTTATATCGTGGAGAATAAATCCGTGGCCGCTTACCTTAGGCAATTGAAGGAGATGGGCGAGGATGTCAATGAGTACCGTACGATCTGGAATTATTGCGAGGGAGAGACGGAGCCTCGCTTCAGTATTTATGAATACCCGGCTTATCCCTTTAAGGCCACGGACCGAATGACTAATCTTGAATTATGAATTCTATCCTCATATGTTTGCCTTGGTTTCGTATATTTTGCTTAATTTTGTTTCACTGAATTTAGAAGGATATGATACAGAACGAAAGAGAAATCAGGCATGAGCTTGTGTTACAGGCCGCACGCCGTATGATGACAGCCGCTCGCACGGCTCCTAAAGGCAAGGGTATTGATATCATAGAGATAGCGATGGTGACGGATGGGGATATCTTGCGCTTGTCCGATGAGATGATCCAGATAGCGGCCGAGACCGGATTCAAGTTCCTGCTCCGTGACGCCGAGAATATAAAGAGTGCCGACGCCGTGGTGATTATCGGTACCTCCCAGAAAGTACAAGGCTTGAACTGCGCCCATTGTGGTTTCGATACCTGCGTGGAGAAGCCGGACTTGGTTCCGTGCGCTATTAATTCCGTCGATCTGGGTATCGCTATCGGCTCGGCTTGCGCTACGGCGGCGGACCTGCGTGTGGATACTCGTGTCATGTTCAGCGCCGGCTTGGCGGCCCAACGACTGGGGCTGTTGGGAGACTGTAAATGCGTGATGGCGATACCGGTCAGCGCCTCGTCGAAGAACCCGTTTTTTGATCGTAAACCGAAAGAAGAACCGAAAAACTAGAAACAAATGAGTGACTCTATTCTAAAATTCGCGAATAAGCTGGAGATACGTTATTCCTTTAATAATAAATCCAATTATATGGATGCCATGACCAAGCACCGGTGTGAGAAGGAGATTCTTACGCTGATACGTTCCTTGGCGGATATGCTGGACGTGAAGCTGACGGTTTACAACGAGCCTTACGATAAGGAGGGTGGTTTCCGTGAGAAGCTGGGCGTGGCCGGGGAGAGTAGCCGCTCTATCTCCATCGTGTTGAACTTGGTGATGCAGATATTGACCCGTCCTTCCTTGTCGGTAGGTGGACAACCGCTGATGGATCGTACGCCGGCGGACGAGGAGGAGATGCAGCGTGAGCTGTTCAAGTTACGCCGTGAACTACGGCTGAAGACTCCGGGGGCTACGCCTTCACACCGCTTGATCGACCTGTTGAACGCCTCGCCCCGTTTCTGTAAGTGTAAGTCTAATTTCTACGAGGCTTTGAAAGGGTATCCGAAGGTGACGAAAATCTCGGTACGTGAGTTGAACGAGAAGGATCGCAACCGTTCCGGTTCGCTGGAGGTGAAACGGGACCAGTTCGATTATTTTATCTTGCGTAGCGACGATCTGCCTACGGTCAAGGATAATAAGGCCACGATAGAGATCATCTCGCCGGTACTGAAAGATAGTAAGTATCGGTGGAAAGGTATCTACAACAAGGGAGGCGAGACGATCGATTTCTATATGCAAGATGAGGATTTCAAGAAACAGATGTTCGAGGACAAGATCTCGTTCACGAGCGGCATGTGCATCGATTGCGTCTTGGAGATCGCCCGCCGTCTGTCGGAGCTAGGAGAGGTGGTCAACGTGAGCTATACCGTGACTACGGTGATACGTACCCGTTTCGATAAGATGGAGATCGTCACCCCTCAAGGCAAGCGGCATCTTCGTAAACTGGAAGCCGCGAAGAAGCAGCTTACGCTGGATTTGTTCGGCTAATCCGACAGCGGTATTCCCATCGCTCCCAAACACTACCGTGTTCCCACCTGAACACAGTAGTATTCATCAGCGAACACAATAGTATTCAATCCCGGACACAATAGTCTTTTTGCTTTGAATACTATTGTGTTTTTTCGTAAGGACGGGCAGCCTATACGAGTGTATATTTCCTCGGGTAATTGAATAAGATCGCCAATAAGGCGCCTGCTCCCAATAGATACGGGTAGTAAAGATATTGCATGATCTCGATAGGGGAGACATGCCCGAGTCCGGCGGCCATCAACATCTGGGCGCCGTAGGGGATGATTCCCTGTACGAAGCAAGAGAAGATATCCAATAGGCTGGCGCTGCGGCGGGGATCTATCTTGAACCGGTCCGCTATATCCTTGGCGATCGGGCCGGCCATGATGAGGGCGATCGTATTGTTGGCCGTGCAGAGGTTGGCGAAGCTCACCAAGGCCGCTATGCTCATCTCGGCCCCCTTGGAGGAATGGATGCGGGAGGTAAGCTTGCGGATGATCCAGTCGATACCCCCGTTATAACGGATCATCTCCAACATGCCTCCTGCCAGAAGCGTCACGATAATCAGCTCGCCCATATTGGTGATACCTAATCCCATGGAGGCGTTCCAGCCCCAGATATCAAAGCTACCGGTCCACAGACCTACTATACCGGACAGGACGATCCCGATGAATAGCACCAGCATGACATTGATCCCGCAAACGGCGGTTACCAATACCACTAGATAAGGGATCACCTTGACCCATTCGATCGGGGCCGGAGCGTAAGCGTTCTCCACGCCGCTTCCCACCAGCACGTATATCAATCCGGTCAGGATCGCTATCGGGAGGGCGATACGGATATTCACCTTGAACTTATCGGACATCTGGCAACCCTGCGTGCGGGTAGCTACGATAGTCGTATCGGATATGAACGACAGGTTATCGCCGAACATGGCGCCGCTCACCACGACACCCAGCATAAGGGCGTCCGGCATCCCCGTCTTGTCCGCTATACCGACGGCTACCGGGGCCAAGGCCACGATCGTGCCCACCGACGTACCTACCGAGATGGATATGAAGCAAGCGGCTAGGAAGATTCCGGCCGCCAACAGGTTACCGGGCAGGATGGACATCGCCAGATTCACGGTAGCGTCTACGGCACCCATCGCCTTGGCGGTCTGCGCGAAGGCACCGGCGAGGATGAAGATCAATACCATCAGCATGATATTGCTGTTGGCCGCCCCCCGGCAGAACTGCTCGATGCGGTTGCTTAATTTGCCTCCCTTGGAGATCGCTATCGCTACGATCGAGGAGATGACGAAGGCTACCGTTATCGGCATTTTATAGAAATCTCCCGCCACGATAGATACCACCAAATAAGTCAATAAGAATACCACCAGCGGTGTCAACGCCCAAGCGTTCGGTCTGCGTTCCAACTCCCCCATTTTTTCTTATCTCTCTTAAATTAACTGTCAACTGTCAATTCTCTACGTCCCTTCTCTTAGAAGGAGAACCGCAGCGCTATACGCACGCCCCCCTTCTTGATATTCGGTTGATCCAGATACGTCAACCGGCGGTAATAATCGATCCGTAATATCTTGAAGATGTTCTCCAGACCTACGCTGGCCTCCAGGTAAGGCGTACGGCCCATCGGCGAGGTTCCCTCGGGGAAACGGTATAGTCCCGTCGGGTCCAAGGCCGGGTTATTCTTATCGGTCAGTCCTCCGTAGAAACCGCTGAACGATATCACCTCACGCAAACGTAGCCACTTCACGCCGGGAATACGGTTTAAGATCCATCCCTTCATATAATACGTGAAGTAGAACGAAACATACTGGTCGCTTACGAACTCCAGCGCACGCATCATGTTGAAGGCTTGCGGCTGGATCGTGATGGACTGGTTGGTATTCGGCATGATGAGTAAGGGGAAAGGAACCTTGTCCCATACCTTGCCCGCCGTCACCAAGGCGTCGATATGTCCGAAGGAAGAGAGCCAGATCCGTTTCTCGGCGCTGATCTCCGTATGGTTGTAGTTGAAGTCGCCCCCCAACACGTTCTTCAATCCCATCTGATGGGATAGCTTGAATACGGGAGCGTCTTTCGAGAGGTTGAAAAGCGAGTTCTTACCCTCTCGTCCGTTATAGGCACGCTCGCCCGGGGCGAAACGAAGCTGGGCCCCTAGCTCCGTGTTGGTGAAACTCTTTAGGTTCGTCAATGTCCCGTCGGCGTTGTAACGGTCGTAGCGGAGCGTTCCGGCCGCCTCGTTGTTCTCGTTCCGCACCCAAGTGGTAAGGGTCAGGCCATTCAGCCATTCCTTCTGGTACTGGAGCATGGTCTTGCGGATGTATTGCATCATGGTGACGGGCTCGCCCACCTTCCATGCCACGAACATATTATCCTTGCTGGTGAAGAGGAAGTCCTGACCGGGCGTATATACGTCGTACTCTTGGATCGCGGAGATGTTGTTCACCGGGCTTTCTCCCTCGTGATATTTCTTCTTGTTCACGCTATACGTCAGCTTGGCGTTATACTTTAGCTTACGGTCGTTTACGCCATAGGCCAGATAACCGCTACCGAACCAGTGCGGGTTGAGGTTTGCCGTCGTCATACCTCCCACACGCATGCGGAAGCCCTCCAGATGGTTGGCGCTGAACGTGGTATTCATCGGTCCGAAATCGAACTTGCTCTTATCCTTGTCCGCCGTGGTCGGGATATAACCGGTGATCAATATCTCGGCGGTCTTGATGATCACGTTGAAAGCCGGTACCTTGCGAAGTTGCGCCAGCAAGTCGTCCAAGGCGCTCTCTTTCTCTTTCAAGGGGACATGGCGGTTGTGTATCCAGAAGGTGTCGGTCTGGGCGGTGGCTTCGGGCAACTCATGGATCGGGCCGAGAAGACCGAAGATCGAGTCGGCGTTCTGCACGTCGAACTGATACTTATCGAAATTCCTTAGCTGGTGGGCGTAGAGCTGTTGCGCCCCTTTTACGATATAGAAATTAACGTAAGTATTCTCATTGGCGAGCACCCAAGTGCTATCCGGCATCCGCTTGAACTCTTGCTCGATCCGGAGCTTGTCCACCCAGTTGAGGTTGATGTTCGCCGGGGTGTTCAAGAGGAATTTCTTGACGGCGTAATTACCGTCCAGCGTGATGTACAAGCGGCCCGTGAAGCCGTAACTCTGGCTGTTTACGGGCACGAAGGCGAGATCCACACATTTATCTCCGGCAACGTCCACCGTATCCATGATATAATATTTGTAATAGGAGACGGCCAGCGTGGAAGACAGCGGGCTCACGAAACGGTTCAACAAGATATTGATATTGTTGTCGAAGATATTGACGCCCTTGAATATCTCCTCAAGGTTGGCGGTGATGGCGCCTCCATCGTCCAAGGTCTTGTCGATACCCTGCTGGCGCTTGGCCTTGGTGATCGTCTTCTCCGCCTTGGGATGTTTGCGGTAGTATTGGTCGGAGATCGTCTCACGGACGGAGATCGTCAGGATCGGTTTCCCGTTGAACTCCGAGGTATCCAGATAGTTCTTGATGAACTTGAATTTCTTCAGGAACTTATTCTTCTCTAGATTGGGGTTGAAGTCGTCCAGCGACATGCTGAGCTTCTCGTACACCTCGCTTTGGTACTCGTCCTTCGCCTCGATGCGGTTGTCGTTCTTATGCTCTATGACTTTCTTGATCAGTTCCACGGCGGGGTTGTCCTTGCGGGAATATTTCTCACGTTTAGGCTTGACGACTACCTCGGCAATCTCGAACGAGGTAGGCCGGAGGAGCACGTTGAGGGCGTTGTTCTTTTGCCCCGCCTTTAGGTTTACGACCTTATTGTCATATCCAAGCGAGGATACGACCAGCCGGGTAAGCCCTTTGTCATTCTGGAGGCTGAAAGCCCCGTCATCGTCGGTCATCGCCCCGATCGTCGAGTTCTCGAACATGACGGATACGTAGGATAGGGGTTCCCCGCTTACGGAGTCTCTCACGATTCCGGATGCGGAAGTTATGCTCTGGGCGTATAGGACGGAAATGCCGGTCACGAATTGTAACAGGACTAGCAAAGTGATATAGCGAATAGATCTTATCATGTAAATGTCTCGTTATTCCTTCACGGATAATACTGTTGGCAAAGGTATGTTTTTTTCGTGGGAGGGAGGGGGGAGAGGCTATTAATAATCATTAATCACCGGGTTTCCCACCGCTCGATGGGAAACCCGGCGGTAGAAAATGCGAGCTTCATTATTTAACGAAAAAGATCTTCATTATTTTATATCTCTGATGGCGAGTCGCTGTCGGTAGCGGGCTTGTCGCCTTCTTGTTTCTTGGCGGCTGCGGCCCTCGCTTGCGCTATGCGTTGGTTGTAGAGGGCGTTCGTCTCGTCGACCAGCGCGTTGAGGCGGTTGATGAAGGCGGCGGTCTCTTGAGTGGGCTTCACCACGCTTTGCGCGAAGGCGTAGGTGGTCATCTCGTCGTATTCCTCGTCCATGCGGAGGCGGATTTTCTTGGCGCTCTCTACGGGGTCGTCCGCCTTGGCGTTGGCGCGTTGCTCGGTGAGCGTGGCGTATTGCTTGTTCTTCTCTTTCAGCGCTGCTACTACCTCGGTGAGGTTGATCGCCGCCAGCGCCTCGGGCATCCCGGCCTTGTCGAGGTCTACCAGCAAGCCCTCGATGGCGGCCGTCTCCTGCAAGTTGGCGAGGCGTGCGGCGCCGATGTAGGGCTTCACGGGAAGGTATAGCTTCTCGGCCGCCGTGCGTTGCGCCGCCAGCGGGCTTTTCGTCATTTGGGTAATAGTGGAAGTAATGAAGATCAAGAGATCATCCCTCTCCTTGTCGAGGGCGGACATCTGCGCGGTCTCCTCGCTGGCCGAGGATTGGTTCACGGCGTCGGTCAGCAGGGCGAAATCGGCGGCGAAGGCCGTACGAAGTTCTTGGGGGATGCCCAGCGGGTCGTTCGGGTCGAAGCTGATCTCGTCGGGAGATTCTGAGTCGCCTCCGCCACCCGCGAGCAGGTTCCCGTAGCGGGCCATGAAGGTTCGGTACTCGGCGTTGTTCAATCTCTGTAAATAAATAATATTCACCTTGGTTATTTTTTCCATATCAGAAAATTTTAGGAGGATCGCTAGATCCGGTTTGCAGTGCTAAAGGTATGATAATTTTGGGATCCAGCCACCAAAAACTATCGCATTTTTCATATATTCGGGCTTACATCGGGCATGAAATGGAATTTCAAGTTTGAAATAGGGCCTACATTGGGTGCGAAACGGAATTTCAATTTTGAAACTGGGCTTGCATTGGACGCGAGGTGGAATTTCAAGTTTGAAATGGGGCTTACATCGGGTGCGAGGTGGAATTTCAAACTTGAACTTAGGCTTACATGGGATGAGAGATGCGATTTAATTTTTTCATACTTACTCAAGAGCAGAAATTGGTTGTAGATTCTGTTAATTTCTAGAAAATATAAGCTAATGAAGTGTTAAATGACAAATCTTTTGGATTGATAGCATTCCATTCTCCTTTTGTCGGCTTTAATAGACTAAAGCTAACTCCCATTCCTATTTGCCAATGGTGGTTGATTTCGATACCTATATTTGCCCCTATCCCATAGTCGAAACGTTTATATACTTGATCAGAAAAAATATTGTTTATGTTAAAATCTTCATAATCTTTCAATGTGCTATTTCCAAAGAGACCTAGGGCGATATATGGCCCGAAACTACCAAAGATGGAAAAATTGTCTTTTATGCTATATTTATAGCCAAAGTGTAAGGGCAGCTCTAAATAATATGCATTACAACTCCATTCTTGCTTATTAGACATTGAATAATAAATATCATCTTTCCATCCTTTCGATATAAATTTTAATTGTAATTCGATAAAGCTTTTATTTGGATTTTCTGAAAGAGAAAAAATACCTTTCATCCCTATATTGAAGCCTATATGAGTATGATAATCCTTAGGATGGGATAATACGACCCCGGAGGTAATGCCATAACTCATATTTTGAGCATATGAGTTATGGCAGAATAGTAATAAAACAAATAAAATTTTGAATGCTTTATTCATAATTACTTTTTACTGAAGATTTATTAAATCGTAATTCCATTTTAAATCTGAAGGTTTGCAAGGATACCATCTGTCATAGTTTCTTCCGGACATATCGGATTTAATATGTGCTATTATCGTAACCATCGTAACAACATCTCCATGGCGCGAGTCGGAATATCCTCTCTTAGCAAGATCGTTTGGATCAAAACCGCAATTGGGAGATGCGGCAGAAGAGTAGAAGCATGTTCTATCTTCAAGACCTTTAATAGTAAGAGTTTGATAACAAGTTACATTCTCTACGATATATATTTGGTTAGGTATACCTAAGGCGCTTGCCCAAATTGGTCCTATAAGGCGTTTATAGTTTCCCCCTCCGGTTTGTGAAGTGCACCCAGTTAATGTAGTAGTAGTTACTGAGCTACGAGTTTGTATCGCATCTTCTATTTTAGGACTAGGAGTCCATGAGGCAAATTTTTCATTGTCAATAGATAATAAACTGTCTACAATTACAACATCTTCGTAGGAATTGATGTTATTTGAGATTTCAGACTCAATAAGATCTTCACTATTGCAACTTGAAAGAAGTGAAAATCCGAATAATAAAGATAAAAAATAATTTAGTTTCATACTACTATGATTTATTGGTTTATTATAATGTTTGGGCAAAAGTATAAAAAAAAATTGACTTGGATACTAAAACGTGAAAATAAATAAAAAATAACAGTTCGTAATACAAACTTCCTTCGGAAAGAATCTGGAGGAAGCATGATTTGAAATGTGATAATTAAGATTTGTGAGAGATTGCTTATTTTAGAACTTTATGAGCCTAAATTTTGATTCAACGCCTCCTTGTTCCACTTGTTCAGCGGGTTCTTCCCCTCGGGGGTATAGAGCTGGGCGATACGGGCGGCGTAGGCTTTCTCTACCTTGCCCCGGACGATCTTCATGGTGCTGTTTACCATGCCGTTTTGCTCGGTGAAAGGCTCGGGGAGGATGGCGAAGGTGGTCGGCAACCAACGATCCGGGAACATACTAGACAGGTCGCCTCCCTTGCGGAAACGGTCGATCTGGCGCTGGATGATACGGATGGCCTCTTCTCGGCCTTGATCGCTCGTAAGGTCCAGATTCTGGTGGGCCAGATGCTTCCTCAACCGTTCTTTGTTAGGGACCAACAGGGCGGTCGTGTACGGACTCTGGTTATTGTACAGGATCAGCTGGTCGATGCAAGAGGAATGCTCTACCAAGGCTTCCTCTATACCCTCCGGACTGTATTTCTCCCCGTCGCTTCCGATCAGCAGGCTCTTGAAACGCCCCAACACATAAAGAAGCCCGTCACGCATATATCCCATATCCCCGGTGTACAGCCAACCCTCCTTTACGGTATCGGCCGTCGATGCCGGGTTCTTCCAGTAGCCGGCCATCACGTTCTCTCCCCGGATGACGATCTCGCCTTTCTCCCCCGGAGGAAGTACGTTGCCGTCCATGTCGCAGATCTTTAGGTCGAGGGGCTGCACCAATACGCCGCTACTGCCGAAGGTATGGCGGCGGGGGCCGTTGGTCGAGATGATCGGTGTCGCCTCGCTCAGCCCGTATCCTTGGTACATCGGGATTCCCAAGGCGTAATAGAACTTCTGCAAGTCCTTATCCAGCAAGGCGCCCCCTCCGATAAAGAACTTCAGCTCGCCCCCGAAGTTCTCACGGACTTTCGCGAACAATAGCTTGTCGAACAAACGGACCAGTGGCTTCAAGAGGACGCGGAAACCTTTTCCTTCCTCCTCGTCGCTATCCCCGTTATAGATATAACCGATCCGTAAGGCTAGGTTGAAAAGGCGGACGGCGTTCTTGCCTCGCGCTCGGATACCTTGCTCGATATTCTTCTTGAAGTTCTTCGCCAAGGCGGGGACGCTCAGTATCAGGTACGGCTTGAACTCCTTTATATTGATAGGGATATTCTTCAAGGTCTCCATACCGGTACGCCCTACCTGCACGGTAGCTACCGAGGCTCCCTTCGACATGAAGATGTAGAATCCTACCACGTGGGCGAAGCAATGGTCCAGCGGGAGTATCACCAACGTACGCCACGTATCGTCTATATCCACGCAAGTGAGCGCTTGCTCCACGTTCGCCGTATAGTTGCGGTGGGTGAGGATCACGCCTTTCGGATCGGCGGTCGTGCCGGAGGTATAGGTGATGGTGGCGTAATCATCGTTGCCCAGCGATTGCCCGATCGCCAAGAACTCCTCTAGCGGATGAATACCCAGATAGACCTTCCCCATCCGGCGTATCTCGGACAGCGGCATCTCACGGTCTTGGTATTCCGCTTGCTCGTCGAGTACGATGATCTTCCGTACGGCGGGGAGCTTATCCTTGATCGCCCGGATTTTCTTGAGTTGCTGGCCCGATACCATGATATATTTTACGTCGGCGTGGACGAGACGGAACAGGAGGTCGTTCGCCTCCTCCAGCTTGATCGATAGGGGCACGTTCGTCGCCCCGGCGTAGAACATGGCCAGCTCGCCGATGATCCACGCGTTGCGCCCTTCGCTCAGTAAAGCCATATTATCCCCCTTTCGCACACCCAGCGATATGAGGCCGGCGCCTTCCTCATAGACGAGGTCGCGAACCTCGGCGTAAGTGGTTGGCTCGAATCGCTTGCCCGTCTTCTCCCATAAAAAAGGATTACTCGGGAATCGCTTGGCTGAACTCTCAAAAAGGTCTATAATCGTTTTCTTTTCCATATCTTTTCGTGTTTGTAAGAGGATGTGTCAAAAGTTGGTTGAGTTTATTTTTTCCATCTCTTGCAGGTAGCCGCATGCCGCTTCCACCGTAGGGACGTTCTTGATCACGATGCTTCGCTTGCCATTCTGCTCCCGGAGGTTGCATTCACGGGGATGCTTTTGGATGAAGCCCAGCAGCTTGCCGAACGCCTCGCTTTGGTAATACGGGCTGTCCGGGTTATTCACCAAGAAGAGGCTCATCTGCCCTTTCTTCAGGATCACCTTCTCCATACCCAGTTTCTTGGCCATGCGACGGAGGCGCACGATCCGGATCAACTCCTTGCCCTCCTTCGGTATCTTGCCAAAGCGGTCTTTCAGGCGCTCCGTAAAGGCGAGGATGTCACGTTCCTCCTCCATATTATCCAACTCCCGGTATAGGGAAATACGTTCCGAGTCGTTGGGGATGTAGGTGGGAGGGAACATCAATTCCAGATCGCTCTCGATATAGGTCTCCCGGACGTACTCGCTGCCCGTATCCCGGTGCCCTTCGGTGTTATCGGCGTAAAGATCGGCGAATTCCTCGCTTTTCAACTCGTCTACCGCCTCCTCCAAGATCTTCTGGTACGTCTCGTAACCCAGATCCGCTATGAAACCGCTTTGCTCAGCCCCCAACATATTGCCGGCCCCCCGGATATCGAGGTCTTGCATGGCGATATGGATACCGCTACCCAGCTCGGAGAAGTTCTCGATCGCCTGCAATCTGCGCCGTGCCTCCTGCGTCAGCGAGGTGAGGGGCGGGGAAAGGAGGTAGCAGAAGGCTTTCCGATTGCTTCGTCCCACCCGTCCGCGTAGCTGATGGAGGTCGCTAAGCCCGAATTGCTGGGCGTTGTTGATGATGATCGTATTGGCGTTAGGCACGTCGATGCCGCTCTCCACGATACTGGTGGCTATCAATACGTCATACTCATAATTCACGAAATCGAGGATGATCTTTTCCAGCTTCTCCGGCTCCATCTGCCCGTGCCCCACGGCTACCCGTGCGTCGGGGACTTCCCGCCGTACCAAGGCTTCCATCTCGTAAATGTTCTGGATACGGTTGTTGATGAAGAATACCTGCCCGTTCCGGCTCATCTCGAAATTGATCGCTTCCCGGATGATATCGGGATTGAAACGCTCCACCTCCGTCTGCACGGGATAACGGTTGGGCGGTGGCGTGGTGATGCTGGAAAGATCCCGGGCCCCCATCAAGGAGAACTGTAGGGTACGGGGGATCGGGGTGGCCGTCATTGTCAAGGTGTCCACGTTCACCTTCAGCTGCCGAAGCTTCTCCTTGACGGATACCCCGAACTTCTGCTCCTCGTCGATGATAAGCAAGCCCAGATCCTTGAAACGTACATCCTTGCCGACGATCCGGTGGGTGCCGATCAAGATATTCACCTCGCCCTCTTTCAGCTCTTTCAAGGTAGCCTTGATTTGCGCGGCCGTACGGGCCCGGCTGATATAATCGATCTTGCAAGGGAAATCCTTCAAGCGCTCACAAAACGTCTGGTAATGCTGGAAAGCCAGTACGGTGGTGGGTACCAACACGGCCACCTGCTTATTGTCCGATACCGCCTTGAATGCCGCGCGGATAGCCACCTCGGTCTTTCCGAAACCAACGTCTCCACAAATCAACCGATCCATCGGACGGGTACTTTCCATATCCGCCTTGACCTCGGCGGTAGCCTTCATCTGGTCCGGCGTGTCCTCATAGATGAAGCTGGCTTCCAGCTCATGCTGCATGAAGCTGTCCGGCGTGTAGGCGAAACCCGTCTCTTGCTTGCGTTTGGAATAGAGGAGGATCAAGTCCCGGGCGATATCCTTCACCTTCGCCTTGGTACGTTCCTTCATCTTTTCCCAAGCGCCTGTGCCGAGCTTACTCAACTTAGGCGGCTCGCCGCTCTCTTTCCCCTTGTATTTCGATAATTTATGCAGGGAATGGATGCTGACGAATATAATATCGTTATTCTGATAAATCAATTTGATGGCCTCTTGCATCTTACCGTTCACCTCGGTGCGTACCAAGCCTCCGAACTGTCCTACGCCATGGTCGATATGTACGATATAATCCCCTTGCGAGAACTGGTTCAGCTCCTTGAGCGAAAGGGTAATCTTTCCGCTTCGTGCCTTATCGCTCTTCAAGTTGAACTTGTGGAAGCGGTCGAACAATTGATGGTCGGTGAAAAAGCAGATGCGTAGCGTATCGTCGGCGAATCCCTCGTGTATCGTGCGGTTTACGGCGGTGAAAGGGATATTGTCGCCCCTATCCTCGAAAATCATCCGGATACGGTTGGCTTGTTTCTCTTGATCGCTCAATATATATAATGTATAGCCCTCGTCGAGGTATTTATGGAACGACTCGCTCACCCGGTCGAAATTCTTATGATAGATCGGCTGCGTTTGCGTAGAGAAATGGATGGTAGCGTCCGCCGTTCCCATCGGCCGTGCCCCGAAATGAATGCGACGGAAATCCAAGACCTCCCGTAGGAAGTCCTCGCCCCGGACTAATTTCTTCCGCATCTGGTCGATATCGGCGAGGGATTCCTCGTCGGCTACCACCGGATCGTCGTTCCATACGCTTCCGATGCGCTCCTTGCACCATGCGAGATCTCTCGCCGCTATGCAGGTGTTCCGGGGAAGGGAGCCTAGCAAGGAAGTACTATCCATGGCGTTCTTGCTCATCTCCGGTACGATATAGATGCTGTCCAGTTTCTCCTTGCTGAGTTGCGTCTCCACGTCGAACGTACGGATGGTCTCCACCTCGTCGCCGAAAAAGTCGATACGGTAGGGAAACTCGTTGGAGAAAGAGAAAACGTCGAGGATACTGCCACGGAGGGCGTACTGCCCCGGCTCATATACATAATCGACCTGCTCGAAGCCATACTCGTCCAGCACGTCGGAGACAAACATATTATCCAGCTTCTCGCCCACGCTGATCTTTAAGGTATTCTCCTTCAATACCTCCCGGGCCACGACTCGTTCCGCCAAGGCGTCCGGATACGTGACGATCACGAAAGAGGCGTCCGGGTCTTGCAACCGGCTGAGTACCTCGGTGCGCAGGATCTCGTTCGCCGGATCGACATGCCCGTACTTGATGGCCCTCCGGTAAGCGGATGGGAAGAAGTATACCTCATTGCTGGCGGTAAGTTGCATCAAGTCGTGATAGAAATAGCCGGCTTCCTCTTGGTCGTTCAACACGCACACATAACTTCCCCTTCCTTTCGTAAAAAGAGAGGCGATCGTCATTGCCGGACCCGAGCCATTCAGTCCCTTTAGGAATATATTGCGGGACGTATCGTTTTTCAGTAAGGTGTCCAGCGCCGTCACTTGCGGGTGAGCGGCATATAGTTTCAATAATTCTTGTACTTCCAAAGCGAAATCTTGTTTCCGCAAAGGTAACCTTTTTGCTTAAGTTTTTATAGGTGTTCGTCCGGTTTCTTTCTTTATCAAGTAACTAATCCTTGATAAAGACGACTATTGATATTGGTAAATCCGTAAATGTGGTAAGAGAATCTGTAAATTTGCTAAGTGGCTATAGAACGGACTCATCTATCTTTGCCATCCTCTGCGCAAGAAATTTTCTGATAGACGGAGGCGCAACGGCTTCATTCTTTTACGGCTCTCTAAAACCACAGCGATAATTCGAGTAGGGGATTTTGGGGGAAATGCTTTTGGGCCCCCTGAAAAAGGGAGACTTATCGTATATTTTTATGTATGTTCTAGTTCCTTGCCGTATGATTCTGTAAAAAGTCGTACGTGTTTCCCGAAAAACATGTACGACTTTTCAAAAAAACACGTACGTGTTTTTCGAAAATGATAATCGTCTTTTTAAAATGTTAGTATCCAATTATTTATGTATTCATGTCATTTGCATACTTATTGTATGGAATAGTTTAATAAATTTCCTCTATCTTGATATAAAAATTATCTGTTTGACAGCTACTTATACTTGCCGTATCTTTGTGGTACAAGAAAAGCAAAAAGTATAACAAATTAAAAAGTAGCAATTATGAGAACATTAGATTATATCCACTTAGACGCATCAGCGGTAAGTAACGTAGTAGCAAGCTTGAAACAATTATTGGCGGACTACCAAGTATTCTATACGAACCTTCGTGGTTTCCACTGGAATATCAAGGGACACGGTTTCTTCGTTCTTCATGGTAAATTCGAGGATATGTACAACAACGCTGCCGAGAAGGTTGACGAGTTGGCGGAACGTATCCTGATGTTGGGAGGCGAGCCGGAGAACAAGTTCAGCGAGTACCTGAAAGTAGCCCGTGTAAAAGAGGTATCAGGCGTATCCTGTGGTGACGAGGCGTTAAAGAATATTCTTGATACGTATGGTCATTTGATCGATGAGGAACGTAAACTTCTTTCCTTGGCATCCGGGGCGGGAGATGAGGCTACGGTCGCTTTGATGAGCGATTATCTGAAAGAACAAGAGAAGTTGGTTTGGATGTTAGTAGCATATTCAACTTGCGATTGCAAGAAGTAAAAAAGGTGATTCATTGCGTTTGGAGAAGGTCGGAAGTGATTCCGGCCTTTTTCTGTTGGTGCCAATAGGGGTTTTTTATTGTTTCATGTCTTATTCATATATGTCGTTCGATTATTTTATCAAAATAAAAAGTATATGAAAAGAGTTGTATTATTTGCGATGGTGTTAATGTTGGGTGTAATATCGGTACAAGCCCAGTGGTCGGTAGTTCCGGAAGCGGGTATGACAGTGATGAAGGCGGGTCCAATGGTTGATTGGAAACCGAGTTGGAAGATTGGGGTAGGAGTGGAATATCAGTTGAAGCCGGAATTTCTCTCTCTGAAGTCAGGTTTGTATTATACGCAAAGGGGATATAGTAATGACAAATTTCCCGGATATGGATATGGGTGTTATTGGTGGGCAGTGCCGGGACCTACTTATGATCCGTATGGATATGCGTATGATTACTCAAATAAGGTGACACGAAATTTCTTGCAATTACCGATTATGGCTAATTTCTCATTCAAATTAGCTGAGGATATTCGTTTGAATGTTGGAGTAGGCCCTTATATAGCCGTAAGCGTATTGGATAAAGGAATGTTCGGGGGATGGTCTGTCGCTTCGGAAGAATCCGCTAAGTTTTATACCCATGATCCCTGTGAAGGGCTTCGTGCTTTTGATTGGGGGATAAGTGCCACTGTAGGTGTGGAAATAAAACAATGCTTTATCAATTTTGGCTATGATGTATCGTTAGGTAAAGAGTATAAGGGAGGATCGATCGAGGCGAATTACCATACTTTGGCTCTTACCGCAGGATATAAGTTTAAATTGGGTAAATAGAAACCCAAGTTCTATCGCAAGTCTTCTTGCTGATCGTTTAAATATAGATTTTATCTATATATATATAGGAATTATCTGTTTGACAGTTGTTTATATTTGCCATATCTTTGCAATATAAGAAAAACGAAAAGTATAACAATTAAAAAATAGCAGTATGAAAACATTAGATTATCTTCATTTAGATGCGTCAGCGGTAAGTAACGTAGTAGCAAGCTTGAAACAATTATTGGCGGATTACCAAGTATTCTATACGAACCTTCGTGGTTTCCACTGGAATATTAAGGGACACGGTTTCTTCGTTCTTCATGGTAAATTCGAGGATATGTACAACAACGCTGCCGAGAAGGTTGACGAGTTGGCGGAACGTATCCTGATGTTGGGAGGCGAGCCGGAGAACAAGTTCAGCGAGTATTTGAAAGTAGCCCGTGTAAAAGAGGTATCAGGCGTATCTTGCGGTGATGAGGCGTTAAAGAATATTCTTGATACATACGGTCATCTGATCGGTGAGGAGCGTAAACTTCTTTCCTTGGCATCTGAGGCAGGCGATGAGGCTACGGTCGCTTTGATGAGCGATTATCTGAAAGAACAGGAGAAGTTGGTCTGGATGTTAGTAGCCTACTCAACTTGCGATTGCAAGAAATAATAATAGTAGATTCATTGCGTTTAAAGAAGGCCGGAAGAGATTCCGGCTTTTTTGTTCTATGATATTTATGCTCTGCAACATACTTAACACCTTTTTACATATTTCGTATCTTGTTTAAATTCATCACTGCTATATTTGATTCAAATCTGAAACGCAATTTCAAATATGGAAAACACGCTACCAAATATGGAAAAAGTGGATGAGAACTATAAAGTGCCTAATTTAGAGAAGGGCATTGCAGTTCTTGAGTACCTTTCCTTGCGGTCGGCGGGGGAAACATTGCAAGATATTAAGTCGGCGCTCGATATATCGCAGACCACGGCTTACCGTATTTTGAATACATTGGTGCGGCTGGAATATCTTAATTTTAGTGAAGACACGAAACGCTATAAACTTTCCCGAAAATTATTGACTCTTGGTTTCAGATCCTTGAATGAACACAATCTTTTAGAGACCGTCTTGCCACATTTGCGTGATTTACGTGATCAAGTGAAAGAGACCGCTTGCTTTGGTGTCTTGGGAGATGAGAAAGGGATTTTTATCGAACAAGCGCAAGGACATCATACGTTCCGCTTCGTCCTGTCGCCGGGAAAGCCGTTTGAGTTGCATTGTTCGGCTCCCGGAAAGGCGATTATGGCTTATTTGCCGAAGACGGTGCGAGATCGCTACCTGTCCTACATGACGTTTACACGGTATAATTCCCGGACGATCACTTCTCGTGAGGCCTATCTGGAGGAATTAGAAAGGGTTGGCAAACTGGGGTATGCCATGGATAATGAGGAGGAGCTGAGCGGCGTGATATGCGTAGGCGCCCCGATCTTTAATTATACGGGATATCCTTGTGGAGCGATTTGGATCTCCGGCCCGAAAGACCGCTTATCGAAAGAGGTGGTGAAAAATACGGTGAAGGTGATCAAGGAGGTTGCCGGGGTGATCTCGAACGAACTAGGATTTAGAAAATAAGGAATACAAAATATACCATGAACACACGAAAATACTTGATAAAAAACTCATTGGTGGCTTGTCTTGTCGGCTGTTGCGTTTCTCTCGCTTCAGCCGGCAACCCACCTTTCTTTACTACGGATGCCGTATTAAACGCGAAGGGGGAGCTATTAATGACACAGAAAGGAACGAGACATCTGGATATCTTTTCAGCGGACGGTAAGAGCTTGCTTCATTCGTTTCCGTTTGATGAGATCCCGACCGGATTGCTTCCGGATGGGGATAAGGTGTATGTGACGACCTTCGAGAAGACTGGCCGTTTACAAGTGCTTTCCTTGGAATCGGGTAGGGTGGAATCGGCCATACCGACAGGATCGGGAGCCTGCCATCCGATGTTCGGACCGGATAAGAAACATATATATGTATGTAATCAGTTCGATAATTCGGTGGTCGAGGTGGATCCGGTGATGCGCAAGGTAGTCCGGAGCGTGAAAGTGTTGCGTGAGCCTAAATCGGCGGTATTCAGCAAGGATGGTAAATACATGTTTGTCACGAATTTCTTGCCCTCGCAGCGGGCGGACGTAGATGTGGTGGCCGCTTGCGTATCGGTAATCGAGATGGATGGGTTTACGAAAGTGAAAGATATCCAATTGGCGAATGGTAGCAATGCCTTACGGGGGATGTGTATCACGCCGGATGGGAAATATATATACGTGTCTCATAACTTGGGACGATTCACGGTACCTACTTCCCAACTTCAACAAGGTTGGATGAACACGAGTGCTTTCAGCGTGATCGATGTGGCGAAGCAGGAATTCGTTGGGGCGGTATTGGTGGACGAGCCGGATCGTGGCGCTGCCGGTATCTGGAGTATCGCTTGCGATGACAAGCATATCTTTATCACGCATAGCGGTACGCATGAGGTAAGCGTGATCGATCATCCGGCGATGTTGGCGAAGTTTGAGTCTTATAAGGATAAGAGCCGTCTGGATTACGACTTGAATTTCTTGTATGGACTTCGTGAGCGAGTTCCCTTACAAGGAAACGGTCCTCGAAATTTTATATTTTCGGGAGATAAGTTGATAATCCCTACTTATTTCGCCGATATTTTGAATATCGTCGATATAAATACATTGGAGGTAACGGCTACCGACATGAATCCGGGTCGTACGGAAACGCCGGAGAACAAGGGCGAGAAATATTTTAACGATGCGAATCATTGTTATCAAGGCTGGCAGAGTTGTAATGGTTGCCATCCGGGGGATGCCCGTACGGACGGGATGAACTGGGACTTGATGAATGATGGAGTTGGTAACTCGAAGAATTGTAAGAGCATGTTGTATTCGCATGTGACTCCCCCAAGTATGATCTCGGGTGTTCGTGAGAGTGCGGAATATGCGGTACGTGCCGGTTTTAAGTTCATCCAGTTTTTTGAGCCAGAAGAGGAAATGGCGAAATGTGTGGACGCTTATATGAAATCCTTGCGTCCGGTGCCTAGTCCGTATTTAGTAAATGGGGAATTATCGGATAAGGCGAAAGAGGGAAGAAAGGTGTTTGAGAAACTGAAATGTGGCGAGTGTCATAGCGGTCCTTATTATACGGATATGAAGATGCACCGTATCGGCGAGGATATCGAATTTGAGAAAGGGTGGGACACTCCTACTTTGATTGAGGTTTGGCGTACGGCTCCTTATCTGTTTGATGGGCGTGCGGCTACCATGGAAGAGGTGTTCGAGGTCCATAAGCATGGTATCGATAAAAAGGTCTCCAAGAAAGATGTCGAGGCATTAACGGAATATGTAAACTCCCTGTAAAATAAAAGGATATGAATTATTGTGAGAAAATACATTATACGATATTAAACACTGAGCCGGCTGAGTTCGCGGTTATGGTGGACGATCTATTGTCTCAATTACCTCAAAACGAGGTGATCATGAGACTGGCCTTTTTCGGTACTCCGGGTACGAATGAGGAATACGTGGCACGCCGGGTTTTGCTGCGGGAGAAAATCCGTCGGTATTATGGGGATTGCGAACCGGCTTTGAGCTATGTCTCCCAACCGCCGCTGAACGCTCCTTTGCTGATGGAGGTACATAGCTATGTGCCCGATGCGCAGGATCGGATTACTTTCCGTCATTATCAAGGTGTTCCTTATGTCTTGTTGGAGAATGTCTCGGGACGTTTCCTTTTTGCCGGCGGTTTTCAAGGGGATGTACTCCATTTTGGTATAGAGCCTCAGTCGGTGGAAGCATTCCGGTTATTGGGGGATGTGCTCCGTCGGGAGGGTTTTCCGTTGAATAGCATTATCCGTCAGTGGAATTATATCGAGCGTATAACAGCTTTCGACGGTCAGGATCAGCATTATCAAGCGTTTAATAACGCCCGGTCTGATTTTTATAGTAAAACGGAATGGACGAATGGTTATCCTGCCGCTACGGGTATCGGGGCGAATCTGGGAGGTATCTTGATTGATGTGGATGCTGCCGTATTTACTACGCCGGACGCTTTCGCTACGCCGATCGATAATAAGTTGCAGGTGGCTGCCCATGCGTATTCGGAACAAGTACTGGAAGTTGCCCGACAAAAGAAGACGACCCCTAAGTTCGAGCGTGCCAAGAGTATGTCTTTTCAGGATCGTAAATTGATTTATATCTCCGGTACAGCCGCTATCCGTGGTGAGGAGAGCTTGAAGGGAGTAGGTCTGGAACGTCAGCTACGGATCACGATGGAAAATATAGCGGAACTGATCGCTGACGCTAAATTGGTTAAGTTACGAGTCTACTTGAAGAATAAATCCGACTACGAGGAGGCTGAGCGTTTGATGAATACCTACGGATTAAATATCCCGATCTCTTATATGTGGGCCGACGTTTGCCGGGATGAGTTATTGATCGAGATCGAGGGAATAGCGATACGTTGAAACAGATAGTACTAACAAATATACACAGAAACAAATGAGAAAAGGTTTGAACATGAAAATGGCGGCTATGGGATTGGCGTTGGCATCTATGGTCGCATGTACGGGAAAGACAACGACAGACGCTACTTGTTGCGCCGCTAACGGGGAGGGTAATTGTCCGGAAGGAACTTGCCGCAAAGAATGCACGAACGCATGTAATACTAACAATCAAAAAAATAAAACAATGGCTTATTCAAAGAAGTACACGAACGCCGATTTTTATAAAGACGGCAAGTTCCAACAAGATGTCGCTATGGAAGCGATGAAAGATATGTTTGCTTTCTACGATGTTCCTTTCACGGAGTTGATGGCGAAAGATATGTGGGTGACAGACTTTGGTTTGGGTGATTTCGAGAATGTAGGTATGGGGGGTATTTTCTGGATCAACGATCCGGAGTATAAGTATTTCGCTCACGCTATCTATTTGTTGCCGGGCCAGATGATTCCGGAACATGCTCACGTAAAGACTGACTTCCCGGCTAAACATGAGTCTTGGATGGTAGAGAAGGGTTGGGTATACAACTTCTCTGAGGTAGGTGACGAGACTCCGAACGCACCGGCTATCCCTGCTGGACACGGACCGATCAAGAGCAAGAATTTCGTGGTTCAGAAGGTCGGCGACGTATTACGTCTGAAGAAATTGGAGACATTCCACTTTATGATGGCAGGTCCGGAAGGCGCTATCGTAGATGAGTGGGCATGCTATCACGACAACGCTGGCTTACGTTTCACGAACCAGAAGGCCGCTTTATAAAAACCTCTAGGGTTATGCTTCGTAATTCTAAGGGTTGCCGATCGTGATCCTTAGGGTTTCAATAAACAACCTTCTAAATTTAAATTTAATACATGAATAAATACTATATAATGGTATCACTCTTGTTGTCGACCTCTCTTCTTGTTTCGGCAGGTCCGAAGCAAAAGAAGGTGGATAACTGGATTGACGCCTCAGTAAAACAAAAGTCTGAGCTTCGTGCCTCTTTGGTGAAGGCGAACATGCCGATCATGTCGGCTTGGATCAAGGCGAAGCAGAAGGCTGTCCCGATGTCCGCCGATTTGACGGGGCTGGATCAGTTGGTGCTTGTTACGGCCGCCGGACCGGATGGTACGGATTGGGATTGGGGTACATGGGCGAATGCCCGTTTAATCAAGGCGGACGGTAGTTCGGTTTGGTTGGATGAGTTAGATCCTGATTATTGGGTTTCTGGCTCGGGCAGTATCCGCAAGAATACGGATTTATACGGGAATCCTTTGTTGATCGGCGGTAAGAAATACGATCATAGTGTATTATGCCATGCCAATGGCGTGATGGTGTACAATATCAATAAGGAATATGTACGCTTCGAGGCTGAGGTGGGTTTGGCCGATCAGTCGACGGTAGGTAGTGTATTCTTCCGTATCATGAATGTTTTCCCGAAGGAGGAGGCCGCACGTTTGCTAGCCGCTTATCCGAAGGAATTGGGGGCCTTAAACGCTAATATCGATGGGTTGGAGAACTGGTTGACTGCCAGTGACGCTTCCGCCGAGCGTGATATTGTCTTGAATCTGGCTTCTCGTCTGAAAGACGCTGCGTATGTAAAGAACGCTGTTAAGCAGATCGAGACGGAAAAAGATATTGATACTCAGATCCGTGAGTATTTGAAACTTTATGAGAAAACTCAACGTATCTGTAATTTGCAGAGCGACTTGAGTTGGTTGAATATGGAGGCGATTCGTTTGGCTTTCAACGATATGAAAAAGTTGAAAGGCTTCGACGCCACTAAATATCAACCGGTTCTGGATGAGTTGGAACAGCAGGTAAAGAAAGGTTTCGATGGCATTTATAGTGGTGATGAGGCCGCTTTGGTTAATGCCGAGAAAGCGATCGCGAATAAACGTACGATCTTGCTGGCGAACCCGTTCTTGGATGGTGATAAAGTCTTGGCTGCCCGCTTTAAATTAGGTGTAAACGCTCATAAGGCAATGGCTCCGGATTTGGGTACGCAGGGTAATAACTGGAGTAACCAAGAGTCCGCCCGCCGTATGGGCTTCGACGCCGATATCGTGGAGTTGAGTAATTTACGCGGGGAGGATGTACAGGTACGGTCGATCTATAAACCGGAAAACGGTTCCTCTGTCGCCGACTTGCGGATGCATTGGGATGGCGATCGTGCTATGTTTACCCAGACGATGCCCGATAAGCGTTGGAACGTATTCGAGGTGAAATTGGATGGCTCGGGCTTTAAGCAATTAATACATAACGAGGAACCGGATCTGGAGTTTTATGATGGAACCTACTTACCGGACGGACGTATCATCGCCAACTCGAATATCGGTTATCAAGGCGTGCCTTGTGTAAGCGGTGATGACCCTGTCGGTAATATGGTACTTTATACGCCGGATACGAAGAACTTGCGCCGTCTGACTTTCGATCAAGACGCAAACTGGAACCCGGTAGTGATGAATAACGGTCGTGTGATGTACACTCGTTGGGAGTACACGGACTTGACGCACTATTATTCCCGTATCGTGATGAACATGAATCCGGATGGTACGGAGCAGAAAGCGCTGTATGGTAGCGGATCGATGTTCCCGAACAGTACGTTCGATATTCAGCCGTTGCCGGGCCACGGTTCCGCTTTCGTGGGAATTATCTCCGGTCACCATGGTATTGCCCGTTCCGGTCGTTTAATCGTGTTCGATCCGGCGAAAGCCCGTAAAGGCGCCGCTGGTATGGTACAGGAGATACCGTATCGTAACCGGCCGATCGTGGAGGAGATTAAGGATGAGTTGGTAAATGGCGTATGGCCGCAGTTTATCAAACCGACTCCGCTGAATGATAAATATTTCTTGGTGGCCGCTAAATTAGATCCACAGGATTTATGGGGTATCTATTTGGTGGACGTATTCGATAACGTGACTTGTTTGCGTAAGGTAGAGGGTGAGGGCTATATCAGTCCGGTTGCCGTACGTAAGACACAGACTCCTCCGGCTATTCCGGACCGTGTGAAATTGAATGACAAAGAGGCTACGGTCTTTATTCAGGATATTTACGAGGGAGAGGGTTTGAGAGGCATTCCCCGGGGTACGGTTAAGTCTCTTCGTCTGCACGCTTATGAGTATGCTTACGTGAAGACTACCTCCGATCATAACTGGCATGGAATCCAGTCCGGTTGGGACATCAAACGTATGTTGGGTACAGTACCGGTAGAAGAGGATGGCTCCGCTATCTTCAAGATTCCGGCGAATACGCCGATCTCTATCCAGCCGTTAGACAAAGACGGAGTGGCTATCCAGTGGATGCGTAGCTGGTTGACCGGTCAGCCGGGCGAGGTGGTATCTTGTATCGGTTGCCATGAGGACCAGAACCAGATTCCTATTCCGAAACGTGTGATGGCTTCGCAGAAAGCCCCGCATGCGTTGACTCCGCCGGAAGGGGGGACCCGTTCGTTCACGTTCGATCTGGAGATCCAACCGATCTTGGATCGCGCTTGTATCGCTTGCCATAATGGTGAGGGCAAGGCTTTCGACTTGCGTGGGGGCAAGAAGGATAAATTAGGTTATGGCACTTCTTACTTGAATCTGCATCCGTATGTACACCGTCAAGGTGGCGAGGGTGATATGGTGGTTCTTCAACCGTATGAATATCATCCGAACACGAGTGAACTGGTTCGTATGTTGAAGAAAGGGCACTTTAACGTGCAACTGACGGATAAAGAGTGGAAAACCCTTTATAACTGGATTGATTACAACGCTCCGGATAAGGGTTATTTCAATGCGAATGTGCTTTCGAAGGATATCATCCCGTATCAAGGCTTCGACCAGATCAAGCGTCGTAAAGAGTTGACGGATAAGTATGCGAATGGCGCAGGCGTGGATTGGAAGAAAGAGATCTCCGATTATGCCGCTTACTTGAAGGGTAAAGGTGAGATCAAACCGGAGATGCCGGAGAAATTGGCTCCTGTCAAGGAAAAAGAGTTGAAGGTGAAAGGTTGGCCATTCGATGCGGACCGTATCAAGGCTATGTTGGCCGACGAGAAGGAAACCCGTAAGGAGATTGAGTTGGCTCCGGGTATCAAGATGACATTTGTTCGCGTTCCGGCCGGACAATTCGTGATGGGTAGCTATCGTGGGCAATCCGATACTCGTCCGACGGCGAAAGTGAAGATTGACAAAGCTTTCTGGATGGGTGAGTTGGAGGTTACGAATCAGCAATTCAACGTGATTTTCCCGGATCACGACAGCCGTTTCGTGGATCAGCAATGGAAGGATCACGTGGTTCAAGGATATCCCGCTAATAAGCCAGAGCAACCGGTAATCCGTGTAAGTTACAATGACGCTATGGATTATTGTAAGAAGCTGAGTGAGAAAACAGGCTTGAACATCACGCTTCCGACCGAGGCGCAATGGGAATGGGCTTGTCGTGCCGGCAGCGATCAAGATTTCTGGTATGGCGATATGAATGCGGACTTCGGCAAAAAGGATAACCTAGCCGACGTAACCACGCTTCTGCTTGCCGTAAGCGGTATCGACCCGCAACCGATGCCTAAGACTTCTTATTGGTACAAGTACTATACTTACTTACCGAAAGAGGAAGGCGTGGATGATGGCAATTTGGTTCAGGTGGGTGGTAAGCAATATGAAGCGAATCCGTTCGGTTTGTATTGCATGCACGGTAACGTGGCGGAATGGACTCGTTCAGATTACTTGCCTTATCCTTACAACGAGAAATCGAAAGAGGTTTCCGAGTATAAGGTGGTTCGTGGCGGTTCTTATATCGAGCGACCGAAATTCTCGACGGCTTATACCCGTAAAGGATATTATCCGTACCAACGTGTATTCAACGTAGGCTTCCGGGTAATTATTGAGGACTAATAGACAAGGTCTATTTATAGATAGATAACATGGATGCGGCAAATTAATCGCCGATTCTTTCAAAAATGATTAATCTGCGTACATTTGTCGCATCAGTGTTATTAATAAATGAGCAAATGAAAACTCTAGAAAGATTTATCTCTTCTTCTGTGACGACTATCGTCCTTCTATTGATCTACGCCTTTGGCTTGGCTATCGCTACTTTTATAGAGAAGTATCATGGTACTGCCGCCGCTAAAGCGATGATTTACTATTCTCCTGTATTTTTCTTACTCCAATTCTTATTGGTAGCCAATTTCGTGGCTATCGTTATCAAGCACCAGTTACTTAAGCGGCGTAGATGGGGATTGATGGTCACCCATGCCGCCTTTATTGTCATCCTTCTGGGTGCCCTTATTTCCCACCTTTTCGGCGAGGAAGGAATCCTTCACCTGCGTGAGGGAGAGGCTAGCGATCGTATCATGATCCGTACCTCGGACCAGACTCTCTATCATACGCTTCCTTTTAGCGTAGAACTCGTGAAATTTACCTTAACCCGCTATCCCGGCTCTGCCAGTCCCTCTGCTTATGAGAGTGAGTTGCTGGTACATGTAGATGGACAGACTCGCCATGCCCGGGTATATATGAATAATGTATTAGACGTGAAAGGCTATCGCTTCTTCCAAGCCTCCTATGACCCGGATGAGCAAGGAACGGTACTTTCCGTGAACCGAGATGTGGCCGGAAGGAATATTACGTATACCGGCTACGTGATTTTAGTGATCGGCTTTATACTTTGCTTGGTAGGTAAAAACTCCCGTTTCATGAAATTAAGCCGACAGTTGAAAGATTTAAGATCGGGCGCTCGTAAAACGACCCTGTTAGTAGCGATTCTTCTTTCCGTAGGGGGCTTGCGGGCGCAAGGTGCGGCCGCTCCCGAGATGAAGGAGGCCATACAGAAATATGCGATAAGTCCGGAACATGCCGCTAAGTTCGGTGCGTTGCCGATCCAATCGGTAAGCGGACGTATGTTGCCGATCAATACATTTTCTTCCGAGGTACTGCGAAAGTTGCATAAATCGGATCAGTTCGGTTCCTTGAACTCTGATCAGTTCTTGTTGAGTGTCTTGGCTATGCCGGATATGTGGGTCCGGGTGCCGTTTATTGCCTTGTCTAATAGTGAGCTGGCTAATTATTACGACCTTACGGATAAGGATTGCGCCTATATAGAGGTATTCGATAGTAACGGACGCTATAAATTGCAAGAGAAGCTGGAAGAGGCCTACAATAAAATGCCAGCGGAGCGTACCCGCTTCGATAAAGACTTGATCAAGCTGGATGAGCAGGTAAATATCTTCCATCAATTGATCAATTACCAGATGTTAAACCTTTTCCCGAAAGAGGACGACCCGGATCACAAATGGTATGCACCGGGCGATGATTTATCGGCGTTTTCCGGAAAGGACTCCATGTTCGTTACCCACATTATGGGCTGGTATTTATCGGAGGTACAGGAAGGATTGAAGAATGGTGATTGGGAGAAAGCGGACGAGGTGATCGGAATGATCCATACGTATCAGCAAGCCAAGAATAAGACGGTAGACATTCGCCCTGAGAAAATACAGGCCGAGATTAAATATAATCAAATGGATGTATTCCGGCAATGTAAGAAAGGGTACTTGATTTTGGGAGGCTTGTTGCTGGTCTTCGCTTTCGTGGCCTTATTCAAGAAGGATAAATGGGTTACCTATACGACTTGGGTATTGAGTCTGGGCATTTTGGCCGTATTCGTTTTCCATATGTATGGGATGGGAATGCGGTGGTATATCGCAGGTTACGCCCCTTGGAGCAATTCGTACGAGACGATGGTTTATGTGGCTTGGGCTACGGTGTTCGCCGGGTTGTTGTTCGTACGCAAGAGTACGCTTACGTTTGCGTTGGCTACTTTATTCGGGGGGATCATCTTGTTCGTGTCCGGCTTGAGTTGGATGGACCCGCAGATCAATCCGTTGGTTCCGGTCTTGAAATCCCCGTGGTTGATGTTCCATGTGGCGGTTATCGTGGGAGCTTACGGTTTCTTCGGTATTAGCTGTCTGATCGGCTTGACGAATCTGGTGATGATGAGCGTAAGCGGGGAGAAGAACAGCGTGATGCTCAAAGAACGGGTACGAGAATTGAGTATCGTGAACGAGATGTCACTTTGGATCGGATTGGCCCTGATGACGATCGGTACTTTCTTGGGAGCGGTCTGGGCGAATGAGTCGTGGGGACGTTATTGGGGCTGGGACCCGAAGGAGACGTGGGCGTTGATTACGATGGTGATATATGCGATCGTGACGCATCTCCGCTTGATACCGAAATGCAATAACCTGTGGTTGTTTAATTTTACGTCTATCTTGGCCTTCTATTCGGTGTTGATGACCTTCTTCGGCGTGAATTATTTCTTGAGTGGCATGCACTCTTATGGCCAGAATGATAACGTGAACGGGATATTTATTTATCTTTATCTGTCGATCATCCTAGTATTGGGGGCTGGCTTTATATCCTATCGGAAGAGAACGAATTTTAATAATATAATTGTCTAACTATAAATTGAATAGATCATGAGAATATTTAATCACGTAGGAATTGTCACTACGGAAAGTAAAGAAGGGGCGGTTTATAACGAAGGCCTGAGTGTATGGTTGACGGATTACAGCAAGAGTCCGAACCGGATCGAGTTCTTGAAATTCGAGAAAGGCAGCTGCCTACCGGAGTTGGTACAGACCAATGGCCATATCGCTTATACGGTTCCTTGTTTGGAAAAAGAGTTGGAAGGTAAGAAGGTAATCTTCGGCCCGGCTGTTTGCGACGAGCACTTGACGATCGCTTTCATCGAGGAAGAAGGTATCGCTATCGAGATCATGGAACTAAAATAATTCGTAAATCAAAATTTATAAATCTAAAGGAGGATAATACCATGTCAGACATCAAGACAAAATTCATAAATGATCCTGAGAATATTACGGCTGAGTTATTGGAAGGCTATGTATTAGCGTATCCGAATCAGGTAAAGTTGGCGGCTGAGAATATCGTCGTACGTGCTAACCCGAAAGGCAATGATAAAGTAGCGATCGTTACCTTAGGCGGTTCCGGTCATGAGCCTGCCTTGAGCGGTTTCGTAGGAGAGGGCATGTTGGATTGCTCCGTCGTGGGTGACGTATTCGCCGCTCCGGGTGCCCAACGTTTGTTTCAGGCACTGCAATTGATGGATCGTGAGGCCGGGATCTTGCTGGTCGTATTGAACCATTCCGGCGACGTGATGAGCGCTAATATGGCTTGCCAGTTGGCTGCTCGTAAGGGTATCAAGGTGAAGAAATTACTTACGCATGATGATATCAGCGCAGGTATCGGGGCGAATGTAGATGATCGCCGTGGCTTGGCCGGTTGTGTTCCTTTGTATAAGATATTAGGTGCCGCCGCCGAGGAAGGGAAGTCTTTAGACGAGTTGATTGAGATAGGTGAACGCTATAATAAGAACGTGGCTACCTTGGCTGTCGCTATGCGTTCTTGTACGCATCCCCAAAATGGAGGTACGATCACGAATCTTCCCGATGGAATCATGGAGATCGGTATGGGCCAGCATGGCGAAGGCGGTGGTGGACAGAAACCGTTGGTATCCGCCGATGATACGGCAGCGGAGATGGTAGACCTACTTTGCCAGCAGTTACAGCCAAAAGCCGGTGATAAGATGTTATTGATCATTAACGGCGTAGGTGCTACTACCCATATGGAATTGAATATCATCTTCCGCAAGGCTTATAAGGAATTAGAGGCTCGTGGCTTGCAGGTTGTGGTAAGCCGTATCCAAGAGATCTTGACCGTACAGGAGCAAGCCGGATTCCAGATGATCATGGCGATCTTGGATGAGGATCATATCGATTATTTGAATAACAAACGTGCGGACGCACCTTATTGGACAACCCTAGGTAAATAAATAATATACATGAAACAACTTACTATCGAGGCCTTCAAGGCCATGTTAGACAATGCGCTGAAACAGATCAAGGCACGTGAGGAGGAATTTTCTAAATTGGATGCCGTAATCGGGGATGGAGATC
This sequence comes from Parabacteroides sp. 20_3, assembly GCF_964238835.1. Classification (NCBI taxonomy): domain Bacteria; kingdom Pseudomonadati; phylum Bacteroidota; class Bacteroidia; order Bacteroidales; family Tannerellaceae; genus Parabacteroides; species Parabacteroides sp. 20_3. The sequence continues at coordinate 396,488 of NZ_CAXSNO010000002.1, read as the reverse complement.
ATGGTACCGCTATCGTTGCCGCTATGACTGCCGTGAATAAAAGCGCTCAGTCTGGAACGGAGTTCAAGCAAATGCTTGGTGATATGGGTATGGACGTGATGATGGAAGTGAGCGGATCGACAAGTACCTTGCTCGGCGCTTTCTTCTTGGGTATGAGCGATCATGCAGAGGGAACCGAGTTGGATGCCGCAGGCGTGAAAGCTATGTTCGCCGGTGGCTTGGCGAATGTGCAACAACAAACCCAAGCGAAACGAGGCGACAAGACGATGATGGATGCCTTGATCCCGGCGGTGGAGGCTATGCAGGCTTGTACGTCGGATGATATCAAGGAAGTCTTGAATGCTGGCGCTAAAGCGGCGCTTGAGGGAGCGGAGGCTACGGTACCGATGAAAGCTAATTTTGGCCGTGCCCGTAATTATGGCGAGCGTTCGATTGGTTTCGCTGATAGCGGGGCTACTTCTTGGAGCTGTATGTTCGCTTCTTTTGCTGAGGCGCTATAAAATAATACACAGCGTGAGACGGGGCGTGCCCCGTCTCTATAAAATATAATAATAAACGAATAATAAATATGGCAGATTTAGATGATTTAAGAGAAGGTGCGGACTTCGGTTTAGGCATCAATTGTGAGAACCAGAGTTTCCATGTGAAGGGAGCCGAGAACTTACCTTGGGGTATGAAAGACCGTTTATCCCGTATCTTCAACCCGAAGACAGGCAAGGCGGTTATGCTTGCTTTTGACCATGGTTTCATCATGGGGCCGACTTCCGGTCTGGAGCGTATCGACTTGAATATCGTTCCTTTGATTGAATATGCGGATTGCTTGATGTGTACCCGTGGTATCCTGCAATCTACGATCCCTGCGAATACGACGAAACCGATTTGTCTTCGTTCGGACGCTGGAACGTCTATCCTTACGGATTTGAACGATAATGTATTGATCGATATAGAGGACGCTATCCGTATGAACGTTTCCGCCATGGCGGTTATGTTGGCTATCGGCGACGAGGCGCATGAGGCTAAGACTGTGGCTAACTTATATAAGGCGGTCGATAAGGCCAGCCGTTACAATATCCCAGTAATGGGTGTTACCGCCGTTGGTAAGCAAATGGCTCGAGACGCTCGTTATTTCGGTCTGGCTTCCCGTATCTGTGCGGAGAATGGCGCTAATATCGTGAAGACCTACTATTGTGAGGGCTTCGAGAAGGTAGCCGCCGCTTGCCCGGTTCCCGTGGTAATCGCCGGTGGTAAGAAATTACCGGAGAAGGAGGCGTTGGAATTATGTTATAATGCGATTAACGACGGTGCGGCCGGCGTGGATATGGGACGTAATGTATTCCAGAGTACTTCTCCTGTCGCCATGATCCAGGCGGTTCATGCGGTCGTGCATCAAGGTATCACGCCTGATCAGGGATATGAGTTGTTCCGTGACTTAGCGAAATAAAGAAGAATGAACCAATGTGTCGTTTCGCTAAATGTGTCAATATGCCAATGCGAATACAACACACATGATCTTTTTTTGCAGGGTGGATCCCATGTGTCCATCCTGCTATAATTGGCATATTATCTAATTAGTACATTATTATATACCATGAAAATCTATACTTTTATATTATCCGCATGCCTGCTACTCGTATGTTCCGCATGTCATGAGGCGTCGCATCATCTTTTATTAGGCGGTTCCGGCTGGGACAAGATCGCCATCGTAAACAAGAACACGAAAGAAATTGAATGGGAGCATCCCTTGGAAAAAGGATGGGAATGTAATTCCGTAGCTGTTACTCCCGATCGGAATATCCTTTTTTCCTATTCGAAAGGGGCGAAGCTAATCACACGGGATCATGAGGAGGTCTGGAATATCTCCGCTCCGGAAGGGTGTGAGATGCAGACAGCCCGTGTACTTTCCAACGGTAATTATTTATTGGCGTGGTGTGGAAACCCGGCTACGATCATGGAAGTGAACGCAAAAGGAGAGATCCTGTCGAAAACAGATTTCGATACCCGAATTGAGCAACCCCATGCACAATTCCGTCAAGTAAACAAGAATAAGCGGGGCAATTATCTAGTGCCCTTGTTCGCTACCTCCGAGATCCGGGAAATATCCCCGTCCGGTCAATTGCTGAAAAGCGTGAAAGTAGACGGTAACCCGTTTAGCGTGGCTGCGTTGGATAACGGTAATTATCTGGTCGCTTGCGGTGATGCCCATTGCTTCATAGAGCTGAATTTCGAGACAGGAGATATCGTTCGCAAGATGAATGCGAACGATATCGAGGGAGCCCAGCTTTTCTTTGTTGCCCAGTTGCTCCCTAAACGGGACGGTGGTTTGTATATCTGTAACTGGCAAGGCCATGACGGAGAGGCTGCGAAAGGACATTACCCGCAGTTGATCGAGATAAACGGAGCCGGAAAGATGGTCTGGGATTTGAATGATAACGCTACCTTCGGGATGATCTCCTCTATTTGTCCGATCGATTAAAGATATATCCGGATTATTAATTATATTTGTACACCTAAATTCTAAATAAAGCATGGAAGAGAAAAACACGAATGCTACTAAACGTCGAAACCCTGTGACTTGGGTCCCTAGTGTCTATTTTGCTATGGGATTGCCTTTTGTAGTGCTGAACATGGTTACCGTACTCATGTTTAAGGGATTGGATATATCGGATGCCCAGATTGCGTTATGGACCTCGGTTATCATGTTACCTTGGACCTTAAAGCCTTTATGGAGCCCGTTTTTGGAAATGTATCGTACTAAGAAATTCTTTGTCGTATTGACCCAGTTGTTATCCGGTTGCTTATTCGGTTTAGTGGCCTTGGCGTTAAACTTGCCGAGTTTCTTTGCTCTATCTATCGCATTATTAGGTATTATAGCGCTTAGCGGGGCTACGCATGACGTGGCAACGGATGGCGTTTATATGAAAGAGCTCTCGCCGGAGGATCAAGCCAAATATATCGGTTGGCAAGGTGCGTTTTACAATTTGGCGAAGATCGTAGCCACGGGTGGTCTGGTTTATCTGGCGGGTTATATGATGCAATATTTTACCGGGATAGGATTGGAGAAAGAGGCCGTGATATACGCTTGGATGATCGTTATGCTGCTTTGCGGTACGATCATGATCCTGCTTGGTTTTTATCATATGAAGATGTTGCCTTCGGGTGGGAAAGCCGCTACCGGAGAACATTCGTTGGAGGAAAGTATGGCTGAGTTATGGCTGGTCTTCAAGGAGTTCTTCACGAAGAAGTATATCGTGTGGTATATCTGTTTCATCATATTGTATCGTTTTGCCGAGGGTTTCGTGATAAAGATCGTACCTTTGTTCTTGAAAGCTCCGATAGCTGATCAAGGATTAGGACTAACGGAGCAAGAAATCGGTTTGTATTATGGTACGTTTGGAGCGGCGGCGTTCGTGCTGGGTTCTTTGCTCGGTGGATATTATATCTCGGCCAAGGGGTTGCGAAAGGTATTGTTTACGCTTTGTTGTTGTTTCAATATACCGTTTTTGGTATACACGTTCTTGGCGTGTTTCCAGCCTGATAATGGTCTCATTATCGCTTCCGCCATCGTATTCGAGTATTTTGGCTATGGATTCGGTTTCGTGGGCTTAATGCTGTTTATGATGCAACAGGTAGCTCCGGGCAAGCATCAGATGGCGCATTATGCGTTCGCTTCAGGTATCATGAACCTTGGCGTAATGCTTCCGGGAATGATGAGCGGTTTCGTGAGCGACTGGCTAGGTTATAAGTATTTCTTTATCGTGACCTTGCTGGCGATGATCCCTTCATTCTTGGTAGCCTATTTCGTACCGTTCACGTATGACGATAAAGGTAATAAGTTAGTACAGTAATATTTTAATAGGATTAGTTATGGATAATTTGAAAATCGTAGGCGCTCCGCTGCCTGATATGCCTTGGGAAGATCGTCCCGAGGGTAGCAAAGAAGTATTGTGGAGATATTCGAAGAACCCGGTGATTCCTCGTGATATCCTTCCGACATCGAACAGCGTGTTCAACAGTGCTGTTGTCCCTTTCAAAGGTGGTTATGCCGGTGTGTTCCGTTGCGACGATACGAATCGCCGGATGCGTTTGCACGTAGGTTTTAGCGCAGATGCCATTCATTGGAGTATCTCCGAGACAAAACTCGAGTTTGAGTGCGACGACAAGGAGATCGGCGAGTTTGTTTACGCCTACGACCCCCGTGTATGTTTTATCGAGGATCGTTATTATGTGACTTGGTGTAACGGTTATCATGGCCCGACGATCGGCGTGGCTTACACGTTCGATTTCGAGACCTTCCATCAGCTGGAGAACGCTTATCTGCCTTTCAACCGTAATGGCGTGATGTTCCCTCGTAAGATTAACGGAAACTTCGCCATGTTAAGCCGTCCGAGCGACAACGGTCATACTCCGTTCGGCGATATATTCTATAGCGAGTCTCCGGATATGTGTTTCTGGGGTAAACATCGCCACGTGATGTCTCCGGCTGCGTTCGAGGATAGCGCTTGGCAGTGTACGAAGATCGGTGCGGGCCCTATCCCTATCGAGACTTCCGAGGGCTGGTTATTGATTTACCACGGCGTGCTTCGTTCTTGCAACGGGTATGTGTATAGCTTCGGTTCCGCTATCTTGGATTTGGAGCAACCTTGGAAAGTGAAATTCCGCTCCGGACCTTATTTGTTATCCCCGCAAAAGGATTACGAGTGCATGGGAGACGTTCCGAACGTAGTCTTTCCCTGTGCCGCCTTGCATGATCCGGAGACGAAACGTATCGCTATCTATTACGGCTGCGCGGATACGGTAACAGGATTGGCTTTTGGCTATATTGATGAGATTTTGGACTTTACGAAGAAGAATTCTATCATTTAACAGACTCGAGAAGAACAATATACTTTTGTTGTCGAAACAATATACTTTTACACACGAAAGTATATTGTTTTAGAACAAAAAGTATATTGTTTTTTTTATTAGGTAAAAGAGTAAGAGTTATGACAAAGATACAACAGTTTTTGGCAGATCTGCCCGAGGAGAAGAAAGCCTTGTTTGTCCCTGTTTTCGGGAGCATGGAGAAATTTTATACGGTAGTTTACTTGATCGCCCGGAATGAGCACGTCACTGATCAGGAGAAGCCAGATCGTTATGAGGATCGTTTACAGGTGATTCGCCAGATACGTAACCGGGTGGAGAAACTAGTTTCCTCGTATGGCTTGGACGGAGGGGAGATCGTAGCCGATATCGCCAGCGACTATTTTGAGGATTATGTCAATTACAAAGAGCCGGAGCTAGACATTACGAATGATGAGTTTATCGCTATCCTCCAGAAAATATAGGAGATAAATATAATTTTATTGTGTGATAGTATCTTTTTGATTGTGAAAAAGCAATCTTGTAAGTCTAAAATGAAAAACAAAAGCTTGTAAGGTTGCTTTTTGTTTTATTATTCTTAACTTGCGGCATCATTATTTAAAAATGTAGGCAGATGATGCAAGAGTTGAATAACTTACTATCCCTTATTGACGCTCATTTTGGAGGATCACAATGGTTTGTTTTTCTATTACTGGGAACCGGATTGTTCTTTACGGTCTATCTTCGGTTTCCGCAATTGCGCTTTTTCGGGCATGCGATCAAGGTCGTGCGGGGGAAGTACGACAATAAGCAAGACATAGGAGATACCTCCCATTTCCAAGCGTTGGCAACTGCTCTTTCGGGTACGGTGGGGACCGGTAATATCGCCGGTGTCGCTCTGGCCATACATCTAGGTGGTCCTTCTGCCTTGTTTTGGATGTTGATGACGGCGTTCTTGGGTATGACTACCAAGATGGTAGAGGTCACCCTTTCCCATAAGTATCGTGAGCAGACGGAAGATGGTACGATTTCCGGCGGTCCGATGTATTATATGAAGCATCGTTTGCATATGCGTTGGTTGGCAGGACTTTTTGCGGTCGCTACTATTTTCTCCTCTTTCGGTACGGGTAGTCTGCCACAGGTAAATAGCATCTCGAACGCCATGTTTTCGGCGTTCGGTATTCAGCAATATATTACCGGGGCGGTTTTATCGGTCTTGCTGGGATTGATCGTGATCGGGGGAATCAAGCGTATAGCGCAGGTTACCGAGAAGTTGGTGCCTTTTATGGCGGTCGTCTATCTGCTCGGTGCCTTCAGCATATTGGCCTATAATTACCAGCATATCCTACCTTCGTTTATCTCTGTTTTCTCGAATATCTTTTCCGGTACGGCGGCTACGGGTGGTTTCTTAGGAGCGACGGTTGTCTGGGCTTTTAACCGAGGTGTGAACCGTGGATTATTCTCGAATGAGGCGGGGCAAGGTTCCGCTCCGATCGCTCATGCGGCAGCCAAGACGGAAGAGCCGGTATCCGAGGGTATGGTCGCTTTATTGGAGCCGTTCATCGATACGATCGTGATTTGTTCGATAACCGGCTTGGTTCTATTGTCATCCGGTACTTGGCTGAAAAAGTTTGAGAATAAGTTTCAGCAGGCGGATACGGTAGTCTTGTCCGGTGCTTATCATGAATCGGACCCGGACGGTAAATCCGCAGTGTCGGAGCATGTACTAGGGAATAAGCCCCTGCCTTTTTATACAGGCTCCTTGGAGGTCCGGAACGGACAGATCCTAAATACGGATATAACGTTACTACACGCACGTTCCTTTGCGGATAGCGTGCGGGTCAAGGAAGGGAAGGAGGTGTTGTTTAGTGGTACGCTCTCTGTACGTGACGGACGTATCGAATTACCTATGAATAAAGAGCGTGCGGTGTATTTAACCGGTAAGTCGCTGCTTCATTCCGCCCCCTTGTCTACGGAGGCGTTTAAGAAAGGTTTTTTAGGGGATTGGGGGCAGTTTATTATTCCGTTTTCCCTGTTGTTGTTTGCGTTTTCTACAACGATAGCATGGTCTTACTACGGTGATCGGGCGGTGACCTACCTTTGGGGAACGAAATATGTCCGTATTTACCACGTAATCTATATTGTCGGATTTTTCTTGGCCTCGTTCACGGATACTACTATTGTTTGGACATTATCCGGTATCACCGTGGCTTTGATGACGCTCCCGAACTTGATTGGTATCTTGCTGTTACATAAGGAAGTGAAAAGCTCTGTCAATGAGTATTGGCGACGGATGAAAGAGAAGTTATGAATGTCAATAACATTTTTTGTGTATAATACGCTTTGTATGTGTTTAATAACGCCTATCTTTGCCAATTGCCGGAATTTCAGGTTCTGGGTATTCGTTGAGAAGAGTAATGATTGAGAGTTGGCAAAGTTTTGATTGAATGAAGTATTTTACAAGGTTAATACGCTGGATATCTTCACAGGAGCATTTATATTTCTTATTTGCCCTGTTATTTATCATCCCAAACTGTGTGTTCTTTTTTACGGAACCGCTTCCCGTCACGGTCGGTATCGCCTCGTTGCTGATACCTTTGGCCTTTTGGATGTGTGTTTTATTAGTGGCCCGTAAACCGGGGATCGTGGTTTGGTGCCTGTTGCCGAAGGTTATATTAGATGGGGGGCAGTTGGTGCTTCTGTATCTTTTCGGACAGTCCGTGATAGCGGTTGATATGTATTTGAACCTTACCAGCTCGAACGCTTCCGAGGCTAGTGAGTTATTGGGGAATATCATTTTGGTGATCGGTTGCGTATTCTTTTTCTATACATTACCTACGCTGGTGCTCGCTTGTCGTTCGATACGGCAGAAAGAGAAACTGCGAAATCCTTTCCGGAAGAAATGGGCCAAGATCAGCCTAGGCATGTTTGTCGTGGGTTTGCTCCTTTGCTTCCTGTCTCCTTCGCAAGATCACCGGTTCTCATGGAAGGACGATGTATATCCGGCTAACGCCCTATACAATTTATATTTCGCCATAAATAAGGCGGAGAGGAACAGCAAGTATCATATTACTTCCGCCGACTTTAAGTTCGACGCCACTAAGCCGGAGCAAGCGGAGGGAAAACGGGAGATCTACGTCTTGGTAGTGGGAGAGACCTCCCGTGCTATGGAATGGAGCCTTTACGGATACGAGCGCAAGACGACTCCCCGTATGGAGGCTTTAGACGGATTGGTGCATTTCACGGATGTGGTGACGCAATCGAATAATACGCATAAAAGTGTCCCCATTATCCTGTCCGCTGCCAGCGCCGAGAATTATGGAGTCCTTTACGACGAGAAAAGTATCGTGACCGCTTTCAAAGAGGCTGGTTTCCGTACGCTCGTGATCGCCAACCAGAAACTAACGACCTCGATGATCGGCGCTTTTTACCGGGAGGCAGATACCTTTATCGATATGAGCGCATTTAATACGGGTTCTACGCTAATCTCCTTGCACGATGCGGCGATCCTGCCTTATCTAAAGAAGGAACTGGATAAAGAGGACGGTAATCTTTTCGTAGTACTTCATACTTATGGCTCGCATTTTAATTACCATGAACGTTATCCGAAGGAGTTCCGTTTCTATACACCGGATAAGGCGGAGGGAATTCGTGCCTCGTATAAAAAGGAGTTACGGAACGCTTATGATAATTCCATCCACTATACGGATTACGTGCTGGGGGAAATCGTGGATATGTTGGCGAAGACAAATGCTCCGGCATCCATGCTTTACTTAAGCGATCATGGAGAGGATATCTTCGATGATTCCAGAGCCCGTTATCTGCATGCTTCTCCGATACCGACCTATTACCAGTTGCATATCCCGTATGTGATCTGGTTCTCGAAGGCTTACCGGGAGTCATATCCCCAGAAATATCTGGAAGCGCAGGCACACGAGACTTATCCGGTTAGCACGAACAGCGTATTCCATACGATGCTTGATATAGCTGGCGTGCGGACTCCGGTGGCCGATTCCACGTTTGCCTTAACGAATCGTGCCTTCAAGGTACGTGACCGTATGTATCTGGGAGACCATGACGACCCGATCCCATTTTGGAAAGTCGGCTTAAAAAAGCAGGATTTTGAGATGATGGATAAATGGGATATCGCTTATGATAGGAATTAGACTGATCTCAACCGTATATGAAAGAGCAAAGCGGACATATTACTAGCAAGGTGATATTAGGCTATATTTTGCTGATTACCATTGCGGTCTGCTCGGTCGCTTACATTTATAATATAGTAGAGAAAGTGGCCGAGGAGGACGAGCCGGATCATCAGGCACGCCGGAAGGTGTACTTGGTCACTAATACGCTCTCCCTGCTCTATGAAAGCGAGGCGTTGGGGCAGTTGGTAGGCATGCCCCAGAACGAGTTCCGCCACTTCAATCGTACGTTGAATAAGGCCCATAATAACATGGATTCGTTGAGGACCTTGGTGACGGACTCCATGCAACTCCTGAAAATAGATACGATCGACATACTGCTGGAGCGTAAGCGATGGAATACCCGTCGTTTGCTTGAGACTTGGCAGGAAGCGAACACGGAGCGTCTTTATACGGAGAATATCGAGAAAATAATTGCCGTCCGGGATACAATCGTAAACGAGGTGCAGGTACAAGAGCGGGTAGAGGTCAAGCAAGATACGGTGGTAGTTCCCCGTAAAAAGAAGGGATTCTTCAAGCGTTTGGCCGACGTGTTCTCTCCCGGCAAGGAAGATACCAGCATCGTGGTGAACACGACCCGGGAGATCGTTACCGATACGTTGGTGAACGCTTATAATCCGACCGATACGATTGTCAGCGTGCTGAAAAGCATCCAAGACAGTGTGGCTTGGCAACGGCAACAACTGATGGATCAGTTGTTGGAAAGGGCCTCTAACTTACGGTATAACAATAGCGTGATTACCCGGGAGATCAACCAGATGCTCCGTAATATAGAGGAGGAGGAGATGGAGGCGTCGCTGGAAAGGGTCTATAAGAAGCAGGTACTATTAAGGGAGACCTCCCATTTGATCGCCGGAATCGCGATCGTCTCCGTGGTAATCGCCTTTCTGTTCCTCTTCTTTATCTCACGGGATATCTCACGAAGTAAATATTACCGTATGCAACTGGAAAAGGCGAAACAGGTCGCCGAGAGCTTATTGCGAAGCCGTGAGAAGCTGATGTTGACGATCAGCCACGATATACGGGCTCCGCTCTCTTCCATCATCGGATATATCGAGCTTTTGCTACGCCGCCATCCAGACGAGCGTCAGCAATATTATCTGGAGAACATGAAAGGTTCCTCGGATCATATCCTTTCCTTGGTGAACGACCTGTTGGATTTCCAGCGGTTGGAGTCCGGCGAGATGGAGGTGCATAGCGTTCCCTTCCGTGTCCCAGTCTTGTTCGATGAGATCTATACCAGCTTCCAGCCGATAGCGGAGGCGAAAGGCTTACGGTTTGTCTTGAACCTGGAACCGGAGGAGACTGGGCAAGTCTATATGGGCGACCCGATCCGTATCCGGCAGGTCGTAGGAAACCTCTTATCCAACGCTATCAAGTTCACGGAAGCGGGACGAGTTGTCCTCCTCGTCTCCCTCCAAAAACTTTCAATTATCAATTATCAATTATCTATTACCGTAAGCGATTCCGGTCCGGGCATCCCGAAAGAGGAACAAGAGCGGATATTCGGGGAGTTTACCCGCCTTGCCGATACGGAAGAGGCGGAAGGTTTCGGTCTGGGCCTCTCCATCACCCGTAAGCTTCTGTCCTTGATGAACGGTACGCTTGCTTTGGATAGTACCCCGGGGAAAGGCAGTGATTTCACGATCTTGCTACCTCTTCCCTTGGCCGATAATCAATCTTTGCCGGACGTAACGGCGGAGGCTCCGGATGCTGGTGAGGCCGAGGCTTTACCCTTGTTTGAGGGGCAAGATGTCTATTGTCTTCTGGTTGATGATGATCCTCTACAACTGGCCTTGACGGAGGAACTCTTGAAGCAGAGTCACGTGCAGGTGGTAGGTTGTACGAATCCGCATAACGTCCTCGAGCTATTGCGGAACACCGTATTCAACGCCATTATCACCGATATACAGATGCCGACGCTGGATGGCTATCATTTACTGGAGCGGATACGTACGTCCGGTATCCCCGGAACGGATGAGATCCCGGTGATCGCCCTATCTGCCAGTATCGCCAAGGAGCACGAGCATTATCTGGAGGCTGGTTTCACGGGTTTCTTGAACAAGCCGTTTACCGCCGCCCAATTAATCTCCTTGCTGAATGAGTTGCTGACACTCCATCTGGAGGCAAGGAGCGAGTTGAATTTCTCTTCGTTGACCGCTTTTGCCGGAGAGGATCCGGAGGCCTCAGCCTCTATACTGAAAACCTTCTCGGAGGAAACCCGCAAGAGCATCGACTTACTTCGGGATGCGTTAGAGGGAAAAGACCGGGAGGAAGCCTCCCGGATATCTCATAAGTTGATTCCCCTGTTCACGATGCTGGGGGCCAATTCTTTGGTACAACACCTGCGGATCTTGGAGAAGAATGATGAGGAACTGACCGATTCCGGCTGGTACCACCTGCTGGGCGAGGTAATCGAGCAAGCGCTTGCTATCGTGAAGGATGCGGAGTCCGCCATCGGGTAATCTTGTGGAATCCGGTGTGGAATAAATACCCATCCGTGGAATGCCTTTCCCCATGCTTTTGAAATAAAATTCCACTTTATAGAAACAAAATTTATCTATTACTTGTTAAAGGATAAGTAGTTAGATATTCATTATCGTGCGTTTCGCTGGCTTTGGCACGATATTCGCTATCTATTTAATGAAATCGCAAGTGGGCGTTTCTACATTTAAACCGTTAAAAACAAAAGTCATGAATTTATTCATGGCGAAAGATTAAGTCCTGAGTATTCAATTTAAGTCTGCAAAAGAAAAAGGCATCCTTTCGAGGATGCTTTTTCTATTTAGTTTCGTTACTTTTGCCACGAAATAATAAAATCTACTGAATCATATCATGGAACACGCACTACAATCCCGACCTCGTATCGAGGTGGTCGACGCATTACGAGGATTTGCCGTTATGGCTATTATCCTATTGCATAATATCGAGCATTTTAACTTGTATAATTTTCCGGAGGCTACTACCGATTTTATGAAAGCCTTGGATAAAGGGGTATGGGATACCTTGTTCTTCCTCTTTTCCGGGAAGGCATACGCTATTTTCGCCCTGCTGTTCGGTTTTAGCTTCTTTATCCAGTTTGATAACCAAGCGAGGAAAGGGAAGGACTTCCGGCTTCGTTTCTTCTGGCGGTTGGTGCTCCTATTCTTTATCGGTTGCTTCAACGCATCGTTCTTCCCGGGGGAGATCTTGGTGCTTTATTCGATCTTGGGTATTGTGTTGATACCGGTTTGCAAGTTGAGTAATAAGGTGGTATTAGCGATCGCCGTGGTCTTGATGCTACAGCCTATGGAGTGGGGTAAATTCATGTATGCCCTGATGCATCCGGAATCTGTGGCATCCAAGGAACAATGGCTGGTGCACTGTATGCGGATCTATCCGTATATGGAAGGTACCAGCTTTTGGGAAATGGTCAAGTCCAATCTGTGGGACGGGCAGCTGTATAGCCTTCTCTGGGCTTGGAGCTATGGACGTTTCTTCCAGACATCGGCTCTCTTTATGCTGGGCATGTTGTTGGGACGCAAGGGATTGTTTGTCGATCTGGAGAAGCACCGGACGTTTTGGACAAGGACCTTTGTTATCGGGGTAGTTTGTTTCATTCCCCTCTATTATCTGTCCCTTTCCCTACCCGGTTTGCTGGAGCGTACCGAAGAGCTTCGCCCGATGAGCACGATCGTGTCTTCCTTGCGTAATTTCTCGTTCATGTGCGTATTGGTATCCTCCTTTATCTTCTTGTGGCAGTGGAAAGCGCCGCATAAGGTGCTTCACGGGCTTGTGCCTTACGGGAAAATGAGCTTGACGAATTACCTCACGCAATCGATGGTAGGCTCTTTCATCTATTTCGGATACGGTTTATCCCTGTATGACGATCTGGGGACGACCGCCAGCTTCGCCGTAGGAATCCTTCTTTTCATTCTCCAGCTAGGTTTTTGCCACTGGTGGTTAGCCCATCATAAACAAGGTCCTTTCGAGGGAGTATGGCGTAAAGCTACGTGGATGTTTTCTTGATTCGTTTTATTTATTTACCTTTGTGGTTACTATAAATAATCTGAGTGGGTATGTTGTCGATTCTAATCGTTGAAGATGATATAACTTTTTCCTTGATGCTTACCACATGGCTGGGTAAGAAAGGGTTTGTCGTAAGATCCTCGTCCTCTGTTTCCGATGCTAAACGGAGGCTGGGGGAGGAAGCGTTCGATTTGGTTATATCGGATTTACGCCTGCCGGATAGTGACGGGATCGACTTATTGAAATGGCTGAAGAATACCCATCCTTCCTTACCCCTTATCATGATGACCAGTTATGCGGAGATACAAACGGCGGTTCAGGCGATGAAGCTGGGAGCGGCGGATTATATCGCTAAGCCGTTGAACCCGGATGAGTTGCTGGGAAAGATCAAGGAACTTGTGTACGTGGAGGAGAAGGCTCCGGCGAGAGTCCCGGTTTCTTCGGCCCCGGATCTTTATATCGAGGGGCAGAGCCAAGCGGCCCGCCAGCTTTATGAGCATGTGCGTTTGGTGGCTCCGACGGATATGTCGGTATTGGTGACCGGCGCTAGCGGTACCGGTAAGGAGTATATCGCCCGTCGGATCCACGAGCAAAGTAATCGTAGCAAGGCTCCGTTTGTCGCCGTGGATTGCGGCGCTATCCCCAAGGAATTGGCGGCTTCCGAGTTCTTCGGCCACGTGAAAGGTTCTTTTACGGGGGCGATCGAGAACAAGACTGGGGCGTTTGTGGCGGCTCAAGGCGGTACGATATTTTTGGATGAGATCGGGAACCTGACGTATGAGGTACAGGTTCAGCTATTGCGTGCCCTACAGGAGCGCAAGGTAAAGCCGATCGGGAGCAATCAGGAGATCGCTATCAACGTGCGCTTGATATCCGCGACGAACGAGAACTTGCGGCAGGCGATCGAGAAAGGAGATTTCCGTGAGGACCTGTACCATCGTATCAATGAGTTCACGATCCGTATCCCGGACTTGAAAGAGCGAAAAGAGGATTTGCTCTTGTTCGCCAACCACTTCCTCGATCTGGCGAATAGCGAGCTCCGTAAGGATATCATCGGTTTCGACAACGATACCATGCAATTGTTCCAATCCTATTCTTGGCCGGGTAACCTGCGGCAGATGAAGAACGTTATCAAGTACGCTACCTTATTGGCGACCGGTCGATACATCACCCGCAAGGAACTTCCGGAGGAACTGACGGAGAACCTCTCTTCGCACACCAACATCCAGCTTAAGAACGTGGAGCATGAACGTGACCTTATCCGTAAGGCCCTCCAAGAGTGCGGCAATAATAAGACTCGTGCGGCCCAGTTATTGGGCATCGACCGGAAGACGCTTTACAATAAGCTGAAGATTTATCAGTTGGATTGAAAATTCCGTGTTTTATGTGAGTGCTTAAGGCGTATTGGGAGCCTCTGGCTTGTATGATGGGTCTGTTGCGAAATAGAAGCTTATTCTGACTATTTGCTTCATATTATACGAATATGTTGACATACCCTTCGTGCGAAAGTGACAAGATAATGAGATAGGCGTGGCAATAAACACGCTTTTTCTTGAAAAAGGGGCCGATTTTGTACACGATAGGTGGCGAAACCTGTTGCGATAGGTCGTATTGCCCAATGCCGATACTCGCGTTAGGCATTATGAGCGGTCGTGCATAGGGTTATGAGTACTCATGAATGGGCATTCTTACCGTGCTATAACCCTATCGTAACACTGCTTTTACCCTTTTCTTGCCTCAAAATATGAGATATGATGAATTAATTTCTCTGGAGCGAAAGGCTATTTTTCAGTATTCGTCTATCAACGAGACGAATGCTGTTTTTTCTTCTCGTATTTGGGAGCAATCCGTACCTTTGCCCGAAAAAATCGATTCTCCGAGACTTTGGTTTTCATTTTGTCAAATTGCCAGATGGCATGTTATTGCCAAGAGAAAATCGCTAGGGGCCTTCTCCACATCGGCACCAACCACCTTTGCCGGGAACAACAGTAACTTTGGCTGATAAGCTGATTGAATGGTTGGAGTAGGGTGAATAGTCTTTTATTGTTCTTTTTTAACATGGCATGAAATAAATATTGTCTATTTATCAAAGGTGTTTTCTTTGGGGCATTATTAATTATAGTTAATTGATGTGATAATATTTGTGCGTTTAAGAACTTCGCATTATAATAAAATCTACCTTTGCTGTTGATAATACTCAATAAGTTGATTAAAATATACAACTTCTTTTTTAAACGGTGTTATAGGGTAATACTTAAATGTTTACAGGATTAGGGAACAATACAACTTTAATAATATGAGAAGAATGATTCAATCAACAATGAAATGTGTCGCTATCGCGCTTTGCGTTCTATTGGCGGCGTGTACTACCGATGTGTACGAACCTAAGCCGGATCCGGTTCCGCCTACTCCGGAGAAGCCGGATCCGTCTTTGCCTAATGATTTCAATCAATCGACAGCTACTATTCGTCAAATGACTTTAACCGTAGAGGTGAATGATGAGTTCAATGGCCAGTATGATTACCAAGTATGGGTATATGACGTGAATCCTTTCTATGCCGATGATGCTAAACCATTATATGGTGGTGTGGCCAACGGGAATAAGCCGTATGTTCGCACGATGACATTGCCCCAAGCTTTAGAAACAATTTACATTATGCAGATTGATCCCCGAAAAGGAAAATCGGTGAAGACCGTATTAGTAGATCCCTCAATGAAGGATCTGGCTTGCGATTTTAAGCCAGCTTCTGCCGTTGGTACAACAACTAAATCTTTATTGAGAAGTGGAGAAGATAATTATAATTCAGGAAAAGCTAGATTGATTTCTGCCCAGGAGTTTTTTAATATGGCTTCTAAGGATAAAGGTTCTATTACTTTGTATGAAGGGGAGTATAAGCTTGTCGGAGAAGGTTATGAGGCAAAGGCCCTTACTCTGGTCGGAAGTGTGACATTATATGTAGAAGGGGCATTGTCTGTCTCAACTCTTATAGGAAGCAGTGGGGCTACTATTGTTTTGGACCAGAAGGGTAGTTTGAAAATCCTTGAAGCTGATGGACAATCACAAGGTAACGGCGCTAGGCTGGTTGTGAAAAGTGGAGCGAAGTTTGGAGAGCCGGATGATAGTTTTAAACCCGCTTACAAATTAGTTGATTATGATCTTGAGAACTATGGAGAAGTAATTCTTTCGGGATATAGATCGAAAAATCATGCTGTTGAGCTAATAAATTATGGTACGATTAAGGCTACTAATATTAATATGACAGCAGAAAATAGTGGCAATGGTGGACGGATAGAGAATCATTGTAAGATTAATGTTGAAGCCGGACTTTCGCTTTACAATGTTGGTATGTTCTTGGGTGCTTCTACTCTGCTTGAAGCAAGATATATGGATGCGAAAGAGATTGAGTGTGAAATGGAAAAATACTCGATTTTCAGAATTACGGATACAGATGATGTGTCAGGGCAGAATTTGGCATCTTTTAAAAGTTGGAACAAGATAGAGTGTAAGGATTCAGATTATGCCTTATTGGATTTCACGCAAATTAATTTATCGGGAGGAACGCTTTCGTTGGATGGGAATTTGGAATTGTTGGGAGACTTATGGAAAGGGAATGAACTTTCGAAAAATCTAACGTTGTCTGGTGGAAGTAAGCAGGTTGATAAAAACGCTTCAATTGCAATTCCTGCGGGCGATTGCACGGGTGATGGTAATCAAGGTTCGACAAATCCTCCTTCTAATCCTAATTATCCGATAGAAGTTCCCAATGGTCCCTACTATACATTCGCCATGGAAGATAATTGGCCTGCTTTTGGTGATTATGATATGAATGATTTGGTGTTGGGCATACAGAGTCAATTGGTTATGGACGGCGCAAACAATGTAGAAAGTATGATCTTAACTGTCAACTTGATTGCGGTAGGAGCTACAAAGACATTGGGAGCAGGTATCCAGTTTGATAGATTAACGACCGCCAAGATAACGAAAGCTTCTGTGCCGAATGGCGTGTTTGCCAATAATGGATATTTTGAATCGGCAAATGAAATAGAGTCGAATCCTTCTGCTGCGGTGCTACCTTTGTTTGATGATGCGCATAGGATTATGGGTAATGTGGATAAGCGAGTGCCCGTGAATACATTTAATAATGCTAACGATTATGGCATAAGAACTTTGCAATATGAGGTCGAATTCAACAGTCCTGTTTCATCAGATGATCTGGATATGTTCTATTTGAATTTCTTTATAGTAAATGGTGGTAATGCCCAGAATCGTTCAGAAGTCCATTTGGCTGGTTATAAACCGACTGATCGGGTTAAAGCTGAGACAAATAATTATGTTGCTAATGACCCTGACAATTCAGATAAGACAATGTGGGGATTTATTATCCCGATGAGTGATTTTAAATATGCGTCAGAAGTCGTTTCTATTGATCAAGCATACCCGGCATTTAAGGAATGGTCTGCTTCATCAGGCACAAGCCAGAAAAATTGGTATATGAATCCGGAAGAGAAATATGTTTATCATAAGCCGGTAAAGAAATAATAGTAGTTATATATTTATATATAAAATCCCCTAGCCAAAAATCGTCTTAGCTAGGGGATTTTCTTTGTCAGTCCAGCATCAAACTCATATAAGCCGTCCTCCCTTGGTACCCCATCAACTGTCGTGTTAGCGTTTGGTTATCCATTTGTTCCAAGTCTTTTTTGGAGACGGGGCTTTCGTGTTGTTTGGATAGCCAGAGGTGGATCATGCGTTTCGTGTCGATGATGCGGGCCATACCCATAGGTAAGGTACCCGGAGGGGTGGGAGGGGTATTGACCGTCGCTTGCGATATGTTATTTTGCAGGGTAAGCTCTTGCAATAGTAATTCCTTGATCTCTTCCGAGTCGTAAAGAAGTTCCTTGATAAAAAGCTTTTTGTCGGACGGCGCTGTACCCGCCTCAAGAGGCAGTGCGAAAGCCATGCCAACCACCTTCTCGTTCTCGTCCAAGGCTGTGTACATTCCTCCGTTATCTAATTGCAGATCCCGGAGTATTGTGATGAAATCATCCTGCGAGTGCAAGATACAGGAAGGGCGTTCACGTAATTTGCGGTTGAAATAAGCGAACAATTCGTCGGTTGTCGGTACCTCCGGTTGGATAACCGTTATCTTCGGGAGTTGAACCGGCGTATTCGGGCGGATATATGTCTCTACGGAATAATCGAATGCCTCGGTATAACCCTGTTCCCTATAATAGTCGAATAACCAAGGATCGGCAGGGATTAAGGCGGAGATAGCGATCTCACGCCGTTCCATTTCCTCGAATGTCTCTTGCAAGAGTTGTCGCATAAGCCCTTGCCCTCTTTCTTCCGGAGTCGTGCATGCCCCAGAGATATAGCCTACCGAGATCTCGGTACCCAAATAAGTCATCGTATAAGGAACTATCTGCAAGGCAGATACTATTTTACCGTCCTTCTCGATGGTCATTGCGTTCTCGTCCTTGTAAACACGATCAAAATAAAGGCTGATAAATGCCTCGGAATCCCCGAAGCAGGTACGCCATAAGTTTACGATTTGTTGTTTCTTGTCCATAATTTATTTAGTTTGCGTAAGTTGCTTTTTTATTGCGGCACTCTTCTCTAATAGTATGGTAGGCTGATAAGAAAGCTTCGCTTGGCGCAACCCCGGTATGCCGAGATCCTCCTCCCGGTTCACGTAAGTATACTGTTCCGGAAGGTGAGAAGCGAACTCTTGGTTAATCACCGTATAGGCACCGTCGAAATTCACATCCGCTTTCTCCACGTGAACCCCGAATGTATTATGGTTGATAGGGGCCCCGAAAGAGAAAGCGATAATCTCGTTATCCACCCGGAGAGCGCCACCGATCAGGCCTAGGCTGTCAAAATGATGCAAGGCATAGGTAAGGGAGCGACGTTCGTCATTAAGCTCTTCCTCGTCATTATCTCCATTATTTGCCTTATACCATTTACATTCCAGTTTCAGGCATTGCGGTACGATATCCGGCGTGATAGGGACATACTCGTACGAATAACGTTTCTTGAAATTATTGATATGATTACGCTTGGATTGATATTTCTTACCCCGTAAGGTAGCTAAATCCTCCCGTAAATAAATATAGTCGAAATAATCCCGCTCCGGGATATAGAAAAAGCTTCCGGGAAGTGCGCCTTCCAGTTGCTCCTTGGCGTCGGGGGTGATACCCAGCATACAGAGCGGATGTCCATATTTTAAGGAATCCTCTTCTAGCAAACGAACGGCACCCGCTAAATCTCCATCCCCGACAGGCATCATATAGGCGAAACGGCTCTTGTCCTCGATCATGAAACGGATTAATAAATAGCCATCCACGATAGCGAATTCGCTGTCATATAAGAAACGCCAACTGCACATGTTCGCGAATGAGAAATCACAATTGCGATAATCGCTGGGAAATGTAAATGAGGTTATGATCTCTTTGTCTTCTAACCTAATCGGTTTAAACGGTATATCCATAAATTTTCTTGTACTGTTTTACAACTGCAAATATAAAACTAAAATGCATGTGCGAATGTTTAGAATGGGAATAATAAAGGTGATATAAATACCATCACGATTCCCATCACGATTTGTAAAGGTAACCCTACCTTTACATAGTCCATAAATGTATATTTTCCGGTGGACTTAACGAGTGCGTTAGGTGGCGTAGAGAAGGATGAGGCGAAGCATATTGTCCGTTATTTTGTTGTTTCGGGAAAAATGGCTAAACTTATAGGTTGAACAGCCATTTTGTAAAATAGGGGCTGGAGCTATTTTTGCAATATGAAATTCGCAACAATTAGGTTAAAACGAATGTTATTTTAATGTCTAACGAAAAGAAGATAAATCAGAGATGAAAAAGTACGATGCGATTATTATTGGTTTTGGGAAAGGTGGAAAAACCTTGGCGGCGGATTTGGCCAACCATGGATGGAATGTAGCTGTGGTGGAGCGTTCGACGGGTATGTACGGAGGTACTTGTATCAATATCGGCTGTATACCGACGAAAGCGCTTGTACATTACGCTCAAGTGACAGGGTATCGCAGACCTTCTACCTTCGAGCAATATGCGGAGGAGTTTAAGCAGGCGATCCTCGCCAAGGAGAAACTGACCTCTTTGCTTCGTGAGAAGAATTTCAAGAATCTGGATGATCGGGAGACCGTAACGGTCTATACCGGAGAGGCTTCTTTTCGTTCCCCTTATGAGATTGTCGTGAAAACGGATACGGACTCTTTCTTGCTGGAAGGCGAGAAGATATTCATCAATACCGGAGCCACGACGATTATTCCTACGATAAGCGGTATCGAGGATAATCCTTACGTATATACAAGTACTTCCATTATGGAATTGGAGAAACTGCCACGGCATCTGGTTATTGTCGGAGGCGGATATATCGGGCTGGAATTCGCTTCCATGTTCGCCGGTTTTGGGTCGAAGGTAACGATCTTGGAGGCAGGGGAGGTGTTCATCCCTCGTGAGGACCGGGACATCGCCGATTCGGTGAAGTCCACGCTAGAGAAAAAAGGGATCACCATTCATTTGAACACGGTTGTGCAGACGATTGAGCAGGATGTTGAGCGGGCTGCGGTGATCTGCCGTAACGCTATCTCGGGAGATACCTTGCGACTGGAAGCCGAGGCGGTGCTTTTGGCTACCGGTCGTAAACCGAATACGGAAAGCCTAAATCTGCAGGCCGCCGGAATACAGACGACTAATCGTGGCGCTATCGAGGTGGATAGTAAGTTGCGTACCAATATCCCTAATATCTGGGCGATCGGGGATGTATATGGCGGATTACAATTCACCTATCTGTCTTTGGATGATTACCGTATTATCCGGGAAGAGCTGTTTGGTAATGGTTTCCGGAGCTTGGACGATCGGGAAGCAGTGGCTTATTCCGTATTCATCGATCCTCCGTTGGCCCATGTCGGGTTGAACGAGACGCAAGCCCGTAAGATGGAGAAAAATATAAAGGTGGCCAGCCTGCCTGCCGCCGCTATGCCTCGTACCCGTACCATCGAGCAGACGGATGGCTTGCTGAAAGCCGTGGTAGATGCGGATACCGGGAAGATCCTAGGATGTACCTTATTCTGCGCCGAGTCCAGCGAAGTCATAAATACGGTTAGCTTGGCGATGCGTCTCGGGCAAGATTACACATTCCTTCGGGATTCGATATTCACCCATCCGTCGATGAGTGAGGCTTTAAATGATTTATTTGGATTAATAAAATAAAAACATAAATATGAAAACATCAAATATTGGATTAATCGGCTTGGCTGTGATGGGCGAGAACCTTGCGTTGAATATGGAAAGTAAGGGGTTCGCCGTATCCGTTTATAATCGTACAGCGCCGGGAGAGGAAGGCGTGGTAGACCGCTTCATGAGCGGTCGTGGAAAAGGAAAGAATTTTATAGGAACCCATACGATACAGGAATTTGTTGAGTCTATCGAGCGTCCTCGCAAGATTATGCTGATGGTAAAAGCGGGTGCCCCGGTGGATGAGCTGATGGCTCAATTGATTCCTTACTTATCACCCGGCGACGTGATTATTGATGGTGGTAACTCGGATTTCCATGATACGGAACGCCGGGTGAAGGAGATGGAGGCGCATGGGATGTACTTCGTAGGTACCGGAATCTCCGGAGGCGAGATCGGAGCCTTGTACGGGCCTTCCGTGATGCCGGGTGGTTCGCCTGCCGCTTGGCCTTTGGTGAAGGATGTCTTGCAAAGCATCGCCGCCAAGCTGGACGACGGGACGCCTTGTTGCCAATGGATTGGTCCGGGTGGAGCCGGCCATTTCGTGAAAATGGTACACAATGGTATCGAGTATGGAGATATGCAGTTGATTTCCGAGGCGTATTCCTTATTGAAGAATCGTCTGGATCTGGACAATGAGGCCTTGGCTCGTATCTTTGAGGATTGGAACACGGGAGAGCTGGATAGCTACCTGATCGGTATTACGGCCGATATTCTCCGCTTCAAGGACGAGGCGGGGGAGGGCTACCTGCTAGATAAGATATTGGATGCCGCCGGCCAGAAGGGTACCGGTAAATGGAGCGCTATCGCCGCTATGGACGAGAATGATCCGCTGACATTGATTACCGAGGCTGTTTATGCCCGTATGCTTTCTTCCATGCAGGAAGAACGGAAAAAAGCGTCCTCGCTTTATCCGAAGAGTGGCGTGCTGGGGCAGACCTTGATCTCGGAGAAAGAGATCAAGCAGGCTTTGTATGCCGCTAAGTTGGTTTCCTATGCGCAGGGATTCTCTTTGTTGTACCAAGCCTCCAAGCGATATGATTGGCAGTTGGATTACGGTACGATCGCCAAGATTTGGCGGAAGGGATGTATCATACGCTCTGTCTTTTTGGAGAAAATTACGCAGGCTTATGAGAAGAACCGGAATCTGGAGAACCTCTTATTCGATGAGTTCTTTATTCAAAAGATCGAGTCTTCCTTGTTGGCTTGGCGGCAAGTGGTAGCCGAGGGTGCCTTGCATGGAGTGGCTTTGCCGGCGATGAGCTCGGGGTTGAGCTATTTCGATGGACTGTCTACCCCGCATTCCGCCGCTAATTTGATTCAGGCCCAGCGGGATTATTTCGGGGCTCATACTTATGAGCGGGTCGATTGGGAGCGTGGTAAGTTTTTCCATACCAACTGGACGGGTGAGGGAGGAAAGACGGTTTCTGGAACTTATAACGTATAAAGACATGAAGAAAGCAGATAATCAATTATTAGTTATATTCGGGGCGTCGGGCGATCTTACCAGTCGCAAGTTGCTTCCCTCTTTGTTCGAGTTATATGTTCGTGGCTTGCTACCCGACCGCTTCTGCATCTTGGGAGCCGCCCGTACCGCTTATGGCGATGAGGAGTTCCGTGCGGAGCAACATACGCATATCTTGGAGGCACAGAAGGGAAAGACCTACGACGAGGGCTTGATCGATGACTTCTTGGAGAATGTTTATTACCTCGCCTTCGATTCCACCAACGCCGATGAATACTACAAATTGCGTGAGCGCATCGAGTTCTTGCAAGAGAAACATGACTTGCCGGATAAGATCATCTATTACTTGGCTACCCCGCCGGTGATGTACGAGATCGTCCCGCAATGTTTGCTGGAGAGTGGTTTGAACAAGACCGAGTCTCCGGATGGTTTCCGGCGGATCATCGTGGAGAAGCCGTTTGGCACCAGCTTGGAGTCTGCCCGCCAGTTGAACGATCATTTACGACATATCTTCCATGAGGAGGAGATTTATCGTATCGACCATTATCTGGGGAAAGAGACCGTGCAGAATATCTTGGTATTGCGTTTCTCGAACGGTATTTTCGAGCCATTGTGGAATCATAATTATATCGATTCCATCGAGATCAGCGCTACTGAGACCTTGGGGGTGGAGAATCGAGGGAAATATTATGATGGAGCCGGGGCGATGCGGGATATGATCCAGAATCACTTAATGCAATTGATGTCGTTTATCGCCATGGAATCTCCCTCTATATTCGAGCCGGAACCGATTCGTGACGAGATCGTGAAAGTATTCCGCTCCATACGCCCGTATACGGTGTTGGATATGGATAAGATGGTTGTCCGTGGACAATATATCGGTTATCGGGAAGAGAAGAACGTAGCTCCCGACTCGAATACCGAGACGTATGTGGCGATGAAATTCTTTATCGATAACTGGCGCTGGAGCGGTGTGCCTTTCTATTTCTATACGGGAAAGAAGTTGCCGGAGAAGTCATCGGAGGTAGTGATCCACTTCAAGTCTACGCCCCATCAACTGTTTGTCGGTCAATGTTCGGGAGGTTCCTGCAATAAATTGACCATCCGTATCCAACCGGACGAGAGTATATCCTTGAAGTTCGGGCTGAAAATGCCGGGAGCCGGTTTCGAGGTGAAGCAAGTCAGCATGGACTTCCGCTACGATTCCCTTTCGAAGAGCTATCTTCCTGACGCTTACGAGCGTCTGTTGCTGGATGCCATGCTGGGCGATTCCACCCTGTATGCTCGTAGCGACGCTTTGGAGGCTAGTTGGAAATTTATCGATCCGATCTTGCTCCATTGGAAAGAGGAGGGTTCGAAGAACTTATTCTTCTATGAGCCGGGCGAGGACGGACCGGAGGAAACTGTTATTTTAGGTGCGGAAAAGAAAGTCTGCGCCTGCCAAAGAAGATAATTTTATGGAAATAAAGAGATATAATGAGATGAAAGAGGCGCTTCGGTCGATGACGGAGGACATGATGGCGATGATTCGCCGAAAAGACTTCGCTCCGTTTAACCTAGCGCTCTCGGGAGGGGAGACGGCGAAGCATATGTTTTCCCTCTGGGTAGATGAGTATAAGGATAAGATTGACTGGAATAACATCCGTTTCTTCTGGGTGGACGAGCGTTGCGTTCCACCAACGAGTCCGGATAGTAATTACGGTCATGCGAATCATTTGCTTTTTAAGCCTTTGTGTATCCCGGCGGATCATATCCACCGGATCAAGGGCGAGAACGAGCCGGGTACCGAGGCGATGCGTTATTCATGGGTCGTAAAGGAATTCTTGCCGTTGTTCAATCAAATGCCTACGTTCGATTGCATCATCCTCGGCGTAGGTGAGGATTCCCATACGGCATCCATTTTCCCTACCACCATGGAGCTATTGTCGGATAGCCGTAACTATGCGGTATCCCAGCAACCTTCTACCGGCCAATACCGGATCACCATGACGGGACCGCTTATCTTGAACGGCGCCCCCTTATTGGTCCCGATACTGGGCACGAACAAGGAACCCGTAATCCAGAGGCTCTCCAAGGGTTATTCTCCTTCAAACGACACGCCTGCCGCTTATATCTTATCGCATGCCGTACAGGCTACGATTTATGGGCTGAACCCATGATTTTGCTACATGCCGAGCCCTTCCCAAAAACATGTACGTGTTTTCGAAAAAACACGTACATATACTCCTCTCCTTGGAGAAGATATACTGCAAGTACCCTAGGAGATATACTTCACCGTCCAAGTAAGTACAACTTCTCGTGATATCCTATTAGTATATACAAGACTGTTGCCCACATTTAAAGTGAATGTATTTGTTGGATTCATGTTTTTTTGCGAAGTTTGTTGCCTGAAAAGTAAGCTTTGAGACATGAATATGAGAAATATTGTACTGTGTATATTATATTTGTTTTTGGTGCCGATGGGAGGGTTTGCCCAATCTGAGGTCGTTGTCTTGTATCCCGATACTGAAAATAAGGATTTGGATGAAGCTGTATACCAAAAAATCTTTTTGGCCGGCACGATCGATATGGGGAAAAGTGTGGATTGGCAGAAGGCTACCTGTGACTGGTTCCGGGCGCTTCCGGAGGGACGGTATCTCTTGTTCAATCCTCGTAGGGATAAAGGGTTGAGCGGGGAAATGTCCGATTTTGAGCATCAAGTGAATTGGGAACTGGAGCATCTGGAGAAAGCCGATCTGATTATCATGAACATTCTGGCGAGCAGCAAATCCCCGATAACTTTATTGGAGATGGGGCTGTTTATGCGCTCCGGAAAGTTGCGGGTGATTTGCGAGCCCGGCTTTTACCGGTATGATAATGTGCGCTTAACTTGTGTGCGCTATGGCGTCCCATTGTATCAGAATATGGACGATTTTTTGAAAACCATGCGCTAATCTATTATTATTTGTTTAACTTTGTATAGTTTTAGGGACGGTGTGGAATCGATCCTAAGCGAATATTGTCGAACAAAATGGAAAGAATATGAAAGGTATAGTTTTAGCCGGAGGATCGGGTACCCGCTTGTATCCGATCACTAAAGGAGTTTCCAAGCAACTTCTACCTATTTATGATAAGCCGATGATTTTTTATCCGGTATCCGTGCTCATGCTGGCGGGGATACGGGAGATTCTTATTATATCGACCCCGCAGGATTTGCCGGGCTTTCGTCGTTTACTGGGCGATGGCTCCGATTATGGCGTTCGTTTTGAATATGCCGAGCAGCCTTCGCCGGACGGATTGGCGCAAGCTTTCATCATTGGAGAGCGCTTTATTGGCGATGACTCCGTTTGCTTGGTGCTTGGCGATAATATCTTTTACGGACAGAGCTTTACCCGTATGTTAAAAGAGGCCGTTGACAAGGCGGAGAACGAACAAAAAGCGACCGTGTTCGGTTACTACGTAAACGATCCGGAACGCTATGGCGTGGCCGAGTTCGACGCGGATGGGAACGTCCTCAGTATCGAGGAGAAACCGAAGGAACCGAAATCGAATTACGCCGTGGTAGGATTGTATTTCTATCCGAACAAGGTGGTGGACGTGGCCAAGAATATCAAGCCTTCCGCCCGTGGAGAGCTGGAGATCACTACCGTGAACCAGTGGTTCTTGAAGGATGGGGAGTTGAAAGTGCAGCTATTGGGACGTGGATTCGCTTGGTTGGATACCGGGACTCACGACTCGTTGTCTGAGGCATCTACTTTCGTGGAGGTGATCGAGAAGAGACAGGGACTGAAGGTGGCTTGTCTGGAGGAGATCGCTTTCAAGCAAGGATGGATTGATGAGAAGCGACTTGAGCAAGTGGCTTTGCCGATGATTAAGAATCAGTACGGCCAGTATTTGATGAGGTTGATTAATAAGTAGAAGTAGTTCAGAATACGAGATATCGATGGAAAAAGACAGTAAAATATTTGTTGCCGGTCACCGGGGCTTGGTAGGCTCCGCCATTCTGAATAATTTGCGTAGCAAAGGGTATACGAACTTTCTGCTTCGTACGCATGCGGAACTGGATCTGACGGATCAAGCCGCTGTGAACGAGTTTTTTGCCGCTGAACGGCCGGACTATGTGTTCTTGTCGGCGGCGCACGTCGGCGGTATCATGGCGAACAGTCTGTACCGTGCCGATTTTATCTACAATAATTTGATGATCCAGAATAATGTCATTCATGCCTCTTGGAAAAACAATGTAAAGAAATTATTATTCTTGGGAAGCACCTGCATCTATCCTCGTGAGGCTCCGCAGCCGATGCCGGAGGATTGCTTGCTGACATCTCCCTTGGAATATTCCAACGAACCTTATGCGATCGCCAAGATAGCGGGTATCAAGATGTGCGAGAGTTACAACCTGCAATACGGTACGAACTATATCGCCGTGATGCCTACTAACCTCTACGGGCCGAATGATAATTTCAATCTGGAGACCTCGCATGTGTTGCCAGCCATGATCCGTAAGATCCATCTGGCGAAATGCCTGCATATGGGAGATTGGGAGGCCTTGCGTAAGGATATGGACATTCGTCCGGTAGAGGGCGTGTCTGGGAAGGCCTCCGAGCCGGAGATACTCTCCGTATTGGATAAACAGGGTATCCGTCCGGGCGAGGTGGAGCTGTGGGGAACCGGCAAGCCGCTTCGTGAGTTTTTATGGAGCGAGGAGATGGCCGACGCTTCTGTTTATATCATGGAACACGTGGATTTCGAGGATGTCCGCCAGAAGGAGGGCGAGGTCCGGAATACACATATTAATATAGGTACGGGTATCGAGCTTTCGATCCGTGAGGTCGCCGAACTGATCCGGCGAGAGATCGGGTTCGAGGGCGAGTTGAGGTTTAACTCGTCCAAGCCGGACGGTACGCTTCGTAAGCTGACGGATGTAAGCAAGTTGCATGCCTTGGGTTGGCGCCATACGATCGAGATCGAGGAGGGCGTGAAGCGACTCTATGAATGGTACTTGGGAATTGAAAAATGAGAATTGAAAATTGAAAATTAGAGAAATGGGCAAAGTAGCGTTAATAACGGGTATTACGGGACAGGATGGGGCTTATCTTACTGAGTTCTTGATTAAGAAAGGATATACGGTACATGGTATCAAGCGTCGTTCTTCCATGTTCAATACGGATCGTATCGATCATTTGTATCAAGACCCGCATGTGGAAAACCGTAATTTGATTCTGCATTATGGCGATTTAACGGATAGTTTGAATCTTACACGTATCATTGGCGAGGTTCAACCGGATGAGATCTATAATCTGGCCGCCATGAGCCATGTAAAAGTAAGTTTCGACACTCCCGAATATACGGCGAATGCGGATGGTTTGGGCGTATTGCGTATCCTAGAGGCGGTCCGCTTGCTGAACTTGATCCCGAAGACGCGTATTTACCAGGCATCTACATCCGAGTTGTATGGCTTGGTGCAAGAGGTGCCGCAGAGGGAGACTACTCCTTTCTATCCGAGAAGCCCTTATGCGGTAGCGAAATTATACGGTTACTGGATTACGGTGAATTACAGGGAAGCCTATCATATGCACGCTTCCAATGGCATCTTGTTTAATCACGAGTCTCCATTAAGGGGAGAAACATTCGTGACCCGTAAGGTAACCCGGGCGGTTTCACGTATCGTTTTGGGTATGCAAAAAAAGGTTTATATGGGTAATCTTTCCTCCAAACGGGATTGGGGACACGCAAAAGATTACGTGCGTGCCATGTACGCTATTTTGCAACAAGATGAACCCTCGGATTATGTCATAGCTACCGGGATTACTACCACGATTCGGGACTTTATCCGTATGGCTTTTGAGGAAATTGGCGTGGGAATCCGCTTTAAAGGAGAAGGGATAGACGAGGTCGCTATCTTAGAGTCGATAGACGAGGGATTGTTCGTCAAGAAGGTTGGTGATGCCTATCTGGAAAACTTTAAGAAACGTGTGGGTGAGGAAGTTGTAGGAGTAGATCCGCAGTATTTCCGCCCTACGGAAGTAGAGTTGCTGATCGGTGACGCTACGAAGGCACGTACTCGTTTAGGGTGGGAACCGGAGTATTCATTAGCGGCTTTAATTGAGGATATGATGAAGAACGATATAAAACTAATGAAGAAGGAGTCTTATCTGAAAGAGGGGGGCTATAAAATTTTGAACTATTTCGAGTGAGTTCGAAACAATTTGAAGATTTTATTTGTTGTAATTACAAAAAGAGTTAATTTTGTGCCAATTTTAAGATATTAGGTAATTGATTGTTTAATTAAAATGTTGAAAATATGAAGACTAAGGTTTTACTTTTAGCTTTGTTATCAGGTTTTGTATTCTCTGTGGCAGCACAGGAATATCAACCGCAGGTGGGGTTCAGCAATGAGGCTGGTTATAAGACTAATTTCAAGAAGAATAAAGCTCGCGACAATTGGTTTATTTCAATTGCGGGTGGAGCCAGCGTATTGTTAGGAGACCAAAATGGAGAGGCTGATTTCAAGAATCGTTTAAACTTCGCTCCACAAGTATCTTTTGGTAAGTGGTTTAATCCGTATTTAGGATTCCGTACCCAGTTAAATGGTGGTATTATCCACGGTTTTGAAGGTGATGGCGCACAGTTTATGCAACATAATAAATATGTAGCCGCTCACGTAGACTTGTTGTGGGATGTTACTAACTTCTGGGCTCCTTACAGAGAATCTAAAGTGTTCCGCTTGATTCCTTGGGTCGGTTTTGGTTATGCGCAGCGTTTCAAGACTACAGAGTCTTATGATCGTCCAAGAACGGAGTCTCCTACGTTGAACGCTGGTATCTTAACCGCTTTCCGTTTGAGCAAACGTGTTGATTTGAACGTTGAGATCCAAGGTTCTTTGTTGAACGAGCAGTTTAACCGTGTCGAGATGAATCACCTGACAGATGGTATCGTTCAGTTGAGCGCTGGTTTGACATTCAAATTGGGTAAGACAGACTTCGAGGTATTGGAGCCGATGGATTACGCTTTGTTGAACGACTTGAACGGCCAGATCAACTCTTTGCGTGCTGCTAACGATGAGTTGAGCAAACGTCCGGTTTCTTGCCCTGAGTGCCAAGAGACAGTTACTGAAGTTGTAAATAACTACGTTGACAATGTGGTTTACTTCCGCATCAACAGCGCTAAGATCGACAAGAACCAGCAGATCAATATCTATAACACAGCTGAGTTCATGAAGAACAACAATGCTCCGATCAAGGTAGTTGGTTACGCTGACAAGAAGACGGGTACTTCTGATTATAACATGGGTCTTTCTGAGAAACGTGCTAGAGCGGTCGCTAAGGAACTTATCGATAAATACGGTATCTCTTCTAGCCAGATCACTATCGAGTGGAGAGGTTCGGACGAACAACCTTATGGCGAAAATAGCTGGAACCGTGTAGTAATTATGAGCGCTAATAATTAATTTACGAATTAATACTTTAAAAAGGCCGTACTTCTAAGTGCGGCCTTTTTTTTGCGCCGAAAAATACTTACTTTTGTGAGAATTTATCGAATTGCTATGATATTGAACAAAAAACATGGTTATTTAATCCAATGGCTGATTGGTGTAGGAGATTTGATCGTATTGAATCTTTTGTTTATGGCCGTTTTTCATCTGCTTGGCCCGAAATACACGGAAGCGATATCCTATAATTTGAGAGAGGTTATTCTGTTATTGAACTTCTGTTATTTCTTCTCTTTATATTTTATCCCGATTCAATTGCATCAGGCGGTCGTGTTTATCGACAAGATCGTGCAACGGGCGTTCGGATTGGTTACCGTACTTATCTTTTTATTCGCTACTTGCTTGATCTTCTTGAATGTAGGGGATATTCTGGCTACCTTCCTCTTGGTCTATTACGGGGTTTCTATCATCTTGTTTTCGCTTTGGCGGGTTTTTGTGCGCTTATCCTTAAAGTTTTATAGGCGAAAAGGCTATAACTTTAAGAAGGTGGTGATTGTGGGTGCGGGAAAGAATGGTATGGAGCTTTACCAAGTTATGAAAGATGATTTGAGCTATGGGTTTAGTGTAAAGGGGTTCTTTGATGACAATGACTCGTTGAAAGACGTTTTACCTAATTATTTGGGTAAGACGAGTGAGGTGGAAGCGTATGTGCTGGAGCATGATATCGATGAGATTTATTGTACCTTGCCGGGTACGAACAACGGAAAGATCGTACGGCTTCTGAATTTCGCCGAGAAGAAGATGGTGCGCTTCTATATCGTGCCCGAGTTTTACCGGGATGTAAAGAAGAGTATGGTGATGGAGGTGATGGAATCGATCCCATTGCTGACGGTCCGCCGAGAGCCTTTGCAATCCGCCTATAACCGGTTCTTGAAACGAACGTTCGATATATTTTTCTCTTTGGTGATTTTGCTCACGATTTATCCGATCCTGTACATCGTGGTCGGTATAATGATCAAGTTAAGCTCACCCGGCCCGATTTTGTTTAAGCAGAAACGTACGGGATTGTATGGGCATGACTTCGAATGTTTTAAATTTCGTACGATGAAGGTGAACGCGCAGGCCGATACCTTGCAGGCCGTCAAGGATGATCCCCGGAAGACCCGGATCGGCGATTTCTTGCGCCGGACGAATTTGGATGAGTTCCCTCAGTTCGTGAACGTCTTGCTGGGCGATATGTCCGTGGTAGGCCCTCGTCCGCATATGCTGAAGCATACCGAGCAGTACTCGGCGTTGATCGATAAGTATATGGTGCGGCATTTGGTGAAACCGGGAGTAACGGGGTGGGCGCAAGTCACCGGTTACCGAGGTGAGACCAAGACGCTGGAGCAGATGGAAGGACGTGTGAAGAGAGATGTGTGGTATATAGAGAATTGGACGTTCTTCCTTGATTTAAAGATTATTGTGGTTACGGTACTGAATATGTTCAAGGGAGAGAAGAATGCATATTGATCCGATTTGTTGCACACTTTTTGCGGATTTGTGTAATCTGTATTTATATTTATGCTATATTCGCGCTCGATGGGAAGAATAATTGCAATAGATTACGGCCGGAAACGTACGGGGATAGCCGCTACGGATATTTTACAAATGATCGCTAACGGCGTGGCGACAGTCCCAAGTGGAGAGGTTGTGAAATACCTGTCGGATTACATATCGCGGGAACCGGTGGATTTATTTGTGGTCGGGCTTCCGAAGCAAATGAACAATGAGCCTTCTGAGAACATGAAGTATGTGGAGGCGTTCGTGACCCATCTGAAAAGGACGATACCAAGTATCCCGGTAACTTATTACGACGAGCGGTTCACGTCGGTCTTAGCTCATAAGGCCATGTTGGAAGGCGGTTTAAAGAAAAAGAAACGGCAAGATAAAGGATTGGTCGATGAGATTAGCGCCGTTATTATTTTGCAAGCTTATTTAGAAAGTAAAAAATATCAGTTATAACTTATGATTTTACCCGTATTTTTATATGGTCAGCCCGTACTAAGAAAAGAGGCTGAGGATGTACCTAAAGATTATCCCGACTTGAAACAGTTGGTTGCCAATATGTTTGAAACGATGTATAATGCTGATGGGGTAGGGCTTGCCGCTCCTCAGGTGGGCTTGTCTATCCGTTTGGTGGTTATAGACGGTGATGTGATGGGAGATGACTTCCCTGAATGCAAGGGTTTCAAGCGTGCGTTGATTAATCCCGAGTTTTTGGAACGTAGCGAGGAGGAAATAGCTATGGAGGAAGGCTGCTTGAGCCTGCCGGGTATACACGAGAAAGTGTCTCGCTCGAAAACGGTTCGTGTGAGATATTGGGATGAGAATTGGGAGGAACACGAGGAAGTGGTGGAAGGTTTCGCCGCCCGTATCGTGCAGCATGAGTGCGAGCATCTGACGGGGCATGTCTTTATCGACAATGTCTCCGCTATTCGCCGTCAATTGAACAAAGGCAAATTAAATAGTATTATTAAAGGGACGGTTCGTTGCTCTTACCGGGCAAAAGCCGTTGGTAAATAATAAATCTATAAATAATCAATATGACAGATTTAAGTAAAAACATTGAGGCCCTCAGGGAAAAGAAAGCCGTTATCGAGATGGGCGGTGGTGAGGCTGCTATCGAAAAGCAAGTGGCGATGGGTAAGCTTACTGCCCGGGAGCGTATCTTGGCTTTGTTGGATAAGAACTCTTTCCATGAGTATGACATGTTCGTGAAACACGATGGCCGTGATTTCGGTATGGAGAAGAAGGTTCTGCCGGGTGATGGTGTGGTTACCGGTACGGGTACGATCTTTGGTGCCCCGGTTTGCATCTATGCACAGGACTTTACGGTTGCCGGTGGTTCGTTAGGTTTGCAGCATGCTCGTAAGATCACCAAGATCATGGATCATGCGTTGAAGATGAAATGTCCGATCATCGGAATCAATGACTCGGGTGGCGCGCGTATCCAAGAAGGTGTTGGTGCTTTGGCTGGTTATGGTGAAATATTCTATCGCAATACGATCGCCTCGGGCGTGATCCCTCAGATTTCCTTGATCCTCGGTCCTTGTGCCGGTGGTGCCGTTTATTCTCCGGCGTTGACGGACTTCGTGTTTGTGGTTGAGAACATCTCTAAGATGTTTATCACGGGACCGAACGTTATCAAGACCGTGCTGGGTGAGGATATCTCTATGGAAGACCTTGGTGGCGCACGTGTTCATGCGGAGACTACAGGTAACGCTCATTTCTATGCCTTGAGCGAGCAAGAATGTTTCGATCAGGTGAAACGTTTGGTTAGCTTCATCCCTTGGAATAATCAGGAGCGTGCGAAAGTGGTTGAGCCGAAAGAGCCGTCCGCTATGCTGAATATCGAGCAAGTAGTTCCGGCGGACCCGAAACAACCGTATGATGTGCGAGACGTTATCAGATGTATCGTCGATGACTCGGACTTCTTGGAGATTCAAGAGTTGTGGGCCGCTAATATTGTGATCGGTTTTGGCCGTATGGCAGGAGAAACGGTAGGTTTCGTTGCCAATCAACCGATGGTTCTGGCTGGCGTGCTTGATTGTGATAGCGCTGACAAGGCCGCTCGTTTCATCCGTTTCTGCGACTCATTCAATATTCCTATCATCACGTTGGAGGATATGCCGGGTTATCTGCCGGGCGTAGATCAAGAGCATGCGGGTGTGATTCGTCATGGGGCTAAGGTTCTGTATGCGTATTCGGAAGCTACTGTTCCTAAGATCACGGTTATCTTGCGCAAGGCGTACGGTGGAGGTTATATAGCTATGAACTCCCGTCACTTGGGCGCTGACTTCATGTTCGCTTGGCCGAGCGCGGAGATCGCTGTTATGGGTCCGGAAGGTGCAGCTAACATCATATTCCGCAAGGAGATCATGGAGGCGGAAGATCAGAACGCTATGCGTCAGGAGAAGGTGAAAGAATATATCGAGAAATTCGCGAACCCGTACGTGGCGGCTTCCAAGGGATTTATCGACTCTGTGATCGAACCGAAAGAAACCCGTTCATTATTGCTACACGCACTGAAGCTTTCCATTCTAAAAGAGGAATACAGACCGGCCAAGAAGCACGGTTTGCCTCCGTTCTAAATTGATGAGAGTATGGAAAAGAAACACCAGCAAGAAGAATATGTAGACTTTGTGGTGACGGCACGTAAATATAAGACG
Organism: Parabacteroides sp. 20_3; assembly: GCF_964238835.1. NCBI lineage: Bacteria > Pseudomonadati > Bacteroidota > Bacteroidia > Bacteroidales > Tannerellaceae > Parabacteroides > Parabacteroides sp. 20_3. The sequence continues at coordinate 362,078 of NZ_CAXSNO010000002.1, read as the reverse complement.
TTGCTGACAGCGAAGTATAAGAGCCGACCGATGTGGCATAAGCCGTCGGCTGGTGACGTGGTTTCTCATCTTCCCGGAACGATTATCAAGATTATGGTAGAAGAAGGACAGGCTGTGGAGGCTGGGCAACTTCTGCTAATCCATGAGGCGATGAAAATGCAGAACCGGGTGGTCGCTCCCATATCGGGAGTCGTTGTCGAGCTCAATGTAAAAGAGGGCGATAAGATAACGAAGAATCATTTAATGGTAAAAATAGAGTCTAAGTAAGATAATTTACTTATTTTTGCCTCTCAATCATTTTTAATAGGATGAAGAAGGCAACACTCTTTTTGATATTACAGATATTTACGATTTCGCTTTTTGCGCAGATTAATACGGACCGTGTATTGGCCATTGGCAGGAACGCCCTTTATTTTGAGGATTATGTTCTTTCCATTCAGTACTTCAATCAAGTTATCAAATCCAAACCTTGGTTGGCGGAACCCTATTTTTACCGTGCGGTGGCGAAGATAAATCTGGACGATTTTAAGGGGGCCGAGGAAGACTGTACTTTATGTCTTCAGCGGAACCCTTTTTTAACGCAAGCGTATTACGCTCGCGGCATCGCCCGTCAAAGTCAGGAGAAATACGACGAGGCGATCGACGATTACCAGAAAGGACTTGAGTTCAAACCCGAGGACCGCCAGATGCTGGTGAATATGGCGGTGGCTTTTATCCAGAAAAAAGACTACAACGGGGCGGAGAAGACATTCGATGATTTAATGACCGCCCATCCGAAATATTCCATGAATTATATGACACGGGGCGCTATGTATCTGGAGAAAGGGGATACGTTGAAAGCCTTGGCCGATTATAATAAGGCGATCGAGATGGATCCTTATTATGCGCCGGCGTATGGCAATCGTGCGATCCTTCATTATCAAATGGATGATTATAAGGACGCTCTGGCCGATTTGAACGAGGCTCTACGTCTGGATACCCGTGAGAGCGGATATTATATTAACCGGGGGCTAGTTCGTTATCAGATGAATGACTTGAGAGGTGCGATGGCCGATTACGATCAGGTGATCAGCATGGATAGCCGGAACTTGATCGCACGGTTTAACCGGGGGTTGCTTCGGTTCCAAGTCGGGGATAATAACCGGGCTATCGAGGACTTCGATGTCGTTATCCAGCAAGAGCCAGATAACTATATGGCTTATTACAACCGTGCGTTGCTCCGTTTCGAGACGGGCGACTACCGGGGGGCCGTGCAGGATTACGACGTGGTCTTGAAGCAATATCCTACTTTCCTGCCAGGCTTTGTGAGCCGTTCGGAAGCAAAGCGTAAGCTAGGTGATAACGTGGGGGCAGACCGTGATTATTGGGCAGCCATAAAGATGGAGGAGCAGGCCAAGAACGGACAGCTCCCGAAGACATCGTCTTCTGGCTCCAATACAGCGGTGAACGGAGATGCCAAGACGGACGATTCGGAGGAGAATACTCGTGAGCAATCCGATAAGAATATCAATAAGTTCAACCGCTTGGTGGTATACGATAAGGAGCAGGAGCGTAAAAGTAAATACCAAAGTGAGGTCCGTGGGCGTGTACAAGACCGGAATGTCCATGTGGATCTGGAACCCCAGTTTGTCTTGACCTATTACGAGAAGGCGGATCCCGTAAAGAAACTTGTTTATTACGACAAGATGGTGGAGGATTACAATGGCCAGATGGTCTTGAAGCGTAAATTGCGTATCACGAACGAGGAGGCCGCTTTGACTGAGGACCAAATCGCCGTGCATTTCGCCTCCATCGACGAGTATTCGGCGGAGATCGAGCGTGATCCGAACAACGCTAACGCTTATTTTGGCCGTGCGATGGACTTCATGTTGGTGCAGGATTTCTCGGAGGCGATCAAGAATTTCTCGGAAGCGATCGAGCGAGACCCGTCGTTCACGATGGCTTATTTCAATCGTGCCGTGGAACGTTATAAGCAATTGATGTACACCCAATCCCAGCAGGCTAGCAAGGATACGTACGACTTGAGTGGCTCGGGAATGAACTTGAATATTGGTAAGTCCGCACAGTCGCAGGTAAACGCCAACACCTCGGTGGACCTCCGGAGCGCTATGCTGAAGGATAATAAGCGAGCCTATGAGCATGAGCAGATCATGAGGGATTACGATATGGTGATCAAGCTGAACCCGGGTTTTGTGTACGCTTACTTTAACCGTGCGAATCTGCGTTGCGCCCAGCGTGATTTCCGTGCCGCTATCGTTGATTACAACGAGGCGATCGAGCGGGACCCTGAATTTGCCGAGGCTTACTACAACCGTGGGTTAGCCCGTCTGTCGCAAGGTGACGTGAACCGGGGCATCGCCGACTTGAGCAAGGCAGGGGAATTGGGTATCTACAACGCCTATAGTATCATCAAGCGAATGACAAGCCGGTGATAACGCAAATTATTCGAGTTAAATGTTTCGCTGATAGAAAAGAAATATTAACTTTGTGGGCTGAATATAAAGAATTTTAGAGAATAGAATATGATAAAGATTACATTTCCGGACAATTCCGTAAGAGAATATGCAAAGGGAACGACTGCTATGCAGATAGCGGAAAGCATTAGTTCTCGTTTGGCACAGGAAGTCCTAGCCGCAAGCGTGAATGGGGAGGTTTGGGACTTAAGCCGTCCTATCAACGACGACGCTACGGTGAAACTTTTGAAGTGGGAAGACGAGGAAGGTAAACATGCGTTCTGGCATTCCAGTGCTCATCTTATGGCAGAGGCTTTGCAGGAATTATATCCGGGTATTAAATTCGGTATCGGTCCGGCGATCGAGAACGGTTTCTATTATGACGTGGATCCGGGTGAGGCCGTGATCAAAGAGGGTGATTTCGCTGCTATCGAGGCTAAGATGCTTGAGCTGGTAGCCAAGAAAGAAGAGATCAAACGTCAGGACATTACCAAGGCGGATGCCATGAAGATGTTCGGCGATAGAGGTGAAGAGTATAAAACAGAGCTTATCAGTGAGTTGGAAGACGGTACGATCACTACCTATACGCAGGGTTCTTTTACGGACTTGTGTAGAGGGCCGCACTTACCGAATACCTCTTATCTGAAAGCTGTCAAGATATTGAGCGTAGCCGGCGCTTATTGGCGTGGCGATGAGAAACGCAAGCAATTGGTTCGTTTGTATGGTATCACTTTCCCGAAAAAGAAGATGTTGGATGAGTATCTGACATTGTTGGAGGAGGCCAAGAAACGTGACCACCGTAAGATCGGTAAGGAGATGGACTTGTTCATGTTCTCCGATACGGTAGGTAAGGGCTTACCGATGTGGTTGCCGAAAGGTACCGCCTTGCGTTTGCGTCTGCAAGAGTTCTTGCGTCGTATCCAAGCTCGTTATAATTATCAAGAGGTAATGTGTCCGCCGATCGGTAATAAATTATTGTATATTACCTCCGGCCACTACGCTAAATACGGAAAGGATTCTTTCCAACCGATCCATACACCTGAGGAGGGTGAGGAATACTTCTTGAAACCGATGAACTGTCCTCATCACTGTATGATCTATAAAAACTCTCCTCGTTCGTATAAGGACCTGCCGTTGCGTCTCGCTGAGTTCGGTACGGTTTGCCGGTATGAACAGAGCGGAGAGTTGCACGGATTGACCCGTGTACGTAGCTTTACGCAGGATGATGCTCATATTTTCTGCCGCCCCGATCAGGTAAAGCAGGAATTCTTGAACGTAATGGACATCATCTCGATCGTATTCAAGACGATGAATTTCGAGAACTTCGAGGCTCAGATCTCCTTGCGTGACAAGGTGAACCGTGAGAAATATATCGGTAGCGACGAGAATTGGGAGAAGGCTGAGCAAGCGATTGTAGAGGCTTGTGAGGAAAAAGGCTTGAAAGCTAAGATCGAATATGGAGAGGCCGCTTTCTACGGTCCGAAACTCGACTTCATGGTGAAAGACGCTATCGGCCGCCGTTGGCAGTTAGGTACGATTCAGGTAGACTATAACTTACCGGAACGTTTCCAATTGGAATATACGGGTGCCGACAACCAGAAGCACCGTCCGGTTATGATTCACCGTGCGCCGTTCGGTTCCATGGAACGGTTCGTTGCCGTATTGATCGAGCACACCGCCGGAAAGTTCCCGTTGTGGTTGACTCCGGAGCAGGTATGTATCATGCCGATCAGCGAGAAGTTTAATGATTACGCTTGGCAAATCGCACGTGAGTTGGGTAATCAGGAAATTCGTGCTATCGTAGATGACCGAAATGAGAAGATCGGTCGTAAAATTCGTGACAATGAATTGAAAAGAATCCCTTATATGCTCATCGTTGGAGAAAAAGAAGCAGAAAATGGTGAAGTTTCTGTAAGAAAACAGGGCGAAGGTGATAAAGGTTCGATGAAAATTGCTACCTTTGCAGCGCTTTTGAATGGCGAGGTAGAGGAAATGATGAATCGCTGGCAAAAAAGTAATGATTAAATAACTAATAACGAGGAGAATAAATCTTTTTGAATGAAGAATGACAATCTGAAAGAACAGTATAGAATCAACGAACGTATTCGTGTTCGTGAAGTTCGTTTAGTAGGTGACAATATTGAGACGGGTGTTTATCCGATCGCTCAAGCGCTGAAAATAGCGGAAGAGCAGGGGATGGATCTAGTCGAGATTTCACCAAATGCTGCGCCCCCCGTTTGTAGAGTAATCGACTACCAGAAATTCCTCTATCAGCAAAAAAAGCGTCAGAAAGAGCAAAAAGCGAAATCTGTGAAAGTGGTCGTGAAGGAGATTCGTTTCGGGCCTCAGACTGATGATCATGATTACAATTTTAAATTGAAGCACGCTAAGGGATTTTTGGAGGAAGGTTCGAAGGTCAAAGCCTACGTGTTCTTTAAAGGCCGTTCTATCCTTTTCAAGGAACAGGGAGAAGTCCTGCTGCTTCGTTTTGCCAACGATTTGGAGGATTATGGAAAAGTAGAGCAGTTGCCGGTATTGGAGGGAAAACGTATGATTATCATGCTTACTCCGAAGAAAGCGGGCACTGGTTCAGCCCCGGCTGCGGCCGCAGCTCCGAAAGTTGTAAAGAAAGTGATCACGACACCTAAGCCTAAAAGCGAGGGTGATAAGAAAACAGAAGAATAAAATCCGTCCCTGATAGAAGGGAGGTTAAGTTTAATAATTAAAATATAATTGGAAAATGCCTAAGATGAAGACTAATTCCGGTGCCAAAAAGAGGTTCGCCCTTACCGGATCAGGAAAGATCAAAAGAAAACACGCTTTTAAGAGTCATATCTTAACAAAGAAGACTAAGAAGCAAAAGAGAAATCTTACTCACACGGGTTTGGTAGCTAGTGTTGACGTAAGCAACGTAAAGCAGATGCTTTGCATGAAGTAATCTTTATTCATTAAGCGAGTTTTATAACGATTTTTATTAACCGAATGCATTTAGCAATCAAGTTCATCCTAAGAGATGACGCTAACATTCAAAACAGATTAGAATTATGCCTAGATCAGTAAATCATGTTGCTTCAAGAGCAAAAAGAAAACGGATTTTAAAACTAACCCGTGGTTATTATGGTGCACGTAAGAACGTTTGGACCGTAGCGAAGAATACATGGGAAAAAGGTTTGACTTATGCTTTCCGCGACCGTCGTAACAAGAAACGCAATTTCCGTGCTTTGTGGATTCAGCGTATCAACGCTGCCGCTCGTATGGAAGGTTTGTCTTACTCTCGCCTAATGGGTGCTTTGCACGCTGCCGGTATCGAGATCAACCGTAAGGTTTTGGCAGACTTGGCCGTTAACCATCCGGAAGCATTCAAGGCTATCGTAGCTAAAGTAAAATAAGATTTTTGCTATATAGTTAATAAAGAGCCTCCCCGAAAAGGAGGCTCTTTTTTTGTTGTTTTTGTTTGGTTATGTCGATACGATTACATATCTTTGTAACAAGAAAAAGATAAACAGGGAATGAGTTAAGCCGCACTTGTTCGATTGGGAAACTCATCAGTTTATTTTAATTCCGAGACATAGCTCTTGTCGCCAATGGCGGGCCGCGCCCTTCGGGGTATGCTTAGCACGGCGGATTACAAAGGTGGCAAAGCACTCAAATCCTGTCATACGGAGTTTGTTCACATCTACAGTGCGGCTTTTTCAAATAGGGAAGAGGATCTTTAATTAGATTCTCTTCTTTTTTATGCGGTTCACGCAGGTAGTCTCGTTAGCTCATATAAGTAGTCTTCTGAGGATAAAGTGAATTATTTTGAAAATAAATTAGGTTTTATAGTTGGTAATCCAAAAAGAATGCTTTCCTTTGTACCAACAAACAAAAGATAGTTTGTCTTGCTCTTTATCTTCGAGTTTCTATTCTCAGTAATGATAATATATTCTTCTAGAAATCGATCTTCACTAACATCACTTGTTTTATTATTAATTTATTTTTAATTTTTTTCGTATGAATATTTACATTGGAAACTTGAGTTATCGAGTAAGAGAGTCTGATTTGCAACAAGTATTAGAAGAGTATGGTGTTGTTGATTCAGTAAAGTTAATTGTTGATCGTGATACTAGACGTTCTAAGGGTTTTGCTTTCGCTGAAATGCCTAACGTAGACGAGGCTCAAAAAGCTATCGAGGAATTAAACCAAGCTGAGTACGAAGGTCGTCAGATGGTTGTAAAAGAAGCAATTCCTAGACGTTAATTTTAGAAGATATACATCTTAAAATAACTCTGAAGCGGGGAGACGATAGTCTTTCCGCTTTTTTGATATTGTCTATTATTGTTGTATATTTACGCACCAAGAATAACACAACTAAAAAATAAGTATTATGACGTTGCCAAAACGGTCTTACATGAAAGTAACCGGACTTGCTCTCGCTTGCTCCTCGCTACTTTTTTCCTGTGTTCCCAAGGAGGTTCCGCAGGTGAATTTAATCCCTAAGCCGGCCCATATCGAGGTGACTGGCGGTTATTTCAAAGTAGATAGTAATCTCATATTCGGGAATGATCAATCGGGTACGATCCGTTACGTGGTCGATGAGTCTTTCAATGGCGGAAATCCGGAGGGATATGCGTTGAACGTGACCAAGAAGGGGATCGAGTTGAGAGCCGCCTCTAAATCCGGATTGTTTTACGGGGAACAAACGTTGCGCCAGCTGTATACGTCGAAAGGGATTCCTTGCGTATCGATCCAAGATAATCCCCGTTTCCCGTATCGTGGCTTGCATCTGGATGTCTCCCGTCATTTCTTCCCGAAAGAGGAGGTGATGAAGTTATTGAACGTCATGTCTTATTATAAATTGAATACGCTTCATATGCATTTGACGGATGCCGGTGGTTGGCGTATCCAGATGGATAAATACCCGAAACTGACTACGGACGTGGCTTTCCGTACGGAATCCGATTGGCAGAAATGGTGGGATGGAAAGGATCGCAAGTATCTGCCGGAAGGAACTCCGGGGGCATATGGCGGTTATTTTACGAAAGAAGATATCCGTGAGATCGTGGATTACGCTACGGCCCGGCATATTAATATAATACCGGAAATCGAATTCCCGGGGCATTCGGACGAGGTGTTCGTGGCGTACCCGGAGTTGAGTTGTGCCGGCAAACCTTATACGACGGGTGATTTCTGCATCGGCAACGAGAAATCGTTTACGTTCATGGAGGATGTATTGTCCGAGGTGATCGAGTTGTTCCCTTCCGAATATATCCATATCGGGGGAGACGAGGCCGGGAAGGGAGCTTGGAAGACCTGCCCGAAATGTCAAGGCTTGATGCGCCGGAATGGGATGAAGGACGTGGATGAGTTGCAGAGCTATATGATTCATCGTGCCGAGGAATTCCTGATTTCCAAAGGCCGCAAATTGATCGGTTGGGATGAGATTCTGGAAGGGGGCTTGGCTCCGGAGGCTACCGTCATGTCTTGGCGGGGCGAGGAAGGGGGAATCAAGTCCGCCCGCATGGGACACGACGTGGTCATGACACCGGGTGGTTATATGTATTTCGATTTCTATCAAGCCGATCCGAAGACACAGCCGTATGCCATCGGCGGTTATACGCCGATCAAGCGGGCGTACAGTTATAATCCAGTGCCTGTGGATTCGTTGACTGCCGAGGAAAGTAAGCATATCCTAGGGGTACAGGCGAATACATGGACGGAGTATATCAAGGATGAGAAACATTTGGAGTATATGATGTTCCCTCGTGCCTTGGCGGTCGCCGAGATCGGATGGACTCCGCAAGAGGATCGTAGTTGGGAGGATTTTAAGCCTCGTATGAACGCGAATATCCCGGTTCTGCAACGGATGGGTATCAATACGTTCACGCTCTCGGACGAGATCGAGACCACGATGGAGGTAGATACCTTGCGGCGAGAGATCAAGGTCATGTTGGATGCGGAGAAATATCCGGCGGAGATACGTTACACGACAGACGGCTCTATTCCCGCCGCCTCTTCCCGGGTCTATAACGGCCCGATCGTGGTGAAAGACTCCGCTGATATCAAGGCCGCTATCTTCCGTGACGGGCAGCTTCAAGGAACGCCTACCGAGAAGAAGGTGGATTATCACCGGGGTATCAATAAGCCTATACATTATAATAGTAAGCTGTATAGCGGTTATATGGCGGGTGGCATGAACGCCTTGCTGGACGGCTACAGGGGAGGCTTGACTTATCTGGACGGTCGTTGGCAGGGTTATTTGAATGACTTGGATTGCGTGGTGGACATGGGCGAGGTGACGGATATCCATAAGGTATCGTCCCGCTTTATGCAATTGATCGGCCCGGGCGTGTACCAACCGGGAGAGGTGGAGTTGCTGACATCGGAAGACGGGGAGAGCTATATCTCGCAGGGAGTTATCCCTACTACGATATCCAATACGGATAAAGACCTGTCTTTTCAGGAATATACGTTTAACGGCGATTGGAAAGCCCGTTATATCCGTATCAAGGCAAAAGAGGCAAATAAGGGTTTCATCTTCACGGATGAGATCGTGATCTGGTAAGTATGAATCAATTAATTATCAACTAAAATACATTTATCAAATGAAGAAACAGTTAATGACCTTCCTGTTGTGTGGCAGTCTGTTCGCTACGGCGCAGCAACCGGTAGATTATGTGAACCCCTTCATCGGTACGAGCAATTACGGTACGACGAATCCCGGTGCGGTTTGTCCACAGGGTATGATGAGCGTGGTTCCTTTCAACGTCATGGGGTCGGAGAAGAACCGTTTTGACAAGGATAGTCAATGGTGGTCTACTCCTTACTCGGCAGACAATAAATTCTTTACGGGATTCGCCCACGGCAGCTTGAGCGGTGTGGGATGCCCGGAGCTGGGAGGTTTGCTATTGATGCCGACGACGGGCGAGTTGAACGTGGACTATAAGGCTTACGGCAGTGAGTACAAGGACGAGGTGGCTCACCCCGGTTATTATAGCAATACCTTGACCAAGTATAATATCAAGGCGGAGGCTACTGCCAGCATGCGTACGGGCTTGAGCCGTTTTACCTTCCCGAAAGGGGAGAGCCATATCCTCTTGAACCTAGGCGAGGGCTTGACGAACGAGACCGGCGCTACGGTACGTATCGTGAATGATACGGAGATCGAGGGGAGTAAGCTTTTAGGTACGTTCTGCTATAATCCACAGGCCGTATTCCCGGTTTACTTCGTGATGAAGGTAAACAAGGCCCCGAAGAAGATGGGTTATTGGAAGAAACAACGTGAGATGAAGGGGGTAGAGGCCGAATGGGATATCTACTCCGGCAAGTATAAGTTATATACCAGTTATACCCGTGAGATGAGCGGAGACGATGTCGGCGTATGGTTCGATTACGATACGGACGAGGGCGAGGCTATCGAGGTGAAGATGGGTATCTCGTACGTGAGCATCGAGAACGCCCGCCTGAACATGAATACGGAGCAGCCCGGCTTCGATTTCGACAAGGTCCGTACGGCGGCTAGTACGATGTGGAACAAGGATCTTTCCAAGGTACAAGTGGAAGGGGGTACGAAAGACGAGAAAACGATATTCTATACCGGTATGTATCATTTGCTGATCCATCCGAATATCCTGCAAGACGTGAACGGCGAGTACCCGATGATGGAGAGCCTGAAAGTAGGCCATACCACCGGAAACCGTTATACGGTCTTCTCCTTGTGGGATACGTACCGTAACGTAAGTACCTTGATGACCTTGCTCTATCCGGAGCGTCAATTGGATATTATCCGTACGATGCTGGATATGTATCGGGAAAACGGTTGGTTACCGAAATGGGAGCTTTACGGACGTGAGACCTTTACGATGGAGGGCGATCCCTCGATCCCGTATATCGTAGACGCATGGATGCGCGGCTTGCGTGACTTTGATGAGCAAACCGCTTATGAGGCGATGCGTAAAGGCGCTACTACCCCGGGAGAGTTCAACCTGCTTCGTCCGGACGCGAACGATTATTTCAGCAAGGGCTATGTTCCTTTGCGTGAGCAATACGATAACTCCGTATCTCATGCGCTGGAATATTATATCGCCGACTGGAACTTGGCTAATTTCGCTCAAGCCTTGGGTAAGAAAGAGGATGCCAAGTTATTCCGTGACCGTTCTTTAGGTTACAAACATTATTATAGCAAGGAGTTCGGAACGCTGCGTCCTATCTTGCCGGATGGCACTTTCTACTCTCCGTTCGATCCGAAACAAGGCGAGAACTTCGAGCCTAGTCCCGGTTTCCATGAAGGCAACGCATGGAATTATACGTTTTATGTTCCTCACGATATCAAGGGACTGGCCAAATTGATGGGAGGCGATAAGAAATTTGTCGATCATTTGCAGAAGGTATTCGATGACGGCAATTATGATCCCGCCAACGAGCCGGATATTGCTTATCCTTATTTGTTTAGCTATTTCAAGGGAGAGGCTTGGCGTACTCAGAAGTTGGTCCGTCAGTTGTTGAAGGATTGCTATCATAACGCCCCGAACGGTGTCCCGGGTAACGAGGATACAGGCACGATGTCCGCTTGGGCTATTTTCTCCATGATGGGCTTCTACCCAGCTTGTCCGGGCGACGTGAACTATGTATTGACTTCCCCGACTTTCGATAAGGTTACGATCCAGCTCGACAAGAAATTCTATCCTAAAGGCGAATTGGTAATCGAGTCTAAGCATAGTAATCCGGAAGCGATCTATATCAAGGACGTTTTCGCCGGCGATAAAAAGCTAAAGGGCTACACCATCTCGCAAGAGGACTTGGTAAATGCCGGAACCTTGCGTTATATCCTCGAGGATACGCATAAGTAAGCCAAGATAAAGATATACCGAATTTGATATTTACCGGACGCAGATGACACCGACAAGCACGGGTGATCTGCGTCCGGTTTATTTATTTGATATCCTAGAACCATTTGATCTTCCTGAATATAAAAAAGGCCGTAGCGGATAGCAAGATCGAGAGCAAGATGATAACCACGAAACCATGCGGCATATCCTCCATGTAGATCGGGACGTTCATCCCGTAGAAGCTAGCGATTAATGTCGGAACCATTAAGATAATGGAAAGTGATGTCATACGTTTCATGATCGTGTTTACGTTGTTGGAGATGATAGAGGCGAAAGCGTCCATCGTACCCGTAAGAATATCGCTATAGATATTTACCGTGTTATGGGCCTGTTTCAACTCGATCTCCACGTCCTCCACCAAATCCTTGTCGATATATTCCGGCTCTTGGAAAATATTCTGGAGCTTGGCCAGCATCACCTCATTCCCGCGGATGGAGGTGTTGAAGAATACCATGCTCTTCTCCAGCTTCATCAACGCTAGCAGATCCTCGTTGCGGATGCTTTTCTCCAACGCCTTTTCCGCCTCGGTGACGGCGTAATTGATTTGTTTCAGGTATTTAAGGAACCATACGGCCGATGAGTGGATCAGCCGGAGGATCAACTCATACTTGTTTTTAATCTGGAGTTCCTTCCGTTGGGTATAACGGATGAAATCGGGGATCAAGTCCGTCTTATGGTAACATACGCTTACGATGATCTCATTGTTCGTGATGATACCGATCGGCACCGTATTGAACGGGATGTCATGATCTTGGTTCTGCAACGGGATACGTAAGATGGTAAGCAACCAATTCCCCTCGTACTCGATACGGGGACGTTCGTCCGTATCGGCTATATCGCTCAAGAATGATTCGGGTACGTTAAATCGATCCATCAAGAATTGAAGATCTTCGGGAGTCGGGCACTCTACGTTTACCCAACTGTTAGGAAGCCATTGGTTCTTCTCCACATAACCGGCCTCACAATAAAGAAATTGTCTCATTATTGCCTCCTTTCGTGTTTAATCCGAGCAGAGGATCAATGAAACCCTCCGCCTCGTTAGTTCATACTCTGTTCTGTTTCTAGCGGGATACTGTCGTCCATAATTTGAAAATTACTTTTTACGGGTGCAAAGATAATACTTTTTTACGTAAGTAAAGTTATGTCGCTGTATGCTGACAGCAATATTGTTGCCAGTTTACGTTAGCATAGGCTTACTTCTCTGAGAGTATTGCGATACTTCTGGTAATAGTACTGGAGTACTTTCATGGAAGTACCCGAGTACTGCCTAAGAAGTACTCCAATACTTCTTAGGCAGTACTGGCCATCTATTCAATCCCGCATTTCCCCTCTTCGTTGAAGTAGAAGAAGAGCCCGGTATCTATGCTGACCGGACCATGGATACGGTTTACGGCGGGTTCCCATGCGGGCATCAACCGGAGTACCCGTAAGGCTTCACCGCGGAACTCATCATAGGTTTTCCCCGTATCGCGAGGATACAGTATATTCTCGGGTAGGCTTACGGGATTCTGTAACATTCCTAAGGAATCGATCGTGAAGGAGTAGAAGAGTCGTACCTTCGTGCCCGTACCTTTATAAGATTCGGGATAACGCAGGTTCTGTTCGAAGAAACGGATCATGGCTTCTCTTCCTCCCTTGAACTCGGCCATGGGGCGAGGCTCGTGGAGCCGGCTGGCGAAGCGTGTGTATTCCTCATAATCTTCCGGGTTATCGGATAGGTAGAACGTGGCGGCCAAAGGATAATGGACGATGCCGGCGCCCTGTCCGGTGATGACGGTCTTGCGCACCCGGTACAATCCCGGAGGGTTTTCCTTGAGCTCTGGCAGTAAGGTGGCCGAGAAATCGTCTCTTGTCTCGTTTGGAAAGATCGGATAGCCGAGATCGACGAAGGCGCAGGGTTGTGGGATTCCTTTCCATGCTTTACCATCAAAATGCTCGATGAAATACGATTCACCTCCCATCCCTTCTAGGTCGGTATGGTTGGTGATGGCGATCTCGATCCGTTCGATGTTGGTTGGGTAGACATTCGGGCTTACTCGCATGGAGAAGTGGGTGGTGTCCATGCTGATAGCTTCCTCGGGTGGCCGGTCGTAAGGGCCTCCGCCGATCCGGATGAGGGGTGAATTGAATACGTAAGTCTTGAAAGCCTCCACATACTCCTTCTCCGCTATGATAAGCTGTAGGAAGACGGAGTCGTCCGTGTTCCAGAGGGAGGTCAGGTTGCCGCGGATCTTCCGTAGATGCGGGGGAAGGGTATCGTATTCCTTGCCGAAGAACAATTCTATGCTGTCCCGTATCTGCTTGGCGGTCCATCCTTCCGTGGAAACTGAAGATGCGGCATGGGTATCAGTCGGTAACGGTAGGGTATCTTGCCGTGCTATGGATTGGGAGTCGGCTGAGTAGTCGCTACTGTTTTCCCCTTTCTTTTGTTTGGTATGGCAGCCGTATAATAGGCAACCTCCCATGATAACTAATCCGATAAAATACGCTTTCATGATTCGACAGGTTTTAATTCCTAAATATAAAGAATCTTTTTCAGAAATGGGTAAAAGATATTACCTTTGACTCCCCAAATAGAAAGAATGATGGCAGAAGGAACAAGAAATACAGGAAGAGGAAGGAAAAAGCCTGTGGAGATGCTCCCCGATATGGGGCGTCTTCAGCCACAGGCCCGTGAGTTAGAGGAGGCTGTGTTGGGTGCGTTGATGCTGGAGAAAGACGCGTACTCGATCGTCAGCGAGATCTTGAAGCCGGAGTGTTTCTATGAGAAAGCGCATGAGAAGATTTATGCCGCTATCGTAGACTTGGCGTTGAGCCAGCGTCCCGTGGATATGCTTACCGTAACGGAGCAATTGAAGAAACGGGGAGAATTGGAGGATGTAGGCGGACCGTTTTATATCTCTCAACTTACCAGCAAGGTGGCCAGTAGCGCCCATATCGAGTATCACGCCCGGATCATTGCCCAGAAATATCTGGCGAGGGAGTTGATCTCTTTCACGGCGATGATCCAAGGAAAGGCATTTGATGAGACGCTCGATGTAGAGGACTTGATGCAAGAGGCGGAGGGTAAGTTGTTCGAGATCTCGCAACGTAACGTAAAGAAGGATGTCACCCAGATCAACCCCGTCATCAAGGACGCTATGGAGATGTTGCAAAAGGCGGCTCTCCAGAAGGAAGGTCTGAGCGGATTGCGCACGGGCTTCGAGGGCTTGGATAAGATGACTTCCGGTTGGCAGAATTCAGACCTTATCATTATCGCCGCCCGTCCGGCCATGGGTAAGACGGCTTTCGTGCTTTCCATGGCGAAGAATATGGCGGTGAATTTCAATACGCCTGTCGCCCTGTTCTCGCTCGAGATGAGTAACGTACAGTTGGTAAACCGTCTGATCGTGAATGTCTGCGAGATACCGGGTGAGAAGATCAAGAGCGGACGCTTGGAGAGCTACGAGTGGGAACAGTTGGACTTTAAGATCAAGGAGCTTTACGACGCCCCGATCTTCGTGGACGATACCCCGAGCTTGTCCGTCTTCGAGCTGCGAACGAAAGCCCGTCGTCTGGTGCGTGAGCATGGCATTAAATGTATCATTATCGACTACCTTCAGTTGATGAACGCTAGCGGTATGAACTTCGGTAGCCGTGAGCAGGAGGTGAGTACGATCTCCCGCTCGTTGAAGGGATTGGCGAAGGAATTGAATATCCCGATCATCGCCTTGTCGCAGTTGAACCGTGGTGTGGAAGCCCGTCAAGGCGTGGAAGGTAAGCGTCCGCAGCTAGCCGACTTGCGTGAGTCCGGAGCTATCGAGCAGGATGCCGATATGGTATGTTTCATCCACCGTCCCGAATATTATAAGATTACGGAAGACGAGCGGGGAAATTCCCTGATCGGCCTCGCCGAGATTATTATCGCCAAGCATCGTAACGGTGCCGTGGGGGATGTCCGGCTGCGCTTTAAGAGCGAGTTCGCCAAGTTTATGAACGTAGAGGAAGATATAGCGGTAAGGGAATTCTCCTCGACCATGAACGGTGGAGACCCGATGCCCCCGATCCCATCGGCGGGAGCTGACTTCTTGAGTCAAGGTAGCAGTAACGAGGTTCCGTTCTAATATAGCATGAATGAGCGAAAGAGGCGAAAACGTTTGCGGTAGATTTTTCGCCTCTTCTTTTCTGTTTCGTTGGCGAATCCGATTCGAAACTTCTATCTTTGTGATTGAAAACAAATTACTGAATCAGCCATGACGAGACACTTAGTTCCGGTATCTATATACCTGTCGCTGTTGCTTAGCTGCAACTCACCGAAAGAATACAAATCCTTTGATGAATACCCTTCCTATGAGGGAGACGATCTGGAGTTGTTCTATTCCCCCACGAGATCCGTGTTCACCCTTTGGGCCCCGACAGCGGAAGAAGCCCGCTTGAATCTTTACGCCTCCGGTGAGGGAGGGGAGCCTATCCGCCAGTTGCCGATGAAATCCTCGGACAAGGGTACGTGGCGTATCTCCGTGAGCGAGGATCTGAAAGGTTCCTTCTATACCTTCCAGATCCGTATCGGCGATAAATGGCTGGATGAGACTCCCGGTATCTGGGCGAAAGCCGTCGGGGTGAATGGAAACCGTGCGGCCGTGATCGATTGGGCGGCTACCGATCCGGAGGGCTGGGAGGCGGATAAATCTCCCGAGTTGAAAAGCTTCTCCGATATTATCATCTACGAGATGCATCATCGGGATTTCTCGATCGCCGCGAACTCCGGCGTGACGCATAAAGGTAAGTTTCTCGCCTTGGCGGAGAACGGCACGAAAGGTCCGGGCGGCGTGGCTACCGGCGTGGATCATCTGAAGGAGTTGGGCGTTACCCATGTCCATATCCTTCCTTCCTATGATTATGGCTCGGTGGACGAGACCCGCTTGCAAGATAATGTGTACAATTGGGGGTATGATCCCAAGAACTATAACGCCCCCGAGGGGAGCTATTCCACCGATCCTTACAATCCCGAGGCTCGTATCCGTGAGTTCAAGGAGATGGTGCAGGGGTTGCACCGGAATGGTATCCGTGTGATCATGGACGTGGTTTACAATCATACCTTCGTGGGGGATGGGTCGAATTTCAGTTTGACCGTTCCCGGTTACTTCTACCGTCATAAACCGGACGGAAGCTATTCGGATGCCTCCGGCTGTGGTAATGAGACCGCTTCGGAGCGGGCGATGGTACGCCGCTATATCGTGGAGTCCGTGAAATATTGGGCCGAGGAATACCATGTGGATGGTTTCCGTTTCGACTTGATGGGCATCCATGACGTAGAGACCATGAACGAGGTAAAAGCCGAGTTAACCAAACTAGATCCTTCCATCTTCGTATACGGCGAGGGCTGGACCGCCAGCGATTCCCCGCTACCGGAGGATCAGAGGGCGATCAAGGTAAACGCCCCGAAACTGAATGATGTGGCCGTATTTAGCGATGACCTGCGGGATGCTTTAAAAGGAAGCGTATTCGAGACTACACAGGCCGGTTTCGCCTCCGGAAAGCCGGAAGGTAACGAGGAGTCTATTAAGTTCGGTATTGTAGGCGCTATCCGCCATCCGCAAATCGACTATAACCAAATATTATATTGCAAAGCGCCTTATGCGAACAAGCCTACGCAAGTGATCAACTATGTCTCTTGCCACGATGATCTTTGTTTGATGGATAAGTTGAAGCTCTCGGCCCCGAAAGACGCTACCCCGGATGAGTTGATACGATTCGGCAAGTTGGCCCAGACCATCATCTTCACCTCGCAAGGAGTACCCTTCATGCGGGCAGGAGAGGAGTTGCTGCACGATAAGAAAGGCGTACATAACAGCTATCAATCGCCCGATTCAATCAATGAGATCGACTGGTCTTTAAAGGCAAAAAACAAGGATGTTTTCAACTATTACAAGGATTTGATCGCCCTTCGTAAGTCGCACCCGGCTTTCCGTATCGCCACGGCCGAGGGAGTGAGGGAGGCCCTTCAATTCCAAGAAGTGAACCAGCCCGGTGTCGTAGCGTATACCTTAGGGGAACATGCGAACGGGGATAGTTGGAAGAAGATTATGGTTATCTTTAACGGGAACCGGAAGGCGGTAACGGTTTCTCTGCCGGAAGGAACATGGATTCCGGTTTGTAAAGACGGTCGGATTTATCTGGACGGTAAAGGTTCCGTACAGGGTAAAACTACCGTAAGCGCCTCTTCCGCCTTGATCTTGAAACAAGATTAATACGGAACTAAATCAAAGAAAATCCCCCGGGACATCTCGATGAATACCGAGCGTCCCGGGGGATTTTTTATTAAATCACTTACTTATCTGATTATTTGTAAGCCTCGCCTTTTACAGCTGCGATACCCGGAAGAACCTTACCTTCTATAGCCTCAAGAAGAGCGCCACCACCTGTAGAAACGTAAGATACGCCGTTAGCCAAACCGAATTTGTTAACGCAAGCAACAGAGTCGCCACCACCTACTAAAGAGAAAGCGCCGTTCTTCGTAGCCTCAACGATAGCCTCGCCAACCGTGCGAGATCCGTGCGTAAAGTTCTCGAACTCGAATACACCCGTAGGACCGTTCCAAAGGATCGTCTTAGAGTTCTTGATAACGTCAGCGTAGATAGCCTCGGTCTTCGGACCTATGTCAAGACCTTCCCAACCATCAGGAATCTGATCTACCGGAGCGAAATCAGTCTTAGCGTCGTTGCTGAAATCGTCAGCGATCTTAGCGTCAACAGCCAATACCAAGTTTACGCCTTTTTCTTTCGCTTTCTTGATCAAATCAAGAGCAAGATCCAGCTTATCGTCCTCGCAGATAGACTTACCGATCTTACCGCCTTGCGCTTTCGTGAAAGTATAAGTCATACCACCCGTGATGATCAAGTTGTCTACCTTGTTCAACAAGTTCTCGATGATCTCGATCTTGGAGGAAACCTTAGAACCACCCATGATAGCGGTGAACGGACGTTGGATGTCGTTCATAACCTTATCGACAGCCTTCACTTCTTTCTCCATCAAATAACCGAACATCTTGTTGTCCGTATCGAAGTAGTCAGCGATCAAAGCCGTAGAAGCGTGAGCACGGTGAGCGGTACCGAACGCGTCGTTTACATAGCAGTCAGCGTAAGAGGCCAATCTCTTCGTGAACTCTTTCTGGCTTTCTTTAACGGCTTTCTTGGCAGCCTTCTTCTCCTCGTCAGAAGCGTCTTCAGCCAAACCTCTTGGTTTGCCTTCTTCCTCAGCGTAGAAACGAAGGTTCTCAAGCAACAAAGCTTCGCCCGGTTGCAAAGCGGCAGCCTTAGCGCCGGCTTCTTCGCCAATACAGTCGTTTGCAAACTGAACATCTACGCCTAACAACTCAGAAAGGTGTTTCAATATGTGTTTCAAGGAGAACTTCTCAGTAACGCCTTTCGGACGGCCTAGGTGAGAACCGATAATTACGCTACCACCATCCGCTAAGATCTTCTTTAATGTAGGAAGAGCGGCACGCATACGAGTGTCGTCGGTGATGTTGAAGTTTTCGTCCAATGGAACGTTAAAGTCAACTCTTACAAATGCCTTTTTGCCGGCAAAATTGAAATTGTCAATTGTTTGCATAACTATTGTATTTAATGTCTGTATTAAAATGTTCCTTTAATCGCTTGCAAACTTACATAAAATATTTTTATTTGACCGTTTGCGCTTGCTTTAAATTTTATACCAATTTGAAACGTAGCCGTAATCTCCCGTCAGCATAGTCGTAATTCAACAGCTTGAAATGTCCGATCTCGGATGTATTCGCCACGTGCGATCCGATACATGCGCAGGCATCGTAATCGCCTATGCGTACGATACGTAATGTGTCGCTGGCATCATCGGGCAATTTACTTAAATCCACGATACCGCCGGCCTTTTCTTTTGGCATGAACTCGATGGTTACGGGCAGGTGCCGGTCGATCACCTCGTTTATCTTCTTCTCAACCTCGGCCATGACCTCCGCGCTGGGCTCTTCTGCCAATAGATAATCGCATTTAGACTTCTTCCTCTCTATGTGTGCGTTCTTGGATCTGGGACATCCGAACATCCGTACCATTGTCTGGTTTAAGATATGTTCCGCCGTGTGCATAGGAGGATACTCTTGCTTGTTGTGTTCGTTCAGTTGGATTTCTTGTTTCATATATTTGATGTTTTGATTGTATTTCGTGAAAAATATGCTCAAATGTACGAAATAAATCTTTAGTTTTGTAAAGTCATAGAAAACACCTTAAAGGAACGATATGCCAGCTAAGCGCTTATTTGGAATAATATCCATCATATTTCTCTTTGTTACCTGTATATCATGTAAATCCTCTACAGACTTATCGGAGGAGAAGCGTATACTCGTGATTCAATCTTACGAAAAACATTTTCCCGCCTATGAGAAGATGAAGGAAATCATGTCGAGTGATTTGCGGAAGAAGGGGATACATGCGAGTGTCTATTCTTTTTATTTGGATTGTGAGCAATATTCGGAGAAGCAACAGCGACAGAAATTATTCAAGAAACTGAATGAGTTATCGACATGGAACCCGGATATTATTCTGGTCAATGACGATCAAGCCTTGAACGCTTTGATAAGTAGCAGGCATCCCCTCGCTAAATCGATCCCGGTCGTGTTTATGGGGGTTAGTTATCCCAATATCCCGATCATCCGGAAATATCCGAATATGATGGGCTTTTATGATAAACCGGATTATAAGAGGAATATAGAATTGATACGGCGGCTTGTTGGTAATTGCATCGTCATAAGAGTCTCGGACGATACCTTTCAGGATAATATGATGCTGGCGGACATGAATGCGCAGATTCAGGATATTTGTGCCGTGAACAATATATATTCCTTGGATCGGGTACGTTTATCCGGAAAGAACGGGATTTCGATATCGGATATACCTAAGATAAAGCCGGATACGATGTATATAAGCACACTCAGTACGAAATCGGCGAATGCCCTGATTAAGGGATTCGGCGAGAATTATTATAATAAAGCGTATCTGGCAACCAAGAGGGATTATATGACAATCTCGTTGGGGCGGCTCAGCGCCTTTCCATGTTTCTCCGTGATCAATGAGTTGATCGGAAATCAGAATGGCGTAGTTGGCGGGTATGTAACTGTCTTTAAGGATGAGGTAGAGGCAGCTGTAAACCGGGTCGTCTCTATCTTGAAAGGAACGCCCCCGTCCGATTTTCCGCAAATCGAAGAGAGTAACAAGGCTTATGTTTTTGATTACGGTGTGTTAGAACGATGGAGCATTGATAGTAGTAAATTGCCGGAAGGAGCTATTATCGCGAATATGCCGTTTGTCGTTCAATATAAATATTATATATGGGCTGCCGGCTTTATTCTGGTGGTGATGTTGCTTCTGCTTTTTAGTTACCAAAGAAAGCGATATATACAGGAGGCTTTACATAAGAAGGATGCGCAGGAGAAGTTAAAAAGGGAGAAGACTTTTCTTTCTTTTGCGTTGGATAGCGGCAACATTTTCGCTTTTCGGTATAGCAAAGGGGTATTCGAGTTTGATAATAGATTCTACCATTACTTAGGTATGCCCTGTGTGCCGATGAAAATCGAGGAGTTTCAGGATGCTATACATCCTGAAGAACTGGATAATTTCCTTCGAGACCGGAATCTGCTGGATAGTGGCTTTCTATCCCGGAAAGTGACGCAACGTCGTTGTAACTTTAATAAGAAGGGGTATGAGTGGTGGGAATTTCGCTATGCCCAAAATAAGAATGAGAAAGATTCGGTTTCCGGTGACGAAGCTGTTGAGGTAAGTGGCTTATGCTTGAATATCCAGCGGATAAAAGACACGGAGAATAGCCTTATAGCCGCCCGCCGGAAAGCGGAGGAATCTGATCGGATGAAATTAGTCTTTCTGGCGAATATGAGCCATGAGATACGTACGCCTCTGAATGCGATCGTAGGCTTCTCTCAATTGCTCAATTCGGATATGCCTTTGGAACCGGAGGAAAAGGCGGAGTTTATAGATCTGATTACCAAAAACAGTGACCTGTTGCTTAAGCTGATCAACGATATCTTGGATCTATCACGCATAGAATCCGGTAGCATGTCTTTCTCTTATGAGAACCTCGATCTGAGTAAACTGATGGGAGATATCTTCCATACGCATCAATTGATGATGCCGGAGGGAGTGGAGTTAAAGATAAGGGTTCCCCATGAACCTCTTATCATCCGTTCGGATCATTTCCGGTTGACGCAGGTTTGTACCAATTTCATTAATAATGCGGTGAAGTTTACCGCTAAGGGATATATCGAGATCGGATACGAACTTAGCGCAGATGGAAAATCGATCCTTATTTCCGTGAAAGATACGGGTAAGGGCATTCCTGATGATAAAAAGGAAAAGGTATTCGAGCGTTTCCAGAAACTGGATGAGTTTGCTCAAGGTACAGGCTTGGGGTTAGCGATCTGCCAGAGTATCGTTCATACGTTTCATGGAAGCATATCGCTGGAATCCGAGGTTGGCGTAGGTAGTAAGTTTACGATCTCGCTACCTTATACCCCGGGATTGGAGCTGGAGGAAAGAATTTAATTACCTTCGATGAATCGTTTATTGGCCCTCGCTTCTTCCTGCCATTGGGGGATGACGGTTTCTAAAAACTTTTGTTTGGCCTGTTGCTCGGCTTCCATATCGAGGCCGATATATTGCTGGGCTTTCGCTTTCGTGGAGATATCCGGCATCGGAACATCTTGGGTATAGCCTAGCTGCGCTAAGACCTTCATGATCTGGATGCGGGCTTGGGTAGCCTTATCGAGTCCGCTGCCCAAGATACGTGTGACTTCTTGGGGCGCGTGGAAAGCCGCCCCATGTGAGGCCACGGCGAAGTCCCAACGCCATTGTGCCTGCCGGAACAGTTTTAATACGTTTTTCATTTGAGATTCCGTAGCGCCTTTGTTCCAAGCGAATTTCGCTTCTATATGGGCTTTTGTCAATTCTTCCTCTACACGCATGCGTATGGCGTAGACTTTGTTTTGCCGTTCATAAACATCCTTGCGTAAGGTCTCCTCACTTTCCCGGTGGCAGGCTTGGCAAGTACGGTCTATCATCGCTAACGGGCTTTTGATATGATGGTTGTTGTACCGGTTCTCATCTTCCCCGACAGCAGGCATATGGCATTCTCCGCAGGAAACGCCTCTTTGCCCGTGAATGCCCATCTGGAATAACTCGAAATCCGGATGTTGCGCCTTTATCAAATGTGCCCGGCTTAATTTATGGGTGAAATCGGTGAAGTTTATGCTATCGTAATAGGCTTCTATATTTTCTACAGTATAACCTTGATCCCAAGGTAAGGTTAGTATACGATCTTCTCCTTGGAAATAATATTCGGCGTGGCATTGGGCGCATACTAGAGATCGCATCTCTTGCTCGGTTACGTCCTCTATACGTAATCCGTTGCGCTTATAGGCACTTTTCAAGAATGAGCGGGTCACGCATAATCCCATGCTCTGCGGCTCATGGCAGTCTGCGCATCCGATTGGATTCACGATCTCGTTGCCTAGCTCCGCCCATTTCTTCTTATATAAGGTCTTGGCATCGGTGGTCGTTAATAAGCGGGGTATGTCCGGACTTTTACATGCCCAGCATGCGGCAGGCTGGGGACCACTCGTCGGGGTCATGGGAGAGCCGGTCCGCAGGCTTTTGTATAGATCTTCTATGGAATACATATGCCCTCTGGGACTTAGATAATCTTTTGAGAAAGCGTATCCTGCCCATAATACCACCATTCCGGGATGTTCGGCCAAGATATCAGCTTGTTGGTTCCCATTAAACAAACTGCGGAAAGTCGTGTCCGAGGTTTGTTTCCAACTTTGGTACTCATTGGAATAACGAAGGTCTATAGAGTCGCTGTTTTGTTGATCTATTGGCTGATCATCGGTATCGTCGATGAATTTGATGCTATCTTGTCCGGTAACAGTGGTACGTAAGATCACTAATACGATAATGACGATTAGACTTATGGCTATAGAAGTTTTATAGTGTGCTTTCAAGTGTTTACCTTTTATCTTAAATAAAATATTCTTTGTATTAACTGCGAATATATGAATAATAATGATACGACCGGTAGAAATTGAAAAAATCCTTATTTCATTGCTTCCGAAGACGCTGGATGAAATAAGGATTCTCAAGTGACTCGCATAGGATTCAAACCTATAACCTTCTGATCCGTAGTCAGATGCTCTATTCAGTTGAGCTAGCGAGCCAATCTGTAAATGAATTTGAATATTCAAGTGACTCCTAAAGGATTCAAACCTTTAACCTTCTGATCCGTAGTCAGATGCTCTATTCAGTTGAGCTAAGGAGCCAAGATATATTCTATTGCTATCTTCGAATGGTGACCGCGACAGGATTCAAACCTGTAACCGGCTGATCCGTAGTCAGCTACTCTATTCAGTTGAGCTACGCGGCCATTGTTTCGTGATTGCGAGTGCAAAGGTACGTTTTTGTTTTAAATATGCAAACGTTTCGACTACTTTTTTGCGAATTTAATCTAACATTTTTGGATTGAAGATCAGATAACCAATGTTTAAGCCAAAGTTGAAATTCTCCTTCGGATAACTGTATCCGTTGGCGTACAGACTGATACATAAGAATGGCAATTGCAATACGACCGCCGCTTCACCCATATAATTAAACGAGTGCAAAAACTTACCATAATGCGGGATTCCGACATACGGGTTGTTTTCCGGCACCGTCTTTTGTATTTCATAGAGTGGAGCGAAGCCATACATATCCAACCGGAAGTGCAGAAGCTTGCTTAACTTCAAGATCGGGGAAAGCCCAAAAGCCACATATTGGTTCGCCCGGAACGCCTCGTTGAATACAATCTCGCTATGGGGTGTCGGGGTAAACGCCGGGGCCTGTAATACGCTAGCCGTATAGTTATTCATGAGGTTCTTGCTGGATATGACCATTTCCGCCAAATAACCTAAGTTGAAACGGTTGCTCAGCGTCTGGTATTGGTTCCAGCGCCCTTTCAGTTGCAGCCAGCTATGCACTTTGCGACCAATCGGGGCTTCCGTCGTGGCGGAAGTGGGGGATGGGGTATACTTCTCCGTACCGGTTACGTATTGGGCGATTAGGAATTGCTGTTTTCCGCTTATCGGGTATTGTTTGGTGTTGAGTGAGTTTTGCTCGATACTTAACGAGCCGCTGAATAAATCGTACCAGCTATGGTCGAAAGAGGCGTTCGGGAAAGGTATCGTGGTGCTCTGCAAATAGAAATCGTTCAACCGTCCGTAGGCGAACCCGATCTCCGCTTTCGCATGGTTGAGGAAGGGGAAGCCTAATTTTAGTTTCATGTACAGTTCTTTCTGCTTAATCATGGCGGGCACTATATCCTCATAAAAGAGGGATTGGCTTTCCGTGTATTTCTTGTCCGAGAAGACTCCTTGCCAATTTAAATAAGTGGGGATTTGCGTTTGCAGGTACATCCGGCCACTCAACATGACACCACTAAAGGAGTTACCCACTTGAAAGTTCGAGTTTACGTCGGCGGCGAACCGTCCCAGATATTGATACCCCAATCCTAGGTATAATTGATTCGCTTGATGAGACGATACGTTTCCACCGAAGCCAACCGTGATCTCTTCTTTCATCTTCACGTCCAGGTAAAGATCGAATTTCTTCTCTTTCCGGTTATAAACGGCATGCGGCATGATTTCCCTAATCTTGGAATAGGTCAGCATCTTGAAATAAGCCCGCTTGAACTCTTCCATGGAGAACTCGTTATTGATATCCCTGTGTAATTGGGCCTCTATGTATTTACGCTGGGCCTCGGATACGCCCGTCACGTAAATATTGCGGAAGATCAGCGGGGGAAGGTTCTCTTTATAGGCTTTTCTTCTTTCGGTAACCTCATTTAAAGGCACTTCCCGGGGAACCCGTTGCTTGATGGAGTCGATCATGGAAAGGGTACGTTTATACCCGATGTCCATAAGCTCCTTACCTTTCTGGAAATCCAATAAGGAGACGGTGGGAAAACTGAATTTAATCATCATGCCATCTTCCTCCGGTACCTCGTAATCGGTCTTTTGCATGATCATGGTCTCGATCTGGTTATAAGGATTCTCCGAAGGCTTTTTATTCCCTCCCGATACCGTCGATCCGAAAATGAAATCCGGGTGGAACGCGTCTTTCATCGGGCCTACCGGGAAATTATCGTAGATACCTCCATCGAATAAAGGAATACTGTCTTTCCATATGGGCTGGAAGAAAAACGGGAAAGTCATGGAGGCACGTACGGCGTCTCCCAGATCCCCATTCTTAAAGATGATCGGCTTTTTAGTATATATATCCGAGGCCACGCAACGGAAAGGGACAAACAGGTTGTCGAAATTCCACCCCGCCTTTGCCGTCGCCTGCGAGAACAAGGCCATGAACGCCTGATTCATCTGTATGGGATTGATCAAGCTTTGCGGTAAGAAGCTAGCCTTGATCTGTAGGGAATCGGACATATCGATGGAGAAATGCGCGAATTCCGGGGTCGGGTAAGGCTCCTTGAAATAATAGGTATATTGCTCCTCCACCGTACCTGTTTGCCAATAGGAGAACTCCTTGGAAAGCATCAGCTCCAGCATCTCCTCGGGGGAATATCCCATGGCGTATAAACTACCGATAATCGCCCCGATGGAGGTACCGGTAATGTAATCAATCGGTATATTATTTTCTTCCAGCGCCTTGATCACTCCGATATGTGCCGCTCCTTTGGCACCGCCGCCACTGAGTACCAACCCTACTTTCTGGGCGGAAACAATCTGAATGGCAGCAAGGAATAAGGCTATGATAACTGTTATTTTCCTCATATGAACCCAATCTGTTTTTCTTCTCCAAATGTAAGAAGTATTTCTTTAGAAACATAAACATTTTGTTTTTTCGTATTGTTGAGTTATCAATACAATTAAAACAGAAGATGTTATGAAAGAGAAAGAATTGAATAGGGAAGAGCGGAATAAGACCGTTATGGAGACCGGTGCTTTGGTCATGGCTGAGTTTTATGCGGATTGGTGCCCTCATTGCCAGAAAATGATGCCGATCGTGAAGGAGTTCAAGGAATTGGAGAAAGGAAAATTAGAAGTGGTACAAATCAATATCGAGGAGGAGAGCGCTCTTGCCGATTTGTATACGGTGGAATCGATTCCTACTTTTATCCTGCTACGGAAAGGGGAGGCTTTGTGGAGACAATCCGGCGAGATGAACTTGGATAGGTTGCGGAAAGTGGTCGAGGATGTCGTGGGCTGAAACTAAAAAAACCGTTCCCCCGAGAAGGAACGGTTTTTTATATATGTGAGGATTGGTTTATCCGATCAGTTCTACGCTACGTTTGATGAATTGGCTTAAGGCCTCTCCCTTCAGCATACCGTTTCCTAACAAAGCAAGGTCGATCAACTGACTAACTGTCTTGTTCGTACCGGCGTACTCGGCGAGAACTTGGTTGCGTTGCTCACGAAGCTCATCCAGCTTATGGTTGGTGTTGGTCATATCCTCTTTCTCTTGCGCCGTGATCTCATCTTCTTTCTTTTTGCTTTGAGCCTCACGTAAGTCGGCTTGACGAGCCTCCCATCCTTTGATATCGCTAAGGATCGGTTTTAACTTCTCGTCGCAAGCTTGCTCCTCTTCAGTTAATACTTTCTTGATCAACGGATGATCCGTATTCAATACGAAGTTGAAGCTATCCGGCATCTCGCCATAGAAAGACATACCCGGTTGCATAGCGGACATCTCACGCATTCTTCGCATATACTCGCTTTGTGTCAACATGACAGGGTTCGCGTTTTCGCCCAATGCCTCGAATGTTACGTAGAACTCGGTCTTGTTCAATTTCGGCATCTGACTCTTGAATACTTCCTGCATGGCCGTTTTCTGCTCCTCGCTCAAGGTTACCTTATTCGAGTCTTCCTTGCGGATCAGGTTATCGATCGTATCGCTATCCACACGAACGAAGCGGCTCTTCTCGAACTTCTGCTCCAATTGTCCGATCAAGTGTACATCCAATTGTCCGTCCATTTCCAAGACGCTGTAACCTTTGTCCTTTGCGGCTTGTATATAGCTGTATTGCTCGTCTTTATTGGTGGTATACAGATAGATTAAGTTACCCTCTTTGTCTGTCTGGTTGTCCTTGATTAAGTTCTTGTATTCCTCGAAAGTGAAGTATTTGCCTTCGACGTCCTTGAATAAGGCGAACTTAACCGCACGGTCGTAGAACTTCTCATCAGTCAACATACCGTATTGGATGAATAGTTTCAAGCTATCCCATTTCTCCTCGAACTGCGGACGGTCGTTCTTGAAGATCTCTTCCAAGCGGTCTGCCACCTTCTTCGTGATGTGGTTGGAGATCTTCTTCACGTTCTGATCGCTTTGCAAATAGGAACGGGATACGTTCAACGGAATATCCGGTGAATCCAATACACCATGTAATAATGTCAAGAACTCAGGAACGATACCCTCTACGGAATCCGTAACGAATACTTGGTTGCAATATAACTGTATCTTGTTACGATGCAAGTCGATGTTGCTCTTGATGCGAGGGAAATATAAGATACCGGTCAAGTTGAACGGATAGTCTACGTTCAAGTGAATCCAGAACAACGGCTCATCCGTCATAGGATATAAGTCACGATAGAACTTCTTGTAATCCTCGTCGGTCATATCGGCCGGTTTGCGAACCCACGCCGGTTTGGTGTCGTTGATTACGTTATCTTCGTCCGTATCTACATATTTGCCATCCTTCCACTCTTGCTTCTTGCCGAACGCGATAGGAACCGGTAAGAAACGGCAGTATTTTGTCAATAAGCCATTGATCTTATCCTTGTTCAAGAAATCTTTATTCTCGTCGTCTATATACAGGATAATATCGGTACCACGATCCTCTTTCGTCGTTTCCTCCAAGGAGTATTCCGGTGTACCGTCGCAGCTCCATTTCATGGGAACAGCGCCTTCTTTGTACGATTTCGTCACGATCTCTACTTTCTTGGAAACCATGAAAGAGGAGTAGAAACCAAGACCGAAGTGACCGATGATAGAAGCGGCGTCGTTCTTGTATTTCTCAACGAACTCCTCGGCGCCAGAGAAAGCGATCTGGTTGATGTACTTATCGATCTCCTCGGCTGTCATACCGATACCCCGGTCAGAGATCGTGATCGTTTTGTCATCGAACTTAACCTGTACGGTCAAATCGCCGAGTTCGCCTTTAAACTCGCCTACGGAAGAAAGCGTTTTTAACTTCTGGGTAGCGTCTACCGCATTAGAAACAAGTTCACGAAGGAAGATTTCGTGATCACTGTATAAGAACTTCTTGATAATCGGAAAGATGTTTTCCGATGTTACTCCGATGTTACCTTGTTTACTGCTCATAGTCTGAATATCTTATTATTTTTATTGTTATTTTGTGCGTATTCCTGATCCTGATCATTCTCAAGATCCGCCTATTCCTATACAAAACGAATGCCAAAATGTTTCGGATAAACTATAAATGACAAAAAGGCAGATGCCGGCTGATAGATTTGCAGCCGGGTATAGTTTGATCAAACCATATCATCTCCTGTCTTGGCGAATGTAACACGGATGGTTTTATGGAATGGGATAAAACGGGATACGATCGCTATGAATAAGGAGATGACTAATAAATACCCCAGTATCTCTTTTAACGCCAATAATAAGCTTTGTTGCTGTAACGTATTATAGAGTGTATTGGTAGCCATTTGCGCTGCCTCGTCGTAGGGATGCCCTTGGGTCAAGGCGTTGCCAAGCGCCTGATTATAGCGTGAGGCGGCTAGAGGATCGGCCAGGGTAACGGTTTCTGATAAGGAATACATATATTTTTGTTCCAAGCGATATAGTATATTACTGTAAAAAGAAGTCGCCATGATAGGGGATAGTACCGAACGGAAAATGATGAGAAAGAAAGCGTTTGACAATAAATATTTAGGATTTAAATCTTCCACGGCAAATAAGGCAAAAGCTATGATAAGAATCATCATGCCCAATCCCCTGAGGAATATAGGAAAGTAGAGCATCTCGTATCTGCTATCCGGTGAGATCCCGAAATAAAGGCTCCCGAAGAACAGGACGAAACAACTCATTCCTCCCGCTATCAAGAAACGAAACCGCCAACGTTGCCACCGGAACCACCAAAAACAGATGAACGCCCCCAAGACATATCCCGGAAGCAAATAAGTATAAAGGGAATAGGTATGGGTACTGTCTACCTTTAAGATACTGGTCAGGTAGCTGGTCAACAAGGTAGTCGAAGTACTGAAAAACATGACAAGCATCATATAGAAATAACCGATAATGGCTTTCGGCTGGTATAAAGGCGCCAGATTCACGTACGGACGTTCCGAATGATATTGATACCAAATAAATAAAGCGATCAATATCGGGGCGATCATGATATAAAGGCAAATCTTGGGGGATGCCATCCAGTCGAGTACTTTCCCGTAATTAATGACATACATAAGCATTAACAATCCGGTGGATATGATGAACATTTCCCGGATGTGTAGATCGGCCAAGGGGATGGACTTGATCGGCCGGTTATGGCGGAAGCAGATGATTACCACTACTATGGCCAATAAAATCATTAGCATCATGAAGTAATACATATATTTCCAGTCGTAATGGTAGGCTAACTGTGCGGTAACAAGCATGGACGCTTGTCCCCCTCCGAAAACAAAAGGATAGAAGTAGGAGTAGAATTGGCTACGTATATTTTTAGGGCTGAATATCTTTTGTGCGTACCGGATAAACCACAGCATGAGAAACCCTTTCAGGAAACCGATCGCGAAACTACAGACGATCAATATGTCGGCGTTCTGGGAGCGGGCACAGATCCAGCTTAAGAAGAACTGGGCGACTAAATTCGCTAACAATAAGAATTTTATAGAGAAGGCTTCTAATATCTTCGGAATAATCGGATAGGATACCGCCATTCCCGCCGCTGCCGCGTAATATCCCATGGTTATATCCTCGGTGTTCGTGCCTAGCGTGTTTGATACCTCCAGCATACTGCCGGTGTACGAACCGTTTAGCATCGTAACCGGAAGGATAACGATGAAGATGCAAATCAATCCTAACCAGTCCGGCACCCATTGGCGGATCGGTGCCCCAAGCTCTTTCATCGTGATCATTTGCGTAAGGCTTCTGTTTCAACCATCATGCCTGCTCTTAAGTATTGCGTATCTTCTTGCGATAGATTTTCCAAGTCTATCCGTACCGGGATACGTTGTTGTACCTTGACGAAGTTTCCGGCGGAATTGTCGGTCGGGACCAATGAGTATTTGGAGCCTGTGGCGTCGGAGATTGCGGTTACCTCCCCGTTGAATATCTTTCCCGGCAACGCGTCTACCTTGATACGTACTTTTTGCCCGATATAGATGTGGGGGATCTGGGTCTCCTTGTAATTGGCCGTGATCCATTTGTCTTTATCTCGTACGAGGTAGGATATCGTTTGTCCGGCTTGCACGTATTGTCCGGGCTCTAAGGTCCGTCTGCCTACATGACCGTCGTAAGGGGCGGTTATAACGGTATAGGAAAGGTTTAACCTCGCTAAATCCAGATCCGCTTCTTTTCGTAAGATCGCCGCCTCGGCTCCTGTTGTCTTCTTGCTGGTTTCGGTGAATTGGGAGAAAGCGGCTTTCTTTTGTTCCACCAACGCCTGATATCGGGCTTGCGCCGCCTCGAAAGCGGCTTTGGATTGCTCGTATTGTTGCTCGGGGACCGATTCTTCTTTCAGCAGCCGCCCAAATCGGTGATAATCCTGTTCCAGTTGCCAAAGCTTGGCTTTAGCCTCGGCGATGTTGGCGTCTTGTACGGCGATGTTCGTATGGGAGGTCTCGATACCGGAACGAAGTACGTCTTGTGATCCTTGGGCATCGATCAATGCGGCCTCTGCCTCTTTTACCTTGATCCGATATTCCCGATCGTCCAGTATGAGAAGTGTGTCCCCTTGGTGAACGTACTGGTGTTCCTTGAAACGGACCTCTTTTATGTAGCCGGAGGCACGTATATTTAGTGGGGCGATATATTGGTCCACAAAGGCATCGTTTGTCACCTCATAATTGATGTAACGCCAGAAATAATTGGCTGTCCACCAAATGCCGGAACCGGCTAAAAGGATACATATGGAGTTTAATACTATATTCCGTGTCCTTACTTTCTTTAGTCTTTGATGTTTCTCTTTTAATTCGTTTGCCATAGTCGTTGTTTCTTTTTAGAGACGGCCGCAAGCCTTCTGTAGTTGATAGTAAGTGTAAATCACGTGGGTACGGGCATTCGTGAGCTGTAGCTCCGCGTTGAGGAGAACCGAGTTCGCGTCGAGTAAGTCGGTTAGGATCGCCAATTGGTTTAAATACCGGTTTTGCATGATCCTATAGTTCTCTTGAGCTTGCCGTACGGATAACTTCAAGGCTTCCACTTCTTGTAGGGCCTCCTTATGACGTAAGAACGCGGTGCGCACTTCTATACGGATTTTCTGCTTTTTCTGTTCCTCCTCGTTTTTATATAACGAGACCATCCATTTGCTTTCCTTTATCTTATGGTTGTTTTTATATAAAGAGGATAAAGGGTAGGAGAGCGACAGCCCTATGTTCCAGTTGTTATTGTACATATCCGCTAATGTTCGGGAGACTGGACGTGCCAATGTGTTCGACGCATATAGCGATAGGCTGGGTAGCGAGGAGGCTTTAGTCAAACGTATATCATTTTGGGCTAACTCTGTTTGTTTCCGGAGTAGACGTATCGCCGGATCATTGGAATAGGCTTGGGCTACATAATCTTCGTAAGTTTCTAAAGATACGGTTTGGTCCAGTAACGTGGTATCTGGTTTGAGCAATAGATTCTCATCGAGACCGATCAGGATATCCAATTGCTGTGATACCAGTATGAGGCTATTATCCGTTTCTTGCAAGGATAGGCGGTCGTTGGTTAATTGCATCTCGCTTCTTAATACGTCGTTATTGGTTATCAGTCCCTCTTTTTTCATACGCCGGATATCTTGCAGGCGGCGTTCCGATTCCTCGATATTACGGGAAAGCACCTCACGTTGTTTAAACAGGCTGAAAAGACCGATGTATTGATTTAATAGACCGAGCTTGATCTCACTCTGGTCTGTGAGCGTTTGTAAAGAGGCGACTTCTTTCTCCAGATCCGCTTTCCGGATGGAATACCGGATTTTACCGCCTTGGTATATCGGTTGGGTAAGGTCGATGGCATAGTTCTGGGACCAATCGGGCGCTTCCGGGCGAGTCGGATGGGCGAGTCCTTGCTCAAAGAGGATCGGTTGCCCTACATATCCACCTTTCAAGCCGATTTGCAGGTCTGGCAATTGTGCGGAACGTGCCGTATGGGTTCTCTCTTGCGCTATCGATTCTTTTAAGACGTCTGCTTGGATCTGCAGACTATGCCGTACGCCTCTCTCGAAAAGCTGGTCGATGGTCAAAAAGAGCGAATCGGTTTGGGCGATTGCCGGAAATGTAGCGACCGTCATACAAAAGAGGCTCAATACGTGCTTTTTATATATTCTCAAGGACATTATGTACTGCTTTTAATTCGGATAACATGGTTTCTACGTTCTCTATTCCGATAATATGCTCCGCATGTACATAAACCTGATCAAGGATCGGGCGAATTTGCTTTTTGAATTCTTCTCCTTCCGGGGTTAGGAAAACCAGTTTGTTCCTCCGGTCCTCGGGATCTTCTTTCCGATGGACGTAGCCTTTCTTCTCTAAATTGTTCATTAGGTTTGTCAGACAAGCCTTATCCTTTGCCGTTCTCTCTGCCAAGACCTGTTGGGTGATACCTTGTTCGTGCCATAGGCAACTCAAGATTTGAAGCATCTCAAATGTTATACCGGCGTTGTTCTTTTTCAGCGTTCGTTGCATAGACCGACGAAATGCCATGCGTGTGCGGACAACTTGTAACATAAGTTCCCGGAATTCTTTACCTTCTACCATTACTTATAATTCTTTTAAACTTGCTGGGCGCGAAGATAGCGTTTTTTCTCGGATTAGTCAAATGTTTAACTAATTAGTGTCTCGCTAATAAAGTATGTTTGCCATCTAGGTGGCACAGCTTTGCCATCGGCGTGGCACGGGCTTGCCATCACTATGGCACGGGTATGCCATCAGCGTGGCACAGCTGTGCCAAGGCGATGGCAGATGTTGGCACAGTATGTGCATGAAAGACAGGTGTATAGAATGAAGGCGTAACAAACCCGTGGAGTGATTCGTTACGCTTTCTGTTTAGTTCTCGTTTACGAGTTTAAGATGCATTCTTCTTTATCCAAACGCCTCCTTCAATTGCTTCACCCATCGCTCGATTCGTTTGTCGGTTTGATCCGGTTGGTTTTCCAAATCGAGGACTAAGCCTAGTAGTTTGCCATTTTTCAAGGCTTTGGAGGCATTAAAGAAATAATCATCCGAAGAGGTCTCGCCTACTAAAGTCGCTCCACAGGAGGTGAAAGCGTCCGCCAATATGCCGACTCCATCGGCGAAATTATCCGGATAATTCGTTTGATCTCCAAGACCGAAAATAGCGACCTTCTTATTTTTAAGGTCTAAAGTGACCAGTTCCGGGATGATCTCGTCCCAATAGGTGGGAAGCTCGCCATCGAACCAAGTAGAGGTTCCTGCGATTATATGGTCGTAAGCCTCGAAATCTCTTTTCCATGCGCTTTCAATAGGGATGATATCGATCTGATCCTCCCCGAAAGCTTTTCTTATTTTATTGGCGACAAAGGTTGTTTTCTCTGTGCCCGTTCCGTAAAATAATCCTGTTTTCATTGTGATGCTTTTAAAGATTTAACGAATGTGGATCTAATAAAGCAGCAGTTCTTTTGCCGCATGATAGATGGTCTCCTCGTTGGGGAGGATGGCCCGTTCCAAGACCGGATGGAAACCAACCGGAGTGAATAGGGAACCTACCCGTTGGATCGGAGCATCCAAGTACTGGAATAGTTCCGAGCCGATGATACCGGCAATTTCCGCTCCGAAGCCAGAGAAGACCTTGTCCTCATGTACGATCAATACTTTACTGGTTTTCTTCACCGAGTTGAAGATCGCCTCTTTATCCAATGGTATCAAGGTACGAAGATCGATAACCTCCAGTTCCCAGCCTTTCTCCTTGTAAAGAAGCTCGGCTACGTTGAGGCAAAGATGGGTCGTATTGCCATAAGTGATGATTGTCAGATCTTTT
The DNA here is from genome assembly GCF_964238835.1 of Parabacteroides sp. 20_3. Lineage (NCBI taxonomy): Bacteria > Pseudomonadati > Bacteroidota > Bacteroidia > Bacteroidales > Tannerellaceae > Parabacteroides > Parabacteroides sp. 20_3. The sequence continues at coordinate 327,533 of NZ_CAXSNO010000002.1, read as the reverse complement.
CCCGGACGGCGGATACGGGCTTTCCCAAACGGAACCTCGAAATCCTCGGGGACAAAGGTGGAGGCTTCTACCGCGTTGTAGAGCGCTTTCGGTTCCAGATAGAGCGTAAAGCCTTTAGAACGCATACTCGTCCGCAACAGTCCGGCGGCATCATCCGCGAAAGAGGGATAAACAATCCGGGCACCGGGTAATGAGGTCAATGCGCCCTCAATGGTCTGGGAATGATAAAGCCCTCCTCCGATATAGCCTCCGGAGGCTAGGCGCAAAGTGATGTTTGGGGTAAATTGCCCGTTGCTGCGCCAATACTCATGCGTACATTCCACGTATTGCTCGACGGCCGGCCAGAAGTAATCGGCGAATTCCGCGCCCTCGATCACTACATGGATCTTCGGGTCAAAGCGGCACATACCGTTCGCTGTCCCTACGATATAATCCTCGGCGATAGGGGCGTTGAAGACTCGCTCGATACCGAATTCTTGCTGCATGCCTTTGGTGATGTTGAATACGCCACCCTTTTCTTTATTGGCTACATCCTGTCCCCAGATAAATGTATCCGGGTTGTGCCGGAACTCCGCTTTCAACGTCTTGTTGATCGCCGTAACTAGCGTTTCTTTCTCTCCTTCCTTGTTTTGAACACCTTCTTTGTATTTCTGAGGTTGATAAGGTTCCGGGAGGACGTAATCCTTGACGGTAGACGGATCGGGATCGGGGGCGGCCATCGCTTTCCGATTGGCGGCTTTCAGGTCTTTAGCCGCTAGATCCGCGATCTCTTTCAATTCTTCCTCGGTGAAACGTCCGTAACGAATCAGCATGCGATGGAATTTGTATAAAGGATCGGCGGATTTTACATAGGTAAGCTCGTTCTCATCACGATACAAGGTATGTTTATCAGAGTTTGAGTGGGAGCCTATCCGTACGCAATTGGCCTGAACGATTACGGGAGTCCGGTTGGCGATTGCGTACTCCTTGGCCTCGGTCATGGCATTCATGGAATCGAACACGTCTTTTCCATTGCAATGGATAATACGTAAATTCTTGAAGCCAGAGAAGTTATCGGCAACTTTACGATTGGCCGTCTGGTCCTTTTTGGGGACAGAGATACCATATCCATTGTCTTGGAAGACAAAGATAACCGGCAGTCGCTCATTGCTGGCGCCATTGATTGCCTCATACACATAGCCTTCGGAAGCGGCCGATTCACCGTGCGAGGTAATCGCTACGCCTTTCTGTCCATAGTAAACCATCGCCCGTGCCACGCCGGCGGCATGGAGATCGTGAGTCGCCGTAGCGGAAGAAACGTTCTCGATATGCCATTCCATCTTAGAGAAGTGGTTAGACATGTGGCGGCCACCACTGGTCAGGTCGGTCGCCTTGGAGATACCATTCAGGATGATCTCCTCGGCAGTCATTCCCGCCGAGAGAACCGTCAACATATCCCGGTAATAGGGGAAGAGAAAGTCCGTATCCTTATCGAATACTTGTCCCATGGCGAGTTGTATCCCGTCGTGCCCGGCATACGGGGCATGATAAGACCAGCCGAGAGATTGCAATAAATAGGAGGGAGCCTTCTCATCGATCGCCCTTCCGAGCGTCATAAGGTAAAACCATTTCCTGAGAGTCTCCTTATCTGTTGTTTTTATATCATACTTTTTCATGTTGTTCTATTATATATAATGTATTAAGCGTTCCAATTCTCTAGTTCGTCGGCGATGGAACGTAAAAAGGCTCCCGCCAAAGCTCCGTCCACGATACGATGATCGTAGGAGAGTGAGAGGTACATCTTGTGACGGATAGCGATCGTATCTCCCTCGGGCGTCTCTACTACCGCAGGCTTCTTCTCGATATAACCGACGGCTAGGATCGCTACTTGAGGCTGATTGATGATCGGGGTGCCGAACAGACTCTTGAAGGTTCCGAAATTCGTAATCGTGAACGTTCCACCTTGGATGCTATCCGGGGCGAGCTTATTCTCACGGGCTTTAGCCGCCAAGGTATCTATTTGTGAGGCGAGGCCACTTAGGTTCAACTTATCGGCATCGTGTATAACCGGGACAATTAAATTTCCGTCGTTTAAGGAAACCGCTATACCTATATTAATAGGCTTCTTTAGGATGATATTGTAACCGTCCACGGATGAATTTACTAATGGATAGGCTTTCAACGCTTTGGCGGTCGCTTCGGTAATAGCCGGCATATAAGTTAGGTTGATGCCTTCTTGCTTGAAGAATTGATCCTTCACTTTTTTACGCCAGTTAACCAGTCGGGTCACGTCTACCTCGATAACCGACGTCACATGCGGAGATACTTTTTTCGATAATACCATATGGTCCGCAATGATCTTACGTACACGATCCATTTCTCTCACCTCGTCTCCTTGGGCGAGTGGAGCAGATGGAGTGGCCGCTGTCATAGGCATGGAAGGAGCGGTCGGCGGCGCTACCGTAATTGTTGGCGTGCTCGTAGCCGTTTGCTGCATGGAAGAAACAGGAGCCTGTTTCGGCTTCGGCATTTCCGTACCTTTATTTTTGTGATCGATATACGTTTGAATATCTTTCTTACTGAGACGTCCCAGATATCCGGTACCCGGAATATGATCCAGTTCATCTTGCGACACACCGGCAGCTTTCGCTAATTGCAATACGACGGGAGAATACCAACGATCTTCCTCTTGGGAATTCTTTGATAATTCCTCTGGGACGGGAGCGGGGACTTGTTCTTTCGGTTGAGTAGCCTCCGAGGTTTCCGGCTGAACTCCGTTATCCTCTCCTTCACCTTCGATCTCAAGGATCGCTACGACTGTACCGACCGCTACGGTGTCTCCCTCATTAAAAAGAAGTTGTTTTACTTTTCCCTCAACGGGGGATGGAATCTCAGCGCTTACTTTCGCTGTGCTTACTTCGAAAAGGACATCATCTTCCTCTACGGTATCACCTACCTTTACCGACCATGAGATGATGGTTCCTTCTGTAATACTTTCGCCCAACTTAGGCATCTTTATCTCAAATGTAGCCATATTTTGATTTTTTAATTACTGTTATATAGTGGGAGACGGGGCGTGCCCCGTCTCTACAAACGGTATATAATAAGAACAAAGATCAAGAAGGTAAGTTTCTGTATTATAGTGTATAAGTGTTAAAGTTCCAGCTGGCTGTAGCATATTTCTGCTCTTTAAGCCGATAGATGGCTTCCAAGTCTGCTTGCGTGAAATAATAATCTTGAATGCCGGGATTGTTGATCGTGAAATAGTAAAGAAGCGCTTTCTTAAAATGCTGGATGGAGATAGAAGCCGGAAGATGGGCGCTGATATTCGTGACCGGACTCCGTACAGATTTAACGAATGTCGATCGTTTACCTCCTGTTTTCTCTGGTGCTTGACGGGATGTACTTTTCAAGGAGGTGACGAGCCTATCCAGATCGGTGGAAAACAATAAGGTAGCATGGTGCATATACCGATTCTTATGGATACTCTGTGCGCTACCCGATATTTTAAATCCTCCGATAGTTAATCCTTTCCGTTCATCCACCTCGACATGTACTCCCAATGTCTTGAGAAAATTCATGATCTGGATGGTATATTTATCAGTCTGCATAATCTGGCCGGTCTCTATAAATGTAAGATTCAGGTTTCCCGGATCATGGTAAACGGCACCACCACCGGAAAACCTGCGTGCTATCTTGATTTGTTGGTCTTGTACGAATTTGAGATTTACCTCGGCCCATACATCCTGATGCTTACCGATCACGATTGATGGTTCATTCTGCCAAAGCATGAAAATATTCTCTTTGAAATTCTTGAGCAGATACTCTTCGGCGGCCAAATTGAAGTATGGATCCGTTTGTGTATTGTGAATGCAAAGCATCAGGAAACTGTTTTAGTTAGGCGTTTTATTAGATATATAAACTTTCGTGGAGGATCTCACTGACTGTCGGATGCGGGAAAATATTTTTCTTAAATTCATCGACTGTATAACCATTCTCGACAGCGATTCCGGCGGTGACGATAATCTCGGATGCCGGATTCCCTAGTAGATGGCAACCGATGATACGATCCTCGTCGTCCGTGATCAGTTTACATAAACCATTACCATTCTCGTTCTCTGCGACGAAACGTCCGGAATAGGTCATCGGGATCTTTTGAACACGAAAACTTTCCCCATTCGCTACCAATTCCTCTTCTGTCTTACCCACGCTCGCTAATTCCGGATTCGTATAAACTACCGCCGGAATGGCTTTATAGCTCATCTCGTCCGGTATGCCTAGGATATGGTGTATGGCAACTTCCGCTTCCCGGTAAGCCGTATGTGCCAGCAGGGAAAAACCGGTAATATCTCCAGCCGCATATACATGTGGATGGGAAGTCAGCATATGTTCGTTTACCTTTACACCGGCCCCTTGTATTTCGATCGCTAGATTTTCGAGTCCCAGACTCTTTGTAATCGGACGGCGGCCCACGCTCACCAATATTTTATCGGCTTCAATCGTGTCTGCCTTGCCGTTTTTCTCAACAAAGACTTTCTCTGCCGATACCTCTGTAACTTTGGTATTCAAGAAAAACTCTACGCCTTTTTTCTTATACTCGGATCGAAGCATCGCTGAGGTTTCTTTATCCATATTCCCTAATATCTCGGGTAGCATCTCGATTACCTTCACCTTTACGCCCATACTGTTAAAGAATGAGGCGAACTCCATTCCGATCACGCCACCACCGATAATCGCTAACGATTTTGGCAAATCGTTGAGATCAAGGGCTTCCCGGGAAGTCCAATACTTGACCTCTGATAACCCTTTGATAGGAGGGATCACGGTTTCAGAGCCTGTGCATACTAACACATTCTTCACTAAATACTCTTTTCCATCGCAGTGAATCCGTATATTTCCAAACTCCTCTCCGGTGATTCGTGCCTCTCCTTCTACGATGGTGACGCCGTTACCCGTAAGCCGGGCTTTTACCCCGAGCGTAAGTTTACGGACGGTCTTGTTCTTCCGGTCGATAATCTTTGCCAAGTCGAAACTTGGGTCTTTCATCGCCACTATACCATATTTGGAGGCACTTTTGATACTGTCTAGTATCTTGGCGGAGTATAAAAGAGTTTTTGTCGGGATACATCCCTCGTTTAGGCAGACGCCACCGATAGCGTTCTTCTCGAAAAGGATCGTTTTTAATCCATTCTCCGAAGCCCTTTCGGCGGCGGTGTAACCCGCAGGTCCACCGCCTATGATTGCTATGTCATATTCCATATACATTATTATAATTATTTGAATACTAAAATTCGTTCCTCTAATGGGGCGAATTGTTTTTCTCCCGGTTCCTGGGTAGAGGTTCCGAACGGCATCTCGGCGATCAGTTTCCAGTTCGGATTGATATGCCATTGTTTAGCGACCGCCTCGTCGATCAACGGGTTGTAATGTTGCAAAGAAGCGCCGAAGCCGGCGTCTTCCAGCATAGTCCATACCGCGAATTGATGCATAGCCGATGTCTGTTGGGACCATACCGGGAAATTCTCTTTATAAGAAGGAAATTGCTTCTGTAAGCCTTCTACTACCGCTGTATCCTCGAAAAAGAGGACCGTGCCATAGCCAGCCTCGAAAGAATTATCTATCTTTGCCTCGGTAGCCTTATAGGCTTCGGCGGGGACGATTTTACGAAGCGTGTCTTTTACGATTTCCCAAAGCTTCTTGTGGCTTTCACCCAGTAGCAGTACGATTCTCGTAGACTGCGAATTGAATGCGGAGGGAACGTGAGTGACCGCTGTCTTAATAATCTCATGAATCTCGTTGTCGGAAATGGGAGAGTTGTTACCTATTCCATAATGTGTCCGGCGATGCTGGATCGCTTCTTTAAAACTTCTTGCCATAATGAATATCATGTTATGTTGTTATATACCTATAACTAATTTAAGACATGATTTGTTGAGGAAAAAATATTTGAGAATTCTTGCGGATAAATCAAAATAATTCTTACCTTTGCACCCTGTAAAGATAAGACTCTATTAGAATCTTCGTTTTTGTTCATGATGCTAGTTCAGAAAGGGAAGACACATAGCAGGAGTTGACTTAAATTTCGTATAATTTAAAAGAACAGATTAGAAATGTCTAAAATTTGTCAAATTACTGGAAAGAGAGCAATGGTTGGAAACAACGTTTCTCACTCAAAGAGAAGAACGAAACGTAAGTTCAATGTCAACCTGTTTACGAAGAAGTTCTACTGGGTAGAGCAGGATTGCTGGGTTAGCTTGAATATATCTGCGGCTGGCTTACGTACAATCAATAAGTTAGGTTTGGATGCGGCTATCAAGATGGCGGCTGAAAAAGGTTATTTGAACGCATAATTTGTGGAGGATATAGAAAATGGCAAAAAAAGCAAAAGGAAATAGAGTACAGGTAATCCTTGAGTGTACAGAGCACAAGGAAAGTGGAATGCCGGGTATGTCTCGCTATATCACTACGAAGAATAGAAAGAATACTACTCAGAGATTGGAATTGATGAAATACAATCCGGTTTTGAAGAAGATGACGTTACACAAAGAAATTAAGTAATAGGAGATTTTAAACGATGGCAAAAAAAGCAGTTGCAACATTTAAGAAAGGTGACGGTCGTACTTATTCCAAAGTGATTAAAATGGTTAAGTCTCCGAAAACAGGTGCATACATCTTCCAAGAAGAAATGATTCCTAACGAAGCAGTAAAAGATTATTTCGCTAAATAATTAAGTAGCGAATAATAAAGAATATAAGAGGCTTCTCTCCGATAAAGCGGAGGGAAGCTTTTTTTGTACCCTAAACTTTTGAAAGTATAGTTGGTTACAAATAAAATATTTTCTTAATTTTGTTGGGTTAATTTGTAGAGATGAGGCATGCCGTGTCTCTTCCCATCCAAATGGTAGTTTGTGTGAAATAATAATATAACAAGATAAAATATTAAAGCTATGAGATTCGATGTATCCAGCACTGCGCTATTATCACGTTTACAGTCTATAAGCAAGGTTATCGCTTCCAAGAACTCTTTACCGATTCTGGACAGCTTCCTTTTTAACCTAGAAGGAAATACGCTTACGGTGACAGCTTCCGATGCCGAGACCCGGTTGGTGACTTCCGTAGACGTCATGAATGCCCAAGGTGCCGGACTCTTTGCGGTTTCCGCCAAGATACTGCTCGATCCGCTGAAAGAGCTTCCCGAACAACCGCTTACTTTTGATATCAATGATGAGAATTTGGAGATTTTCATTCATTTCCAGAATGGTAAGTATAATTTTATCGGTCAGAAAGGGGACACATATCCGCAGCAGAAGCCGTTGAATGATAACGCTATCTCTATCTCGATGGATGCCCAGATGCTGTTAAACGGCATCAGTCGTTCCTTGTTCGCCACGGCCGATGATGAGCTTCGCCCTGTAATGAATGGTGTCTATTTCGATATCCATACGGATGATTTGACGTTCGTGGCATCAGACGGACATAAATTGGTTCGCTTGCGTAACTTGGCGGTGAAATCCCCGGAACGGGCTTCTTTCATTTTGCCGAAGAAGCCGGCTAATTTATTGAAGAATTTGTTGGCGAAGGAGTCGGAGCAAGTATTGATTAAGTTTGATGATAACAATGCGTATATTACTTGCACGAACTTCGAGATGGTTTGTCGTTTGATCGAGGGGCGTTACCCGAACTATAATAGTGTGATTCCTCAAGAAAACCCGTTTAAGGTAACGATCGATCGTATCTCTTTCTTGAATGCTTTAAAGCGTGTTTCTGTCTTTTCTAATCCGGCGAGCAGCTTGGTGAAGTTGCACTTGAAGGATAGCTTGATTACGGTTTCCGCCCAAGATATCGATTTCTCCACTTCTGCGGAAGAGCGTATTGTTTGTCAGTTTGACGGGACGGAGTTAAGCATCGGTTTTAAGGCTACATATCTGATCGAGATCCTTGGAAATATCAGCTCGGAAGAGGTTGTATTAGAATTAGCGGACCCTTCACGTGCCGGCTTGATCGTTCCTTCTGAGAATGATGAGGACGAGGACTTGCTCATGTTGCTGATGCCGATGATGTTGAATGACTAATAAATAAATAATGCAGTTAAACTTAAGGAACCCGCTGGTCTTTTTTGATTTAGAGACCACGGGTATAAATATCGTAAAGGACCGTATCGTAGAGATTTCCTACGTGAAGGTTTTCCCAAATGGGAAAGAAGAAACGAAGACACGCCGGATAAATCCCGGTATGCCTATTCCCCCCGAATCTACCGCTATTCATGGCATAACCGATGAAGATGTAAAAGATTGTCCGACCTTTAAGGAGATCGCTAAATCTTTGGCAACCCAGATCGAGGGTTGTGATTTGGCCGGATATAATTCCAACCGTTTTGATATACCCATGCTTGCCGAGGAGTTCCTGCGTGCGGGTGTGGATATCGATTTGAACCGGCGCAAATTTATCGATGTACAGACGATTTTCCATAAGATGGAGCAACGTACGTTATCTGCCGCTTATAAATTCTATTGCAATAAAAGCTTGGAGAACGCTCATACGGCTGAGGCTGATACGTTGGCTACGTATGAGGTGTTGAAAGCGCAGCTGGATCGCTATCCGGATTTGAAGAATGACGTAGCTTTCCTTTCCCAATATTCCTGCTACTCGAATAATGTGGATTTCGCCGGACGTATGGTTTACAACGATAAAGGCGAGGAGGTTATTAACTTCGGTAAGTATAAAGGCCGTTTGGTAACGGAGATCTTGAAGTCGGATCCGGGTTATTATTCTTGGATCATGAATGGCGATTTCCCGTTGAATACGAAGAAAATGTTGACAGAGATCCGTTTGAGAGACTTTAATTCAAAATAAGGCGATGAATAATTTTGAGTTTTGCAATCCTGTAAAGGTTGTGTTCGGCAAAGGAAGTATTGCCCGTTTGTCTGCGTTAATTCCAGAAGGAAGTAAGGTTCTGGTGGTATACGGTGGCGGTAGCATTAAGAAAAATGGCATTTATGAGCAGGTGACGGCAGCTTTGAAAGACTTCTATACCTATGAGTTTGGTGGTATTGAGGCGAATCCCCGTTATGAGACTTGTATGAAGGCTGTTGAGTTGGTGAAGGGGGAGAATATCGATTTCTTGCTGGCGGTAGGCGGCGGATCAGTGATCGACGCTACGAAATTTATCGCTTCGGCTACGTTTTTCGAGGGAGATCCTTGGGATATCTTGTCGAAAGGTGGCGTGATAAAGAAAGCGCTTCCTTTAGGAGTAGTGCTGACTTTGGCCGCTACCGGTTCGGAAATGAATGAACGGGCGGTAATTTCCCGGGAATCTGTCCATGAGAAATTGAATTTCATGTCTCCGTTGGTGTTCCCTAAGTTCGCTATCTTAGATCCGCAGGTAACTTATTCTTTACCAGAGCGACAGGTGGCTAACGGTGTCGTTGACTCGTTTATCCATGTGGTCGAGCAATACCTGACTTATCCGGTGAACGCTAAGGTTCAAGATTATTTTGCCGAAGGATTGATGAAGACAATCGTGGAAGAAGGCCGCAAGGTCTTGCAAAACCCGAATGATTATGATATTCGTGCTAATTTGATGTGGGCGGCTACGAATGCCTTGAACTGTTGGATCGGCCAAGGAGTACCCCAAGACTGGTCCTCACACCGTATGGGATATGCATTGACAGCGCAGTTTGGCTTGGATCATGCCCAGACTTTGGCGGTTATCTTGCCGGGTGTCATGACCTATATGCGTAAGGAGAAAGCGGCGAAACTGATCTGGATGGGAGAGGTCGTATTTGGTATTACCGAAGGATCTGCCGATGAAAAGGCGCAAAAGTCAATAGAGGCTACGGAAGATTTTTTCCATTTCATGGGATTAAAGACCCGTCTTTCCGACTATGGGATCAAGGAGTCCGACTTGGATGCTTTGGTGGAACCTATCGATCGAATGGGATGGAAACTTGGCGAATATGGCAATATAAACTCAAAAGTAGCCAAAGAGATTCTTTTGTTGAGGTTGTAGAGACGCAACGTGCTACGTCTCTACTGGCAAAGATAAATTGATTCGATATATGACATTGAAAGATAAACATATTATATTAGGAATTACGGGGAGTATAGCAGCATACAAAGCCGCTTATATCATCCGGGGATTGGTGAAAAAAGGAGTCGAGGTACAAGTGGTTATCACGCCGGCGGGAAAAGAGTTTATCACTCCGCTTACGTTATCGACGTTGAGTAGCCACCCTGTAATCAGCGAGTTTTTTTCCAATAGGGATGGTACATGGAATAGTCATGTGGATCTGGGGCTTTGGGCGGATGCCATGTTGATTGCTCCGGCTACCGCTTCCACGATCGGTAAGATGGCGAACGGAATCGCCGATAATATGCTGATAACTACTTATCTTTCTTGCAAATCCCCTGTATTCGTGGCTCCGGCCATGGATTTGGATATGTTCGCTCATCCGAGTACCCAACAGAATCTGGAGCGCTTGCGTTCATTCGGTAACCGGATTATCGAACCTGCCGAGGGGGAATTGGCGAGCCATTTGGTTGGTAAAGGCCGGATGGAAGAACCCGATAAGATTATCGAGGTTTTGGAAGACTTCTTTTCCGCTCAAAAAGATCTTGAAAAAAAAAAGATCTTAATAACAGCAGGTCCGACATATGAAAAGATAGATCCCGTACGTTTTATAGGTAATTACTCTTCCGGTAAGATGGGGTTCGCTTTAGCGGAAGCTTGTGCGGAGAGAGGGGCGGAGGTGACTTTGGTCGCTGGTCCAGTCTCTTTAAAAACACATCATCCGGCTATTAAACGAATCGATGTTGAGTCTGCCGGGGAAATGTACCAAGCGGCGATAACCGCATTCCCGAGTAGCGATGCTGCCATATTATGTGCCGCTGTCGCCGATTACCGTCCGGAGAATGCTTCCGAGCAGAAGATCAAACGGGAAACAGAGGGAGAGATGACGCTTCATTTGGTTCCGAACCCGGATATCGCCGCCTCTTTGGGTGCGATCAAGCGGGAAGGACAGGTCATGGTGGGGTTCGCCCTGGAGACGAACGACGAGGCCACTCATGCCGAAGGTAAACTGAAGCGGAAGAATCTCGATTTCATCGTCTTGAATTCTTTACGAGACCAAGGTGCCGGTTTCCGTTGCGATACCAATAAGATCACGATTATTGACAATGCCGGAGGAGTAACGAGCTATCCGCTCAAAACGAAGCGGGAGGTAGCCTCTGATATCGTAAATAAGTTGGTAACATTATTGAAATGAGAAAAGTAAGAAGACTGTTTTATCTATTCATGCTTTGCGCCGCTCCTTTTTGTGGGAAGGCGCAAGAGTTGAACGCCCGTATCACGGTAAACGGAGACAAGATTGCGACCGCTAACAAGCAAATCTTCACGACCTTGCAGAACTCCTTGACTGAGTTCGTGAATAACCGGAAATGGACGGATGCCACGTTTGCCGTCAATGAGAAGATCGATTGTACGATGACGATTATCGTGAATGAATTGGATGAGACGAACTTCAAGAGCGAGATCCAGATACAAGCCCGCCGTCCGGTCTATAATTCCAGTTATACAACTACTCTTCTGAATTTCAGGGATCAACAGTTGGATTTTGAATATACGGAGGGAGAGCCATTGGACTATAACTCAAATACGCTGACCAGCAATCTTACGGCCACTATCGTGTTTTACGTCTATGTGATCTTGGGGCTTGATTTCGATAGTTTCGCCCCGAAAGGTGGAACTACCTATATACAACAAGCCCAGCAAATCGTGAACATGGCCCAGTCCGAGATGTCGTGGACGGGCTGGAAAGCTTTTGATAGCAACCAGAACCGCCATGCCGTAGCGACGGCTTTGCAAGATAACGCATCCGACGCTTTCCGGGAAATGTGGTACACGTATCACCGGAAAGGACTCGATGAAATGGCGGCAAATCCGGATCGCGGACGTACGACGATCATCGGTGCGCTTCCCGCCTTGCAGGAAGTAAAGAAAGCCCGGCCTACTTCTGTGCTTCTACAAATGTTCGCCGACGCTAAATTAGATGAGATTATCGCGATTTATTCGAAAGCGACCACACAAGAGCGGCAAGAGGGCTATAAGATGCTGTTCGAGATCTATCCGGCACAATCCACTCGCTTGGAAGAGCTTCAAAAACCAGTAAGGTAAAATAGTTATGTTGAAATCCTTATTTATACAGAACTTTGTCTTGATAGACAATTTGGATATCCGCTTTGATAAAGGCTTCTCGGTGATAACGGGTGAGACCGGAGCGGGAAAATCTATTATATTAGGAGCCTTGTCATTGGTGCTGGGACAACGTGCGGATGGCAAGAGTATAAAGAAAGGTTCGGATAAATGTGTGATCGAGGCCGTATTTGATGTCTCAAAATATCAGTTGGAGCCTTTCTTCCTAAGTAACGATCTTGAGTACGATGCGGATAGCTGTATCTTGCGTCGGGAGCTTTATGCCTCCGGCAAATCCCGTGCCTTCGTCAATGATTCTCCGGTTTCCCTTACGATCTTAAAAGAGTTGGGAAGCCGCTTGATCGATATCCATTCGCAGCATCAGAACCTATTGTTGGGCGATAACCGTTTCCAGCTGAAAGTGATCGATGTAATGGCCGAAAATGAGATCTTGCTCATTCTTTATAAGAAGGAATTTACCCGTTATCAGGCGTTGCGAAGGGAACTGAAAGATTTGAGGGACAAAGCGGCTCAAAGCAAGCAGGAGGAAGACTATATCCGTTTTCAATTGGAACAATTGGACGAAGCCAACCTTCAACCGGATGAGCAGGATGAGTTGGAGCAAGAGCAAGAAACTCTCTCGCATGCGGAGGAGATCAAAAGCTCTTTATATAAGGTAACCGAACTCTTGGACGGCGAGGAGCAAGGAGCCATCCAAATACTCAAGGAAGCCCTTTCCACCGTGGATTCCTTAGAAAGATATTTCCCGAAAGCCAAGGAGATCTCCGAGCGAATCCGCTCGGCTTATATCGACTTGAATGATCTGGCTTCCGAGACAGACGTTTTAAAGGAAGATGTAGAGTTCAACCCGGAACGATTGGAATGGGTGAATGAACGCTTGAATATCCTTTATACACTTCAGCAAAAACACCGTGTCTCCACCGTGGATGAATTGATTGCTATACGGGATCAATACCAAGAGCAATTGCGTGCGATCGATTCTTTCGATGAGCAAATCGGTTTGTTAGAAAGTCAATTGGATGCCTCGTATAAAGAGTTGCTTCAACAAGCCTCCGTGCTTAGCGAGCAGCGTAAAGTCGCTTCCACGGCGATGGCCTCGCAATTGGTCAAGATGATTATTCCGTTGGGGATGCCGAATACCCGTTTCCGTGTGGACATCCTTCCTCGCAAAGAGCCGGAGAGCGATGGAATGGACGATATCCGATTTATGTTCTCCGCCAATAAGAGCGCGGAATTGCAGCCGGTAGCCCAAACCGCTTCCGGAGGTGAGATCTCCCGGTTGATGCTCTGCATTAAGGCTATGATTGCCGGGTTCACCGCTTTACCTACTATTATCTTTGATGAGGTAGATACGGGGGTATCGGGTGATATCGCCGATAAAATGGGGGATATCATGCAAGAACTTGGAACAAAGATGCAAGTTTTCGCTATCACCCACTTACCTCAGATAGCGGCGAAGGGGCAAGCTCATTATTTTGTTTATAAGAAGGATACCAAAGACCGTACGCTGACCCGTATCAAGCAATTAGAGGGGGAGGAACGTGTGAACGAGGTGGCCCGTATGTTGAGTGGGGCTTCGTTGACAGAGGCTTCTCTTGCCAATGCGAAAGATTTGTTGGGTATCAAGGATTAAACCTTTCTGAAGTAGGGCAGTCTTAGATAAAAGAACAAACGATTCGCTTTATTATTAACTTAAAATTGAAAAGACATGAAACGATTCAGCTTACTATGTGTGTTGGCTATATTGTGCAGTTTACCCGCTTACAGCCAGTTTTGGATCAGTTTTGGGTGGAATGAACCGCATTGTCAAAATTGTCTTTGGATGGAGCAAGCGATGCATTTGCCCGCTCGCCAAGCAGCGGAATACCATAAGATCATCCATAAGTACGGACAGAAAATAGAGAAGGAGGCCCGCCGTGACTATCGGTATTGGGACCGTGCGGCCCGCCGTATTTACGATTTGCGTATGGAAAGGGATCGTAAGATCCAACGTATATTGACTCCGGCCCAGTTCAATCTATATGTCCGTTTTGTAAGGGAGCATCCGCAACGTATCCATGATTATCGGGGATGGTATGCGAATCCGAGATATCCGGATCGCCGCCCGTCCCATGACTGCCGTCGCTATGAGGATAACTATTGGAATTACCGCTGGGGTACCATTCACCATGACAATCATTGGAGAGACGACCGGCATGACTCAGATAGACATTGGGATCGTGACAATCATCGTCATGACTATCGGAAACCAGCGAAACCGGATAAGCCCAAACCTAAAAAGAATAAGAAGGATCGGGACGATAGAAAAGAACGGTATTATAGCAATGGGCGAAAGGTCTAATAATTCAACCATAGCTTGAAAGAGGCCCATTTTTCTTTGCTGACCAATATTCTCTCTTTATGTTCCGGCTTTATGTGGACAATGACCTTATTCTGAAAATAGGGCTCTATTTTCACGATGGATTCGATATTTATGATCGTCTGCCGGTTCGTCCGGAAAAATTTATCGGGATCTAATTGTTCCATGAGTTTATCCAGCGGGAAATCGATTATGTACTCCTTTTTTTGGCGTGTGACAGCGAAGGTGATCTTGTTTAATGAATAAAAGTAGGCGATATCCTCCACCTGTAAAGTGATCAGTTTCTCGTTGCCGGAAATAAGGAAACGGGTCCTGTATTTCTTGCCGGGATACGTGAGGGAATGGAGTACTTCCAATAAATCATTTTGCTCTAAGAGCTTCTGGTTGTACTTAGACGTGACATGCTCGAATTTCTGGATGGCTTCCTCCAATCTCTCTTGTCGTATCGGTTTGAGTAGATAATCAATACTGTTTACCGTAAAGGCTCGGACCGCATATTCATCGTAAGCGGTCGTAAAGATAATGAGACTTGTAGGACAAACCTGTTCTATAAATAAAAAAGAATTTCCATCCGACAACTGGATATCCAGAAAAACGATATCCGGATGCGGATGGGAAGCGAACCAAGCCACGGATGATTCGATGCTTCCGGGTATCTTGATGATATCCCATTGCGGGCGTAATTTCTTTATCATACCTTCCAGTAACCGGGCGGCCGGTTTCTCATCTTCGATAATGGCTACTTGAATATTATTCATAAATAAGTGGGATTGATACGGTGAATTGGTGATCATTTTTACGGATTTGGATATCCTGCTTACATAGTAATTGATAACGCTCCGACAAATTCTTTAATCCTTTACCGGATGCGTTTGAGACTTTTTTAGGTCGTAATGTATTGCTGACGCATAGATATCGACCGTTCTTTTCAGTATATACTCGTATGGTCATCGGGTTAAAATCGTCGATATAATTATGTTTCACGACATTCTCGGCAAGTAGTTGCAGTGTCAGTGGGGGCAATTGATGGTCAATGACGTTGTCGGGAAGATCGCATTCCAACGACAAACAATCTCCCAGCCGGACTTGATGGAGGAATATATAGGAATCCAGAAAATCAAGCTCCTCTTTTAAAGAGACGATCTGGCACTGTTGCTGGCGGAGCACGTAACGGTATACCTCGGATAGATGCTGCGTAAACTTGACCGCCGTAGATGGATCATACTCTATCTCCGCTATCAATGTATTCAAGCTATTAAACAGGAAATGAGGATTTAGCTGGCTTTGGAGAGCGGTATATTTAGCTTGTATAGATTCTGCTTCCAATCTTTGTTTCTCCTTATATAAATTCAATGTATAACGCATCGAATAATTAATCAAGAGAAGGCTGAAAATGATCATCTCCACGAACCAGACGGCTATTACTAAACCGGCCCCTTTTGCCCGGATCACGAAAGGATCGCCAATGCTTGTGATCCATTTCAACGAGATAAACAGGGTACAATTCATAAGTAGCAATAGGATCGCTACCAGCAGATAATGCCATAACATCCGGCTCTTATCGATATAATACAATGGGTAATTGGTAGCCATCCAATTACTGCTGACCAGTAAACTGAAACCGAACAGGTTGAATACCGCTATCGTGATGGACAAAGCGATCAATGAAATTTTTATATCGGGGATGCGCTCTTGTAGCTCCGTATGATATAACAGCAAGAAATAGGAAAAGACCCCTAATGCCGAAAACAAAAGGATACATGCCGATTTCCCGTATGATATTTCTTTCATGACCTATTCTTTTTCGCGAAGATAATAAATTGCCCGTTCGAAATCCGTCTTCGCCATCTGTGCGTTTAGTTTGGATTGTATATAATTAACCTGAGCTTGCTGATGATATAGTTGAGCGTTGATAACCTCGACGATGGAAACATTCCCCTCCTTATAACGCTCCATGGCCATTTGTTCACTTTCGGATGCTTTTGATAATGAACTCTCGGTTAGTTTGACTTTATCGATAGCTTGCTTATAGTTGTAATGGGCGGTTTGTATTTCCAGCCGGATCTTATCTTGCGCCTTGCTGAGATTCTGTTGAGCCATATTGATGGCGTACGAGGAAGCGTTGCGGGTACTCTTACGTTTTCCCCATTCGAAGAGCGGGATACTGAACTTGGCGTAGATCGCATAGTTCGGATCTAGGTCGGATTTGAAGTTATAGCCCGGTGAGGAATAACTTCCATCTACTCCAATATGGAATTGGGGTAAGAAACGGGCATCTGCTATTTTCCGGGATGATTCCTGTAACTCGATCTTGTTTTGGGCGATCCGGTATTCCGGCCTGCTGGTTATCGCGTTATCTATCTCATCCGATAAAGGGATAAATTGTTTGAGGGCGATTACGGAATGATCGATCGGCAAGGTATCGCTCGGGTTTACACCAGCGAAAGAATTAAGGGCTAAACGTGCGATCTCGGCGTTATCACGAGTTTGCAATAACTGGAAATCTGCGTCGTTTAGTTTTACCTCCGCCATAAGAAGGTCGTTTCGATCGATATATTCGACTTCTACCCGGTGGCGTACGACCTCTACCAGTTGCTGTATAGATGTACGAAATGCCTGTGCCTCGAAAACCAGCTCGTGTTGGGCTACTGCGTTCCAATAGTAGATATCGGCGTCGTGTAGGGTATTGCTTTTTATACGATTGGATTCATTGGATGCCAACTCTTTTTCCTTCCGTGCTTTTTGGTAGTTGGCACGAATGCCGCCTCCGGTATAAATCGGTTGTGATAGGGAGAGAGTCGCCCCATATTTCAGATCTTTACCTTGAAAATAAAGGGGGGAACTCATAGATGGCAAATCAATCGATAATTCTAGCGGATTACCGGTATAATTGAAATTACCTCCCGCCGAGAGTTTCGGTTTGAAATCCGCACGGGCCGATTTTATCATTTCCTGTTTCATGGCCTCGTTGTATCCCGCTGCTTTCAAGTCTTGGTTGTATTCCAAGACTTTTTCCCTATATTGCGCTTGATAATCGCTGTTTTGTGCGATTAACGGGAAGGATAGGAAGGATAAGAGACCGCTGATAATATATACTTTGTCCATTTTTATCGTTTATTTGTGAGGTGAATGAATCCGGTAAAACAATGCGTATAACGTCGGGGTTACGAATAACGTAAGTAAGGTGGCGAAGGTGAGTCCGAAGATAATAGTCGCCGCCATTCCACCGAACGCTACGTCGAAAAGTAAAGGCACCATTCCTAGAATAGTCGTGGTAGCCGCCATCAAGACCGGGCGAGTCCTTGAGATGGTTGCCTCTATGATCGAGTCGTATGGAGAGATACCGTTACGACGTTGCGTGTTAATCTCGTCTAATAATACGATTACGTTTTTGATAATCATACCCAAGAGTCCCAACCATCCGGCGATCGGGAAAAAGCCGAAATCGAACCCGGTAAGTAACATACCGATCGCTACCCCGATTAAGGAGAGAGGGAGCACGCAAAGGATGATTATCGGTTGACGGAAATTGGAGAATAAAGCGACCAATATAACAACCAACATCAAGAAAGCCAACGGGAAGAATTTGACAAGGGCTTGCAATCCCTCTGTCTGGTCTTTGTATTGTGAATCCCAGAAGAAGCTATATCCTTGGGGCAGGTTCATTTTCTCGATCTCTTCCCGAATCTCACCGTGTACCTCAGACATGGTGTAACCGTTTTTCACGCCACACATCGCTGCCATAGACAATTGTCGGTTGTAGGTTTTGATCTGCGGATATTCCCATGTAGAGGTTACTTGTTGGGTTACTTGCGACAAAGGAGCGGATTTCTCTCCATTCCAGACCGAGAAATCGCCTAATGAATGGGGATCATTGATTCCGCTCGTCTCCGATTTCAATAAGACCGGGACTTTCTTTTCCTCATCCCGGTAAATCCCGATAACCGCACCTTCCTCGATGGATTTGACGGATTCCATCAAATTGGCCTTGGTGATACCTAAGGAACTGGCTTTTACCGGATCATATACCGGGCGTATCATATAGGTCATATTACCCCATTCATTCCGGGCATCGGCTACTTTCGGGTTCCTTCGCATAATGTCGATAGCTACTCCAGCCAAAGAGTCCAATATCGCCGGGTCCGGTCCGAGGAAACGGGCTTCTATCAAGGCTTCCGTAAGCGGGCTTAACTCAAACTTGTTCACCTTGATGAGCGGTTCCGGATATTTTAAGCGAATAGAGTCTTGTAGCAAGGCATGCAATTCCCGGGCCTCTCCGGATGTCTTACATTTTACCAATAATTGGGCATAGTTTGGTTGGGGACCGAAGCTAACGTTCGATAGATAATAACGGGGCGGTGTCCGTCCGATATAAGAGGAAACCATTTCCGTCTGCGAATATTCTTGGATGGATTCGGCCATATCAGTAGCGTATCGATCAGTTTCCTCGATGGCTGTACCTTCCGGTAGCCACATATCTAAAGTGAAATACTGCTTATCGAGCGAGGGCACGAACACTTTCGGGATAAACAGGAAACTCCATGCGGAGATAACCAATAGAACGGTTAAGATACCTACTGTAGCGTATCGGTATTTGATGACAAGGCGTAGGGAAGACCGAAAATAATCATAGTATTTTCCGGAGAATAATTCCCCTGTTAACTCGTCCGGTCTGGGGCGCCGTACAAACTCTTGGATGAAGAGTGGGGTTTGCGTAAGCGCGAACACCCAGCTGAACATCAAGGATACTCCGATCACGATCACTAAGGATGAAAGTAATTCGCCCGTGATATGCGGTGAATAGTAAATGGGCAAGAACGTGAGGATCGCGATAGCCGTAGCCGCCAGTAGAGGCAGGGCGGTGGATGAGCAAGCCCTCATGATCGCGATACGTTTGCGCATGCCTCGTTGCATATTTACCAAGGCAGAGTCCGATACTACGATGGCGTTATCTACCAACATACCCATCGCGATGATGATAGCGGCAAGAGACATTCGTTGCAAGGCGATCCCGTTGGCGAACATGACAATTAAAGTGGCGAAGATGGAGAAAACCAATCCGCTACCGATCAAAAGGCCGTTTTTGAAACCGATAAAGAACAATAAGATTGCTACTACGGTCACGACGGAGATGATCAAGTTCAAGATAAATCCTTGGTTGGCCACGGCAGACTCATATCCTTGGTCGTATATGGAGGTGAGCTCAAAACCCTTGGGCATGGTCTCCGAAAATGATTGAATACGCTTTTTCACGGCCTTGGCCATATCGACCACGTTCCCGGTCGGTATGGTAGAGATAGCGATACCGACCGCTTGCTTGTTATTGATGCGCATGAAGTTTTGGGGCGGAGTCTGGTAACCCTCTTCGATACGGGCGATATCGCCTAGCCGGAAATGCTCGCCGGAATGAGATACGATCGTAAGGTTACGGATATCATCCAAGGAGTAAAAATTACCGGTGGATTCGATACGTATGCGAGTCTCCCCGTTGCGAATACTCCCGGCGTCTACCACTTTATTCTGTCCGTCGAACGCCCGTTTGATATCAGCTGTCGTAATACCCCGATTGGATAAGATCGTGGGGTTTATCCGGATATCGATTACGGGAGTTTGTATGCCGTAGATCTCTACCTTTGCCACGTCTTTTACTTTCAGTAAATCGTCTTTGATCAGTTTGGCTTGATCCTCCAGTTCCCGATAGGTATAAGATTCTCCGGTCAATCCGTAGAAAACACCCAATACATCGCCAAAATCATCATTGACGATGGAGGTTCCCGCTCCGGAAGGTAATTTGCCTTGTACGTCGTTTACCTTTCGGCGTAGTTTATCCCATAACTGCTGCATCTCGTCGGCCCGGATTTCCTTTTTCACGTAGACCGTGATCTTGGAAAGTCCAGCCCGGTTCTCTGTCTTCAGATAGTATAACTCGCCTAAGGATTGAATGGCTTCTTCCAGCACATCCGTCACTTGGGACTGAACTTCCGAGGGGGAGGCGCCGGGATAAGGGGTAAGTACCAAGGCTTGCTTGATCGTAAACGGGGCATCTTCCAGTTTTCCCATCTTTGCGTAAGAGAACAGTCCCCCTGCCAAGATCAGGACTAGCAGGAGCCATGTAACCGCTTTGTTTTTCAGGAAATATTTGATGAATTTTTGCATCTTACTTATTTTTGGATGGTTACGGTACTATTTTCGGAAAGGAAACGTTGCCTTGTCAATACGACAAGGTCATTTTCCGTGATTCCTTCCACGATCTCTATCTGGTTATTTCTTTGCTCACCGAGTTTGACGGGAACGGAGTTTACCTTGTCTCCTTTGACCACCCATACATAATCTCCTTTTTGGGGGCGATGGCAGATAGCCGTTAAGGGAAGCCATAGATTTTGAGACCGCTCTTCTTTGGGTAGGTCGATCGAGAGGATTCCACTCATTCCACCCAGCCATTCCATATCTGGATTAGGGACAATGGCAGTCAGCAGATAAGAGAGGTTATTGTTTGTCGTACTTTTAGACACATATAAATCGGAAGGGGTGATTGTCCGTTCGGGAGCCGTATCGAAATGGATTCCTATTTGACATAGCTTCTGTTTTTCTTTATCATATAAGTGTAAGGCGACTTCCTCTGGTATATAGGTCTCGATCTTGAGCCTGTCCAGTTCTATGAAGGTAAGGATTGGCTCGGTCGCTTTCACGTTTTGGAAAGGTTCGATATGGATATTTTGGATATATCCGTCGTAAGGGGCGGACAGATGGGTATCGCTTAGGGCGTTGACGGCGGTCTCGTAATTGGATTTGGCAACAAGGAAATCCGCTTTCGCCTTCTCATAATTACTTCCGGAGATGTTATTCTTTTTGTAAAGGGCCTCGATCCGTTTATACTCTTGGTTGGTTTGCGAATAGAGCGCCTCTGTTTGCTGCTTGCGAATCAAGAAGTCACGGTTATCGATCGAGAGGATCGTGCTGCCTTTGGAGAACGCTTGTCCGGGCCGTAAGTCGAAATTCAAGACGGGGCCATTGATGCGGAAAGATAGGACCGTCTCATTGTAGGGCCTTGATAAAAAGGTGTATTCACGACTTCTGCCGATCTCTGTCTTTTTTATTGGAGAGATCACCTCGACAGGTAAGTTCGTGCCTTCGGACTTTGTGTTCTTTTGGCATGCCGATAAAAGGATGCCCAGAAGCAGGATGTATGAAATTCTTCTCATAAGATATACCTAGTTATTTGTTACCGGGCAAAAATAGAGGCAATGGATGAAGGAATAAGGCGGATTTTTACTGAACCGGAAGATACCGTCGCTCAACTGGAAAATAGACCAGCCCAACCTTAATTTATAACGAGGCGGACGATGGATGCCTTACACCGTGTATCACTATAGGCAGTGCCCACTGCAACGCCTGTGCAGTGACAATTAGAACCGGTGATACGGTGAGTAAACTTCCGCGGTTCCGCTTTTTTATGTACTTTTGCCGGCAAAAAAGGAGAAAGTAATGACATTGCCTTCAGAAGAACATATATTCCAGTATCCGGGACAAGGGCGGATCGAGGTGATTTGCGGTTCCATGTTTTCCGGTAAGACGGAGGAGCTTATCCGCCGTTTGAAACGGGCTAAATTCGCCAAGCAGCGGGTGGAGATTTTCAAGCCTGCGATCGATACCCGTTATTCGCAGGATAACGTGGTCTCGCACGATAGTAATTCGATTCCTTCTACTCCGGTGGATTCTTCCTCCAGTATCCTATTGTTCACTTCCGAGATCGATGTGGTGGGGATAGACGAGGCCCAGTTTTTCGATGAGGGATTGGTAAACGTGTGCAATCAATTGGCCGCTAACGGTATCCGGGTGATCGTGGCTGGGTTGGACATGGACTATAAGGGAGTTCCTTTCGGTCCTATGCCGGAGCTATGCGCTATCGCCGATGAGGTGACGAAAGTGCATGCCATCTGCGTGAAATGCGGACGTTTGGCTTACGTATCCCATCGTATCGTGGGAAATGATAAACGGGTCTTCTTAGGGGAACAATCCGAATACGAGCCTTTATGCCGGGAATGCTATGCGAAGGCTGAAGGTTTGAAGAATTGATTATTTATCCCTACATTTGTGAAATTAATAGTTTTGCGTTATATAAAGTATGAAAGAAAACGAGATGGTGTTCGGCATTCGTGCCGTGATTGAGGCTATACAGGCTGATAAGGAGGTAGATAAGATCCTTGTGAAAAGGGATTTACAAGGGGATCTATCCAAAGAGTTATTTGAGGTACTGAGAGGCCGTGAGATACCGGTACAACGTGTTCCGGCTGAACGCTTGGATCGTTTGACTCGAAAGAATCATCAGGGGGTGATCGCTTTTATGTCGGCGGTTACCTACCAGAGCTTGGAAGATATCATTCCTTTTGTGTATGAGCAAGGAAAAGATCCTTTCATCGTATTGCTGGATGGGGTTACGGACGTGCGTAATTTCGGCGCTATTGCCCGTACCTGCGAGTGTGCGGGAGTCGATGCGATCGTGATTCCGGCAAAAGGAAGCGTTTCGGTAAACGCCGATGCGATCAAGACCTCTGCCGGCGCCTTGCATGTATTGCCGGTTTGTAAGGAGAAGAGTATCAACCAAGCGATCCGTTTCTTGCAGCAAAGCGGGGTGAAGGTATTTGCCGCCAGCGAGAAAGCGGCGGAGAATTATACGGCGGTGAAGTATGAAGGACCGGTAGCGATCGTGATGGGAGCGGAGGATACGGGTGTGTCTCAGGAGAACTTGCGCATCTGCGATAATATGGTAAAGATTCCGCAATTCGGAACGATCGGCTCCTTGAATGTATCTGTAGCCACTTCCATTCTGGTGTACGAAGTGGTTCGCCAACGTATGAACGAGCAACAATAATAATATGTATATAAACTAAAGAAGAAAATGAAGAAAGTTATCGCTACAAAAAACGCTCCCGCCGCTATCGGTCCGTATAGCCAAGCGGTGCAAGTAGGCAATATGCTGTTCGCTTCCGGACAGCTGGGTATCGATCCTGCTACGGGACTTTTCGTTGAGGGATCCGTAAAGGAACAAACCGCCCAAGCGTTCAAGAATGTTCACGCTATCTTGGCAGAGGCAGGTTATAGCATCAATGATGTCGTAAAAACAACCGTATTTTTAGCGGATATGGGCGACTTCGCCGTTATGAACGAGGTATACGCCTCTCAGTTCGAAGGTGCGTTTCCCGCACGTTCGGCGGTAGCCGTTAAGACACTGCCGAAGAATGGTTTGGTAGAGATCGAGGTGATCGCCGTGAAAGAATAATCATAAGGAATAACGAGAGTAGTCTCATCACTTGTCGAGACTACTCTCGTTATCCATCAAGACTACTCCCGTGATACGATGCGACTACTCTCGTAATTCATCGATACAGCTAATCTCAAAAGCCTATTATCTTCTTTTTCTGGGAGCGGGATTCATGTCACCCCTCTGTCCGAATAATTTCTCAATCAAATCCTTTCGTCCCATCTTTTGCAATACTTGCATGATCTGACGGCGTGACTCGGGTTTATACCAGAAGAAGAACTGGCGTTGTGCCAACTTTTGTTCTTTTGAGCGGGCCGTATATACTTTCTCCAACGTATAAGGATGATATCCGGTATAATACATCTCCGTAGCCAATGTCATCGGCGTAGGCGTGAAGTCTTGTACTTGCTCCAACTGGAAATGCAAGCTCTTGGTGATCACTGCCAGTTCCGCCATATCCGCCTCGGTACATCCCGGATGGCTGGAAATGAAATAGGGGATGAGTTGCTGGTTCAACCCGTATTGCCGGTTTACCTTATCGAATATCTTCTTGAACTGTCCGAATTGCGAGAAAGACGGTTTACGCATTTGTTTCAACACCTCGTCTTGCGTATGCTCCGGGGCCACTTTCAAACGGCCGGATACGTGGCGGGCGATTAATTCCTCGGTATAGGTTTGAGCTGCCTTGTTTAAAGACTCATCCGCATAACGGTGCAATAAGAGGTCATAGCGTACGCCGCTTCCGATAAACGATTTCTTGATCCCGGGAAGTCTATCTACCGCTTTGTAGATATCCAGTAGCGGCGTATGGTCCGCGTTCAAGTTCTTGCAAACGACGGGGGAGATGCAAGACGGTTTCTTGCATTTGGCGCAAATCCGCTCATCTTTCCCCTTCATACGGTACATATTGGCGGAAGGGCCTCCCAAATCGCTTAGATATCCCTTGAAATCCGGCATTTCGGTAATCGCTTTCACTTCCTTCAAGATCGATTCCTTGCTTCGGGAGGCGATGAACTTCCCTTGATGCGCCGATATGGTACAGAACGCACATCCTCCGAAACAACCCCGGTGGATATTCACCGAGAACTTGATCATCTCGAAAGCCGGTATCACTTTCCCTTTATATTTGGGATGCGGCAAGCGGGTGTAGGGAAGGTCGTAGGAGGCATCTATCTCCGCTTCCGTCATTGGAGGGAAGGGAGGATTCACCACAATCACTTGCTTTCCTACCTTTTGCAAGATACGTGAGGCATTGTATTTGTTGGATTCCTCTTCGATATACCGGAAATTCTTCGCTTGTTTCAATTTATCTTTTAGGCATTCCTCGTGTGAGAAGAGCACGATATCATCGTCTTTCGCATCCTCTTTGTCTGCCAGATAAACCGTTTGGCGGATGTCCTTGATCTCGTTGAAAGGAATGCCGGACTTTAGGCGGCGCACCAACTCCTTGATAGGCTTCTCGCCCATGCCGTAAATCAATAAATCGGCCGGGCTACTGGCAAGGATTCCCGGTAATAGCTTATCTTGCCAATAATCGTAATGCGTAAGCCGGCGTAATGAGGCCTCGATGCTACCCAATACGACGGGGACATCCGGATACAATTCTTTCAGTATTTTAGTATAGACAATGCTCGGATAATCCGGGCGCATTCCCGGACGTTGGTCCGGCGTATAGGCGTCGTCGCTGCGTAATCGCTTATTGGCAGTATAATGGTTGATCATTGAATCCATGGCACCGGCGGATACACCGAAGAAAAGCCGGGGAACGCCGAGCTTCTTGAAATCCCGGTAATCTCCCCGCCAATCCGGTTGCGGTACGATCGCTACCCGTAATCCTTCCGCTTCCAATACACGACCGATCACGGCCGCCCCGAAAGAGGGGTGATCCACATAGGCGTCTCCCGAGAAAAGGATCACGTCGAGGTAATCCCATCCCCGTGCCTCGACTTCTTTCTTCGTTGTGGGCAACCAATTGTCTAGTTTAAATGTTTTCATAATGCAAAGGTACGTGATAATCTTGGAATAATCATAGAGACGCTATTCATAACTTTTATTTATGGGGGATTCGTTTTTATGATTAGGACAAGAGTTCTCAATCTCGTATCTTTGTGTCGAAAAGAAAAATAAACATTTAAAAACAAGGTTTCTTATGAAAACACTCACAGACGAGAAGCTGACGATTGTCGGCGCAGCAGGTATGATCGGTTCTAATATGGCACAGACCGCTATTATGATGGGACTAACTTCCAACATTTGTTTGTACGACCCTTACGCACCGGGTTTGGAGGGAGTTGCCGAGGAATTATTCCATTGTGGTTTCGAGGGTGTAAACATCACTTTTACCTCAGACATCAAGGAGGCTTTGACTGGCGCTAAATATATCGTTAACTCCGGTGGTGCCGCAAGAAAGGCAGGTATGACCCGTGAGGATCTCCTAAAAGGAAACGCCGCTATCGCCGAGGAGTTCGGCAAGAACGTAAAGGCTTATTGCCCGGACGTAAAGCATATCGTGGTTATCTTTAACCCGGCGGATATTACCGGTTTGATTACCTTATTGTATTCCGGCTTGAAACCTTCTCAGGTTACGACGTTGGCCGCATTGGATTCTACTCGTTTACGCAGTGAGTTGGCAAAACATTTCGGTATCTCTATGGATCAGGTTGAGAATTGCCGTACGTATGGTGGCCATGGCGAGCAAATGGCTGTTTTCGCCTCTACCGCTAAAGTGGATGGTAAACCTTTAACTGAGCTTATCGGTACGGATGCCTTGACGAAAGATCAATGGGCGGAGATACAGACAAAGGTTACGAAGGGTGGCGCGAACATTATCGCCTTGCGTGGCCGTTCTTCCTTCCAAAGCCCGTCGTATGTATCTATCGAGATGATCGCTGCGGCAATGGGTGGTAAACCGTTCCGTTGGCCGGCTGGCGCTTATGTATCAAACGGTAAGTTCGATCATATCATGATGGCTTGGGAGACCTCGATTACGAAAGACGGCGTAACGTTGAAAGAGGTGCATGGTACACCGGAAGAAGAGGCTGCCTTGGAGAAGAGCTACAAGCACCTTTGCGCTTTACGTGACGAGGTGATCGCTATGGGCGTGCTTCCCGCTATTTCCGAATGGCATAAATTGAATCCGAATATCAAATGATCGAATAACAAGTAATTTAGATTTTCATGGATATATGGAATCCCCGCTTAGATGGCTTCGTGCCGGAAAGCGGGGATTCTTGTTTTATTTTATCTTTAGTCCGGGGATCAGGGGCGTGCTATCTACCAGTTCCAACTCTTGCACCATCTGTAATGTTCCTTGTTTGTATTTCTGGAAATGGGGCGTTTGGATATGGCTTTTATAAGCGTCTTGATCCGCGTAAATCTCTAGGATGGTTACTTTATGCGGATCTTCTTTCTCCGATACGGCATACAGTGTAAGAACACCCGGCTCTAGACGCATGGAAGCCTCGATCTCTTCTTTCAGAAAGGCGTTATAACGTTCCAACTGGGCGGGATCGACCGTGATCTTGGATAGGCGGACTAAGTTCTTCTCAGGGGCGGGCTGAGAGGACTCCTTAATGATCTTCAACGCTTTGATAGCGGAAGGGAAGCCGATATAAGGAAGACATTGTATAACCGCCGCCGTTAAGGTCTCCTTGCTATTGCCGGCCAGTAAGTTCCCTTCGAGATGCGAGTGTAGTTGGCTTTCGGCTTCAAGGGTCGTTAGTATGCAATAAGCCAGTAACTCCCGGGTTTTGAGGTCTAGCCCGTTGCGAGTATAGATATCTCCGAAGCAGAATTCGGTGAGGAATCGCTCTACTTCCGGACCCATATTTCCCGGGACGTTCCTCATGGCCTCTTTGATTCCCTCGCCGTAAAGCCGGCTTTGTATGGCTTGTCCTTTCTCGTGGCGATCTTCTTCCGTAACGGTAGCTTGTCTCTCCAGAGGCAAAGCGATGCCTTGTTGCTTAAAGACTTCATTGATGGTATTTAAGGCATTCAATGTCTTCGGGAAACCGATGAACGGGGCACATAGATATATTGCCTCCCGTAGCTCGATGGGAGTGACGCCTACGTTTAGCGCCGCTTTGGCGTGGGCGTTCAGTTGGGGCAAGGTTTGCATCGTGGCTAATATGGTGCAAGTGATAAGCTCCCGGGTCTTTTTATCAAGATCTCCTGTGCGGAATACCTCCCCGAAGATGAATTTCTGGAGAATGTCCATCATTTCCGGATCTGTTCCTTGTCCGGTCAATGCCTCGCCTCCGAATAGCTCGGTGTAATTCTTTTTACAGCGTTCGATTCTGTCCATATTTTGTTCTGTTTTAGAAGTTGGGATATCTTGTGCGAAGGCTGGTATGAAGCCTAGCAGGAAGAGTGCGATTGCTTTTGTTTTCATGAGGATATCGTTATTGTTTGACATCACAAAGATATTCGGATTTATCTCAAGTATATGTATATATATTACGGATCTTTGTATCAAAATTACCGTTCGTAAACGGAGCTGATCCGGATGACAGCCGGGGTTGAGCAAACGAATAAAGCGCCTGCGATTCCCTTGCGGGAGACACAGACGCTTTCGTTCAAATAAATATTCTTATAAAGTACGATCCGGATATAAGGCTTTCCACCATTCCGGCTCGTCTTTCAGCCATTTGGCGAACCATGCGTAGATGGTATTTTGCCAGCCTATACGTTTCTGATAGCCTACGA
Organism: Parabacteroides sp. 20_3; assembly: GCF_964238835.1. NCBI lineage: Bacteria > Pseudomonadati > Bacteroidota > Bacteroidia > Bacteroidales > Tannerellaceae > Parabacteroides > Parabacteroides sp. 20_3. The sequence goes on along the minus strand of NZ_CAXSNO010000002.1, from coordinate 299,019 downwards.
TACCATGATTCTCGCCATCCACCTGCACGAATTCCACGGTTTTCCCTAGGATCTTCAAGGCGGCGAACATCTGGATACTTTCCCCGATGGGTACGTTCGTATCGGCGTTGCCGTGAAGCAACAGGAGCGGGGTCTTGATCTTATCGGCGTTGAACAACGGGCTTTGCTTGGTAAAGAACTCCGGGGCGTTCCAAGGATAAGTCCCGGCATTCGCTACGGAGCAATAGCCATATCCCCAATAACCTTCTCCCCAATAGCTACTCAATGCGCTAATACCGGCATGGCTGATAGCGGCGGCGAAAATGTCCGTACGGGTTTGTAGGTATTGTGTCATGAATCCGCCGTAGCTGGCACCGATGCAACCGATCTTCTTCTCGTTCACGAAAGAATGCTCCTTGCAGAACAGCTTGGTACCTTGGATGATCTCATCGGCGGTCTTCAGGCCCCATGCGTTCACGTGGCGGGCGGCGAATTCCTGTCCGAAGCCCGTCGTTCCGCTAGGGTTCAAGGTGTAGATCACGTATCCGAGAGCGGCGTACATATGCATGGAATAACGCATCTCCAGCGCACGGTTCGTCGGGGAAGTACCGCCATAGTAATAAACGATCATCGGATATTTCTTATTCGGATCGAAATGAGGCGGTAGGTAATAACGACCTTGGATCGTCGTACCGTCATCCGACTTGAAGTTCCAGTCGTGTACCTCGCCTAAGGCGATATCTTTTAATTTATCTTGCGAGAGATCATACACCAAGCGGTTCTTTCCACCTTTCAGGTCGTAAGCGTAAAGGCGGTTGGCGTTGGACGCGCTCTGTCCGTAATAGAAGAGAACCGGAGCGTTGTCGGCCAACGCATACGACATGATAATATCCTCGGAGGCGGCTACTTGCTTGATCTTCCCGTTTGCCGGGTCGCACGTATAAATCCGTTGGTAATCCTCATCCTCACAGAGGATATAGATTTGCCCGTTGAAGCGGTTCCATACGGCATCGATCACGTTCGGATTGAAATCCTTGGTGAGAGGGGAGGCTTTACGGCTTGCCAGATCGTATAGGAATAACTGCCCGTCGTACGAGTTGGAGATCTGTCCTTGCTTGATATTTCGTCCGATTCCGTCGAAAGCGTCGCCTGCCCCAGCTACCAATAACTGTTTACCGTCGGGCGAGAAGGCGGCTTGGTTTACGTACGGGGCTTTCTCCCAGATCGTATCGATCGCCATGGTCTGCAAATCCAATTTATAAAGGGAGTTGCGGGAGTGCGGCAAGGAGGTGTACACCCGGTCGCTGGTGCTGAACAATAGATAGCGGCTATCAGCGCTGATATCATTGATATAAGTGTCCGTATGCCCGAAAGTAAGTTGCTCGTACAAACCTGTTTTTAAGTCATACCGCCAGATAAAGGAGCGGTCACGGAAACCCGGGATACGGTCTGCCGGCTCTAATACACGGATCAAGTCCGTCCCTTCCTTGGGACCTTCCTCTTCTACGGTATAGAGAAGCGTGGACTCATCGGGGGTGAATACGAACCGCCCTTTCGGAAGGTTCGGGACTAATACCGTTTGTTGGTAGGTAGACGGATCTACGGTTACCAACTCCGTACCGTCCAGACCGGTGCGGGTGTAATACAATCGATTGCTTTTAGGCATCCATTTGGCGGTTGTCAAGAAACCTCCGTCTTGCAATAAGACCCGTCCCGTAGCGGCATCCATCAATTGCCCGTACGATTCGCTCTTGCCCTCCGGGTATCGATTGACGTATTTTACCAAGGCATACTTCCCGTTCGGGGAGACACTTACGCCTTGGAAATCCTTTCCTTCTAGGATATTCAGAAGGGTGTAGCGTTTCTCCGGGTTCAAGGAAGCTACGACTTTCGCTTCCGCCTCGCTCTTGAAGGTAGCCTTTAGGCTGGGAGGACAAGTGTCTGTTTCCGCTGTCAGGTATTTAACGACTACTTGATAGCGGCGGGGTTCCATCACCAACTCGGAAGAGGCTCCGACTGGTTTATCATTGACGAATACTTCGAACGCCCCGGGACCCGATATATCGAGCGTGCCTTTTACGTACCGGTCGCTGTTCAAGAAGAAAGAGAATAGATGCAAGGCATATCCCTTTTGCGGGGCGGCGAAGGTGATCGCGCCTGCCGTGTCAGCGTCGAGTACCGTGGCGTTCGCAAGCGTTTGCTCGAACGGTAAGGTCGCTTTTAATAGATTCTTCGCCTCGAAAGGCTTGCCGTTTACGTTGAGGCTGTCCGCTAGGATCGGCTTGTTGACCGTGAACGGGCCTGCGTGCTGGAATTGCGTTACTTTCACGTCTTCCATGGCGTAAAGCGAAAGGGCGGAAAGAAGCAATGCCGGAATTAAGTTAGTTTTTCTGTTCATATATAATTAGTTTAGGATAAACGTTTTCCGCAAACGATGTAAAGCTGTTCGGTATCCTCTACGACGAGCGGAAGAAGATAAGGCTCCATCAATGCCGCCACCTCTCGGGCCGGGGGCAAAGGCAACGATAATCGATCGGCGTGCCGATGGTGGTGCGTATTGATCTTTTCCTTGCTCTCGCTGTGGCAGATAACCAATTTACCGCCGGGCACGAGCAAGTCGCTCATATGCTCGATCAACCGTTCCGGCCGCATGAAATGCGGGTAGGCGCTATACAGGATAATATAGTCGAATCCTTTCCCCTCGTAGCTCATAGCGTCCTCTTGGAGGAACTCGATGAGCGGATGATCCGGATATTTCACGCGTGCTTTCTCGATCATTTGGCCCGCTATATCGATCGCTACGATTTGCCGGGGCTCGTACGGCAGCAGGTAACTTTCCAATATCCCCGTGCCGCAACCGACATCGAGGATGCGGGCGTTCTGCCGCAGGTTGGTACGATCCAATATCGTCCGGATTTTTCCCGGATCATGTACGCAGACAGCGTCCCAGCGTTCCGCCATCGTATCAAAAAAAGTCTCTATTTGATTCATGATAATTGTCCTTCCCATAGAAAACAATCGCTGAACAGGGATTGTTCCTTGAAATGGGTTGGTTTTTCGAACAAACCGAACACGGACGATCCGGAGCCGGACATGGCGGCATATAAGGCGCCTCCCTCGTATAAGGTATCCTTGATCCGCTCGATCACGGGATGTTTCGGGAATACGCTCCGCTCGAAATCGTTCACCATCCGCTCTTTCCATTCGGATACCGGTAGCCGGATGATCTCTTTCAAGGAGGTCTCGGGCGTGGCGGGTGTTACCATCGAATAGGCTTCGGGGGTGGAGACGGCTACATCCGGTTTTACCAAGCATAGATAATAATCCTTCAAGGATAAGTCCACGGGCTCGAATTGGTTTCCCGTGCCGGTCGCGAATACCGGCGTGTTACGGATAAAGAACGGGCAATCGGCTCCGATGGTGGACGCTATCGCCTCCAACTCATCCGGGTGAATATCCAAACCGCAGAAATCATTGACCAGCTTCAACATAAAAGCGGCATCGGTGGAACCTCCTCCAAGCCCGGCGCCAAAAGGTATCGCTTTCAACAAATGGATCTCTAGCGGGGGAATCTCGTATCTCGTCTTTAGGGCGTTCAGCGCTTTTATGACGAGGTTCTTCTCTTGGGGAGCGTCTACCGGGATTCCGGTCCCGGTGAAACTGGGCTGATCCGAGGCGACGATCTCGAGGGCATCCTTCACGGGGATCGGATAGAAGATGGTCTCTATATTATGATAACCGTCCGGACGTTTGCTTACCACGTTCAGACCTAGGTTTATCTTGGCATTCGGGAAACAGATCATAGTATTTAATGTTTGTTTTATATGATACGCGAAGATAATGTTTACCGATCAGAATTACCTTAATCTGATGGGCAAATAGGATAATCACACCAAAATTTCTCCATAAGTGTCATACCGCCAGCGACCTGTTTCTCCATATCCATTAGGATGCCCATAATTAAATGCCTGCTTAAAAGAAAATCCCTCCGACCCGCCCTCATTCTCTTTATAGTCAGTATGCGGTAGTAACAATGCAACCTGTGGCTTGAGCTTGTAACAATACTGAGCATTACGATTCTTTTTGCGCTATGCTCCGCTCTCGCTTCCATTCGCAGTAGGTTCGACAATTCATTCTCAATTGCCAGAGATATACTCGCCCTATTTAAAAAGAACTACCTAAATTATGCTTTATATCAGTTCCGTCAACCAATTTAGCTGTTGGATCTTCACGTCCAATTCACGTAATTGCTTGGAATATGAATCTATTTCTTTTTGTAAATCTGCCACATTTATTGTGCGGACATAACGGATTTCATTTGCCGAATAACGTTCTAAACTGCCCGTTGCCGATTGCGTGACGGAACGAAGGACGGAGATGCGCAATGCTAAGATATCTTTCTTTGCGATCATTTCCGTAAGGCTTGTACCTTCTGCAAGGGTAGCCATGTTGGTTCGGTTGATTCTGAAAATCAGTGTCTCCAAATCATTCAGATTATTATTCAACTCATCCATAAGCCCCCGTGGATCTTCTGCGGGCTCTTCACCTTCTTGAATCCGGGCATTGTTTTTTAGCCGGACTTCCAGTTGTGATATTCTTTTTTGTAAATCAGCTCGTAAGCTGAGAGCTTCTGCTAATTTCATAATTCGGTATGTTTTTAATGTTTGCTGTTCTTGCTCTTTTGGAATTGCATACCCGATCATGAAGAGGGCTGCTTCCAGAGAACGCATGTCTTTAAATTGGCATTCTGGGAAGTTTAATACTTCTTTTAATAGCCAATTGGCTTTAAGGTTGCATTCAATATGGATTTTTCCTCGATCAAGTTTAGAGAATTTGTAAATGTCGCTGTTAGGATTCCGATTAACCTCCGGATTTCGGGCATCACCATAGGCGAATTTTAATGAAGAAGGGACACCGCCTTGTTTCTGCTCTATACAATATAGTTTCACCAAATAGCATAAAGCGGCTCCTACACGACTATCGTAGATGATAAAATCATTTATATATAAAGAATAAATCTTGGTGAATCCTGAGTTCATAATAATTATCTCATCCTTTATATCTAAAGAGTCACGGGTTAAGACCCCTTCTGCCTTCATTAGATAATTCACAAGGTTGGTTTGTGCCTTGATCCTTTCTTGATTTTCCCGTATAACGCCTCCCCATTTTAATATATCGAGGCAAGCATCTTGGCAAGCTTCGTTGTCATTATTTCGGATACTCGCTTTAAGTCGTTTGGCATAACTTTCCAATAAGGCATTGTTTTCCTCCCAATTTAGACCTCCCCATTTATATTTGTGGCAAGCATCATAAAAAGAGGTACATTGCCATTCCTCCTTCTCTTTCTGATTGTAATATGAATGGGTGAAATTAGATAGTTTATCACGAAGCCACTGGATAAATCCAGATACATACTGATCGTTTAGGAATTGTTCTTTTGTCATAACAACAGATTTTGTGTAAAAATAAACATTTTATTATATATAATAATGTTGTAAGTATATTATTTGAATTTGATTTTACTTTTCTTCTTACGGACATAGTCGTAGGCATCACGTGTAAAAGAGGAGGATTGACGTTTTGACATTCTGTTATCTGAACTCCCGGAGAAGCGTTTTTTCCGGGCTAAGGTACGCCTTACTTCCGAAAATGGGATAGAATAATAGCATTTAATTGTCTTGTAGTGCTTTATGGAAATAGGCCCTTTCATTCTAGCGAGATTAATTCATCGTATCTCATACTCTTAGGTGAAAATAGCCATTTTATACGAGTGTATCGATTGATTCTATAGGATGCGAGGGCTGTTTCTTCCTTATGTATCGCCTAATACATACGGTTGCGTTACCTAATGCATACGGTTGTGTTGCCTAATACAGCCTTTTGTGTTACCTAACTCTATTACTTTTGGGTCTAAACAGGGGTGTTTATGTAAAGAAATGAGGGAAAACGTATGATTTCATCATAGGTTTCTCCCTCATTTCCTCTATTCGTAAAAAGGTCTTGACATCGTTATTCTGTTATTTTGATCATAATGTCAAGATTATAGTGTTTTAGCTTACGGTCCCTATCTTATTAGTCTTTCCAACTGGCTACAATTTGTAGTTGTTTCGCTACTCCTCTTTTTCAAACGAACTTTTTGTGTGTTCCAATGACGATGGTTTTCAGTCATCAAAAAGACAGGCGCGGTAAATCAAGTTTACAGCGCCTTCCATTTATTTAGGGTTATGAGCTTTATTAAGGCTCCGCGATCATCTCTTTAGCGATTATCTCGGCCTCGGCTTTATCGGCGTCCTTTTGGATGTTCGGCAATTCAAGGCCGTAGCCTTTGATCCGGTCCTCACGTTTCAACATCAAGGCGATGAAGAGGGCGAGTACACCGAAGCAGGTGAAGACTGCCATCGGTATCGTATAGTCGTAAGCCGGTTTGCCCGTACCATTGTCTATTTTGCAATACGTATCCAATATCCAGCCGATTAATAAAGGAACCATACTCAGACCGATATTCTGTACCCAGAAAATCAAGGCATAAGCCGTGCCTAATTGCTTCTCCGGGATAATCTTCGGAACAGATGGCCACATCGCCGATGGAACCAAGGAGAAAGCGATACCCAATACGATCATCACGATTGTCGCGAACCACCACTGATTCAAGATCGGAAGTGTGAATAATAAATGCACGCCGATCAACATCAAGGCACCATAGATCATGATCGTCGCCCCTTTACCCTTGCGGTCGTATAAGTTACCGAAGAACGGAGTCAGAAGAATCGTGCCGAAAGGTAAGATAGCCGGGATGTTTCCCGCCAACTCCGGATCTACGTTATATTTATTGACCATCAAGTCCGTAGCGTATTTCAAGAAGGGGAATACGGCCGAATAGAATAATATGCAAAGCAGAGCGATCAACCAGAAACCCTTATTGGTAACGATCAATAAGATATCTTTCAAACGGAAAGGCTCTTCCTCCTCGGCTTGCTCGATAGCGTCCATCGAAGCGTCCAGCTTGCGATCCATCACGCAAAATACGAGGAAGGCGATCAAACCGATACACAACATACAAAGACAAAGCAAGATAGGAGCGGAGATACTACCGAAGTACTTGGCGGCGGGAACCGTGATAGATAAAGCCAAGGCCGTACCCAAACGAGCCGTAGCCATCTCCAAGCCCATAGCCAACGCCATCTCTTTTCCCTTGAACCACCGTACGATAATCTTAGATACCGTGATACCGGCGGTCTCCACGCCGACACCGAAGATCGCGTATCCGAGGGCGGCCACCATCACTTGCGCTTTCCATCCGAAAAGCTCTCCTTCCATCGTAAACGCGTCCGAGATGGCGTAATATTTAATGGAACAACCGATAATCATCAAGATACAGGAGGCGACACCCGTGAAACGGACACCCATCTTATCCAGAACGATACCACCAATAATCAACATGAAAAGAAATACGTTGAACCAACCGTAAGCGCTGGTGAACCAACCATATTCCGTACTCGTCCAGCTTAGCTGTTCTTCCAACATCGGTTTAAGCGGAGCCATTACATCCGTAAGGAAGTATCCGCAAAGCATCGTGAATGCCGCCAAAGCGAGTACACTCCAGCGTGCGACTTTCGAGTCGCTTAGTTTCTGATGAATTTTTTCTATCATGATATTTGTTTTATAGAGTTATATTATTTGTATTCGTCTTCTTTCATGAACAAGGGGAGAGCGTCCGCTACGATAAAGGTGCTTCCGCCGATAAAGATCAAGTCATCCTTGTCGGCACTTTTTAACGCTTTCTCGACCGCCTCTTTCACCGTTTCGCAAAGGACTCCGGGCAGTCCCTTCCGCATGGCTTTCATGGCGAAATCCTTTACGGGCATCGCTCTCTCCACGGAGGCTTGCGTGAAGAAATAAGAAGCATCTGGTGGCATCAAGGATAATACGCCGTCGATATCCTTGTCGTTCACCATACCGACGATCATATAAATTTCGCGGAAACGGCTTCTCATGGCATTCAGGTGTTCCGCTATGTGTTTCCATCCACCCACGTTGTGCCCGGTGTCGCAAATGACGGTCGGTTTTGTCCGCAAGGTTTGCCAGCGGCCCATCAAACCCGTCAGTTGGGTCACGTGCCCGAACCCTTCATGGACGGCCTCGGGCAGGATGTCAACGCCGCACTTCTCGCGGAGCAGGTGCAGGGCGGAGAACACCGTGATGGCGTTGGCTTGTTGTACCTCTCCGGCAAGCTCGCCGATCACCTCGCCGTATTCTATGGAGGGGAACTTCCAGTGTACCATCGACAACCCTCCGGTCCCCTCCAGCATTCCCATGCTCAAGGCGTAGTGGAAGGGTGCTCCTGCCTTTCTCGCCTCGTTCTGGAAGAGGTCGAAAACGGAGCGTTTCTCTGCCTCCCCCAGAAGGACGGGTACGCCTTTCTTGATAATGCCGGCTTTCTCCGCCGCTATCTTCTCCTCCGTATCTCCCAAGAATTGCGTATGATCCAGACTGATATTCGTGATGATACTCAAGATCGGGGTGATGATGTTCGTACTGTCCAAACGACCGCCAAGCCCGACCTCGATAACCGCGTAATCTACCTGCTGGTCGCGGAAATACTCAAAAGCCATACTGGACGTCAGCTCGAAGAAAGAAGGATGGAGAGGCTCGAAGAAAGAACGATGACGCTCGACGAAATCGACCACGTAATCTTGGGAGATCTTTTTCCCGTTCACCCGGATGCGTTCCCGGAAGTCCACTAAGTGGGGAGAGGTATAAAGCCCGACCTTGAAACCGGATTGCCGGAGAATGGCCGCCAATAGATGGCTGACCGAGCCTTTGCCGTTTGTCCCGGCTACATGGATGGTCTTATAGGCTTTATGGGGATTTCCCAGATAATCATCTAGGGCGATACTTGTACCAAGACCGGGTTTGTAAGCGGAAGCTCCGCTGTGTTGGAAGACCGGGATGCTGGTATATAGATAGTGTAGCGTTTCCTCGTATGTCATGTTTTTGTAAATTAGATGCTACAAATGTAGTTAAATTTATTTATACCTTTGCGACTCGTTTATAAAAAGGAGAGAAAAAGAAAATGGAAACACGACGTATAACCTATACGCCTCAAGGAGGCGTTTGTTCTAAGTTGATGGTGATCGATGCGAAGGAGGACGTGATCGAGAATGTGCAGATTGTAGGAGGTTGCCACGGTAACGGGCAAGGCATGTGCGCCTTATTGAAAGGTATGCGCATCGAAGACGCTATCGGCCGTTTGTCTGGCATCGATTGTCATGGAAGGGGAACTTCATGCCCGGACCAGATGGCACAGGCATTGAAGCAATTCAATCGATGATCAGCTTATATCCGATTCCCCGGATATTCAAAATCTTGATAGACTCGTCTTTCGATAACTTATGACGTAGCTTGGTGATAAAGACATGCAGGCTGCGTGCGTTGAAGAAAGAATCATCTCCCCAAAGGTCTATCAAGATCTCTTTCATCGGTAATACTTGGTCCTTATTGTCGCAAAGGCGCTTCAATATCTCGGATTCCCGGTTGCTGAGGAGTTGTTTCTCTCCCCGGTAGACCAATGTCTGCGTGATGGAATCGAACGTATAAAGCCCGATACGGAAAGAGGTGGCTTCCGGTCTTTGGACGGACACCTTATGCAGTAACGCCTTGATGCGTACGATCAATTCCGCCATGCCGAAAGGCTTTTTCAGGTAATCGTTGCCGCCTGTCTCGAAGCCCTCTACCACGTCGTTGGCTGCGGAACGGGCTGATAGGAATAGGACAGGGGTGTGCGTATCCGTCTTACGGATCAATTTGACCATCGTGAAACCATCCATCTTGGGCATCATGATATCCGCTACGATAATGTCCGGGTTGATCTCCGCATAACGGGAGAGGCCCTCCTCGCCATTCGCCGCTAGGGTGATATCGAACTCGTTCCCATCCAGCGTATCCTTGATGATCATGGCCAATGTAGGCTCGTCTTCTACTAGTAGTACTTTTATCTTTTCCATATTTGATACTTGATTTTCGGATTATTATTTAAAATGCAGGGTAAAGGTGGAGCCTTTGCCGGGGACGCTTTCCACACGGGCTGTTCCTCCATGTTTACCCATCATGTCTTTTACGTAATATAATCCTAGGCCATAACCTTTCACGTTGTGGATATTCCCGCTGGGAACCCGGAAGAACTTGTCGAATATCTGCCGCTGGTTGGCTTCGCTGATACCCGGGCCGTTATCGGTTATGGAGATTGTCGTTTCGTGATCGTCTTGCCGGGCTGTCGCTTCGATGCGGCAAGGTTCCTTGTCGGCGTATTTGATCGCGTTATCGATAAGGTTGCTCAACATATTATATAGGTGGGTACGATCGGCCACCAATTCTATATCCTCGGGGATGGAGCAAGTAAACTCCACGGGTTTGCTCGCTTTCAGTTTGTATTGCTCGATGAGGGAGTTCACCAACTCGTTTAATGAGATGGTTTCGGGGCGCAAGCGGAAGGTACTGCGGTTCTCTACGGCGAGTGTCAAGATTTGTTCCACCAATCCGGTAAGATGGATAAGTTGGTCTTTAACGATCGTCAGGTATTTCTTCTGTTTCTCGTTGACGGGATCGCTAAAGTTCAATAATGCGTCTACGGCGGCATAGCTGACGCTGATCGGGGTTTTCAGCTCATGCGTCATATTGTTGGTGAAATCGGTCTTCAATTCTTCCACGGTCTTTTGCTTTAAGATGGTGCGGAGTAAGTATATGAAAGCGCAAATGATCAGCAAAAGCAATAGGAAGGAGGAGATCAGGATGCCTTTCATCTGGGTGAGTATCACGCTAGCCGGCGATTTGAGGAACAGGCGATATTGTAACGTGCTCTCGTTATGGAGCGGGTAATCGAAATGCACGGGGTTTTTCCACGTAGTGAATCGTTCTGGCTTGTCCAGATGCATCCAACCCTTCTCGTCCCCGTTGTTTGGTTTATAAATCGTTACCAGCTCATGTTCCGTTACGATATTTCTTGCCTCCAGCTCCGAGGTTAATAATTTGTTGTAGGTCTTGAAATCAATTGGTTTTATAGAATCTATATTCGCGTGCATCGCTTGCTGCACCATGTCCTCCACCTCGCCGATTACATATAGGTAATCCGTTAGGGTAGAGTCTATCGAGCTAAAGTCCTCCTCATCCCCGTAATCGATATGTAGTTTCATGTGTGAGTCGGGATTTGCCGTCTTGAAGATATCTTCCCGGTTAAGGTCAGGATCTTCTTTCTGCGGAAGGATCGAAGCTTTTGCGTCCATCTTCTGCTTATTAGACGGATCTAGCTCTGAGCTGAAGTACACATCTTGGGTTTGAGGTCCCAGCGCTCCCTGTTCTTTTTTGATAGATCGGATGCGCAGGAACAACTCCTTATAGTCGGCGATCTTCATCGCTTCCTCTATATTGATCTCCATCTGTTTATATAATGTATCATATAAACCTTTCAGCCAGTATCCTTGGAAAACCAAAAGCCCGGCCAGCGATAGGACGATCAACAAAGCGATTAACTTAAAACGAAGTCTGATGTTCATGAAGTCTCTTTATGCTTATAATCGAATTGATCGCTAAAAATAGACAATTTTATTACATGAACTTTTAATACGCAAGATAAACTTTATGCGGGCGCTTGTAAATATTTACTAAGGATGCCCATCAACGCCCCAATATCAATCGGTTTAGCCAAATGATAATTCATGCCCGCTTTGATAGCGTTTGTCACGTCTTCGGAAAAAGCGTTGGCGGTCATGGCTATAATTGGCATATGTGCGATATCCCTTCGTTGGAGGGAACGAATCTGCCGGGTCGCCTCATAACCGTCCATGATAGGCATCTGGATATCCATCAGTATTATCTGGTAAAATCCTTCTTCCGATTGGGCGACTTTATGTACGGCGTCGAGCCCATTTATCGCCGTATCGATAGTGATACCGGTGCTGCCGATGATCTCTACGGCGATCTCACGATTTAACTCGTTATCCTCCACCAGCAAGATGCGCTTGCCGGAATAATCGACGTTTGATAACTTGAATGGGCGGATCGGTTCCGGCTGGTCTCCTTCGTCAAGGAAAGATCTCAATACTTGGAGTAGCTTGGACTTATAGAGAGGCTTGGTGATGAATCCATTGGCCTTAACCTCCTTAGCCTCTGCCTCATATTCCTCAAGATCGTATGCGGAGAGAATGATGATCGGTACGTCCGCTCCCACGAAACGTCTGATTTGCCGGGTTGTTTCAATGCCGTTCATTTGAGGCATCTTCAAGTCAATGATCACGGCGAAATACTCTTTCTCCGCTAAATGATGCTGTCGTACTTTTTCTATAGCTTCGCTACCTGAGTATACGCATTCACTGTTTATCCCGATCTCTTGCAAACAGCTAGACGTGTTTAGACAAGCGATCTTATCATCATCTACCACAAGAACCTCTAAACCTTCTACCTCTATCTTATCATCGGGCTTCTGATCCCGGCAAACCAATGGCATGTCGATGGTGAAGCGGGAACCTTTGCCATATTCACTCTCCACCTTGATATCTCCTCCCATCATCTGAATGATCTTATGGCTGATCGACATCCCGAGGCCAGTGCCTTGTATCCTCTTGATCTCATCATCGCTCGCACGCTCGAAAGGCTCGAAAATCTTATCCAGAAACTCCGGTTTCATACCTCTTCCGTTATCCTCAAACACGAATTGATAATTTCCGATGCCATTATGAGGGTCCTTCTCGTAGATTTCTATCGTGATTCGCCCATTCTCCGGCGTATACTTAATTGCGTTCGAGAGGATATTCATCAATACCTGTTTGATACGCTGCGTATCGCCTTTTACATTCTCATGCCTAAGGTTCTTGACGTGTATATTTAAAGTTTGTTGTTTGTTTTTGATCTCTGGTTGCATCATAACGACCAAGTCTTGCAAGAGCTCACCCACATTGAACTCATCCTCCGAAAGAATTAACCTGCCACTTTCGATCTTGGACATATCGAGAACCTCATTAATCAGACTCAATAATAATTTAGAGGCTCCATTGATTTTTTCCATACAATCTAGTATTCTTTCATGTTCATCTACATGGGCTTTGGCTATAGTCGCCATTCCCATGATGGCGTTCATGGGTGTACGGATATCGTGACTCATGCGGGCGAGAAAATCAGATTTGGCTTGGTTGGCTTGTTCCGCCGACTTTAGTGCTTCTTTAAGTTGCTTTGACTGTTTCTCCAGTTTCTTTTGCAACTCCCTCTGTTCGGTAATGTCGGTGATATTGATGTAAACGATAAGATAGATAGGCTCGTCGCCTTCCCAGCCGATACATTCCCCGTTCAACTGTAGCCAAGCGCCGTTGCCGTTTTTGTCTTTCGACTGGATAACGAAATGTACAGGTTCCCCTTTTAGCATACAGGGGATATGTGCGTTCATCGTATTACGACTTGTTTCATCTAAACGGGAGAAAGGACTGAAAGATAAAAAAGAATTTTTATCGATACCAGAGAAGTCCATATATTTATCATTTGCCTCCAGCAATGTAAAACTGCCGTCTTTATGTACTTTATGCTTGGATATGAAGCCGGGGATATTATCATAAGTGATCGTTTGCTCGATCCGCCTTCGCATTACGTCCTCTACATCGGTCATTACCGTATAGGAGATAGGGATGCCGTCTTGTAGTTGGTCGGTAAACGTTGAGGTGATTTTAGTCCATCTTTTTCCTTTTCTCGTTGGCATCTGGATAACGGTTTCGTAACCGCTGGCTTTATTAGCTATCGTCTCGTAAACATTCTTGGATAATATATTCCAAGCTTCATCATAACCTTTAAAATACAAATCGGGTTTATTGTGGAAAAGAGCTTCATATTCTTCTTTGGGGTAACCTATCATATCGTAATAGAAGTCATTTGCCCATAAAAGTGTAAAATGCTCATCCAATAAATGTTTGCTAACGCTAGCTCCCGTAAGCCCCATCAATAAGTTGTATTCTAGATCCGTCTCTCGCCCTTCCATCGTATGTCTTTTTATATTATCCTACAAAAGTAAAAATTATAAAAGGTACCCTTGAAATTCTTCTTTTTGATAATATGTTCCGTTTTTGCTTTCAGCTAGTCGGATGTTTTCTGGTAACAAGAATAGGTATACGATTTACCCCTGTATTCTTGTGGAGTCATGCCTACATTTCGACGGAAGAACTTATTAAAGAACGATAGATTATTAAAGCCGAGGTCCATCGCTATGTTCTTGATTTCTCGGTTGGTCCCTTTCAACTGAGCCTTAGCGTCTATGATTATTGTTTGCGTGAGGATCTCTTGAGGAGTCTCTCCAATCGCTTTTTTGATGGATGTCGAGAAATAAGAGAACGTGAGGCCCAACTTCTCGGCATAAAACGATACGTTATGCTCTTTCGTATAGTATCTCAATACCATATTTAGGAACTCTTGATAGATTTGTAACGGACGTGTAAGTTCCTGTTTCTCTAATGGGTAATTTTTACTGTATATTTCTATGATACCTTGACTACACATCATGAAAATGGCCTTTATCATCTCTTTATTGTTCAAGATATCGGGATATACGGCATATTGATAGAGAAGCTCGTAGAAGTTCGTGATCAGGTTGGCCCTGTTTTGGGATATTTTTATAATCGGATACCTGTAAATCATCAGTAGATAACCCATCGTGCTCTTGATAAAATTGGTGTAACACATAAAATCGAAAGAGAACGCTATGAAATAGATCAAGATGTCGGGGGATATCTCATGTATTTGTATGCGACTATTGGGCAATAGCGTTACAACATTGAGTTTCGAAGTGGTCAATTCTGACATATTGATAGTTGAGCGTATTTGCCCTTCCATGCAAAGGATAAAGACCCCAGCTTTTATCTTACAAGGAATATTTATAAACTCCTTGAGTTCATCGGCGGATATGTATTTACCAACCATAAAGTCCGTAGGTGAATCAAGGCAGAGGAACTGTTTATCCATATTGTAAGATTTTTGACGTCAAATATAAATATTAATTGAAACTCAAATGTTGTAAAAGGAAATATGGAACATATTATCCCAAAAAATAGTTAGCCAAGACTAAATAAGATCCTTTACACCCATAAACTTGAACGGTTGCGCCGGTTTAAAGTCTTGTGCGACCAGTCGCTACCATCCCGTTTGTTCCCGAATAAACTACTCTTGTACACATGATTTTCAACTTTTAATAGGTTATCTTCAAATATTTGATTGATATATCAACAGTTAGAACCTCTTAATGTTCAGTTTACGTTTTTGCGTCAAAGAGTACGGCGGCCTTGAAACCTTTTTCCTGCAATTCCCTTAGGTGAGATTTAGCACAAAGGATACCACTCGTACTACTTTTCCGAAGGTGTTTTCTAGATTACCTTGTTCCTCTTTGTTGGGGTTGATAAATGGCGATAAGACTAAATAACATTCCTGATAAGACAAGGTAAGACTTCGTAAGTGAGTGGTAACATAGTTTCTTTTAAGAATACGTTTCTTTTGTATGAACGAAAAATGATAAAAACAAACCGATATGAAACGTACTATTTACTACATGATTTTATGCTTGCTGATGAGTCTCGGTGAGATGATGGCACAAGGTATTTCCGGGAAGGTGATGGATGGCAAGGAACAGCCGGTAGATGGAGTGGCGGTGATTTTACAGACCCTCGACTCTGTATATGTGGATGCCGTGGTTACCGATACGCTTGGGGATTTTCGATTGAATCATCCGCTAGACCAGTCGTATCGACTTATTTTCCAACACATCTTATATAATATGGTAGAGAAAGAGATAACTACCGCCAACGTAGGTACGGTGGTGCTGGAGGAGAAAGATTATCAGTTGGCCGAGATTACCGTAAAGGGAGAACGCCCGCAAGTGAAACTGGAGGGAGGCAAGCTGACGTATGATGTCCCTCAACTGATGAAGGATAAGACTGCCACGAACGCTTTTGAGATCATCAAGGACTTACCGGGGCTTATCGAGCGGAATGATAATCTGGAGCTGGTAGGGGCCAGTCGTTTGAATATAATCTTGAATGGGCAGTTGACGACAATGTCGGCAGATCAATTAATCCAGTTACTGAAAACTATGCCGGCCTCAAGGGTCGAAAAGGCTGAGGTGATGTATAACGCTCCAGCTAAATATAATGTCAAGGGGGCGTTACTCAATGTCGTATTGAGTAAGAATGAGTCCGAGATTCCTTCTTGGCAAGGTGAAACGGGTGTGGATTACACCCAATATCGCCATGCGGGGGGAGATGCGCATGTGAATTTACTTTATACGAATAAGGGCTTTAGCATAGATTTCCTGTTGAATGGTAATAAGAGACGGGATGTGATGGGGGAGGATATGTTGGCCCGCCATACATTAAATAGTGGTATGACGGAAATAAGCCAACATAATCGGGCCCTTGTCCATGTAAATAGAGGAACGGTTCGTCTGGGAATGGATTATACGTTCGCGAATGAGGATAAACTCTCTTTGGCATATTATCTGAAGGGAGATAAAGTCTTATCGGACCGTGATGCCTTTACCTCATATCTGGATCTGTCGAAGCCGGAAAATAAAAGTGAGAGTACGAGCTTGGTCCGTGATGACGGGCACTCCGCTATTCATAATATACGTTTACAGTATGACGGACATGCCGGGATATCGGCAGGAGCGGATTTCACCCGTTATCATTCGCCCTCGGTACTTGATTACCAGGATACGAATACGAATGGTTCCCGGACTGATATGATAAATAATACGAGACAGGATGTATCCCGCTGGTCCGTATTCCTAAATAAGACACATAGTTTCGCTTCCGGGTGGGGATTGAATTACGGCGTGCATGGAGGTTACGCCTCGTCGAAAAACTATTCGGAGTATTTATATGAGCAAGGTGCTGGCTATGAGATGGACGAGGAAGCGTTGGAGGATAATACACAAAAGGAATACATCGCTGATATTTTCGCCGAGGTATCGAAAAACTTCGGAGAGCGTTTCTCTGCTACGGTCGGGCTGAAAGGGGAGTATTTTAAGTCTGACTACGCCTCTAGCCGGGAAAATATGAACCTATGGAATGAGGGGGCGTTGTTTCCCACCGTATCCCTGAGCTATACGTTTTCTCCCCGACATATTTTACAGTTCGATATAAGTAGCGATAAGACCTATCCCGGTTATTGGCAAGTCTCCCCGCAAGTAACGCCTCTAAACTCTTACTCGGAGGTGGCGGGAAATCCCTTGTTGAAACCTTATCGCACGTATGAGGGGCAGATGGTCTATATCTTCCGCCAAAAGTATATGCTGGTAGCGTTCTGTGAATACACGCCGGATTATTTCGCCCAACTTCTTTATCAAAGCGATACGGAACTGAAGACCGTTTTTCGTTTCGAGAATATGGATTATAGTCTGGAAGCGGGATTGGCGGTGATCATTCCTTTTAATGTGGGTCGTTTTTGGAATAGCCGCATCACACTGCGAGGTTGGAGGATGCAAGAGAAGAATGATAACTTCCACGGCATCTCATATAACCGTGAGGCTTATCTCGGGTTAGCGCATATGAGTAACACATTTAACCTATGTGATAAACCGAATTTAAAAATGACGATAGACGGCCAATACGTGACTCCCGGTGCCATCCAAGGTATATACGACTTGGGTTCCATGTATGAGATATCCGCTGGATTAAAATGGACTTTCTTGAATGACCGTGCCAGCTTGACACTTAAAGGAGACGATATTTTCGCCAGCAGCATTCCACGTACCATCAAGATAAACCAAGGCAATCAATGGAGCCGGATGAGGAAATTGAATGATGAGAGATGTCTGAAATTATCTTTTGTCTGGAAGTTTGGTGGTTACAAGGAGAGGGAACATGATTCGATAGACACATCTCGTTTCGGAAAATAATAGATACCTTGTAGTTTCATCCTAATGAACTCTTTGTTTCAATAGGATGAAACTGGATGCTCTTCTAAAGGAAATCCTATATTGCTTTCGTACTCGCTTCTATCTGTTCCATTAGCAGGGTGATATTGCTCATGAATAGCTTGACGGAGATCGCCAGCAGGATGATACCGAAGAATTTACGGATCAGGTATATGCCACCTTTCCCCAAGACTTTCTCTACCTTGCGTGTCATGCGGACAACAAAGTAGACCCATAGCATATTCAGTACCAAGGCTACGATAATATTCACGCTGGCATATTCCGCACGGAGCGACAACAAAGTGGTGAACGATCCCGCTCCGGCTAGCAACGGGAATACCAGCGGCACCAACGTAGCTTCCTTGATCGGCCCTTGGTTCTTGAAAATCTCTATGTCGAGAATCATCTCCAAAGATAGGAGGAAGATCACAAAAGCGCCGGCCACGGCAAACGACTCGATGTCCACATGGAAAAGCCTGAGTAATATATCCCCGGCGTAGAAGAACCCTAATAACAATAGAAAGGAGATTAGGGTTGCCTTCAACGCATTGACATCCTTGCCTTTATCCTTTAGGTCTATGATGATGGGAATAGCTCCGATTATATCGATAACAGCGAATAATACGATGAATGCGCTAAGTATTTGTTGGAAATTGAAATTTGTGAACATGACGTTACCCTCCTCTATTTTTTAATCCTCGTAAAGATACATATTTTTCCTTGAATTGGTCAATATGACGAAATTATTGGTGTGTGTAACTAATTTTAGCAGGCCTGAACTATCAACGTGTCAGAATTGTTCTTATATTAGAAGCAATAATCATTAAATCGAAAGGCCATGGGAGCAAAGAAGAATTTTGTGTTGGACACGAATGTCATATTACATGACTATAAGTGCATCGAGAACTTTCAGGAAAATGATATCTATCTACCCATCGTGGTATTAGAAGAGTTGGACAAGTTCAAGAAGGGGAGTGAGCAGATCAATTATAATGCCCGTGAGTTTGTTCGGGAGCTAGACTTATTGACCAGTAATGACCTGTTCTTGAAAGGCGCCTCACTAGGACCGGGAAAAGGTACACTCTATATCGTGACCGGTGATAAGTACCAGGAGAAAATAGCGCATTCTTTTCCGGATAAAACGCCAGATCACCGTATCTTGTCTTGTGCGTTGACGATCGCCGAGAAGAATCCGAAGATCAAGACAACCTTGGTCAGCAAGGATGTGAACCTTCGTATGAAGGCTCGTTCTTTGGGTATTCCCGTTGAGGATTATATCACGGATAAGGTCGTGAATGTAGATATTTTCGAGCGTGCGCAAGAGACCTATGAGAATATAGACCCCGATTTGATCGACAAGATCTACAGCTCTCCGGAAGGCGTGGACGCAGATTCGTTGGATATCAAGTCTAAGCTCGACCCGAACGAATGCTTTATCTTGAAAAGCGTACGTAATAGTGTATTGGCTCGCTACAATCCGTTTACGGATAAGATCAAGAAGGTGGATAAAGGCACGAACTTTGGTATCCAGCCCCGTAATGCCGAGCAGAGTTTCGCTTTCGAGGTGTTGAACGATCCGAATATCAAGCTGGTGGGGCTGACCGGAAAGGCCGGTACCGGAAAGACGTTGTTGGCGTTGGCCTCTGCCTTGAAACAAGCCGGCACGTATAAACAGATACTTTTGGCCCGTCCGATCGTCGCTTTGGCGAATAAGGATCTCGGTTTCCTTCCGGGTGACGAGAAGCAAAAGGTCGCTCCTTATATGCAACCTCTATTCGATAACCTGAACGTGATCAAGACTCAGTTTGCCCCGGGTAATCCCGATGTCCGTAAGATCGACGATATGCAGAAGAACAACCAGTTGGTGATCGAGGCGTTGGCCTTTATCCGGGGTCGTAGCTTGTCCGAGACTTATTGTATCATCGATGAGGCCCAGAACCTCACGCCGCATGAGATCAAGACGATTATCACCCGTGCGGGAGAGGGAACGAAGATGGTCTTCACGGGAGATATCCAACAGATTGACTCCCCATATCTAGACGCCCAAAGTAATGGCTTGGCCTATATGATCGACAAGATGAAAGGACAGGACTTGTTCGCCCATATCAACTTGATAAAAGGCGAGCGAAGCGAGTTATCTGAGTTAGCGTCAGATCTTTTGTAATTAAATATAGGGAATTGAAGATTGAAAATAAACGCTTATGTGAAGCTTGATTTTTAATCTTCAATTCTTAATGATTAGTCATTTACACTCGGGCAGACATAAATCTTCCGGAAACTACCTTTATAGGAAGGGTCTCCCATATCTTTGATCTCATTCAGATGTTGTTTAAGATGGGCGGTTTCGCCGTGCTTTTGTAATTCCCCGTCGTTTTTCCAAGTTTCGGCGATAAAGAATTCGGTGCTATCGGTGAGGGACTGGTACATGCCGTAGTCGATACATCCCGGTTCTAGCAACGTGCTTTCCTTGCATTTCAAGAATGATTCCTTTAAGGCGGAGACACATTCGGGTTTTACTTTCCGTTTGATATTCAGTACGACTTCCATGGATTCTTTATTGCTTCCTCCATTCGTGCAACCGGATAGAGCGATTAATACGCAGGCCATTGAGATAAACACTTTCTTCATGATAGATTGTTTTTAAGTATTTGATACGACAAAAGTAGTGAATTTTTGATCTAAACACAGGAATCGAACATCTGATATTAAATTATTGTTGTTAGTGGAAGTTGGAATGGATATATTTGTGATAATATTAATAGCTATTTATGTTAAATTTAAAACAAGAGTCATGAGAAAGAGTTTGTTGTATGTATTTGCCGTGATTTGCACGATGGGTTTTTTTACGGCATGTGGTGATGATGACGATTCAAGTTCTTCCGGTAACTGGCAAGACCTGTCGAAAACATACGAGGGTAAGAGCGTAAATCTGGTAATGGGTGAAGTGACAATCCCTGTTGACGGTAAATCGGTCGTGATTGCCGCTTCTTCTGCGGAGAAGGCATCAGTAACCTTGAACAATATCATCCCCGAAAATAAGTCGGTCGCTATTGATGCCGCATTGAAGGAAGCGGACGGCACTTATACGTTTACCGGCGAGAGTACGGTTGGCGATTGCGTGGTATCGGTAAATGGTACGGTGAAAGGGGGCGTAGCTTCTGTTGTTTATACTCGTAAATTAACTTCTTCTATCGTAGGTAATTGGAGCTTGAAAGCGGGCGTGGAAGCTATCTATGCGAATATCGTTACCGGAAATTCTACGATCGATGATCTCGTGCGTATGATAAAGCCAGTTATCAGTAACTTGATTTGGGGCAAAGTAAGCGTTGTAAATGTTAACTTACCGGAAGATGGAATCTTCGATGTTTCTTGGAGACCTATAGGGGCTTCTGAGGATAAAGGAATCGGTGAGATCACGAAAATGGCAAGTATCCAATATTGTGTGGTAGACGGGAAATTTATGGTGGCTGTGGATAAAAATTATGTGACAGTCTTGACTACTTTATTACAACAGGCTGCTGGTGACAAATTGGAGGCCGCTGGTATCTCTATTGACGAGATCATGAAGCTTTTGGTTGATTTAGGAGGTTATTATGGTCTACCTCTTAACATGAAGGTGGATGGAAGTGAGGCTACTTTTTATGCGGATAAGGATTTAATCGTACCGGTTTTGACCATGATAGCTCCTATCTTGAAACCGATGGTTCCGGAGAATTATCAGCAAATGGTAGATATGGTATTGCAACTACTTCCGAACGCAAAAACGTTAGAGTTTGGACTTAATTTCACGAAATAATTGAAAATCCTAGGTTGTAGAGACGGGGCACACCCCGTCTCTACAACTGGATGAAATTTGGCAGAGTTATACCAATATAGGAGTTAATCAATTACCTTGGTGCTTTCTGATATAAGAATATCGCTATAAATGTATAAACTATATTCGGTATCCAGGCCGCTACGGCAGGACTCACATAACCATTAATAGCGAAGGTGGAAGTAACCGTCATAAACAGGATGTAAGAAAAACTCAACGCCAATCCGATACCAATATTCATACCCATACCTCCCTTTATTTTCCGGGAAGACAACGACGCTCCGATAGAAGTCAAGATAAACGCCGCCATGATCGTGGCGAAGCGCTTATGATACTCGATCTGGAAGGTCTGTATATTCCCGATACCTCTTTTTTTCTGTCGGTTGATATACGTATTTAGCTCGGGCGTTGTCATCGTCTCGCAATCATTCACGGAAATCAGGAAGTCCGAGGGCACGATGGTCAAGGTCGTATCCTTACGGGAGCCTTGGGAAATATGTTCCCGCATGCCATCGAAATCACGGATCATATAATCGATAACGGTCCATTGATAAAGCGAGTCGTATTTGATTGACTTGGCGGTCAGACGGGAGATCAATTTCTTATCCTCGAAATGCTCCAGAGAGAAACGGTATCCCATGTTCGAGCGAGCGTCATAGCTATCGAAATAAGCGATAATACCCGGCTCGATCTCCAATTGGGCGTTCTTTACGTAGTCCACCTTCTTGTTGCGGATATACTTGTTCTGGAAATCGATACGAGTCTCATTCGCCGGGGGAATGATGTAAGCGTTTAGGATAAACGTCACGATAGCGATAATCGTAGCCGAGACTGCGTAAGGAAGCATTAACCTACGGAAACTCATACCGCTGGCAAGCATCGCTATGATCTCCGAACGATCCGCTAGCTTCGACGTGAAGAAGATCACGGCGATAAATGTGAACAACGGACTGAACAAATTGGCGAAGTAGGGGATAAAGTTCAAGTAATAATCCACGATGATCGCCTTCAAGGGGACATCCGGATTCAAGAACTTATCGATCTTCTCGTTTATATCGAAAACGACGGAGATAGAGATAATCAAGGCGATAGCGAACACGTACGTGCCCAGAAACTGCTTGATGATATACCAATCGATCCGTTTTAGTTTAAATTTCATCTGTCTCGTTTTTTATAACCGGTTCGCTAATTGACGGACCATACCACTTTTCCATGTAGTAAAATCGCCAGCGATGATATGTGCCCTCGCTTCTTTCACCAACCATAGGTAGAAAGCGAGGTTATGGATAGAAGCGATCTGTAAGCCAAGCATTTCTTTCGCCTTGATCAAGTGGTGCAGATAAGCCTTGCTATATAAGGTATCCACGTAGGAATGTCCGTCCGGATCGACTGGCGAGAAATCGTTCTCCCATTTCTTGTTACGCATATTGATAGTACCGAAGCGGGTGAAGAGTTGGCCGTTGCGTCCGTTACGGGTCGGCATGATGCAGTCGAACATATCGATGCCTCGTTCGATCCCTTCCAGCAGATTGATCGGGGTTCCTACGCCCATCAAGTAACGAGGCTTATCTTTCGGCAAGATCTCGTTCACGACCTCGATCATCTCGTACATCTTATCGGTAGGCTCACCAACGGCCAATCCCCCGATAGCGTTTCCATCGGCGCCTTTTCGGGCCACGTTCTCCGCCGCCCTCTGCCGCAAGTCCGTATAGACGCATCCCTGTACGATCGGGAAGAGACTTTGCCGGTAGCCGTATTTCGGCTCCGTGCTGTTGAAGCGGGCGAAACAACGATCCAGCCAACGCTCGGTCAGGCCCAGTGATTGCTTGGCGTAATTGTAGTCGGCATCTCCCGGGCAACACTCATCGAAGGCCATGATGATATCCGCACCGATAGAGCGTTCGATATCCATCACCTTCTCCGGCGTGAACATATGCTTGGAGCCGTCGAGATGCGAGCGGAACTCGGCTCCCTCTTCATGCAGCTTACGATTGTCGGAAAGGGAGAATACCTGAAACCCCCCGCTATCGGTCAATATCGGGCGATCCCATGTATTAAACTTATGCAAGCCTCCGGCCTGCTCCAAGATCTGGATACCGGGACGAAGATACAGATGGTACGTATTCCCCAAGATGATTTGTGCTTTGGTATCTTCCTTTAGCTCGGTCATATGTACACCCTTTACCGTACCTTGCGTACCCACGGGCATAAAAATAGGCGTCTCGATTACCCCGTGATCGGTGGTAATCAAGCCCGCCCTAGCGTTCGATTTCGTATCGTTATACTGTAATTCAAATGTCATGTATCAAAAATTTGTGACAAAGGTAGCATTTTTCTCTTAGAATCCGAAGTCATCTATTTCTACCTTTTTCACCTCTTCCTCTTTGGGCTTCTCCACGAACTTGTGAACCTCGTTCGCCTTAATGATGATCGCTCTCATCGGGCGTACGGGACAGATCGATTCGCAGCCGCCACAACCGATGCAAAGATCCGGGTTTACTTGCGGGATGGTAAGCGTGCCCTCGTAAGGAACCATATGCACGGCTTGGGTAGGGCAGTGCTCCGAGCAGGCCCCGCAGTCCGTCCCCTCCGTCTTTACGATACAGCGGTTGATGAAGAAGGTGGCGATGCCCACTTGCGTAGTAGCTTTCTCTTCCTTAGTAAGCGGTTTTATAGCGTGCGTGGGGCAAACCTCCGAGCAGACCGTGCATTCGTAGTTGCAATAACTGTCGATGTAAGCGATACGGGGTTTCAACATATAATCAAAGCCGTACTCCAGTCCCGTGGGACGTAGTACATGACTCGGGCATTGAGTCACGCAAATCTGGCATCCGGTACATACATCCTTGAAACGCTCTAAGCTGATCGCTCCCGGCGGTACGATAGGGGGCCATTTCTTGCCGTGCTTACCTTGCCCGTGCTGCCCTTTGCCATGCCCTTTTTCCATTCCTTGGGCAATGGTGGATACGATCGGGAGGGAGGCCGCGGCGGTAGCCCCTGCCGAGAGAAATGTACGGCGGCTGTTCGGAGCGGTAGCCTGTTGGATCACGTCCGTTTGTATGCGAGCTGTTTCGGCTTCTTTCTTGAAGGAAGGCTTGAAACGATATTGCAATCCTCCTTTAGCGCACGAGGACACGCAGTTGAAGCAATTTACGCAACGGGAGGTATCTACGGTGAGGTTCTTGCTGTCGATCGCCTCCGCCTTACAAGTATGCTCGCAATTACCACAATGCGTACAGGCTTCTTTGTCAAAGGAGATCCGGAAAAACGAATACCGGGAGATCAGGCTCAACAGCGTTCCTACCGGGCAAAGCGTATTGCAGAACAACCTTCCCCGGAATACGACCATGATGATGAATACGAGTAGCGCAACCAAAGCGGATATCACGCCGAATACCGTCACGTTGCTAATCGTGACGTGATAAAGCGTATAGTTATCCATCCGTGCCAATCCGTCGGCCAGCAGGTTATTGACCCACATGACGACCGGACGGAACAGGTTGTTCGCTATACGGCCGAAGTTACTGTACGGATCTAGCAACGTACATAATTCGATCATCCCGAAAACAGCCAGTACGAATGTAAGCCCGAGAATAGAGTACCGTAAGATATTCATGGGCTTATGATAGCTGAACCTGCGTACTCCTTTCTTTTTCTTCTTTCCGATACAGAAAACCCGGTTGATAATATCTTGCAATACGCCCGCCGGGCAAATAACCGAGCAATAGATCCGGCCGAACAATAAAGCCAATACGAATTGGAAGACTACCAACCCCGCCATTCCCCCTAAAATAGCGGGCATGATCTGGAGATGCAACAACGTGTGCAGGTTGTCCGGCAATACATCGGCGAAATCAACGAAGAATAAAAGTATGGGTACGAAAATGAGGATCGCGAGTACGACCCGCAATCCTTTTAAGTAATTAGGCTTCTTCATCCTCGATTATATCTTAATACGTTTGATCGTGACATTATCCAGATTCGTTGTACCCAGCTTTAAAGCCTCGCCTTTACCGATATGACCTACGGCGGCCATATCCAGCTTCTTCACTTGGTTGAACAGGCGAAGGGCGGCGGTGTCTATAGCGACGATATTGGTGGAGGCGATCAAGGATTTCAAGGTAGCCACATCGGCCGCGCTCTTTCCTTGCGGGCCGTTTTGGTGCATGATGCGATAAGCGTCCACGATGTTCAATACCGGTTTCTTTTGCCAAGTGCAAATATCGGCGATACATTGTTGCAAATCATTTTGATGGAAGAAACGGCGATCCCATACGATTCCCATATAGTTCTTCATGGCGCAAGTCATCTTCGCCCCACCATGGTTCTTCAATACGGGGACGTTGATCCATGCGTCCGCCTCGATCAGGGCCTCATGGATCTTGGCGCTTTTCAGGTTCACGCCACCCGGAATGGATACTTCCTTAAAATATTTCTCATCGTTGGCAGGCATGATGATACCTCCGGCCTCTTTTACGGCCTCGGCGATCCCGCTCGTCTCATAGCATTTCTGCCAGTTATCGCAGGTGTGGTCGAATACGGTCACTTTAGAGGCGCCGGCCTCCAAGCATTTCTTGACCAAGGCTTTCACTAATTTGGGGTTCGTATTACCGGCCAATTCAGGAGAGCGGTCCCAACCGATATTCGGCTTGATTACGATCTTTTGTCCTTTCTTTACGAAGTTTCCGATACCGCCAAGGGCTTCCAAGGCTTTATCTAGCATCACCTCCGGCTCTCCACCCATAACGGCTACCATATCGGGAGCCTTCTCTACGGCTACGGTGTTCGTGGAAAGGGCCGCTTGCAGACCTTCAAAATTTAAGGATAGAGCCGCGCTAGCGATGACACTGGTCTTTAAAAAATCACGACGTTTCATAATTGTATACTATATTGGTTTATACTTGATTTACGGTACGGTCTTTTTTTACTCGCTTGTTATTCCGAACAAAGATAATGATTATTTTGATATGCGAGTCAACTCCTTTTACAAAGTAGAACTGCTTTTTACTGCAACCCGGGTTGCAGTGATCTTGCGTAATAAGATAAATTCTTGTCGGAAGGCATATCGGTTCTGATAATATTTTTCTACCTTGCGAGGCAAAAAACAGATTGTATGGTTTTATATTGTAGAGTATCATTGAACGCTTTTGTCGAAAGCTTTCGGACTACCTCGGGGCCTGATTCCTTTTTCACGCTTCCGGCGAAGGGGTTGATGCATATCGTGCCGCAAGAGGAGATCGAGTATGGGCTTTCCTTGCTTAGGGAGTCTATCGGCTTGTATGAGGAACGCAAAGGGATACCTGTGGAAAAGAGCAAGAAAGCGATGCCCTTTTTCAGACAGGACAGCCGGATGCTGGTGGGGCCGGAGATAGGCATGTACGTGATCCCTTTGTATGAGAAACCCGGTGAGCCGGCCCAGTCTGCCGAGCCTTCTCTGGTCCTTGAGCTGGACTATCAGTCGTTGGGCGAGCTTTGCCTGTTCGAGAATTATTCCCTGTTGTCCTGCAAGTATGAGAAGGAGCCTATCTTGAACCATTTTACGGCACAATTGGAAAAGGAATACGATACCTTCTTTTTTGATGAGGAGCACACGGGCTTTACGCCTGATTCCCGCTTTTTCTCGATGCTGTGTAACGCCTGTCTGGAGGTGAAGCAGCCTTCCTCGGTGGGGGATAAGGAATGGCGGTTGGCCTCGCTGCAAGCTACGGATGAGGTGCTCTATCGTTATGAGCATGGAAACTTGATCCCATACGTTCCGATATCGATGCCGGTAGACTGCCTGAAACGGGTTTATCTGGAAGATTTCCGGCGACAGCCCTTATTATTCGGGACTTTGAACGGTTTCTTGAAAAGCAAGGGACTTCCCGCCGAACAATTACTAAACTTATCATAAGGAATGAAGACAGTATCAAATCAAGAACTAACGATCCGTGTCTCCGAACATGGAGCGGAGTTGAGTAGTATCGTAGCGAACGCTACGGGAAAGGAGTATCTCTGGCAAGCGGACCCCGCTTTCTGGAAACGTCATTCCCCGGTATTGTTCCCGATCGTCGGGAGCGTATGGAAGGCCGAGTATCGGAACGAGGGAACCGTGTATCCGCTGTCGCAGCACGGCTTTGCACGGGATATGGATTTTACGTTGATCGATGAGGCGGAGAACGAGTTGCGTTTCGCGCTGGAAAGTACCCCGGACACGCTGAGAGCCTATCCGTTCCCTTTCCTTCTGGAGATCGGGTATCGTTTGGAGGGCAATAAGGTGGAGGTGCTTTGGCGTGTGAAGAATACGGGAGATAAGACGATGCATTTCCAGATCGGCGCTCATCCGGCTTTCCTGTACCCGAATTATGAGGTGGATCAACCGGATCGAGGGTATTTCGCTTTCGATGTGAAAAAAGATCTCGTATACCGTGCGCTGGTGGAGAAAGGGTGCGTAGGGGACGTGGTTCGTCCGGTACCTTTGGATGCGGACGGCTTGCTGCCGTTGAATATCCATACGTTCGATATCGATACGTTTATCTTGGAGGACAGCCAGATTAAGCGGGTGGACTTATTGGATGTGGAGAAACGTCCGTACCTTTCGCTCACCTTTACGGCTCCGGTGGTAGGCTTATGGTCTCCGCCTACGAAAAACGCTCCGTTTGTCTGTATCGAACCTTGGTATGGGCGTTGCGACCGGGTGGATTATACGGGTGAGTATAAAGACCGGGATTGGGCATGGCATTTGGAACCGGGAGAGGTCTTCGATGCCTCCTATACGATAGAGATAGCGGGGGCTTGATCGCTTCGTTGATATTAGCCGTAGGCAGACGACGCTGATTATATCGTGATCGTCTGCCTATGTTTTGTTTTAGATGTTGGCTATTTTATTTAATAGCTCCATCTTCCCGAATAAGATCAGTAGATCATCAGCCTCGATCACCAATTCCTCGCTGATGCGGCTGATAACCTTGTATTCTGTTTGTGTGAGTCCGATCAGGTTCTTTTTCTCGTAAGGACGTTCGATCGCTACCAGATGGATGCCGAAATTCTCCTCGAAATCAATATTTTTGATCGTTTGCCCGACAAGAGTGGCCGGTGTCTTGATCTTATAGAGATGTTCCGTATCGGTTACTTTATACCAATGCCTGAACAGGCCGCCTAAAGACGCTTGGGAGGTATACATCGTAGAGAAATCCTCTTCCGGTGTGATAATCTCGCTTACCCCGATCGCACGGATCACAGTCTCATGGATCGATGAGATCGCCCGCACGATCAGTTTGCCCGCATCCAGACTCTTCAATAAAGCGACGGTCTGAACGGAAGTCCCGAAATCCTTACCGAATGTTACGATAATGGCATCCATCTCGCTCAATGGCAGGGTGCTCAATGCCTCTTTGTCCGTGGAGTCCAAGGCGATCGCCCCCGCTATGTCGTTCTTTAGCATATCGACACGATGCAGATCCATGTCTACGCCGATCACCTCATTGCCGACACGTGTCAAGTCCTTCGCTATCGCACGTCCTAAATTCCCTAATCCGATTACTAAATATTTCATGCTATCTTATTTTTACATTAATATATTTTCTTGTGGATATGTATAGTCCTTTTTCGTGTATTCCTTGCAGAAACTTACGAGGAAGGCCAATACCCCGATACGTCCGACCAGCATCGTGCTGATAATGATGATTTTCCCGATAGGGGTGAGGTGAGGGGTATAATCGATACTCAAGCCTACGGTACTCAAGGCGGAAACAACCTCGAACAATAGGGAGAACAGCGGCGCCCCTTTTTCCGTATAGGATAATACCCACGTAGCGATCGCCACCCACATGAAGTACATCATGATGATAGCGAATGCCCGGCGGATAGCGAATGGGGCGATCTCCCGTTTTCTCACTTCCACTTTATCTTTCTCACGTGCGGCGTTCAAGGTCGTAACCAGAGCTACGAAAACGGTGGTCACTTTCAAGCCGCCGCCGGTGGACATAGGGGCGGCTCCGATTACCATAAGGATCAACGTCAGCATTAAGGTCGGAGGGGCCAATGTAGCCATATCCGCTACGTTGAATCCTGCCGTTCTAGGCGTGACGGCGCCTAAGAACGCATTTGCCAGTTTCCCCCGCAGGGGAAGGTCGCCCAAGGTATTGTCATACTCGAAAAAGAGGTAGAAAGCCGTTCCGGTAATTAACAGGATCAAGGTAGATATAACAACAATGTACGTATGTACATTAATAATACGGGGCGTATGGATATAATGCTTTTGCTTACCGATCAATATCTTGATACCATTCATCAGCAAGTGATGCAAGAGTTTCAGGTAATTGAAGACGATCGGGAAGCCCAAGCCTCCGAATATAATCAGCATGGCTATCCAGAAATGGAGGTTGTACTTATCCGCCACTAACGGATCGTACATATTGCCGCTCAAGGTAGAGATCCCTGCGTTACAAAAAGCGGACACGGCATGAAACATTGCGTAGAATAATTCCTGCTGCGTACCTCCCGGCAGGCTTCCCCGTACGTCCATATAAATAAAATAGGCGCCGATCCCCTCGATAAACAAGGTCACGAAAAGAATGTTTAAGATGACCCGGAACAACCCTCCCGTCCGATCCTCGTTCAACATATCTTTCAGCATCATCTTGCTCGTAAAAGAGGATTTCCCCATGAAGGAGAGGGCGAAGAAAGAGGTAAATGTCATGACCCCGATACCGCCGATCTGTATTAAAATCATGATGATAATATGCCCGATATGCGTGAAACTAGTGGCTACGTCGACGGTGGTTAGTCCGGTTACGCATACCGAGGTCGTGGAGATAAACAAAGCGTCGATAAACGGAATCCGGTGCGTAGTGGCGTTCGGCAACGATAGCAACCCGGCCCCGACCAATATCACGAACACGAAACTGAGCAAGAAAAGCAACGAGGGCTTGATCCGTGTCTGCATCAGCGTGAACGTCTGCCGGGATAAGTGAATCGTGCTAAGCAGCAATAATAAGACATATACGAAGAGAGGTTTCGTAAGGAAAGACAAATAAGGCAAAGAGTGCGCTATGGCATCCTTGAAAAATATCTTGCTGGATAATACGGCGAATAAAAGGAAATAGATGCTGATATCGAGATACAACATTTTCTCCTGTATGATTTCTTGGAACCTCACCACGTACCGGAGTGTTATGCCCGTGAAAAAAGCTAGCAGGATGAATGGGCGGGAGCGCTCTAGGATATGGACGGAATCGGGTGTCTGTACAAAGCCGAATTGGTAGATCAATACGAAGAAAGAGGCTAAGGAGGCGAGTAGGATAATCGCTTCCGCTATCCCGTTCAATAATCCCTTCATTTTACCCCAATAAATCAGCCAAGAGAAGTATATGTTTTTTAGATTCATGTCCGATGTTTTATAAATATAACAAATGTAGGAAATAAAAGTTAGAGGTACGTGAAAGCGCCTTCATTATTTGTTCTCATACTAATTGTTTTACTTACATTATGTGTTGTATAGCATATTGTATGATGTACGATACTGAAATATCAGAAAAATAATCAATTAGGAGGTGCAAAAAAGACCTTTTGTAATTGCTTTGTTTAGAAAAATACTTATATTTGCGCAAATCTAATTACTGATATCATGGATACACAAAACGAGAATAGAGAGATGCTTTCCCCCTATGTTTCCGTAGACTGCGTTCTTCTCGGCATCAATGATGACAAGCTCACCGTGCTGTTGGCGGAGCGGAAAAGTGAGGAAGGCGAGTTGATCGGCTATAAATTACCCGGCAGCCTGATCTATGAGAACGAGGATTTAGATGACGCCGCCTATCGGATACTGAATGATTCGACCGGCTTGAAGCGTGTCCAATTGAAACAATTCCGTTGTTTCGGTTCTCCCGCCCGTACCTCGAACCGGTTGGACGTGATGTGGCTGGAGGCGACTTCCAAGGTGAAGATCGGACGGTTGATCACGGTCGCTTATCTCGCCTTGTGCAAGAATAGCAGGAAGACGTGTCCGGCCGATAAATCCGACTCGATCCGTTGGTGCCCTATCGACGATCTTCCTCGCTTGCCATTCGATCATAAAGAGATTATCGAGGCTGCCATACAGGAGATCCGTAATTGGGTAGAGAAGGAACCCGCCATCATTTTCGACTATATGCCGATGAAGTTCACGGCGTTCCAGCTCAGGCGCACGTACGAGGTGATCTATAACCGTGAGATGGACGTGCGTAATTTTCATAAGAAGATGAATTCCTTGGATTACGTGGTACCCACGGAGGATATGCAAGATGGGGTCGCCCATCGTGCCGCCCGGTATTATCGGTTTGATAAGGTGAAATATAATCAACAACGTTCGAAGTTTAATAAGATATAAAACCATACGATTATGTGTTTGTTAGGATGTGATATTGGAAGTTCTTCCATCAAGGTCTCTATCGTCGATGAGGAGACCGGGTTAACAATAGGTGCGGATTTTTATCCCAAAGAAGAGGCCCCGATCAAGGCGTTGCGTCCGGGGTGGGCGGAGCAAAATCCGGAGGATTGGTGGTCGTACGTGAAGATCGCTATGAAAGGTGCCATGAGCAAGGCGAAGGTGAAAGGCGAGGATATCAAGGCGATCGGTATCTCGTACCAGATGCATGGCTTGGTGGTGGTGGACAAGAAGATGGAGGTGCTTCGTCCATCTATTATCTGGTGCGATAGCCGTGCTGTTCCTTATGGCGAGCGTGCGTTTAAGAATATAGGCGAGAAGCGATGCCTTTCCCACCTATTGAACTCGCCGGGTAATTTTACCGCTTCTAAGCTGGCTTGGATCAAGGAGTACGAGCCGGATATCTACGACCGTATCCATAAGATCATGTTGCCGGGAGATTTCATCGCTATGCGCCTGACGGGGGATATCGTGACTACGGTTTCCGGTTTGTCGGAGGGGATTTTCTGGGACTTCAAGAATAATGCCTTATCGGAGGATTTGATGAATTATTATGGATTCAGTAAGGATCTGATTGCCGATATCCGTCCGACGTTCGGTTTGCAGGGCGAGGTTACCGCCTCGGTCGCGGCCGAGTTGGGACTGAAGAAAGGTACGCCGGTTACCTATCGTGCGGGCGACCAACCGAATAACGCATTATCATTGAATGTATTGAATCCGGGCGAGATAGCGGCTACCGGCGGGACTTCCGGAGTGGTGTATGGTGTGAACGGCAAGGTGAATTACGATACGCTTTCCCGTGTGAATACGTTCGCCCACGTGAACCATACGACGGAGCAGACCCGCTTGGGTGTCTTGTTGTGCATCAACGGGGTCGGTATCCTTAATTCTTGGATCAAACGGAATATAGCGCCGGAAGGTATCAACTATAATGAGTTGAATGATTTGGCGGCTACGGTTCCTATCGGCTGCGACGGCCTTTCGATCTTGCCGTTCGGAAACGGGGCGGAGCGTATGTTGCAGAATAAGCAGATCGATTGCTCGGTTCATGGATTGAACTTCAACATACATACCAAGGCCCATATGGCTAGGGCGGCGCAAGAAGGTATCGTGTTCGCCTTTAAATACGGTATGGATATCATGAATGAGATGGGGATCGATATTCAGGTAATCCGTGCGGGGAACGCGAACTTGTTCTTAAGCCCGATCTTCCGGGATGCCTTGGCGGGCGTGACGGGTACGGTGATCGAACTGTATGATACGAATGGTGCGGTAGGCGCGGCCAAGGGGGCCGGTATTGGCGCCGGTATCTACAAGAACGCAGAAGAAGCGTTCGCTTCCTTGAAGAAGATCAACGTGATCGAGCCGGACGGTTTCAAGGCGAATGCTTATTGCGGGGCGTTCGAGACGTGGAAAGAACGCTTGGAACAATCTATTTAACGGCTGAATTATTTACATTTTTAATATATATTATTATGAGTTACTTTAAAGGAGAGAAAGAATTTTTCCCGGGAATCGGACAGATTCAGTTTGAGGGACGTGAGTCAAAAAATCCGTTGGCATTTCATTATTATGACGCGGATAAGGTAGTTATGGGTAAAACACTAAAGGATCATTTGCGCTTCGCTATGGCTTATTGGCATACCTTATGTGCTGAGGGAGGTGATCAGTTTGGTGGTGGAACAAAATCATTCCCTTGGAATGACAGTGCGGACGCTATCACCCGTGCGAAGTACAAGATGGACGCCGCTTTCGAGTTTATGACCAAATGTAATATTCCTTACTATTGCTTCCACGACGTGGACGTGGTGGACGAGGCTCCTACGCTAAGCGAGTTCGAGAAACGTTTGCAGACGATGGTGGAACATGCCAAGGAGCATCAAGCCGCTACCGGAAAGAAGCTTCTATGGTCTACCGCAAACGTCTTCAGCAATAAGCGTTATATGAACGGCGCCGCTACGAACCCTTATTTCCCGACCGTGGCATGCGCCGGCACGCAGATCAAGAACGCTATCGACGCTTGTATCGCTTTAGGGGGCGAGAACTATGTATTCTGGGGCGGCCGTGAGGGTTATATGAGCCTATTGAACACGAACATGAAACGAGAGAAGGATCATTTAGCCATGATGTTGACGATGGCCCGTGATTATGGCCGTAAGAACGGTTTCAAGGGTACGTTCCTGATCGAGCCGAAACCGATGGAACCGACGAAACATCAATATGACGTGGATTCGGAGACCGTGATCGGTTTCCTTCGCCATTATGGATTGGACAAGGATTTCGCCTTGAATATCGAGGTAAACCACGCTACCTTGGCCGGACATACATTCGAGCATGAGTTGCAAGCCGCCGCCGATGCCGGCATGTTGTGCAGTATTGACGCGAACCGTGGCGATTACCAGAATGGTTGGGATACGGATCAATTCCCGATGGATATCTATGAGCTGGCACAGGCTTGGCTGGTCATCCTTGAGGGAGGTGGCTTGACTACCGGAGGTACGAACTTCGACGCCAAGACCCGCCGTAATTCTACGGACTTGGAGGATATCTTCATCGCTCATATCGGTGGTATGGACGCTTTCGCCCGTGCCTTGATGATCGCCGCCGATATCCTTGAGCACTCAGATTACCGCAAGATGCGTGCCGAGCGCTACGCTAGTTTCGATGCCGGTGAGGGCAAGGCATTCGAGGATGGCAAGCTTACGCTGGAAGATCTTCGTACGATCGCTTTGCGTGACGGCGAGCCGAAACAGATCAGCGGTAAGCAGGAGTTATACGAGATGATTGTAAATCTGCACATCTAAATAATTGAAAATTGAGAATTGAAAATTGAAAATTATCGTGCGTAAGCCCTAGTTTTCAGCTCTCAATTCTCGGTTTTTCACTTATAAATCTATTCCATGAAAAATAACAACACTTATATTTTCGCTCTAACCTTGGTTGCTACCTTGGGAGGTTTACTGTTCGGGTATGACACGGCGGTGATCTCCGGTACGGTGGAATCTTTGCGTAAGTTTTTCATCGAGCCGCAAGGATTTCCGTTGGATCAGGCGAACGCTTTGGAGGGCTTCGTGGTAAGTAGTGCGTTGATCGGATGTATCCTCGGCGCCTCGTTCGCCGGGTGGATCAGCCAGCGTTACGGCAGGAAGCCTACGTTGATACTGGCCGCTATCCTTTTCTTGCTTTCCGCTATCGGCTCGGCTTGGCCGGAGCTGTTTATCGGCATGCCCGGAAGTGGCGATCATACGTTTATGTATGCGTTCGTGGCTTATCGTATTCTGGGAGGTATCGGTGTGGGGCTGGCCTCCATGGTATCGCCGATGTATATCGCCGAGGTGGCTCCGGCCGATCGCCGGGGGAATCTGGTGGCATGGAACCAGTTTGCCATTATCTTTGGTATGCTGGTGGTATATTTCGTGAATTATACGATCGCCCTTCAAGGAGATGCCGCTTGGCTGAATACGATCGGCTGGCGTTGGATGTTCGCTTCCGAGATTATTCCGGCGGTATTGTTCCTCTCGTTCTTGATGTTCGTGCCGGAGACGCCTCGTTATCTCGTGATGCGTGGGCGTACGGAGAAGGCGTTGGGCGTCTTGAGCCATTTGATGGATCAGGCGGACGCTGGCCGTGAGCTGGAGGATATACGGAATAGTTTCAAGGAGAAAGCTCCGTCGATGAAGCCTTACTTCCGGTTTATGGGGACTTGGCTGGCGCTGTTCTTGGCCGGCTACGGGTTGTTGTCGTGGGCAGGTAATACGAATGCGTTGGAGATCGCCTTGTTGGCTAGTTTCTGTATCGCCTTGCTGTTCCCGATCCGGTCGTTTGGCGTGCTGATCATCTTGGTGGGCGTGTTGCTCTCCGGTTTCCAGCAATTCGTGGGGATCAACGTGGTGCTTTACTATGCCCCGGAGATCTTCAAGACGATGGGAGCGGCCACGGACGCCGCCCTTTTGCAACAGATCGTGGTAGGGGCGGTGAACCTGTCGTTTACCGTATTGGCTATTTTCACGGTGGATAAGTTCGGACGCCGTCCGTTGATGATTATCGGGGCGCTCGTCATGGCGGTATCTATGTTGATCTTGGGAACTACTTTCTATACGCGTTCGGTGGGTATGGGATCATTGGTCTGCATGCTGGTTTATACGGCGGGATTCGCTATGTCGTGGGGCCCGGTCTGCTGGGTGCTGCTGGCCGAGATCTTCCCGAACTCGATCCGCTCCACGGTGATGAGTATCGCCGTAGCGGCGCAGTGGATTGCCAACTTCTTGGTATCATGGACATTCCCAATGCTGGATAAGAATCAATACTTGACCGATACGTTCAATCACGGTATGGCCTATTGGATCTATGGCGTGATGGGTATATTGGCGGCGTTGTTCATCTGGAAATTTGTCCCCGAGACGAAAGGAAAGACGCTGGAGGAGATGGAAGGTTATTGGAAACGGTAACCAAACCTGAGACAAGATAATATATGAGTAAAAAAGGACGGATCAATCTACCCGTCCTTTTTTCGTAATGAACCTTAATGCCCCAATTTAGACGCCGGATTTGCCATCGCCGCCCGATAGCTCTGGAAAGTGACCGTAGATACGGTCAGTGTCATTATGATTACCAAAGCCACTAAAAATACCCATACGTAGATCGGCGTTTTATAAGCGAAGCTTCGTAGCCAAACATTCACCCCGTAATAAGCAAGCGGGATCGAGATAATAAAACAGACGAGCGTGATCCGGAGGAAAGACGAGTTCAGCATCCAAAGGATCTGCCGGACCGTGGACCCATGTACTTTCCGCACGGCTATCTCCTTTTCCCGTCCCTGTAGCTCAAAGATAACCAGTCCGAATACTCCCACGAGGGATAAAAAGACGGCCATCAGGCAAAGGGCGGTAATCAGCGTTCCCTGCCGCCCACTTTTACTGTAAAGCTCCTCCAGCGCCGTATCAAAGAAATGGATATCGGCCGGATAACCCGGGATCAATTCATCCGTTACCTTCCGGATATGCTCGATAGCCGTCCGGGGATTTCCGCCGGCGATCTTGACATAAGCGTATCTTTCCGGCACCGAACGGCGGTAATGATTCTTAGCCGAGGTCCAAAGCCCCATCGGGCGTAACTCTTTATACAGGGATTCATAATGGACATCCTCAAAGATACCGACAATCCGTACCGGTATATCATTATCCGTGATGCTTGTTCCTACCAAGTCCGATAGGTCGTCCGGTTTCTCGGGGGAAACACCCGAGGCGATCTCTCTCGCTGCCGTCTCGCTAAGGAGGCAAACAGCCTGCGTGTTATTTGCCGCCTCATCCGTCGGCCGGAACTTCCTTCCGGCGATCATCTTTACCTCCATTAGCTCCGGGAAATTGGCGGATACTCCCAGCCAGCTCATATAATAATGTTGGCCTTTGTAATTATACCCGATGAAAGAACGTGATTCGTCCGAGACAAATTTGAACTCACTAAAGGAAACATCACGGATAGCGGGGCTTTCCAAGAGACGTGCCTTGAACAATTCGCCCTTTTTCAAGGCCGCCCCCATGCTTAGTCTTACCTCCAGTACGTTTTCTTTATTGAATCCCAAGTCCACGTTTCCTATATATCTGTTTTGCAAGGAGACGAACAACGCTGCGACAATCAGCGTGATCGAGATAACGAACTGGAACCCTATAAGTAACTTGCGAGTGTTCTTGGCCCGGTCGCTAAGGGTAAAAGACTTATTCAGCGCTATGACAGGAGGAAACGAGGTGATATAGAAAGCGGGATACAAACCGGCCAGTATACCGCCGCCTGCGACAAGGAAGAATGTGTATGCCGGAATCTTCCAGTTGGCATACAGATCCAACGGATGCCCCACCATATTCGTGACCCATTGCACGTTATTCAAAAATAACAGGAAAAGCAAGGCGAGGAAGAAGGCGACAACCGAGATTCCCAAGGACTCCAAGACCAGATACTTCCGTAGCGTGGCGTCCGAGCTTCCCAGCACTTTCTGGATGGTGATCGACTTGGTGCGTATCGGCGCCAAGGCTATCGACAGGTTGATATAATTGACCAAGGCGATACCTATGATCAGGATGGCGATAAAGAATAACATATTCGTCCGTAGCTTATTACCGATGGGAGCGGCGTCCGCTCGGACCGGCTGGCCGAAATAGAGATCAGACAAGGGCCGGAGGCGCATATCCTCGATCGTGAAACTTTTCAGGAAAGCCCGGCTATCGGCCATATAGGTCTCGGTAGTGACAGAGGCGGATTCCGGCGTCGACATCAGCAGATAACAATAGTAAAGGCCGGTATGCCAGTTTTCCATCATCTCTTTCTCCATGATCGGGATATACAGGGCATTCTTCACCCGGGTGTTTTCCGGGAAATCGCGAAAGACGCCTCCCACGATATATGCCGGCTCAAAACTAAGCCCATATATAATCGAGCCTTCGGCCCCGGCGAACTCCGACAGATAAACCGGCTTCCCGATAGGATTTTCCTCGCCGAAGAGTTTCCGGGCCATGCTCTCCGGGATCAGCGTCCCTTCCGGACGTTTCAGGCAATCCGTATCGCCGGCCACCAGCTCGAAGCCAAAGACCTTGGTATATCCCGGGGTGATCCGTTCCACCTGCTCCATATAGCTCCGTGCGTCGGGTCCTTCACTGGCTGATATCCCAAAACGTACGGAGGAGTAAACAAGGTTGTTTGTGATAGCGGCCGCTTCTATATAAGGGGAGGCGGCGATGAAACGCTCGAGTTGTGGACGTGCGAAATTAGCCTCCCATATCCCGTCATCCCGCTTGTTTTCTAACTGAAAAATCCTTTCCCTGTTCAAGAGGGAAGCGTCGAAGCTATATTCATGACCGACATGTATGCTTATTAGCATGAATAACAGGAAAGCGAAGCTAAGTCCTAAAAGATTAGTGACCGTCGCTAATTTATAATGTCTCAAGACATAAAGCAGGTTCTTGAATGTACTTTGCATGGTATAAGTTCTTTTAATTTTAAACCCTTTGATCTGGAAATACAAAGCAAAGCTATTCCTTTATTTACGTTCCTGTGTTATTTTTTTGACAAACGGTTACTTTCTGTTGATGAATTGTGATATTATCAATAATTTCCTTATTTTTGCCATCATACTTCAAAAAGAAACAAGCGCTATGTTACACAAAGGCTATCGGATGCTTTTCAACTGCCTGATGTTTTATCTCTAGCAGATACTCTCCCTATATAAACTCATGGGGGCGGGGATGCCCGTCCTGTGTAACAATAAAAAATAACCTTGATGAGGGCGGATAGATCCTACCTCTACGATAAAACATATAATTTTATGAATACAACCCATCACACACATTCATGCGTACATGATACCGTCTCTTCCGTAGGAGCGAACAATTTCGGGATGAACGACCGTATCAAACGTCTGCGCCGGCAGACCTTCGAGGCCCAACCTTCCCTCTCCATCGAGCGGGCCTTGATCGAGACCCGTTTCTATCAGGAGAATTACGGGAAGTATCCGATCCCTATCCTGCGTGCCCTGAACTTCCTTGAGATCTGCAAGCGGAAGACGATCTATATCGGCGAGGACGAGTTGATCGTCGGCGAGCGGGGGCCCCGCCCCAAAGCCGTGCCTACCTTCCCGGAACTTACCTGCCATAGCGTGGAGGACTTGCATATATTGAATACCCGGGAGCTGCAACGTTACACCATCAGTCAAGAAGATATCGATACCTACGAGCGGGAGGTGATCCCGTACTGGAAAGGCCGTACCCAGC
This sequence comes from Parabacteroides sp. 20_3, assembly GCF_964238835.1. Lineage (NCBI taxonomy): Bacteria > Pseudomonadati > Bacteroidota > Bacteroidia > Bacteroidales > Tannerellaceae > Parabacteroides > Parabacteroides sp. 20_3. The sequence goes on along the minus strand of NZ_CAXSNO010000002.1, from coordinate 259,126 downwards.
GGGAACGCATCTTCAGCCACGTCCCCAAGGAATGGAAAGAGGCGTACGAGGTGGGTATGTTCACCGAGTTCATGGAGCAACGTGCCCCCGGGCATACCGCTTTGGACGGCAAGGTCTACCAATATGGCCTGCTGGACTTGAAGAAACGTATCGAGGGGGAACTAAGCGCCTTGGATTTCATGAACGACCCCGAGGCCACGGACAAGCAGGAGGAACTGACGGCCATGTCTATCTCCTGCGACGCCGCTATCCTGCTGGCCGAGCGACACGCGGACTTGGCTGACGAGATGTCTCTCACCGAGAAAGATCCCCGCCGTGCCGCCGAGCTGAGGAAGATCGCCGAGGTATGCCGCCGGGTTCCCGCCCACGCTCCCCGTACCTATTGGGAAGCGATCCAGATGTACTGGTTTGTCCACCTCGGTACGATCACGGAGCTGAATGGTTGGGATGCCATGAACCCCGGTCATTTCGACCAGCATCTGGCGCCTTTCTACGAGAAAGAAATCGCCGCCGGAACCTTGACCCGTGACGAGGCGAAAGAGTTGATGTCTTGCTTCTTCATCAAGGTAAACAATCATACCGCCCCGCCGAAAGTGGGTATCACGGCGAAGGAGAGCGGAACCTATAACGATTTCACGAACCTGAACATCGGCGGCATCCGGGCGGACGGTAGCGATGGCGTAAGCGAGGTCTCCTATATCATGTTGGAGACGATCGAGGAGCTGCATATCCTCCAGCCCGGCAGCGCCATCCACGTCAGTGCCCGTACGCCGGAGCGTTTCCTTCGTGCCGGGTGCAAGGTGATCCGCCAAGGCCATGGCTACCCGTCGGTATTCAACCCGGATGTGTACGTGCAGGAGTTGATGCGGCAAGGCAAGTCGCTGCGTGATGCCCGCGAGGGAGGTTGCAGCGGTTGCATCGAGGTGGGCGCTTTCGGGAAGGAGGCGTACGTGCTGACCGGTTACCTGAACGTGCCGAAGATATTGGAGGTGACCCTGCATAACGGCGTAGATCCGGTAAGCGGTCGCAAGGTCGGTCTGGAGACCGGCGATCCCCGTGGTTTCCGGACGTATGAGGAGCTTTATGCGGCGTTCATGCGCCAGATCCATTATTTCGTGGACATGAAGGTGCGGGTCAGCAACTATATCGACCGCATGTTCGCCAAGTACGCCCCCGCCACGTTCCTCTCCCTGTTTATCGATGATTGTATCGCGAAGGGTAAGGATTACTACAATTGCGGGCCTCGTTACAATACCACTTATATCCAGTGTACCGGATTAGGCACGATAACCGATAGCCTTTCCTCTTTGCGGAAACACGTCTTCGAGGATAAGACCTTCACGATGGAAGCCTTGTTGGATGCGATGGCGGATAATTTCGAGGGACATGAACCGATGCGCCAAATGATCCTGAACCGTACGCCTTTCTTTGGCAACGATGATCCGTACGCCGACCAGATCGCCGTCCGTGTCTTCGACGATTTATATGACGCGATCGAGGGCAAGCCGAATACGAAAGGGGAGTGTTTCCATTTGAATATGTTATCCACCACTTGCCACGTCTACTTCGGCAAGGTGATGGGAGCCACTCCGAACGGCCGCTTGGCCGGGCGTGCCATCTCCGACGGTACCTCGCCCTCGCACGGAGCCGATACCCACGGGCCGTCCGCCGTTGTCAAGTCCCTCGGCAAGCTGGATCAGGTGAAGAGCGGCGGCACGCTGCTGAACCAACGCTTCCTGCCCAGCCTGCTCCGGCGGGAGGAGGATATCTCGAAGCTGGCCTCCTTGATCCGTAGCTACTTCGCCTTGGGTGGCCATCATATCCAATTTAATATCGTGGATACGGAAACGCTTTACGCCGCCCAGAAGTGTCCGGAGGACTACCGGGATCTGCTGGTCCGTGTAGCGGGCTATAGCGACTATTTCAACGATATGAACGCCGATTTGCAAGCGGACGTGATCGCACGTACGGAGCAAGAGACTTTCTGAGCCATGCTGTTATTCGATATCAAACGATACGCTATAAACGACGGGCCGGGCATCCGTGTCACGATCTTCATGAAAGGATGCCCGCTTGCCTGCGTATGGTGCCATAACCCGGAAGGCATCTCGCCCCGGGCGGAGAAGCTGTATACGAGAAAGAAGTGCATAGGTTGCGGGGCCTGCGTGAATGCCTGCCCCGTCGGGGCGTTGACCTTGACGCAAGCGGGCATCGTCACGGATCGCTCTCTGTGCCGCACATGCGGTAGATGCGCCGAGGTTTGTCCCACTTTGGCGATGGAGATGTCCGGCCGTGAGTATTCTATCGACGAGGTCATGCGTGAGATCGAGAAAGAGACGGTCTTTATGGATCGCTCCGAGGGAGGCGTTACCTTCTGCGGGGGAGAGCCGTTGTCGCGTCCGTCGGACTTGATCGCTCTGCTGGATCGTTGCGGAGCGTTGGGAATCCATCGTGCGGTGGATACGACCTTGTTCGCCTCGCCGGATACCGTCCGTAGCGTAATGGAGCGCACGGATCTTTTTCTGGTGGATTTAAAGCTTATGGATTCCGGTAGCCATCGTCGTTTCACGGGTGTCCCGAACGAGCGTATCCTCTCCAATCTTCGGATGATCGCCGAGGCCGGCATAGACTTCCTCATTCGCGTCCCCTTGATCGAGGGCGTCAATGCGGACGAGGAGAATATATTCCGCTCTGCCACCTTCCTAGCCTCCTTGCCGTGGAAACGCAAAGTCGTCAATCTCCTCCCGTACCACGACATCGGAAAAGGTAAGCACGATAAGCGAGGAACCCTCTACAACCCCGGGCACCTTCCGCTATCCACCCCTTCCGAGGCAGTCCTGCAAAGGTGTATCGATCAATTCGCCTCTTGCGGGATAACTGCGTTGATCGGAGGATAGTTCTCTTTGGGAACTATTCTTCTTTCAATAATTGGTTGATTGTATGAATGAATAATTCGGCTTGCGGATATAAGTTATCCAACATTTCCTTATCACAATAAACAAAATCGTCATAATCTCCACTATGTCTTTTCTCAAATAAAGTCGAGAATATTTTCCCGATTTTTATAGGAAGCTTTCCGGTAGAGATAAAATGTAATCCAAGCATAGTCTTAACTCCATTATGTGTTTGTGGTTGGTGGTCATATTTTAATAGCAGGGAAACCGCTGCGTAATAGCATGCATAATAGAGGCGATTAACGGCAGCATTATAGAAAGACTCACGCATCATCACTTGAGCTTCTTTCAATGTCTCATAAGCACGTTGGATTCGATAGTTAATCAATGCGTTCTTACTTTCTTCATCTAGGATCTCTTTCATAATATAATACCTTCGTTTATAACATTAATATAGAAAGGAGTTTTAAAGGGACGGTTTTCCCAGAGTTTTCTTAACATGACGATGGGGCTGATATTTACGCCAGTCTTTAGTTCCAGCTCATACAAGGGTAAAGTAATTTCTTCCTCTCGTTCCAAAGTCATTTTCTCTCCGTCTATCAAGATGAGTAAGTCGATATCGCTATCAATCCGAGCGTCTCCACGTGCTTCCGAACCGAATAAGATAGTTTGTGCCGTGGGAGCTATCCGGCGCATGATATCTTTTATCTGATCTATAATTTCTGTTCGTTTCATTTTATCTTTTCATTAAATGACTTCTGTCGTGAGACAAAGATAATTATTTTTCTGATTATTACCATTTCTTCCGATACTCCGTAGGCGATATCCCGACGTGTTGCTTGAAGTATTTACCGAAGAAGGATTGGTTGGCGAAGTTTAGCCGGTCTGATATCTCTTGGATGGAAAGGGTGGAGGAGGATAATAACGCCTTCGCCTCCAAGACAACGTAATTATCGATCCATTCCCCGGCTGTACGGTTGCTGACGTTCTTTACCAAAAGAGATAAATATTTGGGAGTCACACATAATTTCCCGGCGTAGAAAGCTACCGATCGTTCCTGCTTATGATGTAAGGCGAGCGTTTGTATGAACGCTGCGAACAACTCCTCTTGCCGGCTCTTCTTCACCTCGATCGGCATATGATTCTTAAACATGCCGTAAACCTCGTGGAATACCGCCAACAATAAGCTCTGGGCAATCTCTTTCCGGTAAGGATGCCCTTTCGCTTTCACTTTCTTCCAGAGGAAAGAATGATATTCCTTGATACAACCTATCTCCTCGGTATTCAACTCGGTGACCGGATGCTCCTTGATGTAGAAGAACGCCGGCAAGGTATTCTGTATATGAGGAATGATCTCCTCCATGAAATTCTTGGAGATGACGATGAAGATCCCGGCCACGTCCTCGCTACGTTCCACGTGTTGGATGATCTGATCAGGCAAGGACAATACGAGATGGTTTTCCCCTACGACATATTCCTCCATATTGATCCGTATACGCATGAAGCCTTTCGTACAAAGCGCGAATACGACGGCGTCTATTCGCATCGGATGGTCGAGCGAGGGAATATCGTCGATGTTATCGAATATGGCGAAATCCTCGTCGATAAAGTCTATGCCGGGTACGTTCTCGATAAGAGAGATACAAGCTTGAGGTAGATCTGTTACGTTCATAATTTATTCTTGTTTGGGCGATAAAATTAGTGAAATAATAGAATAATCCAATTGAAATGTGTCAAATAGGACAATTTGGTTGCAAAACGGAACTTCTTTGGAGTGGATAAACTCATCATCTTCGCGGTATAATAAATCATAGGATATGAAAAGGATGAAAGGCATTGTTTATGGAGGATTATTATCCGTCGTGTTCGTGATGTCCGGATGCTCGGGCAGTCAAAAAGAGGGACGGGATAGCAAAGAGATCCCGGTGGAGATCGTGAAGGTAGCGAAGACCGTTCCGGCGGATACAAGGAATTACGTGGGAACGGTAGAGGAGGTCGTATCCTCCTCGATTAGTTTTCAGGTGATGGGTAATGTAGAGCGAGTATTGGTGGGCGAGGGGCAGAAGGTCCGTGAGGGCCAACTACTAGCGGTGTTAGACAAGGCGACGCTGGAAAACGCCTATAATGCCTCGGCCGCTTCCTTGCGACAAGCGGAGGATGCCTATGCCCGCATGAGAACCTTGCACGAGAATAAGAGCCTGCCGGATATGAAATGGGTAGAGGTGGAGAGCAAATTGGAACAGGCCCGTTCCATGGAGCGAATCTCGAGGAAAAACCTTGAGGACCGGAACCTGTATGCCCCGTTCGGCGGCGTTATCGGCAAGCGCATGGTTGAGGCGGGAGAGAACGTGCAGCCCGGGCAACCGGTTTTCTCCTTGTTAAGGATAGAGACGGTAAACGTGAAGATCGCCGTTCCGGAGAATGAGGTCGCCACGCTCGGCGATCAAGCCGCTATGATAAAGGTAGCCGCTCTGGGCGGACAATGTTTTGAGGGGAAAGTGACGGAGAAAGGCATCGTGGCCAACCCTATCTCCCATACTTACGAGGCGAAGATCCGGCTGGAGAACCCGTCTGGCGCTTTGTTGCCCGGCATGGTTTGCGATGTACGCCTGTCGGGAGAGGAATCCGTGCCGGCTATCGCCTTGCCGAACAACGCCGTGCTGATAGCGAACGACGGGGGGCGTTTCGTCTGGAAGATCGTAGACGGAGAGGCGAAAGCTACGCCCGTACGGACGGGCGACTTGACGGAGCAAGGCTTGTTTATTCTGGAAGGGTTGAACGAGGGGGATATCGTCGTGATAGGCGGTTACCAGAAAATCAGTGAGGGCATGAGAGTGCGTGCGTTATGAGAGAACGTAAAAACGGAGTGATCGAATGGACCATGCGTCATTACCAGATCACGTTGCTGGTGATTACCGTGCTGGTCGGGTTGGGTATTTGGGGCTTGGTGGACATGCCGAAACAGGAATTCCCGGAGTTCACCATCCGCCAAGGCGTGGTCGTGGGTGTTTACCCCGGGGCGACTTCCGGAGAGGTGGAGGAGCAGTTGGCCAAGCCTTTGGAGAGATACCTGTTTACCTTCAAGGAGGTAAAGAAGAAAAAGACGTACTCCATGTCAAGGGATGGAATGGTGTACGTGATGGTGGAGCTGAACGACGACGTGAACAATAAAGACGAGGTCTGGTCGAAGATCAAGCTCGGCTTGCAGAACTTCAAGTCGCAACTGCCCTCGGGCGTACTCGCCGTCATCGCGAATGATGATTTCGGCGATACTTCCGCCTTATTGATCACCTTGGAATCGGAAGACAAGACCTACCGGGAATTGCAGCGATACATGGAGACGCTGGAAGACCGCCTGCGCCGGATCGAGTCCGTATCCAACCTGCGCCGTTACGGGGTACAAAACGAGCAGATCTCGGTCTACTTGGATCCAGACAAGCTAGCCGCTTACGGCCTAGATACCCGTATGCTGATGACAACCTTGTTCACCCAAGGCTTTACCACCGCCTCCGGCTCCTTGGAGAATGGCGGCTTGGACATTCCCATCCACCTTTCCGTGACTTATCCCTCGGAGCGGGAGGTAGGCGAGCAGATCCTGCTGGCCGATGCCGACGGGCATATGATCCGCTTGAAAGACGTGGCCCGTATCGTGCGGGAATATCCCGAGCCGGATAGCTATATAACGAACAACGGCAAGAAAGCGATCATCCTTTCCATGGAGATGCGTGAGGGCCATAATATCGTACGATACGGAAAGGAGGTAGACGAGGTATTGCACGCTTTCGAGCGGGATCTTCCCGAGAGTGTCTCGATCCGCCGGATCGCCGACCAGCCGAAGGTGGTGGGAGACTCGGTAAGTTCCTTCGTGCGGGATTTGTTCGTGTCCATCGTGGTCGTGATCTTGGTGATGATGGTACTCTTCCCGTTCCGCTCGGCATTGGTGGCGGCTACCTCCATCCCGATCAGTGTCTTTATCTCGATCGGTGTCATGTACGCTTGCGGCATCCCGCTGAATACGGTGACGCTGGCCGCCTTGATCGTGGTATTGGGCATGATCGTGGATAACTCCATCATCGTGATAGACGCCTATCTGGAATATCTGGACAAGGGCTATTCCCGTTGGTACGCCGCCGTCTATAGCGCCAAGAACTATTTCAGCTCGATCTTGTTGGCTACGCTGTGTATCTGCGTGATCTTTTTCCCGTTGCTTTTCACGATGACGGGGCAGATGTTGGATTTCGTGACCTTCTTCCCTTGGACACTTTCCATCTCCCTCATGGTGTCGCTGGCGGTGGCGATGGTCTTTATCCCGCTGCTGGAGCGGGTCTTGATCAAGAAGGGATTGAAGTCCGGGCGGGAGAATACGGGCAAGAAGAGGTTCAATCTGCTGGATACCGTACAGGCCGTCTATACGAGGGCACTGACGTGGACTTTCCGTTTCCCGAAAACCACGATCGGTCTGGGCGTCTTGACGGTTGCCTTGGCGATCCTAATGATCACCCAACTGAGCCAGCGTATGATGCCGATAGCCGACCGGGATCAGTTTGCCGTCGAGATCTATCTCCCGCAGGGAACCTCGCTGGACCGTACCGCCGCCGTGAGCGATAGCCTCTATAAACTGTTGTCGGAAGATGAGCGCATCCTGTCCGTCACCTCCTTTATCGGAACTTCCTCGCCCCGTTTCCAAGCTACCTACGCCCCGAACTTGGCCGGGAAGAATTACGCCCAGTTCATTGTCAACACCGCCTCGATAGAGGCCACCCGTAGCGTGTTGGATGATTATACGGACCGATACGCCGATTATTTCCCCGACGCCTACGTGAAGTTTAAGCAACTGGATTACCAAAACGTATCCTCTCCTTTAGAGATCCGTTTCATGGGAGACGATATCGCCCGGTTGAAGCAGGCTGGGGATTCCTTGATGGCCGTGTTGCGTGAGATGGACGGCTTGGTCTGGGTACACACCAATTACGAGGAGGCCTTGCCCGACGTACGGGCTCGATTGGACCCGGTGGAAGCCTCCCGCCTCGGGATCACGAAGGCGATGGCCTCGGCCGATCTGGCGATCCGTTACGACGGCCTCTCGGTTGGCTCCCTCTGGGAAGGCGATTACGCTTTGCCGATCCAGCTGAGATCCGATAAGAAAGGGGAGGGTGACGCGTTCGATAAGGTCGGCGACCAGTATCTTCCCACCATCGTCCCCGGCGTGAGCGTCCCGCTCCGGCAAGTCTCCACGATCGAGGGAGGCTGGAATGAGGGGCAGATCGTCCGTCGCAACGGCGTGCGTACCTTGAGCGTCTTCGCCGAGGTAACCCGGGGGACCAACCAGAACGCTATGCAGAAACGGATCGAGCGAGTCATGGAAAGCCGTATTATCCCGACCTTGCCCGAGGGCGTGACGTACGAGTACGGTGGAGCCAAGGAGCTGGATTTCGAGACGATGAACCCGCTGATGCAGGGCTTGGCGATCGCCGTGATCATTGTTTTCTTCTTCCTGTTGGTCAATTTCAAGAAGATCGGCTTGGCGTTGGCGGCCCTGTCCTCGTTGCTGCTCACCTTGTTCGGGGCGGCGCTGGGCTTGTGGGCGTTCCATATCGATTTCAGCTTGACGTGCGTCTTGGGCGTTATCAGCTTGATCGGTATCGTGGTGCGAAACGCTATCTTGATATTCGAGCATGCGCAAGACTTGCGGCTTCATAAGCATTATAGCCCGAGGGATGCCGCCTTCGACGCCGGCCGGCGACGCATGCTCCCGATCTTCCTGACCTCGGCTACAACGGCCGTGGGCGTGGTTCCCATGATCATCAGCGGCAGTTCCCTTTGGATGCCGATGGGTGTGGTGATCTGCTCGGGAACGGTCTTCTCGATGATCTTGGCGGTCATCATCCTGCCTGTTTTCTATTGGAAGATATTCGGGAATAAATGAATGATACGGATGTGGATTAGGATATAATATAGGAATGAATATATGCGGAAAAAAGAGATGATAAAAAGATGGATATATGGCATCGTCGGTTCCCTCGTCTTATGCGTGGGGACCGTGAGCGCCCAGCGGACATTATCGCTGGAAGAATGCCGGGAAATGGCTTTGGAGAATAACGCGAAGATGAAGAACGCCCGTTTGGACGTAGAAGGGGCGAGGGAAGGAAAAAAGGAGGCCTTTACGAAATACTTCCCGAATGTCAGCGCCGTGGGAACGGCATTCAAGGCGAACCACGGGATGATGGATATGAGCGTGATACCGGGCCTTCTCGAGTTGTCGATGATGGATGACGGCTTGCTGGGTGGGGTGACCGCTATCCAGCCCGTGTTCGCCGGCGGACAGATCGTGAACGGCAATAAGCTGGCCGACTTGGCGCTCGAGGTGAGCCGTTACCAGATGCGCCAATCCGAGGATGAGGTAGCCCTGACGGTGGAGCGGTATTACTGGCAATGGATCTCCCTTCACGAGAAATTAAGGACGATCGAGATCGTGGAATCCTTGGTGGGGAGTCTTTATAAGGATGTGGAGGTAGCGGTCGGCGCCGGCGTGACGACTCGTAATGACCTACTGCAAGTCCAGTTGAAAAAGAACGGCGTGGCGAGCGACCGCCTGCGGGTGGAGAACGGCTTGCGCCTCTCCAAGATGGTGCTGGCTCAATATATCGGTATCGGGGAAGATGATTTCGAGATCGATTTCACGCTGCCCGCCGAGGTGCCCTCCCCGGAGCTTTACCGGGTGAGCCATGAGGAGGCGCTCCCTACGACACTCTCTTATAAATTGCTGGAGAAGAACGTGGAGGCTGCCCGTCTTCAACAAAAGCTGAAGGTTGGGCAATACTTGCCCACCGTGGGGATCGGAGCCGGGTATATGTATCACAACTTACTGGATAAGGACCGTCCGTTCGGCATGGTTTTCGCTACCGTAGCGATTCCGATCAGTGATTGGTGGGGCGGCTCGCACGCCATCCGGAAGCAAAAGCTTCAGGTGAAGGCGGCCGAGTATTCCCGCCAAAACGCCAATGAGCTTCTGTTGGTACAAATGCGGAAGCTTTGGAACGAGCTGGAGGAGTCTTATAAGCAAGTCAAGCTCTCGGAGGAGTCCATAGCGACGGTCGAGGAGAATGTCCGCCTTAATACGGACTATTATAAGGCGGGCACGGTAACGCTGAGCGATCTTCTGGACGCCCAATCGCTCCTCCAGCAAAGCCGTGACCAATATACGGGCGATTATACGGCTTATTTGATCAAACGTACGGAATATTTACAGGCGACAGGGCGTTAATTTGTTTTTTTTCCATATATTTGCTTATTAACAAATAATAAAACGAGAAGTGATGATGAGCTACGCCAATTATCTTTACATAGCGATCCGTGCCGCGGTAGACGCAGGCAAGTCGATCATGGATATTTATAACGACCCCGAATCAGACTTCGGGATAGAGAGAAAAGCAGACAACTCGCCGTTGACAAAGGCGGATAAGGCGGCCCATCGATTGATAACAAACGCTTTGTCCGTTACCCCGTTTCCGGTCTTAAGCGAGGAAGGAAAGGAGATCCCGTTCAAGGAGCGCTCCAAATGGGAGACGCTGTGGATCGTGGACCCGCTGGACGGTACCAAGGAGTTTATCAAGAAAAACGGGGAGTTTACCGTGAATATCGCCTTGGTGGAGAAGGGTGTGCCCGTGTTGGGCGTCATTTATGTGCCCGTCCGGAAGGAGTTGTATTTCGCCTCCTCCTCTGTGGGTGCTTATAAGTTTACGGGAATCGATAGCAGTAGCCAGCCCTCGATGGACGAGATGAAGCAGCGGGCGATACATTTGCCGATGGCGCTGGCGCATCAAGGAGTCGTGGTAGTGGCGTCCCGGTCTCACCAAACGGAGGAGACCACCGCTTTCATCGATAATCTCCGCAAGCAGGGAAAGCCCGTTACGTTGATCAGTAGCGGCAGCAGCCTGAAGATTTGTCTGGTAGCGGAAGGCTCGGCCGATATCTATCCCCGTTTCGCCCCGACGATGGAGTGGGATACCGCCGCCGGCCACGCCATCGCCAAGTCTGCCGGTTGCGACATATATCATATCGACGGCAAGACCCCGCTTCGCTATAACAAGGAAGATTTGCATAATCCGTGGTTTATCGTGAAGTGAGGGGGATGTGTATTTTAAGTTATTGTCAGCGGTGGGAGACGGAGCATGCTCCGTCTCTACAAGCCGTACAATGCATTCTTGTTTATTTGGTTATGAACGAAATTTAGAAGACTACCTTGTAAGAATATAAGTTGGCCCAGAATCAATCATTATTGGTCTATATCCCATATAATCCTAAAAATAGGTTAGCGAAAGGAGTGCGCACTTGAGTATTCTTATTATTTTTGCGCTCTTAAAAGTAAATACATGAATTTTGATATAGTGTTTGTGTTGCTGGCCCTGATCGGCATGATCGCAGCCTTGGTATGGGATAAGATGCGGCCGGGAATGGTTCTTCTGACAGTGGTCGTGTTTTTTCTCTGCGTAGGCATTCTTACTCCCAAGGAGATGCTGGAGGGCTTTAGCAATAAAGGGATGATAACCGTAGCCATGCTCTTCCTTGTCAGTGAGGGAGTGCGGCAGAGCGGGGCTTTAGGCCAATTGATCAAGAAACTGCTTCCCGAGGGGAAGACCACCGTCTTCAAGGCGCAGGCGAGGATGCTCCCGCCCGTGGCTTTCGTGTCGGCGTTCCTGAATAATACGCCGGTGGTGGTTATTTTTGCCCCGATCATCAAGCGATGGGCGGAGGCGGTGAGGCTTCCGGCCACGAAATTCTTGATCCCTCTCTCGTATGTCACGATATTGGGCGGTATATGTACCTTGATCGGTACTTCTACGAATCTGGTGGTGCACGGCATGATTCTGGAGGCGGGATATGAGGGCTTTACGATGTTTGAGCTGGGGAAAGTCGGTATTTTTATCGCTATCGCCGGTATTTTATATTTGTTCGCTTTCTCGAATAAACTGCTTCCGGACTCGAGGACGGATACGGTATCCGAAGACGGGGAGGATGAGAATCCCGGGAATTTCCACCGGGTGGAGGCCGTGCTGGGCGCACGCTTCCCGGGTATCAACAAGACCTTGGGAGAGTTTAACTTTACCCGCCATTACGGGGCGATCGTGAAAGAGGTGAAAAGCGGCGGACAGCGTTTTACCCGTAATCTGGATACGGTGGTGTTGCATGAGGGCGATACCTTGGTGTTGTGGGCGGACGATTCTTTTATCCCTACATGGGGTGAGTCTAGTGTCTTCTTGATGTTGGCGAATGGTAATGAGGCAACGGAGCCGGTATCGAGGAAGAAACGTTGGCTGGCTTTAGGACTGTTGATCTTTATGATTACGGGGGCGACGGTAGGAGAGTTGCCAGTCGTGAAAGAGGCCGTTCCAAGTATGCGCTTGGATATGTTCTTCTTTGTCTGCATTACGACAATCATCATGGCGTGGACTAAGATCTTCCCGCCGAAGAAATACACGAAATACATCTCTTGGGATATCTTGATAACGATCGCTTGTGCCTTCGCTATCAGCAAGGCCATGGAGAATTCCGGCTTTGCCTCCATGATAGCCCGCCATATAATTAGTATGGCCGACGATTTAGGACCGTATGCGTTGCTGGCGATTATATTTATTATTACCAATATATTTACGGAGTTGATCACGAACAACGCCGCGGCGGCATTGAGTTTCCCGATCGCCTTGTCGGTGGCTACGCAATTAGGCGTTGATCCGACCCCATTCTTTGTCGTGATCTGTATGGCGGCGTCGGCTAGTTTCAGTACGCCGATCGGCTACCAGACCAACCTGATCGTACAAGGCGTGGGAGGCTATAAGTTCACGGATTTCGTGAAGGTGGGCCTGCCCTTGAACTTGATCACGTTCTTGATCTCCGTGTTTGTAATACCTATGATATGGAAGTTTTAGAAAATAATATCTATCCGATTTTCGACCGTATGCTGGGTCGTGAGGATAAAGAGGCGCTTCTGGGGCAAAGGGGAGTGATGGTGTGGTTCACGGGTTTGAGTGGCTCGGGGAAAAGCACGATCGCTATCGCCTTGGAGCGTGAGTTGCATAAACGGGGATTGCTTTGCCGCATCCTCGACGGGGATAATATCCGTAGTGGTATCAACAATAATCTCGGGTTCTCGCCGGAGGACCGGGTGGAGAATATACGCCGGATCGCCGAGGTGGGTAAACTGTTTGTCGATACGGGTGTTATAACCATAGCGGCTTTTATCAGCCCGAACAACGAGTTGAGAGAGATGGCGTCCGCTATCATCGGTAAAGCGGATTTCTTGGAGGTTTACGTAAGTACGCCGCTCGCCGAGTGCGAACGCCGTGACGTGAAAGGCCTGTATGCCAAGGCCCGGAAAGGCGAGATCAAGGAGTTTACCGGGGTTTCCGCCCCGTTCGAGGCGCCGGAGCGTCCGGACCTGTCCTTGGATACCTCCGTATTGAGCGTGGAGCAATCCGTGAGCCGGTTGTTGGAGTTGATCATACCGAAAGTAGAAATTAAACACTGAAAAAAGATATGTCTGATTACAAGTTAAGTCATTTACAGGAGCTGGAGGCCGAGTCTATCCACATCATCCGTGAGGTAGCCGCCGAGTTCGAGAATCCTGTTATGCTTTATTCCATCGGGAAGGATTCTTCCGTGATGGTCCGTCTGGCCGAGAAGGCTTTCGCTCCGGGTAAGGTTCCTTTCCCGTTGATGCACATCGATTCGAAATGGAAGTTTAAGGAGATGATAGAGTTCCGTGATTCTTATGCGAAGAAATTCGGCTGGAACTTGATCGTGGAGTCTAATATGGAGGCTTTCCACGCGGGCGTGGGCCCGTTCACGCATGGAAGCAAGGTGCATACGGACTTGATGAAGACGCAGGCTTTGCTTCATGCCTTGGATAAATATAAGTTCGACGCCGCTTTCGGCGGCGCCCGCCGTGACGAGGAGAAGAGCCGTGCGAAAGAACGTATCTTCTCGTTCCGCGATAAGTTCCATCAATGGGACCCGAAGAACCAGCGCCCGGAGTTGTGGGATATCTATAACGCCCGTGTGCATAAGGGCGAGAGCATCCGTGTATTTCCGCTATCGAACTGGACGGAGCTGGATATCTGGCAATATATCCGTCTGGAGAATATCCCGATCGTTCCCCTGTATTTCGCCAAGGAGCGTCCGTGCGTGGAGATCGACGGTAATTTGATCATGGCGGACGACGACCGCTTGCCGGAGCAATACCGGGACCAGATCCGTATGCGTATGGTCCGTTTCCGTACGTTGGGCTGCTGGCCGCTGACCGGCGCCGTGGAGAGCGAGGCGGATACGATCGAGAAAATCGTGGAGGAGATGATGACCACGACGAAGAGCGAGCGTACGACCCGTGTGATCGACTTCGATCAAGACGCTAGTATGGAGCAGAAGAAACGGGAAGGGTATTTTTAACACAGAAGAGACATGGCAGATACAAAATTAAATATAAAGGAATTCCTAGATAAGGACGAGCAGAAGGACCTGCTGAGATTCTTGACCGCCGGCTCGGTGGATGATGGCAAATCGACCTTGATAGGCCGATTGCTGTTTGATAGTAAGAAAATATACGAGGATCAGTTGGATGCCTTGGAGCGTGACAGCAAGCGTATGGGCAACGCCGGCGAGCATATCGACTACGCTTTGTTGCTGGATGGCTTGAAGGCCGAGCGTGAGCAAGGTATCACGATCGATGTGGCTTACCGCTATTTCAGCACGAACAACCGTAAGTTCATCATCGCCGACACCCCGGGGCACGAGCAGTACACCCGGAATATGATCACGGGTGGTTCCACGGCGAATCTGGCGATCATCTTGGTGGATGCCCGCACGGGCGTGATCACGCAAACCTGCCGTCACACCTATCTGGTATCTTTGCTGGGGATCAAACATGTGGTACTGGCCGTGAATAAGATGGACTTGGTGGACTTCGACAAGGATACGTTCGACCGGATCGTGGCGGATTATAAACGTTTCGTGGAGCCGCTGGATATCCCGGATATCACGTATATCCCCTTATCGGCCTTGGATGGCGATAACGTGGTGGAGAAGAGTGATCGTACGCCTTGGTACGAGGGTACGTCTTTATTGGATTATCTGGAGAACGTGCCTATCGACTTGGATCGTAACTACGAGGACTTCCGTTATCCGGTGCAATACGTGTTGCGCCCGAATCTGGATTTCCGTGGGTTTAGCGGCAAGGTGGCTAGCGGTATCGTGCGTAAGGGAGATACGGTGATGGCGTTGCCTTCCGGGAAGACCTCGAAGGTAAAGAGCATCGTCACCTACGAGGGTGAGTTGGAGCAGGCTTTCCCGCCTCAATGTATTACGATCACCTTGGAGGACGAGATCGATATCTCCCGTGGGGAGATGCTGGTGCACCCGGATAACTTGCCGATCCGCGACCGTAATTTCGAGGCCATGCTGGTGTGGATGGATGAGGAAGCCATGGACGTGAACAAGCAGTTCTACATCAAGCAGACCACTCATACGACACGTGCCCGTGTGGATAGTATCCGCTATAAGGTGAACGTGAACACGATGGAGCAGTCTTCCGTGGATCATCTGGAGCTGAACGAGATCGGCCGTGTGGTATTTACTACCGGCAAGGAGTTGTTCTTCGATCCGTATAGGAGGAATAAGCAGACCGGCTCGTTTATCTTGATCGATCCGATTACGAATAATACGTCCGCCGTGGGTATGATCATCGACCGTGTGGACGCTAAAGATATGGTGACGGAAGACGCTTTGGCTACCTTGAACCTCCCGGAGATGGGAATCGGAGAGGAGCATTATGAGGCGATCCGTAAGGTTTGTGAGGAGTTGGGCCGGCAGGGCGTATCTGTGAAATGTATAACGGAAAAACGATAGGATATGGGATTGTTGGAGTTTGATAAGCTACCGATCAATACGTTGGTCGGGGCGGATTGGGATACGTTCAGGAAGGTGACGGCCCGGCAGCAGATAGACAAGGGCTTTAAGGGTAAGTATCGCCTTACGACCGGTGTTTGCCGCCTGTTGAGCGCCTTGAAGCCGATCGAGGATAGCCGGTTCAAGAAATTGGCCGATAAGCCGCTCGAGATGGACCCCTTGTTTATCTTGGGGCATTGGCGGAGTGGTACGACTTTTGTTCATAACATCTTCGCCTGCGATAAGCATTTCGGTTATACCACGACGTACCAGACGGTATTCCCGCACCTGATGCTCTGGGGGCAGCCTTTCTTCAAGAAGAACATGGCTTTCTTGATGCCGGATAAGCGTCCGACCGATAATATGGAGTTGAAGGTGGATCTTCCGCAAGAGGAGGAGTTCGCCTTGTCGAACATGATGCCTTATACATATTATAATTTCTGGTTCTTCCCGAAACGCTGGATGGAGTATTGCGATCGTTACTTATTGTTTAACGATATCACGGAGGAGGAGCGGCGGATCTTCATGGATACTTTCATGCGTCTGGTTAAGGTTTCCCTCTGGAATACGAACGGTACGCAGTATTTGAGCAAGAACCCACCGCATACGGGGCGTGTGAAGACATTGCTGGAGATGTTCCCGAACGCTAAGTTCATCTACTTGAAGCGAAATCCGTATACGGTATTCGAGAGTACCCGCAGTTTCTTTACGAATACGATCCAGCCATTGCGTTTGCAGGATATCACGAACGAGCAGATCGAGGCGAACTTCATCGAGGTATATCGCCGTCTTTTCTACAAGTACGAGGAAGAGAAGCACCTGATACCGGAAGGCAATCTGGTGGAAGTGAAGTTCGAGGATTTCGAGAAAGACGCTTTCGCCATGACGGAAAATATTTACGGGTCATTAAACTTACCCGGCTTTAAGGAGTCTAAGGCGGATATAGAGAAGTATCTGGGCAAGAAGAAGGGCTACAAGAAGAACCAATACAAGTACGAGGATCGTACGGTCCGGCTCGTAGAGGAAAATTGGGGCATGGCCTTGAAGGAATGGGGCTATAGCTTATAAATAAAAGGGTTAGATAGGTATTAAATTGATAGAGGGATGGGTTTGAGTTTAAGAAAGAAAGCGTTATTTTTGGCAATCGCTTGTATGCCTTTGTCCGTGGTTCTCGCGGACGGGGATGGGGTGACATCGGAGAATGTGGTGCCCTTCGCTTATGGAGACATGGATAATTGGATTGTCCGTGAGATTCATGAGTCTGGCATTATCGGGGGAAATACGAAATGGCTTTATGAGCTGGGGCCCTCGGATACGATTGTCGGTAATACGGCGTTTCGTAATATGGGCGGTTCTCCGTGGGCTACTTCCAACGTGATGGCGAAAGTGGCGGGAGTGGTGAAAACCAATACGTCTGTTTTCCCGGAGAAACGGGGGGATGGGATGTGCGCCCGCATGGAGACCCGTTATGAGAGCGTGAAGGTTTTCGGTTTGGTGGATATCGAGGTGATCGCCGCCGGCTCCGTTTTCTTGGGTACGGTGCATGAGCCGATCAAGGGAACAAAAAACCCTCAAGCGATGTTACAATCAGGAGTGCCTTTCTCCAAGAAGCCGAAAGCGTTGCGGTTTGATTATAAGGTGAAAGCCGCTCCCGAGAAGAATCGGGTACGTAGTACGGGGTTCAGCCGTAAGAGTACGGTGGCCGGGCAGGATTCCTTGGCGGTGATCTTGTTGTTGCAGAAACGATGGGAAGACGCGGAAGGGAATGTTTATTCCAAGCGGGTCGGTACGATGGTGCAACGCTATACGGAATCTACCCCTGATTGGGTAAATGACGCTACTTACCCGATCCTTTATGGAAATATAACATCCAAACCCGAATATAAACCGTATATGCGTATACAAGTAGAGGAACGTTATACGTTAAATAGTAAAGGAAAAAGCGTTCCTATCCAAGAGGTAGGCTGGGCGGAGCCGGGCGAGGCACCTACGCATATGGTGTTGCAGTTCACCTCCAGCCACGGAGGGGCCTATATCGGCTCTCCGGGAAATACGTTTTGGATAGACAACGTAGAATTAATATACTAATATGGTCGAAGCAAAGATAAAAGCCCTGCGTGATGAGCTGGAGCGGCATAATTATAATTATTATGTGCTTTCGGCACCGACAATATCAGACTTTGAGTTTGATAAGATGATGAAAGAGTTGCAGGAACTGGAGGCGGCGCATCCCGAGTTCGCCGATCCGGATTCCCCGACCCGGAGGGTGGGGAGCGACCTCTCGAAAGAGTTTGAGCAAGTGGTACATAAATATCCGATGCTTTCGTTGGGTAATACGTACTCCGAGGATGAGATCCGAGATTTTTATGATCGTACGGTCCGCTCCTTGAATGAGCCTTTCGAGATTGTGGCGGAGCTTAAATATGATGGTACTTCTATCTCTTTGACCTATGAGAAAGGACGCTTGACGCGTGCCGTGACCCGTGGCGACGGCACTCGTGGTGATGACGTGACGGCGAATATCAAGACCATCCGTTCGGTTCCATTAAGACTCCGGGGTTCTGATTTTCCGGAGGAGTTCGAGATCCGTGGCGAGGTATTGCTGCCTTGGGCGGAGTTCGATCGCTTGAATAAGGAGCGGGAGGAGCAGGAGGAACCCTTGTTCGCCAATCCTCGCAACGCCGCTTCCGGTACGTTGAAACAGCAGAATCCGGCTATCGTGGCCTCCCGTAAGCTGGATGCTTATTTCTATTATTTATTGGGTGAGAACCTGCCGGCCGAAGGGCATTATGAGAATTTGCAGGCGGCTCGCGCATGGGGTTTTAAGATTCCGGACGTGATCCGTAAATGCCAGAGCCTACAGGATATATTCGATTATATCGCATATTGGGATGTGGAACGTAAGAACCTGCCCGTGGCGACGGATGGAATCGTGTTGAAGGTAAACTCGCTTCGTCAGCAGAGGAACTTAGGTTTTACGTCGAAAAGCCCTCGCTGGGCGATCGCTTATAAGTTTCAGGCGGAGCGTGCCGAGACTCGCTTGAACTCGGTCTCTTTCCAAGTGGGACGGACGGGGACGGTCACTCCGGTGGCGAACCTCGAGCCCGTATTGTTGGCGGGGACGGTGGTGAAGCGGGCTTCCTTGCATAACGCCGATATTATCGAGGGGCTTGACTTGCATATCGGCGACCAAGTGTATGTGGAGAAAGGCGGGGAGATCATCCCGAAGATCGTGGGAGTGAACGTGGAGGCTCGTTCGATGCTGATGGGGGATAAGGTCCGCTTTATCCGTGTGTGTCCGGAGTGCGGGACTCCTTTGGTGCGTCCGGAGGGAGAGGCGGCACATTACTGTCCGAACGAGTCGGGCTGTCCTCCTCAGATCAAGGGGCGTATAGAGCATTTCGTGACCCGGAAGGCGATGAATATCAATATAGGCCCGGAAACGGTGGAGGATTTGTACAACGCCGGTTATGTAAAAGACTCGGCGGACTTATATACGTTGACGGTTGCCGATTTATTGCGTCTGGAACGGTGGGCGGAGAAGAGCGCCCAGAATCTGATGTCGAGTCTGGAGGAATCCAAGCAAGTTCCTTTTGAGAGGGTCTTGTTCGGTCTGGGGATTCGTTTCGTGGGAGAGACGGTCGCTAAACGCTTGGTCTCGGCTTTCCACTCGATCGAGGCATTGGAGCAGGCGTCTTTAGAGGATTTGGTAGCCGTGGACGAGATCGGCGAGCGGATCGCCCAAAGTGTATTGAGTTATTTCTCGGACGAGAAGAACCGTACGTTGGTGAACCGATTAAAGGAACAGGGCTTGCGGATGGCGGTTTCCGAGGAGCAATTGGCGAACCGTTCCGAGAAGTTGAAAGGATTGACGATCGTGATCAGCGGGACATTTTCCAAGCATTCACGTGACGAGTATAAGGCGATGATTGAGCAACATGGCGGCAAGAATAGCGGCTCCGTCTCAGGGAAGACCGATTATATCCTTGCCGGCGAGAATATGGGACCGGCCAAGCTGGAGAAAGCGGCGAAGCTGGGTGTGAAGATTATCAACGAGGATGCGTTCTTAAATATGCTGGAATAAATGTTTACGAATTATTTTATCAAGAAGAAGATACAGGCTTTAGTGTCGGACGCTGCCAAGCGTCCACATCGTTCCCTTTCCTTGGATGAGGCACGTTCGCTTTTGGTCTTGTATAATATAGAGGATCACGAGGACGTCATGAGGGCCTTGGAGCCTTTGCGCAAGGCGAAGAAGGACATCAAGACGTGTGTATATGTGCCGTCCGGAGGAGCGGATATTCCTTTCGACGATTCCAATATTCCTGTACATATAAAGAACGATCTCAATGCGTGGGGATTCCCTTCCGATAGTGTCTTGGAAAAGGTGGGCGCTCTCAAGGCGGATATCTTGATCGATATCACCCGGCCGGGTTGTTATGCCTTGCAATACATCGCTCTCCGGCATCCATCCGCCTTCAAGGTCGGGATTAAGTATCCGGGCCAAGAATGGTACGACTTAGGCTTGACTGTAACAGATAAGGACGATATTCAGTATTTATTCGGACAGATATTATTTTATTTGCGTTCCATCCGTGCTAAATGATATAATTTCCTTATTTTTGCAGTGCTAAATAACAAAAAGGAATATTTTCCCCATGGCAGACATAAATTTAAAAGGAATGGGTGTGGCGTTGATCACGCCATTCAAGGAAGATGAGAGTGTAGATTACGAGGCGTTAGGCAAGCTGGTGGATTATCAGGTGCAGAACGGTACGGATTATTTGGTAGTGCTGGGAACTACAGCGGAAACCCCTACACTTACGGAAGAAGAAAAGAAAAACATTATAAGCTTGGTAGTGACTCGTGTACGGGGCCGTATCCCTATCGTATTAGGCGTGGGAGGTAATTGTACACGGTCGGTTGTCGAGAAGTTGAAGACCGATAATTTCGAGGGTATCGACGCTATCCTCTCGGTCGTACCTTATTATAATAAGCCTTCCCAAGAAGGGATTTACCAGCATTACAAGGCGATCGCCAACGCTACTCATTTACCGATCGTACTCTATAACGTACCGGGGCGTACGGGCGTGAACATGACGGCCGAGACTACGCTTCGTATCGCCCGTGAGTTCGATAACGTGATCGCCGTGAAAGAGGCTTCCGGCAATATCACCCAGATGGATGATATCATCAAGAACAAGCCGGCCCGTTTCAACGTGATCTCCGGTGACGATGGCATTACTTTCCCTTTAATGACATTAGGTGCGGTGGGAGTGATCTCCGTGATCGGTAACGCCTTCCCTCGTGAGTTTAGCCGTATGGTACGTCTGGCCTTGGCGGGTGATTATGATAGCGCACGTACGATCCATCACAGCTTCACGGAGCTGTTCAGCCTGTTGTTCGTGGATGGAAATCCTGCCGGAGCGAAGAGTATGCTGAATATGATGGGCTTTATCGAGAATAAGCTTCGTTTGCCTTTGGTTCCTACACGTATCGTCACGTATGAGAAGATCCGTGAGGTGTTGCGACAGTTGAGCATTAAGTGCTGATCCGCTTTTAACGGCAACGATTCTTATTATTTATATAGAATAACAAAAGGGGCTTCATGTGTCATAGAGGGCATGTGAAGCCTTTTTCTATAGATATGCTCCAACTTCTCATACCGATACTTCAACCTTGATTTCGGTCACTTCATTATTTTATACGGGGCAGGCAAACGCTTACCTTTTATTTTTGTAACTATTATATTAAATAAATGAAGTGATGTTTAAAGCGATTGTCCATTTTTCTATTCAGAAGAAACTATTCGTTGGGTTGACAACCTTGTTTCTGCTTCTGGGAGGAATCTATGCCATGATGACTTTACCGATAGATGCCGTACCGGATATAACGAACAATCAAGTGCAAATCGTGACGGTATCGCCAACCTTGGCCCCGCAAGAGGTAGAGCAATTGATCACCATGCCTATCGAGATAGCGATGAGTAATATCATGAACGTGGAAGAGATCCGCTCCGTTTCCCGCTTTGGCCTGTCATTGGTGACGGTCGTATTTAAGGAAAGCGTACCTACCTTGGATGCCCGCCAACTTATAAACGAGCAGATACAAACCGTGGCGGGAGAAATCCCCACGGAACTGGGTACGCCGGAGCTGATGCCTATCACGACCGGCTTGGGCGAGATTTATCAATATGTATTGAGCGTGGAGCCCGGTTATGAGGAGAAATACGACGCCATGGAACTCCGTACCATTCAGGACTGGATCGTGAAACGGCAACTGAGCGGTATACCGGGTATCGTGGAGATCAATAGCTTTGGCGGCTATCTGAAACAGTATGAGGTAGCGGTAGATCCGGATGCCCTTTATTCCTTGAATATTACGATCGGCGAGGTGTTCGAGGCGCTCAACCGGAATAACCAGAATACAGGCGGCAGTTATATCGAGAAAATCAATAAGGCTTACTACATCCGTAGCGAGGGAATGATCGGCAAGATAAAGGACATCGAGCGCATTGTGATCACGAACCGTGGAGGGATACCGATTCATATAAGCGATGTCGGCTCGGTTCGCTTTGGTTCCGCCAAGCGTTTTGGCGCCATGACAAAGGATGGCGAGGGAGAGTGCGTGGGCGGTATCGCCATGATGTTGAAGGGGGCGAACGCCAATGTCGTGACCAAGGAACTGGAGGCACGGGTCGAAAGGGTACAGAAAATGTTGCCGGAAGGTGTTCGTGTAGAACCTTATTTGAATCGTTCCGAATTGGTAGACCGAAATATATCCACCGTGATCCGTAACTTGATAGAGGGAGCATTGATCGTCTTTATCGTATTGATCATCTTCTTGGGGAATGTGCGGGCCGGTTTGATCGTGGCTTCCGTGATCCCGTTGGCGATGCTTTTCGCTTTTATCTTGATGCGTGTTTTCGGGGTCTCCGCCAATTTGATGAGTTTGGGGGCCATCGATTTCGGTATCGTGGTCGATGGATCGATCGTTATATTGGAGGGGATATTGGCGCATATCTATTCGAGGCGGTTGATGGGGCGTACGCTCTCTGCCGAGGAGATGGACCGGGAGGTCGAGGCCGGAGCCGGTCATGTCGCCCGGAGCGCTACCTTTGCCGTATTGATCATTTTGATCGTCTTCTTCCCGCTACTTACGCTGACCGGGATAGAGGGCAAATATTTTACCCCCATGGCGAAGACCTTGGTGTTTTGTATTATCGGGGCTTTGATCCTTTCGCTCACCTACGTGCCGATGATGGCCTCCCTGTTCCTAAAGCGTACGATCTCTTCGAAGCCTACATTCGCCGATCGTTTCTTCGGGAAATTAAACGGGGTTTACAGGCGTACGCTTCATTTCTGTCTGCGTCATATCTGGGGAACGATCGCTTGTTCTTTTGCGGCTCTGGCTGTGTCCCTTTTCTTATTCACGAGGTTAGGGGCGGAGTTTATCCCTACGCTGGATGAGGGGGATTTCGCCATGCAGATGACGCTTCCCGCCGGTAGTTCCCTGACGCATAGTATCGAGCTATCGAAGCAAGCGGAAGAGACCTTGATGAAGAATTTCCCGGAGATCAAGCATGTGGTAGCCAAGATCGGAACGGCCGAGGTTCCGACCGACCCGATGGCGGTGGAAGACGCGGATATCATGATCGTGATGAAACCTTTCAAGGAATGGACCTCGGCCTCCAGCCGTGCGGAGATGGTGGAGAAGATGAAGGCCTCCTTGGAACCGATTACGGGGGCGGAGTTTAATTTCAGCCAGCCGATCCAGCTTCGCTTCAATGAATTGATGACGGGGGCCAAGGCGGATATCGCGATCAAGCTATATGGAGAGGATATGGCGGAGCTTTATAAGAAGGCGAAGGAAGCCTCTCTTTTCGTGGAGCAAGTACCGGGAGCCGCCGATGTGATCGTGGAGCAGGCGATGGGGCTGCCGCAATTGGTCGTACACTACGATCGTGCCAAGATCGCCCGTTACGGGATGAATATAGAGGAGTTGAACACGATCATCCGTACGGCTTATGCGGGAGAGGCGGCGGGTGTCGTTTTTGAGAATGAGCGACGTTTCGACTTGGTGCTTCGTCTGGATAACGATAAAGTGGCGGATCTGAATTTGGATAAGCTCTTTGTACGGACTGCCGAGGGAATCCAGATCCCGGTTAGCGAGGTCGCTACGATCGAGTTGGTCAACGGGCCTCTACAGATTAACCGGGATGCCACGAAACGCCGTATCGTGATCGGGGTGAATGTCCGTGACGCTGATATCCAGAAAGTCGTGCGTACTATCCAAGAAACCCTTGACAAGCATATCAAGCTGAAACCGGGATACTACTTTGAGTATGGCGGCCAGTTCGAGAACTTGCAGAATGCGATCGATACGCTTACGATCGTGATACCGGTCGCCTTGTCATTGATCTTATTGCTATTGTTCTTTGCCTTTAAGAGTGTTACCTACTCGCTGGTGGTATTTTCTACCGTCCCGTTATCCTTGATAGGGGGTATTCTGGCCCTTTGGTTACGAGGGTTGCCTTTCAGTATATCGGCGGGGGTCGGTTTTATCGCCTTGTTTGGCGTAGCGGTCTTGAATGGTATATTAATGATTAATCATTTTAATAACTTACGAAAACAAACTAAATATCAAATGACAACGAATCGTATCCTCGCGAAAGGATGTCCGCATCTACTTCGCCCCGTATTCTTGACCGGCTTGGTAGCTTCTCTAGGATTCGTGCCGATGGCGATAGCGAAGTCCGCGGGTGCGGAGGTGCAACGTCCGTTAGCGACGGTCGTGATCGGAGGCTTGATTGTCTCCACGATCTTGACGTTGATTATTATCCCGGTATTTTATCGGTTGGTAAATAGCTCGGCCGCTTGGAAGCGCCAACGCTGGTTGAAGCGCCTATTGCCGTTTCTTCTTTTTTTAGGTATCTTATTCCCCACGCATGCCCAACAGACGGTGTCGTTGGAAGAAGCCGTGACGATCGCCTTGGAGAATCATCCTCGCCTGAAGACTGCCACGGCATCCATTGAACGTAGTCGTGCTTCACGGGGAGAGAGCTGGGAGGTGTCACCGACCACCTTTAATTATTCATGGGGACAGATCAACGGTGAGACACGAAACGACAATCAGATGGAGATCACGCAATCCTTGGGCTCTCTATTGACCCCATTTTATAAGAACGCCTTGGTGAACCGTCAAGTCGCCACGGGAGAATATTACCGGGACTTGGTGAAGAAGGAGATTACGGCCGAGGTAAAACGGGCATGGGCTTATTATCAATATGCCTTTCATCTATGTGCCTTGTATAAAGAGCAGATCGAGTGGGCCGGACGTTTGCGAAAGGCAAGTCAGTTGCGTTATGAGCAAGGGGATATCACGCTATTGGAGCGGAATATGTCATCTACCTTGGTCGCCGATCTACAGACCCGTTTGTCGCAGGCGGAGGAGGAGTTGCAATTGGCTACCCGTCGTTTCTCTTGGACTTGTTATTCAGATTCCCCATTGCTGCCTATGGATACGACATTGGTTTTATTCCCCGCTCGCGTAGCCGAGATCGCTCCGTCCGATATCCATCTGAATTACTTCCGGAGCGTGGCCGATGAGAAGAAAGCCATGCTTCGTATCGAACGGAGCCGTTTCTTCCCGGAACTATCGGTAGGATATGTACGTCAGAAAATAGCCCCGTTGAGCGGTCTGGACTCTTGGATGGTCGGGATCTCGTTCCCGGTATTGTTCTTCCCGCAGCATAGCCGGATAAGGCAAGCGAAGATCGATTCCTATATCGCCCGTACGGAAGCGGAGAGCAACATCCGTCAATTGAACAATAAGGTGGAGGAGTTGAGCGTCGCGCTTCGTAAGGAAGGAGAGCATATCCGCTATTATACGACCGGCGCTTTACCGGAAGCGGATGCTTTGTTGAAGAGCGCGACGGTACAGTTCAAAGAGAGCGAGACAGATATCACGCAGTTTGTTCAAAGCCTGAACGCCGCCCGGGAGATCCGGCGGGGATATATCGAGGCCGTATATGCCTATAATATATCAGCGCTTGAGTTGGAGTTGTATAGTAGATAACCAGAAAAATAGTATAAGATGAAAAAGATATGGATTCCTGCGGCTCTTATGGCATTGGCCGCATGCAGTATGACAAACAACGCGGAGAAAGGACAGGTCGATTCGCAAGACATAACTACCCGGCCCGCTATTACTCAAGTAGCAGAAAACGTACCGTCCGAACCATCCGTGGATAGCGTAGAGGTGGATGGGATTTCCTCGGCTACGGCCCTTCCGAATCACTCCTCTTTCAACGGGATCATGGTAGTTCCCCCGCAGCGGCAGGCTACGGTTACGTTGACGATGGGAGGCACGGTTCATGCTACTACGTTGCTTCCGGGCGATTATGTGAAGAAGGGCTCGGTGATCGTCAGCTTGGAGAATCCGGATTTTATCACGTTGCAACAGACCTATTTGGATGCCCATGCCCAAACGGAATACTTAGAGGCTGAGTATAAAAGGCAACAGCGTTTGAGCGAGCAAGAAGCGGCCTCGCAAAAACGTTTCCAGCAAAGCAAGGCGGATTATCTTTCCATGAAGAGCCGTCAAGATGCCGCCGCTGCGCAACTCGCTATCCTAGGTGTCTCCGCCGGCGATCTTCTGGAAGACGGTATCCAACCTTATTTGGAGGTAAAAGCGCCACTGAGCGGTTATGTCGCCGGGCTGTCCATTAATCTCGGTAAATACGTGAACGCGGGCGAACCGATCTGTGATGTGATCGATAAAGGCGAGACTCTTCTTTGCCTGACCGCTTATGAGAAGGATTTAGCGGACTTATCCATTGGGAACCAAGTGCAGTTCCGGGTGAATGGAATGGGGAAGGAGACCTTCCATGCGGTCTTGATCTCGATCGGACAGGAGGTGGACGAGACGAGCCGTTCCTTGGAAATGTACGCTCGGGTAAAAGAGACAAATCCTCGTTTTCGTCCCGGTATGTATGTTTCCGCACGGGTAGAGAAGAAATGACTATCTTTGCCTTCATGAAGAAAATGAATATAAAGAATAAATATGTGTTCTCGTTGGTCATCATATCGATCATGGTGGCCTTCTTGATCCATTTCCCGGAATTGGTGTCGTTGTTTGACGTTACCGGGCAGAACGCTCTTTTTCCGGATATGTCGGTATTGGATGTAGCGAATGAGGTCTTTTTCACCTTCGTGTCCCTCTTACTGTTATTTGCGATGAACACGTATGTCTTTGGTTTCAATCGGCAGAAAGCGCGTATCTCTTGGCAGAAGGTCCTTCTCTCGTTCGTAATGACTTGGTGCGTGAATAATTTATTAGGAAAAGGTTTCGTGTTCTTGCACCATCAGTTTGATATCCCGGCGATCGACGCCTTGGTACATCATTATCTGCATCCGTTGAGGGATTTTATCATGTCGTGCGTCGTTACGGGTAGTTGCTATATGATTTACCTGATTCGTCAAAGCCAGCAAGTACAGGTCGAGAACCAGCAATTGCGGGCGGAGAATCTATTGAACCAATATGAGGCCTTGAAGAGCCAGCTTAATCCTCATATGTTATTTAATTCCTTGAATACGCTCCGTTCCTTGATCCGGGAGACTCCCGGGAAGGCACAAGAATATTTGCAGGAGTTATCCCGTGTCTTACGTTATACCTTGCAAGAGAATGAGTGCCGTAGTGTTACTTTACGGGAGGAGATGGATTTCGTGAACGCTTATATCTTCCTTTTGAAAATGCGCTATGAGGATAATCTGGTCTTCGATATAGACTTAGGGAAGGAGCACGAGTCTAAGCAACTGCCTCCTATGTCGGTGCAGCTTTTGATCGAGAACGCCGTGAAGCATAACGAGATCAGCAACCGTCATTCATTGACCATTTCCGTTCGTTCTGACCATGATTCCTTGACGGTTAGCAATCCCATCCAACCGAAATTGACACATAGCGGAGGCACCGGTATTGGCTTGGTGAACCTGAGTAAACGTTATAACCTCTTGTATAAGAAAGATATTTCCATAAAAGAAGATGCTAGTATATTCAGCGTAACAATCCCTTTGGTATGAAAGCTTTGATAATAGAAGACGAGAAAGCGGCTGTCCGTAATTTGATGGCATTGCTGGGAGAGGTTGATCCGGATATCGAGGTGATCGATGTCCTAGATAGTATTACGGATAGTGTTGAATGGTTTCAATCGCATCCAATGCCGGAACTTATCTTTCTGGATATCCATTTGGCGGATGGTTCGGCTTTCGAGATCTTCGGTCATGTAGATATCTCTTGCCCGATCATTTTCACGACAGCCTATGATGAATATGCGCTGAAAGCGTTTAAAGTGAATAGCGTAGATTATCTGCTGAAACCGATCGACGCGGATGATATACGGAAAGCTTTGGATAAGTTGTCACGGTTACAATCGACGGCTGTGGAGAAAGAAGCGATCGATTATTCCGCTGTCATGCAAGCCTTGAAGCGGGTGGAAGGATATAAAACGCATTTCTTGATCCCTGTGAAAGGGGATAAGCTGCTACCTGTTTCCGTGGATATGATCTTATTTTTCTATATAGCGGACGGAAATGTAAAGGCGGTGATGACGGACGGGAAGGAATACCTTTTCACGCAGACCTTGGATGAGCTCGCCGATAGCCTTGATCCTGCCTTGTTCTTCCGGATCAATCGTCAGTACTTGATATCCAGAAAGGCGGTGCAAGATATCGATCTCTGGTTTAACGGACGCCTTGCGGTCAATTTGATCGTACCGACCTTGGAGCGTATATTGGTTAGCAAGGCGAGAGTGCCGGATTTCAAGACGTGGTTTACGTCATGATGGATTATCAAGAGGATTATAGGGGTGGAGTACGATGAACCGGGCTCCATGCTTATACGTCGGGTCTAATTGAATGGAGCCACCTAAATGCTCGATAATCGTTTGGCTGATGGATAACCCTAAGCCTGTACCCTGCGCGTATTCATCTACCTTTTCGAAACGCTCGAATATGACTTTCTGCTTATCCTCCGGTATTCCACATCCGGTATCGGTTACGGTGATACGTACATGCTGTTTGTCCTCATCTATTTGATAAGATAGGTTGATCTCTCCTTCTTTCGTGAATTTGCAGGCATTAGTCAATAAGTTTATCAATAATTGTTGGAGACGTATCGAATCTGTCTGAATATGTAAGGGGTCTTCAGAAGGTGTATAGGTCAATTGAACACCCGGAAAGACCCGGTGCTCTACACTTGCCAAAGCGTTCCGGCAACAATCTGATAAGCTTGTCTTCTCTATAATGAACTTCATATTCCCGGATTCTAGGCGAGAAAGGTCAAGAATGTCATTTATCAGATTAAGTAATAAATAAGAGTTATTGTTGATAATGGAGAAAAACTCTTTCTTTTCGCCAGCGGAAATAGATTCATCGGATATTAATTCCGAAAAGCCGACAATTGCGTTAAGTGGCGTACGGATCTCATGGCTGATATTGGCGATAAACGTGCTTTTCATCTGGTTGGCGTGTTCCGCTATCTCTTTGGCTGTACGAAGTTGACGCTCGGACTCTACTAAGGCTTCCTTGTCTTTCATAAGTTCTCGTTGGTAGCGGCGTGCGGAGCGATAGGACTTGTATACGATGTATAGCATCACTAAAAGAACGATCGATACTACGAGTAGAATAATCATTAACAACCTTTGGGTATGCAGTTGTTGTTCACGTAGCTGTAGTTCATATGCCTGCATCTCTTGATTGTTTAGATCATGTAATGTCCGGAGCTGATTGATCTGCCGGTTGAAGGCCTCGTCATGCAACATCTTGGTATGTTCTACAACTTCTCTACTAAATGCGAGCGCTTCTTTATAACGTCCCAATGCTTCGAGTATCTCGACTTTCAGTTCCGATGTTCGTATATCTTCTTCTGTTAATTTATTTTTATCTATGATATTCAGCGCCCTTTCATACATACCTATTAAATAGTAATACTTGGCGAAAACAAAGTTATAACAGAATTTCGTATAATCATCTCCGGTTTTCTCTACGATCGGTGTCGCCTTCAACAAGGTCTCCAATGTCTCCTTGGGCTTGTCTTGAAGGACATACATATCCGCATAAAAAACATACATTAGCGCACGGCAACGATCCACGGGGAAAGCGGTTCCTTGTTCTTCATTCTCTCTTTCCCTATCTTGGATCATTTCATCGTAACGAGTTAATAATTCCTTGGCTTCGGTGAAATGGTCGGTTCGAAGATAAGATTCGATGAGGTTTGCCATGTATTGCATCTCGAATTTCGGATTGTCACCTCGTTTCTGTAATAAATCGAGACCTTCCCGATAAGCTACTATCGCGTCACTATCCCGATGTATCTCTTGATAGATTAAACCTAGGTTCTCATTGCAACAAATCAATCCATATTCACTTTTTGTATCACGGGCATAGTTGTATAGGCTGATCGCCCCGTTCATCGCTAACTCATAATTGCCGTCCCATAGATCCATTTGGCAAATGAATCCTCGTGCATCGAATAATGCGTCTGGAACCTCATTCTTGGCCGCGGCTAATGAATCTATCTTATGCGACCAGTAAATCAGGCTATCCCTGTTTTGTATATTGTAATAATGGCGGGATAAGTTGGCCCATGCGTAATATAAGGAAACATGACCTTTCGAAGTGGAGCTTGCCACATCTGCCATTTTGTTTAGGTAAACAATCTCCTTGGGCATTTGCCTGTACATTGTCGCTAAATCCTTATATAACTCGATCTGTTCATTTATGGCTGGCGAGGACTTTAATAGGGATAAAAGGCTGTCTTCCCTTTGTCGGGTAGTATAGGTATTTTCCCCTAAAGAAAACATTGGGATCATTAAATAGATAAATAATACTAAATAGGTATTTCTCATGATATTGTATGATGTTCAATACAAAAATACATTTTAATATTAAATATCAAGCGTATGTTATGGAATTTTAGAGGTCTGCCTTATAGTTTCTTTTTCAAAGTGAAGAAAAAAGTAACCCCTTTTCCCGGACTGCTCTTCGCCGATATTTGTCCTTTATGAAAATTAACCCCGTTTTTAACGATGGATAATCCTAATCCGGTTCCTCCGATCTTACGACTGCGTCCCTTGTCTACCCGGTAGAAGCGCTCGAATATGCGATTGATATGTTCTTCCGGGATACCCACTCCATTATCGGAGAAGCTAAAGTAATAATATTTAGGATCTTCTTTATAGCAGTTGACGGTAATCCTTATGTTTTCTCCCGCATAAGCGATCGCGTTGTCATATAGATTCCGGAATATGGAATAGAGTAGGGAGTTATTCCCGAACACGGTCGGATCTCCCGGGAGGATAATTTCCGACGTGATGTGTTTTTCTTCCATATCTTGGGAGCATTCTTTTTGTATCTCGGCGATAAGCTTCGTGATATTTACTTCCGTGAGGTCGAACATCTCGGATGCCTCGTCAAGTCTGTTTAATACGGAAATATCTCGTAATAATCCTGTAAGGCGGGTACTTTGGGAATAACAACGTTCCAAGAAAAATTGACGTTTGTCCGGACTCAAATCTGGGTTGGATAGGATTGTTTCCAAATACCCTTGAATGCTGCTGACCGGTGTTTTCAGCTCGTGAGAGACGTTCTGCGTAAGCTGTCGTTTCATCCGGCTTTCTTCTTCTTGACGGGATATATCATTAATAGAGATCTCATAACTATTATCGAGGAATAAAATACATTCGATCAAGAATATTTTACCGTTCTTGTCAATAGTCACGGACTCTCTTAATACTTTCTTTTTCCGATTCAGATTCCGGATATTCTTATTCAAGAAGGTACGGATTGGTTCTAATTCGGCTATATCAGTAACGTCTTCCACTTGGTGGATCTGGGTGTCGGATATGACATTTATGAATTGAATGAATAGGATGTTAGAAAGAATCTCCCGCCCTTCACTTGTAAACATAGCGAAGCCTTCCTTGGAATATTGGAAATGTTTGATAAGCTTTTCCCGTTCCATGGATAACTCGTTTTTCGCTTTCTGTTGCCGATGGTATAAGGTTACGATATTCTGTGAGATATCACCTAGTTCATCATTCGGGAAAACATAATCGACCGCAGGCATTCGATCTTTCTCTACGTTTAAGGCGAAATCCCTTAGTTTGGATATCGTTTTACCTATGCTGAAAGTAAAACGGGAAAGGACAAAGAAGAAAATCAAGGTCATCAATGCCATGAAATAAATGAAGTCCTTGTTTACTGTCAATATCCCTCTTACATATGGATCATAGGGCAGGGCTGAGCGGTAAATATAACCTCCTATATTCGATGCCGAATAGAAATACCTTTTTCCCGTAGATTCCGAGGAACGGATAGCGAACCCTTCATTATATAATCGGGCTTTGCGTACCTCGCTCCGGTCGTTATGGTTATTAAACTCGTCCGTCCCGCTATTATCAAACAATACGTCGCCAGATGGATCTATAATGGTTACCCGCAAATCCTTTTGAGGGATGTCGTCCATGAAACTTATTACGGTCTTGTTGATGTCCGTACTTTGTTGGCATTTGCGGAATAATTGGTAATTATAGTTACTCAACACATTGTTCAACTTTTCTTGTGCGAACTCCCTTTCCCGCTGATATTGGAATAGCAGGAAACAGACCGTAAAGCCCAAGAACATAAAAAAGACCGACCAGAAAAGCCGTTGGCTAAACGGTATCCGGTGCCTTTTCTCACCATCTATCTTTACCATGATTCACGACAATATTAGCATTCAAAACAATAACCGAAACCTAAGCGAGTTACGATGTTCTTTCCATAAGGACCTATTTTCTTACGTAACCGGGTGATGTTGACATCGATGGTACGGTCTAGAACATATACCTCGTCTTTCCAGATGCGAGACAGTATTTCCTCTCTGGAGAAGACGTTCCCTTTATTTTCCAATAGAAGTTTTAGTATCTCAAACTCTTTTTTGGTCAATGGAACTTCCACCCCGTCTACCGTAGCCTTGATGCGTTTCGTATCAAGAGCTAATGTCTCATACTCGAGTTTCTCAATCTCTTTATCTTTTGATTTCTCGGAAGTTCTTCTTAGTACGGCCTTAACACGCGCTATCACTTGGCGGATGGAGAAAGGCTTGGAGATATAGTCGTCCGCCCCGAGATTGAACCCTGTGAGCATATCGTTCTCCGTATCTTTGGCCGTGAGGAAGATGATAGGGGTATTGGCCGTCTTCTCATCTTGTCGCAGGATACGTGCCATCTTGAAACCGGAGATTTCTCCCATCATGACATCCAACAATAATAAATTGTAAACGGTCAGATCCTTTTTCAATGCCTCTTCCGCACTATAGGCGGTATCTACTTCATAACCTTCTATTTCTAAGTTGAATTTAAGGATCTCACACAAATCCTCTTCATCATCCACTACAAGAATACGAGTTGTTGCCATAAGCTGTTCTGTTTTTAAAAGAGTGCCTTACGGCTCTCCATATACAAATATAATTATTTTTGGCAAAGAACGGATATTCTTATTTCGGAGAAATGAAATATATGTTACATTGCTGTTAAAATCGCTCATGTAACATTTCTGCCGCAGGATATGTGTTAGTATAATAGATCATTAGGGATGCTACTTCCTATAATAATTATAATCCGTGACAAAACCCTCGCAAAGCCAGTTGGCCAAGGCTTGCCGATTGTTGCTGAGGATGATCCGTTGTTGGTCGTATTGGTTTTGTATGTTGCCCAATTCGACGAATACGGAGGTCGGGGTCGTGTGACGTAATACATATAAGTTACGATCGTCTACCGTGCCCGAGAATCCCCGGCCCGGCTGGTGGCGGTTGTATTTGCGCGAGAAAGTGGATTTCATCGTTTTAGCCAAGCGCTTGCTCGCTTGATCCTTGGGCTTATGATAGAAAAAGACATCGGTCCTTTGATGCCGGCTCCGGCTGTCCACATGGATGAATATCGCTCTCTTATAAGTTTCTTTATCTTTCCGGCTCAAGCTGTTTATCTTGGCGCAACGCTGATCCAGACGGCTTACTTGGCTGAGGGGGATCGGACTACCCATACAAGTTTCCCGTTTGCTGTTATTGAGGAATTGCTGGTCACGTATTCCGTCCTTTGCGTCTTGGATGATAATATGTACCTTTGCGCCTCGCGTTAAAAGATTGCGTGCCAAACGTAGCATGATGTCGTAAGCGTATTCATCCTCATGCAATTCATGGGAGCCCATTTTACCGATCGCCCCGGGGTCCGGACCGCCATGACCGCTGACCAAATAAAAGCAAGCTCCCTTTAAATCGGAAGAAGTTACTTTGTAACTGGCTAGTGACTTGCCGAATAGGGGCTGATAATTCTTCTTCTGAGGGGCGGAGGCGAGCGGAGGCAAGGTATATTTTACGCCCATGCGCAGAGTGTTATTTTTACCCAACTTCCCTTTATTAAGCTCGATAAACTCTTTCTGATACGTCCCGCCGGTACGGTTGAAGCGTTTGAGAAAAAGAGTGATGCCCTCTCCGTTTTTCGGATACGCCTTTTCTTGGGCAGTCAAGGAACCTGTATATACGAGAGCGATAATAAAGAAGAAAATACGGATACTATGTTTCACAGACATCTTAAAAATTGATTCTACGCCGTAAAGATAATTAAATCAACCTATAGTCAAAAACGATAATTTATAAAAAGAATCAATCAACCCATAAATGAGAGGGAGGATATCCTATTATAAATTTCTTTGGTTAATTGAATATCATAGGACGCGTCGTGCAATTTCGCGGAATCTATTTGTATGCCTAAAGCCCTTGCCACCGTTTCCTGCTTGAAATCTGTCATCTCATGCCGTTTGCGCATCAAATGCTGGGTAGACAATACCATTACGTCGATCGAGTTCACCCAGAACCATGAGTAGAAATAATTATCTCCGTTCTGTACGAAGAAGGCTTTCAAGAAGTGATTATCGAAAGAGGCGTTGTTGTATCCAACGAGGAAGAACTTGTCTTTTTTATCAAATTTGTCCACGTATTTGGACAGCATGTTCACAAATTTAACGTACACCTCTCGCATGGGAGGATAAGCTTGTATCTGTTCCTTGGACACGTTGCAAATGCGAAGCGCTTCTTCCTCTATCTCACATTGGGGATGCGGGCAGACATTGAAATTAAAAGATTCCTTCGTAACCCCATCAATTACGATCTCCCCACTTATTTGGTGGACGCCATTTCTCCAGTATTTTATGCCGGTAGTCTCTAAATCAAAAAAAAGTAGTTTCATAAATGCTTTTTGGTATAGGATGCAAAAGTAAGTTTTTTTATTCTTAAATGAGAGAATCTATAAGGTTTTCTCCGTTTATTTTATTATCTTTGCGAAAGTTTGAGTCTAGAATCATTATCGACATAGTTCTTCTTTTTATAATTATTAAGCGGATCTCTCCTTTAATCATCAATTCTCACGCTAAGTTAGTATAAACAACGCTTCACGGAACGTGAGGCCCTAGTATAAATTAAAATCGACTGTATGGCAAAATACGCATCATTTGGTAAACGTGAAAACGAGAAAAAGAAACAAGCCCGCCGAGTAGAGAAACAGAACAGGAAAGAGGAAAGAAAATCGTCCGGCAAGGCGACTAGCTTTGAGGATATGATCGCTTATGTGGATGAAAATGGGATGATCACCTCTGTCCCTCCCGAACTTCGTCAAAAAGAAGAGATAAATCAGGAAGATATCTTGATCTCGACTCCTAAGAAAGAGGATGTGGCTCCCGTTATCTTAAGGGGCAGGGTAGACTATTTTAATGAGGCAAAAGGGTTCGGGTTTATCCGTGACTTGTCGGGGACGGAAAAGTATTTCTTTCACGTGAACAATGTTGTGGATGATATCTCCGTGAATGATATCGTGACGTTCGACCTTGAACGTGGCGACAGAGGCTTAAGTGCCGTGAATGTTTGTCTTGAAAATAAATAATAATACTTACCTTTGCGGCCGAAACAATTAATAAAAATATAATATGTCTGTCGCAAAAGTAGATGATAATAGAAAGGTGACCACGCATCGCCTGATAGAGATGAAGCAGCGTGGCGAGAAAATATCCATGCTTACCGCCTATGATTATTCGATGGCGAAATTGATCGATCAAGCAGGAATGGATGTGATCTTGGTGGGAGACTCCGCTTCTAACGTAATGGCTGGAAACGTGACCACTTTGCCGATTACGCTCGACCAGATGATTTACCATGGTAAATCGGTCATGAAAGCGGTGAATCGTGCGCTGGTGGTGGTAGACCTGCCTTTCGGTACGTACCAAGGAAACTCTAAAGAAGCCTTGGCCTCCGCTATCCGGGTGATGAAAGAGACGCATGCCGATTGTATCAAGTTGGAAGGCGGGGCTGAGGTTCGGGAATCTATCGAACGTATCTTGTGTGCCGGTATTCCAATTATGGGACATTTAGGATTGACGCCGCAATCGATCAATAAATTCGGTACGTATACGGTACGTGCCCGTGAAGAGGCCGAGGCTAAGAAACTGATCGAGGATGCCCATTTGCTAGAGGAGATAGGTTGTTTCGCCTTGGTGTTGGAAAAGATCCCGGCGGAGTTGGCGGCTCGTGTCGCTTCGGAGCTTACGATCCCGGTTATCGGCATTGGCGCCGGTGGAGGCGTAGATGGTCAAGTGTTGGTTATGCATGATATGCTCGGTATCAATCAAGGCTTTTCTCCTCGTTTCTTACGTCGCTACGCTAATTTAGGGGAGGAGATTACCCGTGCCGTACAAGCGTACATCGAGGACGTGAAATCTCAAGACTTCCCGAACGAGAAGGAGCAATATTAGAAACAGAATACATGAGATCTCATTTGCTAATAGGTGCCGCTTCGTCGGGAAGCGGGAAGACTACTTTTACCTTAGGATTGCTTCGTGCCTTGAGAAATCGTTCTTTACGGGTGCAGCCTTTTAAGTGTGGGCCGGATTATATAGATACTCGTCATCATAAAATGGCGGCTGGTTGCGCTTCCGTGAATTTGGATGGTTTCATGATGTCGGAAGGGCATATCAAGGATTTATATGCCCGGTATACCTCGAATGCGGATGTAGCCGTGACCGAAGGGGTGATGGGGCTGTTCGATGGCTACGATGCCATGCGAGGGAGTAGTGCGGAGATCTCCGGTTTATTGCGGATACCGATCGTATTGGTGGTGAACGCTAAAAGTACGGCTTATTCGGTGGCTCCCTTGCTTTATGGCTTCCGGAATTTTCGGAAAGATCTGAATGTCGTGGGGGCGGTATTTAATTTCGTGGCGTCGGAGAGTCATTATTCTTTCTTGAGACAAGCGTGTGAGGATGCGGGTGTGGAAGCGTTAGGCTATCTACCGAAGTGTGCGGATGTAGAGATCCCGAGCCGGCATTTGGGGTTGTCGTTGGATGAGGACTTTTGCTTTGAGGAGTTTGCGGACCGGGTTGCTTGCTTGGTGGAGGAGCATGTGGATATAGACCGCCTGTTGGCAATCACGGCTTTGCCAGAGCGACAGCCAGTTCCTCGGGTTAAGGAAGTCATGAGGACTGTTTCAAAGGCAAACTTAAATATAGCCATCGCCCGTGATCCCGCTTTTAATTTCTCATATGAGGAAAATATACATTTCTTATCTACTCTAGGCAAGATTACCTATTTCAGTCCATTGAGGGATGATTGTTTACCGGAGGCCGATTTTGTCTATTTGCCGGGTGGATATCCCGAGTTATATTTATCGGAGTTGAGCATGAATTCCGGGATGCGTGAATCGATTCATTCCTTTGTGGAAGTGGGGGGCAAGTTGCTGGCGGAATGTGGGGGGATGATGTATCTCTGTAAAGAGATTATCGGTACGGATGGGATTGCCTATCCAATGGCCGGTGTATTACCGCAATCCGCCACGATGGAGAACATGAAGTTACGTTTAGGGTATCGGACTTTATGCTATAAGAATGATGTCCTACGAGGGCATGAGTTCCATTATTCCCGGATCGTGCCTATGGAAAGCCCGCTGCCTTCGGTAGCGAAAGCCTTTACGGCGAAAGGAGGTCAAACGGATACCCCGCTATATCGCTACAAGAACGTATTGGCGGGGTACACGCATTTATATTGGGGAGATCCCTGTCGGAACGATTGGTTTATTGATTTTCTGTATGGGGAAGCCCCAGATTGTTCTCGATAAACATTTTCAATATATTGATGGCGATCTGGTTGCTTCCTCCTTCGGGTATAATTAGGTCGGCATATCGTTTGCTAGGCTCTATAAATTGCAGGTGCATAGGCTTTAGTACCCGGGTATAGCGTTCCATTACCGCTTCCGCCGTGCGTCCTCTCTCGATCATATCCCGTTGGATCACACGGATAAGACGTTCGTCCGAATCTGTATCGACAAATACTTTCAAGTCCATCAAGTCTCGTAATTGAGGGTCGCATAAAGCGAGGATCCCTTCGATGATGACAACATCACGAGGCTCGATATGAATGGTCTCGGGCAATCGGCAGCAGGTAAGATAAGAATAAGTCGGCTGCTCGATGCATTTCCCCTCTTTCAGCAAGGTGACTTGCTCTGAGAGGAGCGGCCAATCAAATGCGTCGGGATGGTCGAAATTAATATATTGACGTTTCTCTACCGGCACATGGCTGTTATCTTTGTAATAAGAATCTTGAGGGAGTAATACGACCTCACCGGGAGGTAAACTTTCTATGATCTTTTTTACCACTGTAGTTTTCCCGGAACCAGTCCCGCCCGCTATACCTATAATTAGCATGATTTCTTATATTAATCCATATTTATGTTTATAAATGCAAAGGTAAGAAATATTTATAGTGGTAGTATTTCGCTGTTAATAGAAAAAACGAGATAAAAAGAGCTGAATTCTATGTTGTATAGCATGTTTATCTTAAATAAAGTTAATGAGTAGGCTTTTCTTGTTGGAAAATTATGCTGCATAACATAAAGTCTCTATATTTGCACTGTGTTTTTCATGGTATTAGATTTAAGGTTAACAATGAGATTGGCTGTCCGTGACGGATGGCCTTTTCTTTTATAGTAGGTCACCTCAACAATAATGATAGTTAGATGCGTTCCCCATTGTATTCATGATTTATTACTGTAGAACCTTCCTGTTGGATAAAGGTATTATCGGAAGTAGCTTGTACGCCTGTATCCAAAGATCTTTTCACGGATGTGAAATGATCTTTTCACAAGGGTGAAACGATCGTATCACGAGCGTGAAAAGATCTCTTCACAGGTGTGAAAAGATCAGATCGTCCGGAGATTGGCTATACTATCCACCGTTCTTACCCCTTGAGTGGGATTACTTGCGGCACAGATCTTACGATTGGTTGTTACGATATTATCACGGGCCCATCCCCTTTATTTGCTAAAGATGGGAATCAGATAGGTTAGTTTCGCGGATATTATTTGGCTGGAAGATTTAGAGAAAGTGTCTCCTTTACGGCTATTGAACATATCGCCCAGTGCATAGTAATAACGACCTTCCAACAGGAAAGAGCCTATTCCGGTGCGGAGCTCGATTCCCGGTCCGCCGCAAAGCCCCCAATCGAACTTCTTTTGGACTTCCATTGTATGTTGTTCGTCCGGACGGTTCGCGTTCGGGTTCTCGCCATTAAGGTTCGACTCCGTGCTTTCGCTCAGCGCATAACCGATTTTAGGCCCTAGATTGACGAATACACGCACTCGCTTGCTTCCGAAATGGATGTGAGTCAAGAACGGAAGCTCCATATAGTTTACCGTACGGCTATATTTATATTGAGGTTTCTCCTCAAACTTCTCTTCCCATCCATGTTGGGTAAAGTTCAATTCCGCCTGTATGCCTAAATTGGGTTCCGTATTCCAACGTATCGTCGCTCCCCCGTTAAACCCAAGTTTCATCTTCGTAGGGACTTTTGGGGCAAAACTTACGCTAGAGAAATTTAATCCGAAGGACGCTCCAACCGCAAGCTCTTGCTTAAAAGTACTTTTCTGCGCATAGCAAATCGATAAGCTTGCCATGCACAGAAATATCGCTACAAATATCTTTTTCGTCATCATATCAATTATCTTACCTCACTGCGGGTTACCGTATAATCATTCTTGTAATGTACAATAAACAAGTTCGTATTGATAAAACCGCCCCAATTATTCACTCTATGGAAATCGAATCCGGTCTGGATGCTCTTATAATGGATCTTGTCTAAATTATTCTCGAAGTTCGAGCCATATTTATTGATGGCGCCTAGGAAATACATACCCGTGTCAAAGCCTAGGATTCCATATTTCGGGAATGTGTTGATTAAATTCTTGCTATACCAGTTTTTATAATCGGAATAAAAGCTATGGACTTCCGGAGATAAGTTGTCCGCATAGAAATTACTATAGATATAGGTGTTCAATGCGTAGAAGTCCTCCAGACACTCTCTTG
The DNA here is from genome assembly GCF_964238835.1 of Parabacteroides sp. 20_3. Lineage (NCBI taxonomy): Bacteria > Pseudomonadati > Bacteroidota > Bacteroidia > Bacteroidales > Tannerellaceae > Parabacteroides > Parabacteroides sp. 20_3. The sequence goes on along the minus strand of NZ_CAXSNO010000002.1, from coordinate 218,859 downwards.
TATAGGTCTGCCATTCCGGATAACCGAATAGGTTGACCATATAAGGCTCTTTCTCCTCCTCTTTTAACTCGGAAAGCATACGGAGCGGTGCCTTGATCTTATTCACCGCATCTAAGGAGGCGGAGGTTGGCAATACCACATTCCGCTTGTCCCTTACCATGGCTGCCTCTATATCCGTGGCGAAAGTATCCCCTTTATAAGTTACTTCCTTGAACGGGATATCGCGTTGCTGCATCTCCGTCTTGAAGGCTTTGATAAATTCCGGCTTTTCTTCTTTATCCTTTATATTGACAAGTATGATATTGTAATCCGAGAATAAATCGCATCCGGCTTGTGCCGCCTTGGAGTATAAATAGGAATGAGGTGTGTTTACTTGATAAACATTCGCGTTTGACAAGACATCATCATTCTTGGAGGTGAAAGGGATCACGTATTTGATATTATGCTTTTGGGCAAAATCAGCGATCAATCCGATTTGGTCGTTCTGTACGGCGCCAATGATCAAATTAGCGTTTGATAACGCATCTTCTTTCAATATCTCCTTGACTTTCTTCGTACCGTTTCCAGTATCATATACCGATAGCTCGATAGAGGTTCCCATATTTCGCAAGCTGTCAACCGCCAATAGCAATCCCTCGTAATATTCCACGAAACGGGAGGTCGCGGATGATTGCGTTGTCTCGTTCGTCATGAACGGCAACAATAAGGCGACTTGGATACGGTTCACCTTCTTTATATCTTTAGGAGTAGAGAGGAGGGCGTTCACCTCACGCTCTTCCGGCTGTCTTATGTTTTGGGTGATCACTTCTTCACTGGCTACCGGTATCTTGATAACCATGCCCGCTTTTACTCCGTTTTTCAGCTCGGGGTTGAGTCTTAAAAGCTCCGCGCTGGAAATATCGAACTTCCGGCAGATACGGTACATGGTCTCTTTTTTCTGTATGGTATATTCCATTTCCTTCTGTACGGTCTTTTTTTCCGTAGTAGGCAAGGTTTCCAGTCGTGTCGGCGGGATCCGGATATTCTTGCCAATCGTAAAGGTCGATGTGGAGAGACCCGGATTGGCGGCGATAATATCCGTGGCGGGCACTGAATATTTAATGGATAAAGAGTACAAGGTCTCTTTCGGCTGGATCGTATGGTATGTATAGTTATCTGCTTTGCCGGAAGGTGCGATAGCGGAGTCCTTCTGCGGGATTCTTAACGTAGAACCGGCCTTGATCCCTTCTTTACTTTCCGGATTCAACCGATAAATATCCTCTACGCTTACGCCATACATGGTCGCTATGGCGTATACGGTTTGTCCGCGTTCGATGGTATGATAAAATATATCGCTCCCTTGTTCGTTAGTAAAAATAACTTGCTTATTATTCTTTTGGGAATAAACGGTTACGCTCGATAAACTTAAAAAGAACGTCAATGCGTATATACTAATCTTGTTCATTTGCTGTTCGGAGTATTTTGTGACAAAGATAGTGAATTTTGCTTATCATGCTACGTATGTCCTTTTATTTCCCTAATTTTGGAACCGTAATTTTTAGACTATATATGCTAAAGAAGGAATTAAGAAAGATACTGTTATCGCTAAGTTTTGTGTTTGTAGCGGCTGTCTCGTATGCTCAATATGTGGTGACGGGAGGAAGTGGTAGCCCGATGAAAGCCACGCAGAGTTCCGGCGATTCCGCCGAGCGGCTTGAGGTCTACTTGGTGTATGGAATGGATAACGTGACGATTAGTTATACTTCATCCTCTTCTTCTTCGCATCAATGGTATCGTTATAAAACCAAGCGATTGGAGGCCGAGAAGGTGGCCTCCACCCAAAATGGAACTACTTCCACCATTCGGAATGTAGAGGAGGGATATGGCTATTTTGTCGAGGAAGGAGCCGTATCTCGTTACGTCTGGATCGTTGATTACAGCAAATACACCTTAAACATATCCAACCTGCATGTCTCCGATAATAGCGATCCATGTAGCGGATTGGTCTTGGCTGGGACAGGTACGATCCAACCTATTTATTATTATTGGCCGAATACGGGAACAAGACGTGAACTGTCTCGCCAATTTGATGTTATTTATAATACATTGGAATACAATTCGGATAAAAAAGAATATACCTCTAAACAAGAGACGGCGGTCATCGAGGGTAATTTGTTCGGTAAATCCATTCCCGCTCCTTGGTGTGATACGGAGATCTGTGTGAAAGGCGATTATTTCGCTCGTCATTTTGGAAAGGAGGTCACGCTTTGTATCGATGAATATCAGGCCGCTGCGGTAGATGCTCATATAGACACGTTGCTGATTGAGCAAGAGGCCCCGAATATGAATACGACGAAGAGCGGTTATTGCGCTCCCGCCACTGTTCAATTCTCGGCTATCGCGAATACGCCGACAGCCGCCCTGTTTAATTGGAAAATCTATCGGCAAGGGGAAGAAGATAATCCGGTTGTTCGTTTTACGGGTGAGGAAGTGGATTATACGTTCAACCAATCCGGGACTTTTATCATCAAGTTGGAAGTAAGCGACCAAAGCACTACTTGCAGCACGGAAGATGAGGTTCAGATTGATATCTCGGAGTCTTATCTGATGATACCGAACGCATTCTCCCCGGGTACCACGCCCGGAATTAATGATGAGTTCCGGGTTGCCTATAAGTCGTTGGTGAAATTTAAGGCATGGATATTTAATCGCTGGGGCCTACAGATGTATTACTGGACAGATCCGGCCCAAGGATGGGATGGTAAGAAAGGTGGTAAATACGTTCAGCCGGGTGTGTATTTTTATGTGATAGAAGCCGAAGGTTCCGATGGTATTAAGTACAAGGAAAAAGGCGATATAAACATTCTTAGACCTAAAACAATTCAAGATGAAAATGAGAATATCCAAGAATAATTTAGCTAGTTTTTTATGTGGAGGCGTCGTTTGCTTGACCGCATGTATCTCGATGGGTTCGAATGACGTGGAAAAAGTGATAGAGAGCCGTCCGGTTGTCTCATCCATGACCCTGTCGCCGGATGTTCCGTCCTCGGTTCCTTTTTGTGGGAAACTAATCGATATTACCCGCTATGATATGCGGGAAGCCTATGACCGTGAATTGAGTAGCTTTACTTATTTCCATTCTACGACGATGCTTCTGATCAAGCGGGCGAACCGTTATTTCCCGGTGATCGAGCCGATCTTGAAGGCGAACGGCATTCCCGATGATTTCAAATATCTAGCGGTGATAGAAAGCCATTTGGACCCCCGTGTATCCTCTCCGGCTCGTGCTGTCGGGATGTGGCAATTACTGGAGGGCACGGCAAGGGAGTATGGTTTGACAATCACCCCGACGGTCGATGAGCGTTGCCATGTGGAGAAAGCGACCGGGGCGGCTTGCCGCTATTTGAAGGCCGCCTATAAGAAATATGGAGATTGGGCGGCGGTAGCCGCTTCTTATAATGGCGGCATGGGACGTATATCCGGTGAGCTGGTCAAACAAGATGCGGATTCCTCCTTTGATCTCTGGCTGGTGGAGGAGACTACCCGTTATATTTATCGAATCATGGCGATCAAGCAAATTTTCGAGAATCCGTCGAAGTACGGTTTTGTGCTTCGTGCCCGTGACCTGTATAAGCCGATCCCTACCGTAGACGTGGCTGTAAGCCAAGATATACAGAATCTGTCGGCTTTCGCTAAAGAGCATGGGATCACTTATGCGGACTTGAAACGTTTTAATCCTTGGCTCCGTGATCGTAAATTGGTGACAGGTGGGAAGACCTATAAATTAAGCATTCCTCAAGAAAAGGATATGTATTATAAGACCCCGAATACGGAAGTATACGATTCGGCTTGGGTCGTGTCGGAGAATTGATCCGATTTTTATTGATACAAAAAATAAAGTGTTTCATTTAGATGGTATAACAGCCCATCGTAATGAAACACTTTTTCTATACTACTTCTCGTTTAAACTGATTCAGTCTATTAGTCAACGATCGTCACACGGTGACCGTTGAACACGTTCAATCCGAGTTTATTCATTACATACTTAATAGCAAGCTGTGCCTTTACAGAGTTACCAGCTTGGTCAATAGGAGGAGCGAATGCGGAAATACCGAATTGTCCGGGAAGTACACCCATGACACCACCGCCTACGCCAGTTTTTGCGGGAATACCAGAAGTGTACAACCAATCACCGGTGTGTTCATAAAAACCTACGGTAGAGATCATGGAAGTGATCTTCGGAGATAATTCTGCATCGAATACTTGTTTCTTTGTCACAGGATTGAGACCTAAATTTGCGACCGTAGCGGCAGCGACAGATAGTTGCTTAGCCGTGATACCCAAAGAACATTGACGGGTATACAGATCCAAAGACATATCCGGATCGTCATAAATGCGATTGTAATTCTTTAGCAACCAAGCGATGGAGCGGTTATTGAAGTTTGTTGCGGACTCGGATTTATAGAGTTCGTCGATCAACTGCGGTGCGCTTCCGCACAAATCCGTGATATTGGCTACGATAGCATCCCACTTCTGTTTGGAATCACCGACAGGCTTCACCATACTACAAGCCGTGATAGCGCCGGCATTTACCAATGGGGTAGAAGGATGGTCGTTTTCCAATAAGATAGCGATGATGGAGTTAAATGGCAATCCGGTAGCGTCGGCACCAATCTTCTCCAATAATTCTTTCGCTCCGTATTGGCGCAGTACCAAGATAGCGGTGTGTACTTTCGATACGGATTCAATACCGAAACGATATTCGGAATCTCCCACCTCGATGGTTTGTCCGTTTAAAAGGCAAATACTGATTCCGAATAGATTTTTATTGATATTCGCCAGATAAGGAATGTAATCGGCATTCTTACCATCCGTATTTGTCTTGTAAAGATCGTAAGCCTGTTGAGCTACTTCCTTAATTTGGGCGATCGTTATTTTTTTGTCCATATATGAATTGGATTAAAGAAGGCGTGTATGAAAACACTGATAGCCCTTTCATGCACGCCTTGATGAATTTTGTTTTTATTTCTTAGCGTTGCTCATTGCGGTGTGAGTAAATACCTTACCCTTAACCGGAACGTTCTTGTCTTGAGCGATGCGAGTAGGAGTCGGATATTCAAGTTTCTCCAATGCCTCTACAGCGTTCTTGATATCACCTAATAACATATCGGCCATATCACGGCTGAAACCTTGACGAACTACGACACGCATAACCACGTAGTTATCCAGCTTCTTCGGTAGTGTATACGCTGGAACCATCCAACCGCTTTGTTGCAATTTATCTTGCAAATCGTAAAGTGTCCATTTGGCGTTCTTAGCGTAATCCGGTTTCATGTACCAAATAAACAATGGATTCACAACCTCGTTGCTGTAATTAACGAATGGGGCCATCTTACCGATTTCTTGGTGGATGTATTTCGTGATTTCCATACTGTTATATTGGATTTGTTTGTAGCCCTCGAATCCGAGACGAATAAACTGATAGTATTGTCCGAGGATTTGTGCGGCAGGACGAGAGAAGTTCAAACCAACCTGAGTGATATTCGCTCCAAGATAGTTTACGCTGAATGCCATTTCTTCCGGCAAATATTTCTTGTCTTTCCAAACAACCCAACCCAATCCCGGGTAAACCAATCCGAATTTATGTCCGGATGTGCTGATAGAAAGAACCCATTTCAAACGGAAGTCCCATTTTGTCTCCGGGCTTAAGAACGGAAGGATAAAACCACCGCTGGCGGCATCTACGTGGATAGGTATATCATAACCGGTCTTGGCATTGTATGCGTCGAGCGCTTTGTCCAAGGCTTCTACGTCATCGTTCAGTCCTGTCCATGTTACACCTTGGATAGGAACGATACAAATCGTGTTCTCGTCACACATCTTAAGCGCTTCTTCCGGATCAAGTGTCGTCTTGTCTAAAGTCAAGGGAACTTCACGCATTTCGATTTGCCATAGCTGGGCGAATTTCTCCCATACGACTTGGAAGCCAGTAGAGATCACGAAATTAGGCTTGTCAGTTGGTTTACCTTGTGCTTGTCTCTTTTTGCGCCAACGTAACCAAGCGGCTACACCACCTAGCATACAAGCCTCTGAAGAACCGATAGCCAAGGCTCCGGTTTTCCATTTTTCTTGCTCGGGAGAATTCCAAAGACTCGCCATGATATTAATACATTTGGCGTTCATAACAGCGATTCTCGGATACTCTGTTTCGTCAATATAGTTGATGTTGATAGCTTCGTTCATCAATTTTGTCGCGTACTCGTCCATATACGTAGTAACGAATGTAGCTAGGTTCAAGCGAGGCTGTGTTTGTGCGAAAGTCTCGTCTTTAACCATTTGATAAGCGATCTCCGGGGTTGTAGGGCCATCAGGAATCTTATCTACTGGAGAGGGTGTCAACATCACTTCTGAGCCAAAAATCGCTGTTTTGGCATCGCCATTTCTGAAATTTGAGTCTTTCATTTTTCTTTAGTTTTTTTGTTAATAAAATGATTTGGGTCAATGGAATACTGCTTCCACTGAGCGTTTATGCCAAAACAGATTATGGATTGGAATGTTTTTTGGATTTACATTATTTGGGGTTTATTAGCGATACAAGTCCAGTCCTCTTGGAAAGAGCGAAAATGATGAACTTTCACATAAAATGTTTGTTTTGATTAGATAAAAACGTAAAACTAAATCTTTATGAGAATACAGACAGGCCGGGGCACAATTCCCCTTATAACTCTGGTAGGGATATGGTCTATCTCCGCTTTAAATGCATTACCGGGTTTAGCGGTTTCTCCGATATTAGGGAAACTTTCCGTTATTTTTCCTCATTCTACGGAACTGGATATTCAGATGCTTTCCTCTTTGCCATCGTTATTGATAATTCCATTTATTATATTGTCGGGTAAATTAACGGAGAAAGTAAATGAGATACGTCTATTGCAATTAGGCTTGGTGATCTTTGCCCTAAGTGGTATTCTATACTTACTCTCTAATAAGATGTGGCAGTTGATAGCGGTGAGCGCCTTAATGGGAATCGGATCTGGCTTGATCGTACCCTTATCGACCGGTTTGATTTCTCGTTTCTTTATCGGGAAATACCGGACGAAGCAATTTGGTTTAAGTTCTGCTATTACAAATGTAACGTTGGTATTAGCCACGATCTTAACGGGATATCTGGCGGAGGTGAATTGGCATTTACCGTTTGCCGTTTATCTATTGCCCTTGATTTCCATCGTACTTTCCGTATACTTGAAAAGGAGTATGGAGAATGAGCCGGCGATCGTATCGAAATCAGAAGTGAAAGCCCCTGTTGCGGCAGATCCCGTCACGGTTCCGGGTAAATATGGTGTGGATATAAAGCATCTGGTACAAATCATGTGTTTTTATGGATTGGCTACGTATTTAGTGATTATAGTCAGCTTTAACTTACCGTTTTTAATGAAGGAATATAAGTTTACAAGCGGTAATTCCGGATTAATGATATCATTGTTTTTCTTGGCTATTATGGCTCCCGGTTTTATCTTGAATCAGATCGTTGATTTATTTAAGCAAAAGACAAAATTTGTCAGTCTATTGGCGATCGCTTTAGGGATGGCCTTGATTTTGATATCTCGTACGGAATGGCTAATTGGATTGGGATGTATTTTTATCGGTTTCGGATATGGTGTTATCCAGCCAATCGCTTATGATAAAACGACTCGTACGGCCATTCCTGAGAAAGTTACATTGGCATTAGCTTTCGTGATGGCGATGAATTATTTGGCGATATTACTTTGTCCGTTTATTATCGATTTCTTCCAGTCTATACTCCATGTCAAGAGCCAGCAATTCGCGTTTATTTTTAACCTCTGTATTGCGCTGGTCGCTACGATCTGGGCTTATGTAAAACGAGACTCGTTCCTTTTCAACGATAAAATATGATTTACGAATATAAAACTAAAAAACGATAGACAGTGAAAAATAAGAAAACAGAAGCTAATATTAGCATGGTGGTCTCAAAAACTTTCAGTGGATTGAATATGAACGCCTTGAAATACTTGCTTCCCTTATGGATGAGCCCGTTGACGGGCGCTTCTTTCCGATGCGTGTTTGCGGCCGTGGCGTTTTGGGTGATCGGCTGGTTTATGAAACCGGAGGTTTCTACGACGAAAGATAAGGTGTGGCTATTCTTACTAGGCGCTATCGGTATCTATGGTTTTATGTTTCTTTATTTAGTGGGGCTTAGTAAGACAACGCCGGTCTCGAGTTCTATTTTCACGAGCTTGCAACCGATCTGGGTATTTTTGATTATGGTATTCTTTTATAAGGAAAAGGCTACTTGGATGAAAATACTCGGTATCTTGATTGGTTTATCCGGGGCCTTGGTTTGCATCTTGACCCAGCAAAGCGACGATTTAGCGGCGGACGCTTTTAATGGAAATATGCTATGCCTGGCTAGCTCCGTGTTTTATGCCGTGTATTTGGTCTTAAGCCAGCGGATCTTACAAAAAGTAGGGACGATGACGATGCTTCGATATACATTCACGGGCGCCGCTTTCTCCAGTCTATTGATTTTGCCGATAGAAGGCTTTCATGCTCCTTTATTCTCGGAGCCATTTCATTGGTGGCCTTTTGCCGTATTGATGTTTGTGCTTATTTTCCCTACGGTAATCAGTTATCTGTTGATTCCTATCGGATTGAAGTATTTGAAAACTACGTTGGTGGCTATTTATGGCTATCTGATCTTGATCGTGGCAACGATTACATCCCTATTGATCGGGCAAGACCGTTTCAGTTGGACACAGACGTTCGCCATTATCTGTATTTGCGCCGGGGTTTATCTGGTTGAGATAGCGGAAGGAAAAGAGAAAAAGACAGTCAAGGTTTGACTTATTAAATATGAACTATTAAATTGTTGCGTTATGGATAAAAAACAAGAAAAGAAAATCTGGAACTCTCAACTTGCGATTGAGAATCCGAAGAATGATAGGATCGCTGTTATTTACTCTGTAAAAGTTAGTAGTGTACGAATCCTAGAGAAACCTCGTAATCCGAAAAGAGGGAAGACCCGTTGACAATCATCATCCCCTATTCTATATATAAATATATGAATAGGGGATGACTGTCTATTTATTCTCCACTTCCATGCCCATGATATAATCGTTCATGAAATAGCCGTTTCCTATATGATGGTCCCGTGTGCCTATTTCCCGTAATCCCATATGTCTGTAGAAGCCTATGGCGGGATTGTAACGGTTTACGTATAATTCTATAGTGAAAGGCCCGGTATGTACCTCCTTCAAATAGTTAATACCTTGCTCGATGATAAAACGCCCGATTCCTGTGCCATGCATTTCCGGTAGGGAATAGATCTTTTGAAAATTGTACGTGTTTTCACCTGTTTTCTCTATGGATAAATAGCCTGCCGGCATATCGTCCGCCAATATAATAAAATATTGATGATGTAACTCTTCCATTTGTTTAAGAATGTTATCCGGAGCGTACATCATATCGAACATATAATCCAATTGCTCTTTAGAAAGTATCTTTCCATACGTGTTCTCCCAAATGCGTGAGGCAAGGTCATGAATAAGAGAACGATCATCAATAGTCGCTTTTCTAATCGTAAACATGTTAATTTTGTATTTTGACTCACAAAGATACAAATAGACGAACAAAAATACAATATAGACGAATGTAAATAGAATTTTACTTGACTAGTGTTATTTTTTAGCTTGATTTCACACTTATTTTCATGTTAATCCGCGAAAAATAATAACTTTGTGGGCGTTTACTATTGAAAAATACAATTCAAATACATAATAGGAAATGGATACAAAGATTCAGGAACTAACAGACAAGATCTACAAGGAAGGTGTAGAGAAGGGGAACGAAGAAGCGGGGCGTATAATCGCCGAGGCCAATGCTCAAAAGGATACGATTCTTAAAGATGCGGAAGCGGAAGCGAAACGTATCGTAGCGGCTGCCGAGAAACAAGCTGCCGAGTTGAAGAAGAATACGGAAGCCGAATTGAAATTGTTCGCCACCCAGTCTGTCGAGGCGTTAAAGAGCGAGGTGACAAACCTTATCACTGGTGATATCGCTAGTTCGAATGTGAAAGCGGCGTTGATGGATCCCGCCTATATGCAGAAAGTGATCCTTGAGCTTGTGAAAAGCTGGCCCGCTAATGAGTTCTTAACTATCCAAGCTTCTGATTCTGATGGCTTGAAGGCGTATTTTGAGGCCAATGCCAAAGGCTTGCTAGAGAAAGGGTATAAGATCGAGAAGGTAAGCGGAAAGAAAGCGTCTTTCTCTATTATCCCGGCGGATGGGTCTTATAAAGTGACGTTTGGCGAAGACGAGTTCATCGAGTTCTTTAAAGAGTTCTTGCGTCCGCAATTAGTAGAAATGCTGTTCTGATATGAGTAAGTATTACTACTTAATCTCCGGACTTCCTAACATAGCGTTGGATGATAGTAAACTAGCCTATTCGGTCTGTGAGTTCCGGACGGAAATAGAGGATATGCTATCTTCTAAGGATAAAAAGCTGATTGATTTATTTTATTTGAAATATGATAATATAAATCTGCTGGCTCACGCTAAAAGACCGGACTCCGATCCGGATCAAAGAGGAAGAATAACGTATGATGAGTTCAATACTTTATATAAAGCGTTGAAGGATGAGGAAAAAATTCCCAAAAATGATAATCTCCCGCCTTATTTCGTGGACTTTTTTAAACTGTATCTAGCCGAAGAGGCTAAGGACACCAAAAGTGAGAAAGAATATATATCATGGGAAGACCGCTTGGCTGCGTTATATTATGAATATGCCATGAAATGTGGGAATAAGTTCGTGGCCGATTGGTTCGAGCTTAACTTGAATATCAACAATGTTCTTACTGCGATCACTTGCCGTAAATATGGATTTGATAAGGCCAATTATATCGTGGGGCATAATGAGATAGCAGAAAATATCCGTACGTCGAACGCCCGTGATTTCGGCTTGGGCGATTCCGTGGAGTATTTGCCCGAGTTACAACGCATCGCCGAAGAGACCGATCTGATCGTTCGTGAGAAGAAAATCGATCTTTTGAAATGGAAATGGCTGGACGATAATACCTTCTTCAAGACGTTCGACATAGAGAGTGTATTCGCTTATTTATTGAAATTGGAGATGATAGAGCGCTGGGTAACCTTGGATAAGGCGAGAGGCGAGAAGACTTTCCGTGAATTGGTAGGCGCCATGAAGATGGGTAGTGAGAATGCGTTGGAAGAATTTAAAAGAAACAATATAAAATAAATTATGGCTACGAAAGGAATTGTAAAAGGAATCGTATCCAACCTAGTAACCGTAGAGGTGGATGGTCCGGTTTCTCAGAATGAGATCTGTTACATTTCTGTCGGAGGCGTGAAGCTGATGTCGGAAGTAATCAAGGTGATAGGTAAGAATGCCTTTGTACAAGTATTTGAGAGCACACGTGGTATGCGTGTCGGCGACGAGGCTGAATTCCAAGGGCATATGTTGGAAGTTACGCTGGGTCCGGGTATGTTGTCCCGCAACTATGACGGTTTGCAGAACGACTTGGACAAGATGGAAGGTGTATTCTTGAAACGTGGCGATTATACGTTTGCGTTGGACAATGATAAGAAGTGGGATTTCAAGCCTCTGGCTAAAGCGGGCGATACCGTGAGTGCCGGTGATTGGCTGGGAGAGGTGGACGAGAATTTCCAACCTCATAAGATTATGGTCCCCTTTAAGTTCGAGGGATCTTATACTGTGAAATCGGTGGTTCCAGCCGGACAATATACCATCAATGATACGATGGCTGTCCTTACGGACGAAAATGGCACGGACGTAAACGTGACGATGATCCAGAAATGGCCGGTAAAGAAAGCCATCACTTGTTATAAGGAAAAGCCCCGTCCATTCAAATTGCTGGAGACGGGCGTTCGTACGATCGATACCGTGAACCCGATCGTTGAGGGTGGTACCGGATTTATCCCCGGTCCGTTCGGTACGGGCAAGACGGTGCTTCAGCACGCTATCTCTAAACAAGCGGAAGCGGATATCGTGATTATCGCCGCCTGCGGTGAGCGTGCGAATGAGGTCGTAGAGGTATTTACGGAGTTCCCGGAATTGGTAGACCCGCATACGGGACGTAAATTGATGGAACGTACGATCATTATCGCCAATACATCTAACATGCCGGTAGCCGCTCGTGAGGCATCCGTATATACGGCGATGACCATCGCCGAGTATTATCGCAGCATGGGCTTGAAGGTTCTGTTGATGGCCGACTCTACTTCCCGCTGGGCACAGGCTTTGCGTGAGATGTCCAACCGTTTGGAGGAGTTGCCCGGACCGGATGCCTTCCCGATGGACTTGTCCGCTATCGTGGCGAACTTCTACGCTCGTGCGGGATTCGTCCATTTGAAAAACAACGCTACAGGTTCCGTCACTTTCATCGGTACGGTATCGCCGGCCGGTGGTAACTTGAAGGAGCCGGTGACCGAGAATACGAAGAAGGTGGCCCGTTGTTTCTATGCCTTGGAGCAGGAGCGTGCCGACCGTAAACGTTATCCGGCCGTAAACCCGATCGAGAGTTATTCCAAGTATATCGAGTATCCGGAGTTTCAGGAATACATCGCTAAACATATCTCCCCGGAATGGATCGAGAAAGTAAACGAGATCAAGACCCGTATGTTGCGTGGTAAGGAGATCTCCGAGCAAATCAATATCTTGGGTGATGATGGTGTGCCTGTCGAGTATCACGTTACATTCTGGAAGTCCGAGTTGATCGACTTCGTGATCTTGCAACAGGATGCTTTCGATGCCATCGATGCGGTTACTCCGTTGCAACGTCAGGAATTTATGCTGGATAGAGTCGTAAATGTTTGCCGTTCAGAGTTTAAGTTTGATAACTTCCTTGAGGTTATGGACTACTTTAAGAAGATGATCAACATCTTTAAGCAGATGAACTATTCGGAATACGAGAGTGACCAATTCAAGAAGTTTAATACGGAACTGGATGAACTTTTGAAGGAGAGAATCGAAAATTAAAAGAGTTATGGCAACAAAAGCATTTCAAAAAATATATACGAAGATTACCCAGATCACAAAAGCTACCTGTTCGCTGAAAGCAACGGGAGTTGGGTATGATGAGTTGGCCTCTGTAGACGGAAAGCTGGCTCAGGTGGTAAAGATTATCGGCGACGAGGTGACGTTGCAGGTATTCTCCGGAACGGAAGGTATCCGTACGAATGCCGAGGTGGTATTCATGGGGAAGGCCCCTTCCTTGAAAGTAGGTGACCAGTTAGCCGGACGTTTCTTCAACGCTTATGGCGAGCCTATCGATGGCGGTCCGATCCCCGAGGGACGTGAGGTCGAGATCGGTGGTCCGTCCGTGAACCCGGTACGTCGTAAACAACCCTCTGAATTAATCGCTACGGGTATCGCCGGTATCGACTTGAATAATACCTTGGTAACCGGTCAGAAGATCCCGTTCTTCGCCGACCCCGACCAGCCTTTCAACCAAGTTATGGCGATGGTAGCCTTGCGTGCAAAGTCCGATAAGATTATCTTGGGAGGTATGGGTATGACGAACGACGACTACCTGTTCTTTAAGAATACATTTAGTAACGCCGGTGCCCTAGACCGTATCGTTAGTTTTATCAACACGACCGAGGACCCGTCCGTAGAGCGTATCTTGATCCCGGATATGGCGTTGAGCGCCGCTGAGTATTTCGCCGTGGAGAAGAACGAGAAGGTCTTGGTATTGCTTACCGATATGACCAACTACGCCGATGCCTTGGCGATCGTATCAAACCGTATGGACCAGATCCCGTCTAAGGACTCTATGCCGGGTTCCTTGTATTCGGATTTGGCGAAGATTTACGAGAAAGCCGTTCAATTCCCGGCGGGAGGTTCCATCACGATTATCGCCGTAACGACCTTATCCGGTGGTGATATCACGCATGCCGTACCTGATAATACGGGTTATATCACGGAAGGTCAGTTGTATTTGCGTCGTGATAGCGATGTGGGTAAGGTCATCGTCGATCCGTTCCGAAGCTTGTCTCGTTTGAAACAGTTGGTAACCGGAAAGAAGACCCGTGAGGATCATCCACAGGTAATGAACGCCGCCGTACGTTTGTATGCCGATGCCGCCAACGCTAAGACCAAGCTGGAGAACGGTTTCGACTTGACCGACTACGACAACCGTACCTTGTCTTTCGCCAAGGATTATTCTTCTAAGCTGTTGGCTATCGACGTAAACTTGGATACGACGGAGATGCTGGACGTAGCTTGGGGATTGTTCGCTAGATATTTCAGCCCGGAGGAGGTAAATATCAAACAAGGATTGGTTGATAAGTACTGGAAGTAAATTAAATAAACATGGCAATAAAGTTTCAATATAATAAAACCTCTCTTCAGCAATTGGAAAAGCAACTGAAGATGCGTGAACGCTCCCTGCCTACGATCAAGAGCAAGGAGAGCGCCCTGCGTATCGAGGTGAAGCGGACCAAGGACGAAGTGAATAAATTGGAACTTCAGCTAGAACGAGAGATTCAGAGTTACGAGAATATGGTGGCTTTGTGGAACGAGTTCAATCCGGAGCTGATCTCCGTGAAGGACGTTACGCTCTCCACGAAGAAGATCGCCGGCGTGATCGTCCCGTTATTGGACGAGATTAAGTTCGAGATCGGACACTATAGTCTCTTTAATGCCCCCGCATGGTATACGGATGGTATCGAGTTGCTGAAAAAGCTGGCTCGTACCGGTATCGAGGCGGAGTTCTCGGGCATGAAGCTGGAGTTGTTGGAGCATGCTAGGAAAAAGACCACTCAGAAGGTGAACCTGTTTGAGAAGGTACAGATTCCGGGTTATAAGGATGCGATCCGTAAGGTGAAACGGTTTATGGAAGACGAGGAGAGTCTTTCTAAGTCCTCACAGAAGATCATGAGAGCCAATCAGGAGAAACGTAAGGCAAAAGAAGAAAAAGAGGAGGCCGAGGTATGATAGTAAAGATGAGTAAATATGCCTTTATGGTGTACCATAAGGAGTATGATACGTTCCTTTCTACGCTTCGTGACTTAGGTGTCGTCCATATCAAGGAGACAAACTCCGTGATGGATAACGAGAGGTTGCAAGAGCTTCTGGCTGAGCGTAAACAGATCAATACGCTGATGCGTTACTTTAAGAACCTCCATGCGGCGGAGAAAGACGTTAAGTTTGCCCCGGCCCGTGAGTTGACGAAAGAGGAAGGCTTGAAGTTGGTGCGTAAGATAGAGGAATTGCAAGATAAGAAAGCGCAATTGATCGCTTCCAAGCAATCGATCGAGAAGGATCTGGCTTATATGGAAATATGGGGTGAGTTCAGTTATCAGAATATCAACCGTCTGAAAAGAGCGGGATACGATGTTACGTTCTTTACCTGTCCTACCGCTAAGTACGAGCCGGAATGGGGTGTGCTGTATAACGCCATTCTGATCAATAACTTCCAATCGGTAACGTATTTTATCACGATTACCAAGGAAGGTACCTTGATCGATATAGACGCTGAACGTCCGAAGATGCCGGTTCAAGGATTGGCGAAGTTGCGTGCCCGTCTGGATCAACGTACCAAGGATATCCAGAATGTGGAGGATGAGCTGAAACATCGTGCCGTGGAGGATTATAAAACGTTGGAGGAATTCGATAAGAACCTGCAGGACGAGTTTAATCTTTCTAATGCGTTAGTGCAGACAGATCGGCAAGCGGGTGATAAGCTCATGTTGTTGGAAGGTTGGGTGCCGACGGAAAACGCTCCGGCCTTGGAGCACGAGCTGGATAAGCAAGGTTATTTCTTCCAGCAATTAGAGATCGAGGATGGGGATAAGGTGCCTATCAAGTTACGGAATAATAAATTCAGTAAGCTGTACGAGCCTATCACGAAGATGTTCTCCTTGCCTAATTACGGAGAACTTGATCCGACCCCGTTGTTCGCCCCGTTCTTTATGCTGTTCTTCGGACTTTGTTTCGGCGATGGCGGATACGGTTTGCTGGTCATGATCGCTTGTACGATCTTGAAGAAGAAGGTGAACCCGGACTTCAAGCCTTATTTGACCTTGTTCCAGTATTTAGGTTTCGCCGCCTTATTGGTGGGTACTTGTACGGGATCTTTCTTCGGAGTGGCCTTGGCGGATATCCCGGCTTTGTCAAAGATCAAGAACTACTTTGTGAATAGCGACAACTTGATGACATTCTCTATTGTCATCGGTTTGGTACAGATCATATTCGGTAAATGTGTCGCTGCTTACAAGATCAAGATACAGAAAGGAACGAAACACAGTATCGCTCCGTTCGCTTGGGTGTTCGTGATCATATCCTTGGCATTGGCGCTCGGACTTCCGATGTTGAACGTTCACTTGCCGAACGCTGTCGTTATGGTATGTTACGGAATCGCCATCTTGGGTCTGGTTGTCGCTTATCTGTACAATACACCGGGCAAGAACGTATTCTTGAACTTTGGTACCGGACTTTGGAACACGTACAATATGGCCTCCGGATTGCTGGGGGATACGTTATCATACATTCGTTTGTTCGCTATCGGTCTGACCGGTTCCATCTTGGGTGGCGTATTTAATACGTTGGCGGTTACGATGACAGACGGTATGAATATCGTGGCACGTGCGATCTGTATGTTGTTGATCTTGTTAGTGGGTCACTCCATCAATATCGCTCTTTGTACGATCAGCTCCTTGGTACACCCGCTTCGTTTGATCTTCGTGGAATATTACAAGAACGCAGAGTTCGAAGGTGGAGGTAAGGCCTATGAGCCATTCAGAAAAGCATAACAATTAAACGAGAAAATAAAACAATAAAAGAATAATTTAAAAACACATTTTATTATGGAACCAATTTTATTAGCTTATGTAGGTATTGCGTTGATGACAGGTTTAACTTTTATCGGCAGTAGTTATGGTGTTACGATCGCAGGTAATGCGGTGGTAGGTGCGATGAAGAAAAATCCGGATGCTCTGGGTACGTACATCGCTTTAAGTGCGTTGCCTTCTTCACAGGGTTTGTATGGATTCGTGGGCTACTTTATGATGCAGAAGTTCTTGGTCGCTGATATTTCCATGTTGGCCGCTACGGCTGTTTTCGGCGCTGGTTTAGTGTTAGGTTTCGCTGGTTTTTACTCTTCAATCCGCCAAGCTCAAGTTTGTGCGAATGGTATCGCTGGTGTTGGTGCCGGACACAACGTATTCGGTGCTACGATGGTAATGGCCGTATTCCCAGAGTTATACGCTATCTTGGCCTTATTGGTTGTGATCTTGATTGGCGGAACGATTCCTGTCGCCTAATCATTCAAACATCTGGATATAATAAAGGCCGTCCCGGACATTCCCGGGGCGGCTTTTTTGATTGGATCAATGAATAAACTATCTCTTTTAGTTTATTAACTATACGAATTAGTTTGGTAACTAAAAGTTTTAGTTACTTTGTCGCAAACAAGATAAGGTTATGAAACGACTTACGGTGAAAGAAGAAGAAATCATGGGCTGGTTCTGGCAGAAAGGCCCACTGTTCGTGAAAGAGTTACTTGAATATTACGAGGAGCCTAAACCTCATTTCAATACCCTTTCTACGATTGTCCGAGGCTTGGAGGAGAAAGGTTTCCTCGCCCATAAGAATTTCGGGAATAGCTATCAATATTATGCGGTCTTAACAGAAAAGGAGTATAGTAACGGTACTTTGAAAAATGTGATCGCTAAGTATTTCAATAATTCTTATCTGGGGGTTGTCTCTACGCTGATCAAGGAAGAGGATATCTCTGTGGATGATCTGCGAAAACTAATAGATGATGTAGAACAAGGGAATCGTAAATAAGAACGAATATGGGAATCTTCTTTGTATATATCCTTAAATCATCCGTGTGCTTGACGATATTTTATCTGTTTTATAAGCTATTGTTGAGCCGTGATACCTTCCATCGTTTCAACCGGATCGCTTTATTAAGCTTGATCATGCTTTCGGTTATCATCCCATTTTGTG
Organism: Parabacteroides sp. 20_3; assembly: GCF_964238835.1. Classification (NCBI taxonomy): domain Bacteria; kingdom Pseudomonadati; phylum Bacteroidota; class Bacteroidia; order Bacteroidales; family Tannerellaceae; genus Parabacteroides; species Parabacteroides sp. 20_3. The sequence goes on along the minus strand of NZ_CAXSNO010000002.1, from coordinate 200,873 downwards.
AGATTACTTTGGAGGAAGCGACGGCCATTCAGCGTCCGGTCATGGATTTGGAGAATTTGCTAGCGGCGGTTTCCATGAGAACGTCGGCAGAATCCGCTAGCCAACCTGTATGGTTACGAGTTATGGTGATAGCCTATATAATCGGAGGGATATTAACGCTTTGTCAATTCGCATATTCATTTTATGCCTTGTTTCGGTTGATGAGACAAGGTACACCGAAGCTGGTGGACGGAATCCATCTGATTCTTACGGACCAACCAGTCGCCCCGTTCAGTTGGATGCGAACGATCGTAATAAGCTGGAAGGATTTTGAGGAAAGTGGGATAGAGATCATGACGCATGAGATGGCGCATATAAAAGCCCGTCATTCCATTGATCTGCTGATCTCCGAGATTTGTATCCTGTTCCATTGGTTCAACCCATCTGTCTGGTTGTTGAGACAGGAATTGCAAAATATCCATGAATACGAGGCCGACGAGAGCGTATTAAATCAAGGCGTCGACGCAAAAAGATATCAATTATTATTAATTAAGAAAGCTGTTGGTGCACAGCGCTTCACTTCTATGGCCAACAGCTTTAATCACAGTTCACTTAAAAAGCGAATAGCTATGATGTTAAAACAAAAATCAAGTCCATGGGCACGGTTGAAGTATCTGTATGTACTCCCGTTGGCAGCCTTAACGGTGGTAGCCTTTGCCCGTCCGGAAATCTCTCACGAATTGGAGAAGATTTCGAGTGTCAAAATTAGCGAAATTATTCCGGTTCAGGAAAAAAAAGAGCCTAAAAGAAATGTAGAGGTTGAGACCCTCGCAAAGGATTCGGTGATTTTTGAGAAAGATATGCAAGCGATACAGGAAAAGGTCTCGGTCGTGATGGAGAAATACCAGCCGGAGATTGACAAGGCGGTTGAAGAGGCTGTGAATGCGGCGAATGTCAACGAGATCGTTTCTGCGGAAATGGCGAAACACCAAGTTGAGATCGACAAGGCTGTGCAAGCGGCGATAGAGGCAGCCAAGATAAATGAGACTATCGCTGCCGAAATGGAGAAGATCCAACCGGAGATCAATCGAACCATAGAGGAGGCCATGAAAGCCATAGATATCAATGAGAAGGCTGCTAAGGAGGCATCAAAGGTAAAATCCTCTTTCTCCGGTATTGTCTACATCGATGGGATGGAATCTTCTAAAGAGAGGATGGACAATTTGAATCCCGATCATATTGCGTCTATGAATGTGTACAAAGGAAACGAGGCGATCGCTAAATTCGGAGAGAAAGGTCGTAATGGCGTTATCGAGATAAAATTGAAGAAATGATTTTCGCATATATATGCAAGGTAGGCTTGTTCGGCTCCCTCTGTGCGGGAATATTTCTAACTTCCTGTATGGAGCGTGAAAACGAAGAAGCGAGCAAGCGGGTGATTGAGGTAGGTAAAGCTATCTCATCGCCTGCCGAGCTGAAAGCCTCTGATTATTTTTATGAGATCCGGTATGTCCCTTTAGAGACGAGGGATGATTGTCTGGTCGGAAGTTCTCCTGATATCAAGTTATTGGATAAATATATTCTGATCACTTCCGCTAACCGGCAATGTCTTTTGTTTGATAAGGCTACGGGAAAGTTTAAATGTCAGATAGGGCATGTAGGGAAGGATCCGGGTGGCTATAGAAATGTAGACTGCTTGGTGGACGAGTTGAACGGGCGTTTGCTGTTTAATGGATGGGGACATGATTTGATTAGCTATAATCTGGATGGCAATTATATCGGAAAAATAGAGGTTCCATGCATTCAAGAAAATGTGTATCCATCCAATTGCTTTGTGATGAATGGGGATACGATAGCCGGTTTTTTCCAGAATACTTTGGGAAAGGAGGAGAACCGTGTTATTTATTTTCAAGAGGGAGGTAAATTGTTGGCCTTATTACCGAATGAGAGTCAATGCGCTTCTTTCGAGATCAATTCTATGTCCGTATGGAAGGGTGAGAGCGCCGTGAAGGAGTTCGGGCCGTCTGCCTTGAGAGGTCTCATTTATATGGAAGGCAAAGATCCGGAAACGGCTAGTGTTATGTATCCCAACAATTCCAATTTCTGGCATGTCGGGAAGGATACTTATTTCATGGAGTCTTTCAATGACACGATCTTCCATTCGGAAGGTACGGCCTTGATACCTCATCTTTGGTTTGATTGCGCTGATCTGAAATGGGATTATAAGGATCGTTTCAGCATCAACAAGAGTAGGGGACTATTCATTTCTCAAGTGCTGGATAGTAAACACGTTCTTTTTGCCTTGGCGATTACCGGCTTATACGATAAGGATAAACGAAAGACTTATAGTGTGGCTTTTGATAAACAAAAGGGCGAGACGAAAGCCTCTTTATTCGAGAAAGGAATCAAGGATGATATAACCGGTTTCCTGCCTATCCAATTGATGACAGTTTCCATCTCGGGCGAATATGGAGGTCTTCTTTCAATGGAGGATATAGCGAAGTGGGCGGATAAGCATACTGATCAAGAGCTTCCGAAGGAATTGGCTGCGTTGAGAGACCTTGATGAAGAAAAAAATCCGGTAGTGGTACTTATGAGGTAAGCTATTTTATATCGGATAATCATTTATTTCCCCTTTACTCTTCTCTTTTTTGAGATAGGGTAAAGGGGATGTCTTTTTAAATACATTTGTTCATTCATTTACAAAACAGTATTTAAAATAGGGATATGGATGAGAAAGGATTTGTAGAAGGTATGAGGGAGTATATAGCCCAGTTGAATCGAGAAAAGCGTTATTCCTCGGCTAAGAGTTATCAAGACGCATTAAACTCCTTTATAAGGTATAGCGGAACCGACTGTATAGCTTACTCGGCTATTAATAAGGATAATCTTCGCCGGTACGAGGCTTATTTATTGGAGAACGGCTGTATGCGCAATACGATTTCCACTTATATGCGGCGTTTGCGTTGTATCTATAACAAGGCGGTGGAGAACGGTAAGGCGGAATTTATTCCCACTTTATTCAAGGGGATTTTTACGGGTGTGGAAAGTAAGCGTAAGAAGTCCTTGCCTATCGAGGATTTACACCGTCTGATGACAGTCCCGGTGGAGGATGGGAAGCAGAGAAAGACACAGTTGGCGCTTTGCTTGATGTTTCTGTTTGGGGGTATGTCTTTCGTTGACTTTGCCCACTTGAAGACCGGTAATATCAAAAACGGTATATTAGATTACAACCGTCAGAAGACCGGGACACCGATGAGACTGGAGATATTGGAGACAGCCGAGACAATGTATAAGGAATTGTCAGGAGAGAAAGTGCGAGATTCCGGATATTTATTTCCCTTTCTGAGTGGCACCAGAGAGGGGCGTGAGGAATACCTCGAATACAATGCGGCACTATTTCGATTTAACCGGAATTTAAAAGCGTTGAAAGAATTTGCGGGAATTACCTCGGATGTCACCTCTTATACGATTCGCCATTCTTTTGCCATGACATTAAAAGAACAAAATGTCCCGATTGAAATGATCAGCGAACTATTGGGGCATAAATCGATCAAGACAACACAAATTTATTTAAGGAGTTTCTCTTTAGGGAAAATGACAGAGGTTAATAGCGCCTGCTTTGGCGGTGTCTATAATTATGAATCTCAAGCGGGGTGAGGCTACTTGGAGAGTAGCGTATTCTTTCACGGCGCAAATGTAATAAAAAATAGCTAAAAACAAGCGAATAGATCCGCTTGTTTGTTCATTATTGGTGTTTGACCCTCTCTATTCTTTGATTTTTCCATTTTTTCCTAGACGTATAGACACGGTGATGCGGGCGAAACGACTCCTTGTTTTCGGTATCATTCCGCCATGTCTCATAACCTGTGTGTATCCCTGTAGAGATGGGGCGTGCCCCGTCTCATCCCTTCAAAATGGTATTTAAAGTTACTCCCAGACGGTGGGAGACGGAGCACGCTCCGTCTCTACAACCGGGTAATAACCATTCTCCTACCTTTTTACGCTACTCTCCAAGTAGCCTAAGATTTCGAGAGATGGTAATTTTCAGTAATGCCATATTTGAAAATATAAAACGCTGTTTATCAAGATGATATAAATGATTCTTGGTAGGGCTCTGAATTGCCATGGGGTCTGTTTTCGGGCCATGGGATAACCACTAGAAAAGATAATCATAGAGATGGATATATTGACAGGCAAGTGCTCGGATAGGTTCATGGCGCATGTTCGTAAGCGACGTGATCAAGAGGCTGTCCGCTGGTACGTGCTCACGCTTCCTACCGCCGGTGGCGGGCGTGACAAGATCAGCCCCTCGAAGGGACTGGACGTTGAGCTTTCCCGCCGCGAGCGTCGTGGGGAGGCCTTGTTCGAGTATTTCTCCCCCTCGTATGTAGAGGCGAGGAAGGTGGGCGGCAAGATGGTCAACACGAAACGGCCCCTGCTGTACAACTACGTGTTCATCCACGCCTCGGAGAACGAGATCTTTAGTCTGAAGCGTACGCTTCCCCTGTACAATTTCCTACCCCGGGTTTCCTCGGGTGGACAGTCTTACTTTCCCTACCTCTCGGATCGTGAGATGGAGACCTTACGTTGGGTCGCGGCGTCTTACTCCAACGAGCTTCCGGTGTACGTGCCTGATAGCGGCCACCTGTTGAAAGGCGACCGTGTGCGTATCACCTCCGGTCCGTTTGCCGACATGGAGGCCGAGGTGGTGGTACAGCCGGGCGGTGGCCATAAGGACGTGATGGTGCGTATCCTCGATTGCATGTGGGTTCCCTTGTTCGAGGTGAGAGCTGGGGAGTATGAGTTGATCGAGTTGAACACGGGGGGCAAGCACGTCTATACCCATTTGGACAACGACCGTCTGTCGGAAGGCTTGCACGGGGCCTTGGGGCGTTACCATTCGTCCGGCAGCGTAGTGGAGGAGGATGCCTGTCTGGCCCGTGAGGTCCTGCGTGGCTACGCCTCTCTCCGTGCTGAGACCGACGTGATCCGTTGCAAGCTTTACTCTTTGCTCCTTCCTGCCTATAAGCTTTTGGGCGAGTCGGATGAGTTCGATCGTTTGCGCTCCACGATGCGCAGCATGCTCCCGGTGATAAAAGCGGGGCAATCCCGTGCCTTGTTGCTGGTCACGCTGTACGGCTGTACGGACAGCAGCCTCTATCAGCGCATGGCGCACGAGTTGGTTGACCCTTGGATGGAGGAGGCCTCGCCCAAGAAGAGCAAGTCCGTGTTGATACGTCGTTTACGTGATTACGACCGTTGGCTCGGACATCAAGAGTAAATCCGCAAGAATAAGCAAGATGGAAATCAAAGATAAGAGAGAAAAAGAGGAGGTTCCCTCCGGCATCCGTTTGATGCTATTGCTGAAAGAACGTTTGGTGGAGATCATGGATCGTGAGCGTGCGAACCAAAACTCAATACACCTGTATTGCACGGGGCCCTACTGGGTAGCGTTCGAGTGTTCGGCCTATCAGTTGTATCGTGCATTTCCGGATAGCGAGACCATGCCGTTGCGCCTGTTCGCCTACCCGTTCCCGATCGTGATGGTGTCCGTTACGGATCGCTCGCTCCGCTCGTACGCCCGCAAACATATCTTGAGAAGAGACGAGTCGGATTACAAGCTATTGACCGTCCCCGGGCTTCCTTTGCCGGCCTACCGTGAATGGCACTCCGGCGAGGTGGAGGGATTGCCTTTATTAAGTGAGAGCGTATGAGTGTGATGCAAATACCATTATTATTACTGTCCGGATTTTTGACCTCCGTGTTTTTTGGCATGGTTATCATCCCTAGGATCTTGGTGATCTCCCACAAGAAACGCCTGTATGATATTCCGGACTCCCGTAAGGTACATACGACCCCTGTTCCCCGTTTGGGCGGATTGTCGTTCTTTCCGGTTATCCTGATGTCTATGGCCTTGGTGATGGGCTTTCGCCTTTACCTGTGGTCGTCCGACGTGTCGAGTCTCTCGCTGGGTATGCTCCATGAGTATCTTTTCCTGTTCGTGGGCATGACGCTGCTTTACTTGGTGGGGGTTTGCGACGATTTGGTCGGGGTGGGTTACCGTTACAAGTTCGTCGTGCAGGTGGTGTCGGCTCTTCTGTTGGTGTTGTCCGGCAACTGGTTCGACTCGTTGGGTGGCCTGTTCGGGATTTATACTGTCCCGGCGTTGCTGGGTGTTCCGGTCACGGTCTTCGCCGTGGTCTATGTGACGAACGCCATCAACCTGATCGATGGAATTGACGGCTTGGCCTCCGGCCTGTGTTGCATCGCTTTGTCTGTCTTGAGCGTGGTCTTTTCCACCCAAAGCCAGTATATTTATGCCCTGCTAGCGCTCTGTACGCTTGGAGTCTTGGTGCCTTTTTGGTGCTACAACGTTTATGGTAACGCAAAACGTGGCCATAAACTCTTCATGGGCGACGCTGGTAGTTTGACACTAGGTTACGTGATCTGTTTCCTGATCATCCACCTATGCGTGTCGAACGGCTCGTCTCCGGATCGCTCGAATCCCTATCTGGTGATCGCCTTCTCTACGGTGTTGGTACCGTTGTTGGACGTGATCCGTGTAGTCCTGCACCGTCTTCGTGAGCACAAGAACCCTTTTTTACCGGACAAGAACCATTTCCATCATAAGTTGTTGCGTACGGGCATGCGAGTTCGCATGGTGATGGTGACGATCCTGTGTGTATCGGTCTTCTTTATTGCGTTGAACTTGCTGTTGGCCAAGCGTATGAATGTTACCTACCTCTTGCTTTTCAACCTCTTCCTGTGGTCTCTTCTTCATCTGTCGATTAACAGGCTTATCTCCCGGAACCGGGAACAACGGGAGAAGGAGGAAACGTCCGATAAGAAATTCTGATAGCTCTTCTGCGGTTTTCTTGTAAGGATGACAAATAAAGCTTATATTTGGCTCATTAAAGCATCGCTTATGAAGACAAAGGCCGAATATATACGATTGCTGCGTCAGTATATGACGGAGAATGCCTCCAAATACGGCATTTCCCGTATGGGGATATTTGGCTCTGTCGCCCGTGGAGAGAACACGGAGCAGAGTGATATCGATGTTTACGTGGAGGGAAATCTCCATGGTTTCTTTGCGTTGTCTGGAATAAAGGCTGATTTAGAAGAGCTCTTGGGATGTCCGGTTGACATTGTCCGTCTACGGGAAAGAATGGATACCTTTTTCAAGGATCGCATATTAAGTGAAGGAATCTATGTTTGAACGACTAATAGCTTATCATATACTCGAATTGCTGAAAAAATCGTTGGAGGAAATTATCCAGCGAAGCGAGAGGATACGGTTTGCGGATGACTTCCTCTCCTCGAATGAGGGGGTGATCTTGCTGGATAGCATTTGCATGAAATTATCGGCTGTCGGCGAGAGCGTAAAGAATTTGGATAAGATAACTAAGCGAGAGTTTCTCTCTAATTACCATGAGATACCTTGGAAAAATGTGATGGGAGTCAGGGATGTTATCGTACATCATTACTTCGAGGTGGATGCGGAAGAAATTTTTCGTATCTGTAAAGAGGATGTTCCACCTCTTTTGGATACGATTAATAGAATGCTTCTCGATCTTCATCAGTAGATTATAGCTCCCTATACTCCTCCCTTGCGTCAAAGCAGGGGCAAGCCTTGTGTATATAAGGGCTTAATTGATAATGTCCAAGGATGCGTGCCTCCGGATAGTCCCTTTTTAATTGCCGTAACAAGTCCATCAAGGTACAGCGCTGGGCATAGGTCCGGGTATCGGCCGGACGGCCTTGTTCGTCGAGTCCACCCTCATAGCATATACCGATACTGTGGTCGTTCCATCCGGCTGCGTGCGCCCCGATATGGTTGACCGGGCGGCAGTGGTGCAGTTCCCCGTCCCGTGTGATATAGAAATGATACCCGATATCGGCGAATCCCCGTGCCTTGTGCGATGAACGGAGCGCCTCCACCGGAAAATCCCTATCATAGCGTGTGGCTGAGCAGTGAATTACAAGGAGGCGAACCTCCCTGTAATTCTGGTAGAAACAATAGGCTTTGCTCATAATCCGCAAGCCGTTATGCCGAAGGCCCCTGCGATAGCGGTAGCGACGGCGATGATCACTTTGAGAATGGTACTCCAAACAGATTTCTTCATGATGAATGAATTATGATTAATAATGAATAATCAATTAAAATATAAAAATATCATGGCTGATATAAGAGGAAAGCTTCGCTTTCCTTCGGACGGCCTCAGCGGACGGGCGTCAAGCGAAGAGACCGTAGCGAGCGCCCGGAGCATCCCTGTTTGAGCGAAGCGAGTTGGGATGCGACAGCGAGCGTAGGTCTCGAAGTAGCCCGTCAGCGTCAGCCTTGACCTTTTGGTTACTTTTGGGTCAAGCCAAAAGTGACATATCAGATCTCATCAGGCGACTCAGAATCGGAACCGCCCCCTTCCTCCACCGGCGTCCCGAGTATCGTCACCTTGAGCAACGAAGTCTTCTCGCCCAACAGCGAGTACCGTCGTGCCCCGTTCAGTATGGTATAGGAAGGCGAGAATCCCGGTACGATAGTCCGTATATGCGTAGCCTTGACCTCGGGGGCGGTCGCTACCCCCTTCTCCGTGACGAAGCGGTTATAGACGGTTCCGAACCCCAGCAGCTCCACCTTGTAGCCTTTCTGGAGGTTCTTGATGACATACCGCTGGTAGCGGTCCAACACGTTCAATACGTCACCCTTCGTGAGCGACGACTCCTCGGCGATCTGATCGGCCGCGTCTTGCGTGGACAGGGTACCGAAATAATAGGGAACCGGCTTGTACACCTCCTGCTTGGGATCCGTCTTGGGGATAAAAAACTTTCGTGCTTGAAATGCTTGTGGCATGGTAATAGAAAATTAAAAGTTGATAATAGAAAATTAATTGTTTGTTGATCAACATTACAAAGATAGGTTCCGCCGTAAGGGGCGGTGATGCCGGGTGATACCTTAGGGAATGAATAATGAATAATTAACAATGAATAATGGTAGCCAATGGCCGCCGGACTACGCTGCCCATCGTAAGCCCCTTTGGATAGGCATTGTAAGCCTCTTTGAATGGGCATTATAAGGAGCCTTGGATGGGCGTTCTAGTTGATAGTTGACAAGTGGCAGTTAATTCACCGCCGTGCGCAACTGTCACTTGTCACCTGTCAACTAATTTACGGTTCTCCGAGGTAGTGGATGATCAACCCCACCTGTCGTGGCGTGAATATACGTTGCTCGGGACGGTAGCCCGTCTCCCGCAGCTTGTCGTACAGCTCCGTGCATCGGATGATCCAGCGGCGTAGACGGTTACAGGCTTGATGGGAGGCCAGTTCCGGGAAATAGGATGCCGCCAATGCGGACTTTCTTAATGGTAAGGACATTTGATTTATTGTTTATGGATTATGAATCTGGGAAAATGAAACTTGCGAACTTGCAAACTTGCGGTCGGTTCCATACCTCACACACATACATGTACATTATAAAGGGGATTGGGGTGTCTGGCGTTGTTTGGCCGTGAATATATATTCACCCCGTGCGTTCTTTTGGATCACGCCCTTTTCCAGCATACGCCGTAAGTGAGAATCTAGGGTATCGGTACCCATGCCGATCCTCTTTGCCTCATGAAGCGCCTCTTGGCGGTTGAAGGCGAGGGAGAGGGCATCGAATAGCGCCTCTTGAGGAGTAGGTTCCCGTTGTTGCACGTCGGTAGCGGGCAGGATAGACAGGATATGGCAAGCGTGCCGGTAAAGAGGCTCGGTGAGGTTGAGCACGGCCTCGAAATCAGCCTCTGTCGCTGTCAGGTCCAGTTTCGGTACGATACCGTCTCGGACATTCTCTTCCGGTATGTCATCGGAAGGGGAGAGACCGGGGCATTTGAAAATGGAGAATTGAGAATTGAAAATTGTTTTGTGTGGCGGGAGGAGTTTTTCCGTGGCTCGTAGCAGGGCCACCACGCTTAGGATTCGGCAGATGTTGATGGCGATACGTGCCACGGTGCTTCTCATGGCTCCCCCATGCGTGAAACCCGCATGGCCGAAAAGTTGTGCGAAACGTTCGTTGAAACGGATTTTTTGCTCTTCGGACAGCTTGAGCTGAATGAGATTCACGGAAGCGCCGAGCCACTCGATGAACGTCTTCCACTGTTTGCCCCATCCGGTGAACCGGGAATCATAATCCTCATCGGACAGGTCGAACTGGTTTACCCATTCGGTGATGGATGGCATATAGTAAAACATCTGGCGTGAGAACAATCCGTTCTCGGCCGAGGGAATGAGCGGTTTCACCTGTGCCGGTGTCCCGCTTAACAAGACACTGAGAAAAGATTTCATACATTCCAGATACTCATGATTCATACGCCGGTTAAAGGCTAGTCGGTCATGATCGTAGCATTTGCGCAAGGTATCGCTCCAATGGCCGTAATCCGTGCCGATAGCAGTGCTGACGGTATCCGCCTCAGTCTCGCAGATCAGCCCCACGCCGTCCGCCTCTATCAGATTCTCCAATACGCCCGTTCCGGAATTATCGCCGGCGATCAGGAACATCTTAGGCTTTGGCTCTTCCGGCTCAGGGGTTTTCGCCCGCTCCTTGCCTAGGGAACCCCACCGTGCCTTCTCCAGCCGGTATTCCTTGCGTAGGGATTTGAATTCCTCCATCATTGCCTCGTGGATCGGTTCGGCTAGGTGGCGTACCCAAGTGAGCGCCCCCTTTCCCGAGGCGGGAGGCGCCACGATGAAGGTTTGCAGGCAGGGATAATGGTATTTACGTCCGTAGAGTATGCGCAAGTGCTTGTTGAGGGTAGCGCCTAGCACGGTGACGGCACCTAGCAGCAGGATATCCCGTTGCGCCGGGGAGTCACCGCAGTCGATGAGCTGGTTCAAGAAAGGGGGCCAATCATAGTTTCCGAAGACGGGCATATTAATGTACGCCTCATGTGCGCAGGTGTGTGTGAGAGGATGAGAGGGCTGCAAGTTTGCAAGTTCGCAAGTTCCGGGCTGTTTCCCGGCGTAGCTCCGGGCGGTACCGGCCAGTTGCTTGTCGAGTTTCACGCCGGCGGTCTCTGCCCAGTGATAGACAGACCCGATTCCGTTTCGCCCGTTGCCCCCTTTGAGGGCGTGGTCGAAGAGTCTATCCGCCTCGTCGGACACATACTTTTCCGAGATACGGCAGATGCGATGGAACAACGACCGTCCCGCCTCGCCGCAATCGTTGGCGATAGCGAAGGCCAGCGGCATATACTCTTGATAGGTGGGAGCGACGTTCGCCCCCTGTTTCTCGATAGCGGCCACGAGCCGCTCTAAATCTTGAATGGTGTTCATGGTGAATGAATAATGATTAATGAAGAACGATCTATAACTGTCACTTGTCAACTGCCAACTAAAAAGTCAATGGTTTCACTTTCTCAGTTTCGCAGAGGAATCCGAACAAAGGAAACAAGCCCTTGACAGGTCGGCGTTTGAGGTATCGGCTTTCAGTCCGTATCTCCACTCAAGGTATTCCCAAGCCGATCGTCGTGCCTCGTCGAAGGCCCACTCGATCGTGGCGGTAACGGACAAACGATAAGGCACGAAGAGCTTTACGCCCGTAGTGCTAGGACTCACGAAGGTGAGGTCGGGGCGTAGCCGCTCGTCGGCGAACAGTGTGTCTCGCCACGTACAAGCCTCCTCGGGCGAGGCGAGATGATCGATATCGATAACCAGTTCACCCGAGGGAAAAAGCAACCGGTCCTCCTTTCGGTAGGAGAATACCCCGGCGGGCGTGACATAGGGCAGCAGGTTTTGCTTCAACTGCCTGAACCGTTTCTCGTCGTCCAGCGCGACACGTGTGCGGTCCGTCCGTTCCCGTAGCCATTCATTGGTGCTGACGTAGGTGTACAATTGGTCGATACTGACCACTCCGTTTGGCACTTGATTGGTAATCGGAGCGTTGTAAAAAGACATGATGGATTCTTTCATTGTGTTTGTTTTTTAATAAGGTTTAAACAATGATGATCCAAGGCTTTCGCTTCGGATCGCAGGTAAAGATATAGCCTTTGAATTTGTGGGTGGTACACTCATGGGTGCGCCAATTTAAGAGTGTTATAACTTATTTTGATCTTTCTTCAAGGTCTTAGCGTTTCACCATGGGGAGATTTCCCCCTTTGAGACGTAATGATCGAACCACAAAGCTCGGATCCGAACCCTTGGATTCGTGTGGCGTCCTTCGAGGTATGCCTCATCTTGGATCGTTGGGGGCTGTCCTCCGTGCGAGACGCTTCCGAGTTCTTGGGCATCAGCCGCCAAACACTATCGAAGTTGAACCCAAGCCATCCGGATGGTAGCCTGCGGCTGGAATCGTTGGATCATGTCTACGCCATCTTTCTCCACTTGGTGCCCTTCTATTTCCCGGAGAAGGAACGTGAGGCCGAGCGAAGGAAGCTTCAGTACTCCCGCAGCCGGATACTGGAACTGAGCTATCGGTTACCGGAGAAGGTGAGGGAGAGGGTGGAGAAAGAGAGGGGGATTTGTGATTGATGGTTGATAGTTTGCCGGAAATGTGTTATATTTGTGTTTCAAAATCATAAATTTTCATAGCTATGGAGCAACGACGATTATATCCGATAGGTATCCAGACATTCTCGAAATTACGGGAGGGTAATTATGTGTACGTGGACAAGACTGAGTTGGTGTACCGTATGACGCATGGAGCGTCGAGTTATATCTTCTTGAGCCGTCCTCGTCGCTTCGGTAAGTCCTTGCTGACCTCCACGCTCCGCAGCTACTTTGAGGGCCGGAAGGAGCTGTTCGAGGGCTTGGCTATCGAGAAGTTGGAGAAGGAATGGAAGAGTTATCCGGTGCTTCATTTCGATATGAGCCTCGGCAAGCACTTGGATCGGGAGGGTTTGGAACATTATTTGGGGCGTCGTTTGTCAGAGTGGGAGTCCATTTATGGGCGTGATGAGAATGCGCTTATGGTGAACGACCGCTTGGAGAGCCTTATCAAACGTGCCTTCGAGCAGACCGGGCAAAAGGTGGTTGTCTTGATCGATGAGTACGACGCTCCTTTGCTGGATGTGGTGCATGAGGAGAAGAATCTGCCCGTGTTGCGCAACGTGATGCGCAACTTCTACAGCCCACTGAAGGCATGCGACCCCTACCTGCGTTTCGTCTTCCTGACCGGCATCACGAAATTCTCCCAGTTGAGTATCTTCAGCGAGCTGAATAATATCAAGAATATCAGTATGCTCCCCGAGTATGGATCGATCTGCGGTATCACGGAAGAGGAGATGCGAGAACAGATGGGTGAGGGCATCGACCGTTTGGCCGGCAACCTCGGCGTTACTCCGGAAGAGGCCTTGGAAGTCTTGAAACAGAATTACGACGGTTATCATTTCACGTGGCCGTCGCCCGATATATACAATCCGTTCGGTTTGTTGAACGCATTGGCCGATGGCCGGATCGACTCCTACTGGTTCGGTAGCGGTACGCCGACCTACTTGGTCGAGATGCTGCGTAAGTACCACGTAATCCCGCAAGAGATAGGTAATCGTAAATGTGTGGCGGCTGATTTTGACGCTCCTACGGAACGGATGACGAGTATCACGCCATTGCTTTATCAAAGCGGTTATATCACGATCAAGGGCTACTCGGCGTTTTCCGGTCTTTATAAGCTTGATATCCCGAATAAAGAGGTCCGGATCGGCTTGATGCGCAGCCTGTTGCCTAACTATGTGCAACGTCCTGCCGAGTTGAATACGATGGTGGCGGAAATGGCGGAGATGATCTACAACGGTGACATGGATAGTGCGTTGCGCTTGATGCGCACCTATCTCACCACGATCCCCTATTGCGATAACACGCATTATGAGGGGCATTACCAGCAATTGCTCTATGTCATTTTCACGTTGATCGGCAATTATGTCGATGTGGAGGTCCGCACGCCTCAAGGCCGTGTGGACATGGTGCTCCGCACACTTTCCACGCTTTACGTGATCGAGCTGAAACTAGACAAAAGCGCCGAAGCAGCCATGGAGCAAATCGATTTGAAGGATTACCCCGAACGTTTCGCGCTCTGCGGTCTGCCGGTGGTGAAGGTGGGGATCAATTTCAGTACGGAGAAGAGGACGATCGAGGGGTGGAAGATAACTTCGCTATAGGATGATAGTTTGGTATTCTTTAATCTATGGAACATTTCTATGCCTGAATCAGTATAATGAGAAAACGTGGATTCAAAAAAGACTTTCCATTAAGACGTTTTGATGAATCTATTCCCCGACAATGCAATAGCAAGTGAGTTAGCGGAAAATGGAAAAGGACTCATTGGTAAGATAAAAACAGATTTCCCTTATGTAAATGCGCAGGACAAGGCATACTTTCAACATTTAGGAATAAATGAAAGTAATGTATATCTGCACATAAAAGGGCATACAATCTATACATTGATAAAATCAATAGGTAACTGCCTTTACTACCGCTCCAGAATAGACTTTGAAAAAGATATTCTATTAGATAATATACAGACCATGGGGTATTGGGAAATGGACAAAATACGAGAGGATATTTTGGCACTTTCTTGATGCCGCTATTATAGCATAAAAGTGGTATGAGTATCTGTTACCTACCTTCATAATTTAAAAAGAAAGATTATTTAGAGAAAGCCATGCTCTAACTTTCAAATATGAGCCGCTGTATGCAAATAGAAAAGATATTGCATAAAAAATATTGAATCAAAAGAACTTTTTATAAAGATAAAACTTGTGTTACTGTCTGAAAAATGGCGGGCGCTAGATTGGTGTCTTATATTCGTCGTAACCCGAATTTTGGGCATATACCTTGAAAAAACTATTAGGAGCATTAGCCAGAATTTACATTTTACCATTTATAGGAAAAAGTTAAAATATAATATATGTCAGAGTTGATTAAAAATAAGGCTATACGTGGTGTAGCGTGGAGTGCTGTTGAAAAGTTTGCTCGTCAAGGATTGATGGCACTCTTCACTATCTTGATTGCACGACAACTTTCGCCTTCTGACTATGGGCTAGTAGCAATGCTTACTATACTCTTAGCTATAGCGCAGATCTTTGTGGATTCTGGTTTTGTGGAAGCTCTTATTCAAAAACAAGATCGCACAGAAATTGATTTTTCTACTACTTTCTGGTTTAATATTGGAGTTGCGTTGGTTATTTATAGTATATTGTTTATCTCGGCTCCATTGGTTGCTAGTTTTTACAAGGAACCATTACTAAAAGAACTTCTTATATGGTTGTCGCTTTTGTTCGTTATCAACTCCTTTCGTACGGTGCAACAAGCGAAGTTGAATATTGCGATGAACTTTCGTCGTCAGGCTTGGATTTCTGTTATTGCTATATCTGCAAGTGGCGGAGTAGGTCTGTGGATGGCATATCACAGTTTTGGTGTTTGGACATTGGTATGGCAGCAACTTTTGCAGAACTTTTTGAACGTAGTGTTACTTTGGATCTCTGCCGAGTGGAAACCTACGTTGATTTTTTCCAAGGATTCATTCAAGGAGTTGTTCAACTTTGGGTCAAAACTATTGATAAGTCGTACAGTAGATGCCATTTATTCCAGTGGATCGTTCCTTCTGATCGGAAAATTCTTTTCTCCTACGGTGACAGGTTTGTATAGTCAGTCCATACAGATGACGAGTCTGATGCCCCAAACTATCACGGATATAATAGCTCGTGTGGCTTATCCCATCGAATGTGAACTGCAAGACAAGGAAGAAGAGTTACAACAGCGTTTTTTCCAGATGCTTCGAATGGCGTGTTTCGTTTTATTTCCTCTAATGATGGGTCTGGCGGCATTGGTCGAACCGGTGGTACGGCTACTGTTGACGGAGAAATGGATGGCTGTGTGTCCTTTAATACAAATCCTTTGTTTTGCATGGATTTGGAGACCAGCGTCGCATATGAATTGGCAACTGCTGAACGCCAAGCATCGTAGCGATTATTGCCTAAAAGCGGAGATTATCAAGAAATCTATTGCGATTGTTTTATTGGTTATTATGCTCTTTTTTGGGATCAAAGCGGTTTGCTTTGGAGTATTAGCTTACTTTATTGTCGATGTTTATGTCATGACTCGTTTTACTCGCCGTATATTATCTCAAGTTACCTTTATGGAAGAGATGCGAAACTTGTTGCCTATCTTGTTGCAGGCTATGCTTATGGGAGTTTTAGTTCATTTTCTGAAGTATCTCATCTATTCGGATCTGTTATTGATAGTTTCAGGTATATTCGTAGGAATAACTTTATATGCCGGAATCTCCATAGTCTCTGGAAGTGTGGAGATAAGGATGCTGTGGGGAGAAATAAGAAAGAGAAATAGGTAATATTTTGATAATTGATAAATATACTTTTCTGTATAATGTTAACATTTACACATGCTTTTATATGACGTTCCTGTCTACACTAGTAATGGTAAAAAAATAATAGAAAGATGATTTACTTATTCATATTCATGTATCTACTGATTTGTGTCATCTTGTATGATGTATATGAGAGGAAGCTACATTTAAGGGCAAATTATATTGTACTGTATTTCCTTTTTACACTAATAGCAGGATTGAGATGGCGTTTAGGAGTAGATACTGTTAATTATATGAATTTTTTTCAATATGAAATGCCTCCATTATCTCAATTATCTATTGAATACATCACAGAGTCCCGATATCAGCCATTCTGGCTCTTGCTGAATGCTGTCTGTAAAGGTCTTGGTAGTTTTACCCTTGTGCAAATATTTGTCAGTGCATTCTTTCATGCTTCTGTTTTTTGTTTTCTCCGTAAGTCATGTACGAAGCCATTTACTGTATTAACTATTTATTATCTCTATAGTTATTTCTATTTCTCGATGGAGATAATGAGAGAGTCTTTGGCTATTTCTTGTTTTCTATTTGGTGTTACTTGTTTGAATAATGGAAAAGTATTGAAATATTATATATGGTCATTATGTGCATTTATGTTTCATTTTTTTGCTATTATTTTGTTTTTGTTCCCATTGCTTACTTTAATGCGATATCATTTGAGAATAAAAATATTTGTAGTTATATTATTATTGACGGTATGGCTCGTGTTTAAAATTCAGATATTAACCTGTATTATAACTTTTGTTCCTTCTGTTGTAGCAAATAAGTTGGTTAATTATTTTTTTGTGGATAGATATGGTTCAAATATGTGGCGTTTAACTGGATTTGTATATAATTTGTTTCCTCTGCTTATCGTGTCTATATTTTTTTACTTATATTTTTGCGTAAAGTGTAAAGTTATATTTCTTTTAAAAGAAAATTTATGGATAAGCTGTGTTTTATTATATTCTTTATTGCTATTTTTAAGCATAGATATGTCCATTCTTTTGAGATTTTCCAATTATATGTATTTTATAGTAGCTATATTGTATGCTTCTTGTCTGTATATCATTAATTTCAATAAAGTATCACATAGTATTTTTATTTTAATATGTTTTTGTCTTATGTTTGGACTCAGAATCTATATGCTAGCAAGGCCTGAGAGGGTTTTTGATGACTATAAATTACGTATACATGGTTATGCGGAGTTTTTTCCTTACACTTCTGTTTTTGACAAGGACGAGCCCTTAGAAAGATCAATATTGCATTCTTATTGGGGAGATAAATGACGACTAATAAAAATAAAATCCTGTTCAAATTTTGTTGTTTTAAATAAAAAAAGAATAATCATGAACATCGCCATAATCTTTGCCGGAGGTTCCGGCAAGCGTATGAATACAGTGGCTAAACCCAAGCAATTTTTGGAGTATCGAGGAAAACCTATCATAATCTATACACTTGAGATTTTTGATAATCATCCTGATATTGGCGGAATTGTCGTTTCGTGTATAGAGGAGTGGATTCCTTATTTGGAGAAATTGATACGTAAGTTTGAGATTACCAAGGTGCGAGCTATAGTTCCCGGTGGAGAGACGGGGCAAGATTCTATTTATAATGGATTGATAGCTGTAGAAAATTTATATCCCAAGGATAGTTGCGTATTGATTCATGACGGGGTTCGTCCTCTGATTACTGAGCAAACGGTTTCTGATAATATAGAAGCCGTACGTTTGTACGGATCTAGCATTACTTGTATTCCTGCTATAGAAACATTTGTAGTCTCCAAGATGGAGGGAGATTTGGAAATACCTTCTCGAAAGGACTCTTTAGTGGCAAGGGCTCCACAGAGTTTTGTCTTGTCTGATATTTTAACAGCTCACCGGAGGGCACGAGAGGAAGGGCGGCATGATTTTATAGATAGTTGCTCTATGATGAATGCATATGGTCATAAGCTACATACGATCATCGGCCCGATGGAAAATATAAAAATCACGACACCAACCGATTATTTTGTATTTAAGGCGATGGTGGGTGTGCATGAAAATCAACAGATATTTGGATTTTAACGATATGTTTAGATATAAGAATACGATCGTGAGGAACGATATGGAGGAGATGCTTCGTGTCAATCTTCCTTGGGACAAGCTGGGGGGGAAGTCTTGCTTGGTGACTGGGGCGAATGGAATGATTGCCACGTATATGGTTTATTTGCTAATGTCTCTCGTGAGGGATAAGGGGATGGATATCCGTGTCGTAGCCTTGTCTCGCGACCGGAAGAGGGCAGAGGAACTTTTCGCTGACTTTTTGGAGGATCCCCATTTTGAATTGTTGATCCAAGATGTGTGTGAGTCGATCCATAGGGAAGGGGGTATGGATTATATATTCCACTTCGCAGGAAATGCCAGTCCTTATTACATCCAGAATGATCCCGTAGGGATTATGAAGAGTAATTTATTAGGGACTATTAACGTGTTGGAGCTGGCAAGGGAAAAGGAAACAGAGAAGGTGCTGTTCGCTTCTACTCGTGAGGTTTATGGAGATAATGCGGGGAAAGCATCCTTGGCGGAGTCTTCCTTTGGTAGGCTGGATTGCTTGGATGCCCGCTCCTGTTATCCGGAAAGTAAGCGTGCGGCAGAGACCTTGTGTAAGAGTTATTATCTGCAATATGGGATAGACTTCAATTCGGTACGAATCGCCCATACGTATGGACCAGGGATGAGATTAGAGAACGATGGTCGTGTAATGGCAGATTTACTGAATTTTGTTATTCAAAATAAAAATATCGTACTAAGGAGTAAAGGGGAAGCGTTGAGAGCATTTTGCTACATAACAGATACCTTGTTGGGATTGATGTTTGTTCTTTTTTATGGAGAGGAAGCATCTGCCTACAATTTAGCCAACGAAACGGAGGAGACAAGCGTCCGTTCGCTAGCGGAAACGTTGATAGGGATGAGTCCGGACAAAGGTTTAAGAATTGATTACGACATTCCCGAGAATCAGTCTGTTGTTTATTGTGATTATATAAGGGTTGCTTTGGATACCTCCCGATTGGAAGCTTTGGGCTGGAAGCCTTGTGTCTCTTTGGAGAAGGGGATGAAGCGGGTGTTGGGAATTTATCCGTGATTGAGTGTTTGGAAAGTCGAAGTTTAATAATTATAATAGATAAGTTAGGATATGTTTAGTATAGGAGATTATGTGAAACGTACTGATTTACAGAATAAAATAGATTTGAAGATATTGAGTGAACAAGAACTGAAATTTCTTCAAGAGAGTATATTGGACATTTATAGAGATGTCCTATCTGTATGCGAAAAGGCTGGCATTAGGGTGATGATGGTGGCAGGAAGTGCGATAGGGGTTGTTCGTCATAAGGGTTTTATTCCGTGGGATGATGATATGGATATGCTAATATCTAGAGATGAATATTATCGTTTTGTAGAAGCTTTTTGTGAAGAATTTGGCGATAAATACTATGTTACGTCTCCTTTTTCAATAACACAATATAAAGACCTTTGTATACATATAATTCGTAAAGATATTACATTGATATCTTTGTTTGATTTATCTAAATTATATCCGAATGGAGTGGCGATAGATATTTGTACTTACGAGTATGTTCCTGATAATTGCATTCTACGAGTTTTACATGGATTTATTTCTAATTGTTTATTATTTATAGGAAACTCTAGAAAAATGTATTTGTGTAAGAATAAGTATTGTGACACTTTCTTCTCTTTAACTATGAAGTCTAGGATCATGTATTATTTTCGTTTGTTTATAGGGATTCTTTTTTCATTCTTTAGTTATGCTACTTGGTGCTCTTGTTTGGATAAATGGGTTTCTCTCTTTAATAAAAGAAAAGGTAAATATGTGACAATCCCAACTGGTTATCTTCATTATTTTGGAGAAATGGTTCCTTCGGATGTATTTGATCCTGCTAAAGAGGCCGTCTTTGAAGGACTTAAGGCTTTTATCCCTAATAGAGTTGATACCTATTTGAAAAATCGATATGGAAAAGATTATATGGTGATTCCTCCTAAGGAAAAACAAGAGGTACATCCTGTTGTCGCATTTAGTTATGGGATTACAAGTGAGTGAAATATAATAGAAAATTTTATAGTCTGGCGTATGAACGTATATGTAAATGAACAATTTCCTTATCTTGATTTCATGGATATCCGTCCGGGAGATCGAGTGGTTTTGAAGCCAAATCTCGTAAAAGAGGGAAAGGAAACAGATAAAAATGAATGGAAATGTGTTGTTACATCTCCAGAGTTGATTCGGTATGTAGCGAATTATGTATGTGAGAAATTACAAGGGAAGGGCGAGGTCTTTATTTGTGACGCTCCTCAAACCGATTCCTCTTTTGAGCAGATTGATAAAAAATTAGGCTTAACAAAAATAGCTTCGGATTGTACCTCTAAGTATGGAGTGCCGGTACGAATAATTGATTTGCGGAATGAAGAGTGGACAAGTGAGAAAGGGATTATCACGCATAAAAAGAAATTGGCCGGTGACCCAAATGGAACAGTTCTTTTTAATTTAGAAAAGAACAGTTTGTTTTATGGGCATAAGGGAGAAGGTAATTATTTTGGAGCAGACTCCAATTATGAGGAGTTGAATAAACATCATCAGGGAACAATACAAGAGTATTTACTTTGCGCTACTCCTATTATGGCAGATGTGGTGATTTCTTTGCCGAAGATGAAAACACATAAAAAAACAGGTGTTACTTTAAGCATTAAGAATTTTGTGGGGATAACGGCTGATAAGAATTATTTGCCCCATCACACATGGGGATCTCCTAAACATGGAGGTGATGATTATCCTGATACATCATTTAAACGACAGTTCGAGACATGGGGATCCAAGTTCGTAAAAAGGATAATAATCAATATTCCATTTATAGGAATTAAGATGGCTCAAATACTTCGTGCAGAAGGGGAGAAGGTATTTGGCGCTACGCACAATACAATCCGGAGTGGGAACTGGTATGGGAATGATACCACTTGGCGAATGACGCTGGATTTGAATCGTTGTCTGATATATGGGAATCCGGATGGTACGTTTCGGAAAACAAAAAAACGTTATTATTCAGTTATAGATGGTGTTATTGCCATGGAAGGAGCTGGTCCGATGCAAGGAGATCCAAAGGAATGTGGTGTCTATATATCGGGAGAGGATCCCGCTAGTGTAGATACTGTGGCTACGACATTGATGGGTTTTGACTGGAGAAAATTACCTGTGGTATATGAGGCTTTCTCAAAGCATGAAATGCCTATATCTGAAATTGACCCACAAACTATAAATATAGTTAGTGATATTAAAGATTGGAGGGGTAGCTTGGATGAACTGAGAGAGAAGGAGCATTTTGATTTTGTTCCTTATTTTGGCTGGAAGGGGTATATCGAGTTACCTAATTATCAAAAGACAAATGACAAATGAACACTATATCTATTTACTCTTCCCTCCCTTATTGGCTTCAAAATATCGCAGTCTCTCTTCACGGCTACAAACTAAAGAGACAGCGTTTCAACGATGACTTTTATAAGATCTTGGATTTCTTGAACTCAACCCAGGGTTGGTCAAAAGAACAGATTCGTTCTTACAAAGAAGAACATATTTTTAAGATATTGGAACAGGCCTATAATCACTGTCCTTATTATCGAAAGAAATATGCTAATGCTGGTTTATCTCCTTCTGATTTTAAACAATTAGGAGACTTGCAAAAGTTCCCGATTCTGACGAAAGAGGAAATTCGAGAGAATTGGCTTGGCTTGGTTGCCAATAATATTCCTCAAAAAGATCTTATTCTATTTAATACTAGTGGCTCAACGGGAAAAGCGTTGGACTTCTATTGGACTAAATATAGTGCAGCCTATTATTGGGCGGTAGACCAAAGATATAAAAATAGATTTGGCTTTGATCTCGGAAAAGCTTGTATAAATTTCTCCGGTCGTCCTATTGTTCCTATTTCAACTTCGAGACCTCCCTTTTGGAGATATGATAGAGCCTTGAACCGTTATTTCATAAATATGCATCAGTTGAATGAACAGAAGATTCGGGATATCGTAAATTGGATTAATCTGAAACGTATAGAGATGTTCATAGGCTATCCATCTATTATGACCACATTTGCGAATGAGTTGATGAATGTGGGTATGGCTTTGGATTTTCCTCCTAAACACATATTCACGGGTGCCGAGAAGTTATACGAGAATCAGAAAAATATCTTACAGGCTGTTTTTAAAGGTGTCCAAATCCATGAGTTGTATAGTTTTTCTGAGCAAGCCGCTATCGCTACCCATTGTATCCACTCGGTTTATCACGAGGATTTCGAGATTGGTCATATGGAATTGGATCAAGCTGTTCCTACAGAGAGTGGGATGCAGGGTGAGATTTTGGCTACCGGGTTCGCTAATCTTGGTATGCCTTTTATTCGTTATCAAAATGGGGATACGGCAGTGTTCTCCGACCGGGAATGTGGATGTGGATTACATAGCCAAATTATAGAAGATATTGTTGGTCGCAATGAAGACTATATAGTTACACCAGAGGGGCTTCACATTCAGCGTCTGGATTATATTTTCAAAGATACGTCGGAGGTGAAGGAGTGTCAAGTAGTCCAAAAAGTATTTGGTGAAATGATTTTACGTATTGTGAGAAGGAATTCCTATAGTGTGGCTACGGAGAAGAAATTGTTGGTAAATATATCTCAATGGATAAGCCCTACCATAAAGGTAAAATTTGAGTATGTGGATGAGATTCCCCGTACAAAAGCAGGGAAGTTTAAGGCAGTTGTCTCTGAATTGAAAAAATAATCATGTTGATTTATGAATAAACTAGAATCTACCATCTATAACCTCGTCCGTAAAAATCCAGCCTTAAAGCAGTTCGTGCGGAATATGTATCAAGGCATATTTGATTTGCTGCCAAGGAAGAAGGAGTATTTCGCCTCTCCCTATCAATATCGGGAAGGCTTCTTTTTCGGATTTCACGATGTCACGCCTTTTTCTTTTGATGAGACCAAGCTATTGGCGAATCAAAATAGGTTGGATTTGCGTATGCCTTTACCTACGGAAGGACTGGATGTCGGATATTTTGATTTGGAACAAGGCCTTATAAAGGACTTTCATAGGGTGGATACCTCTTACGCATGGAATTATCATAAAGGATGCAGGCTGCAATGGTTGGATAAGAACCGGATGATTTATAATACGGCGATAGCGAATCGGCTTATGTCTAAGATTCATGATTTATCGACAGGGGAATACCAAGTAATAGACTGCCCGATTGATGCGGTCTATCAAGATGAGCAAAGATCTTTGGCTTCTTCTTTTAGTTATGAGCGCTTGGAGCGTTGTATGCCCGGGTATGGTTATCCTTATCGGGATGGAGGGAAATTGGATGATCCGGCACCTAAAGATAGCGGTTTGTTCTTGGTGGATTTAAAGGAGAATACTTCAGAGTTGCTTATCTCTTTGTCTGAGTTGGCACAGATGGAAGATGAATCCTATAGGCAGGGATATATGCATTTTGTAACCCATTCGGAGTTCTCGAAAGACGGTCGGTATCTTTCTTTCTTATACCGGAAAATACCAACCGATGGGGATTATATGAGGCGGCATACCAAGATCATGGTTTATGATTTGCGTGATCGACGACTTATTACCTTACCTACTCAAGAGTCCGGTTCTCATTATGTATGGAATAACAGGAATCAATTGATAGCGTCTTGCATTATAAATGGTAACAGTTGTCATGTATTGTATGACATGAAAGATGTAGCTCATTATCAAATAATAGCAGGGGATGTGTTGAATTCGGATGGTCATCAGTCCTTTATCTCGGATACGTCTTTTGTGGCGGATACTTATCCGGATAAATATAGGATGGCAAAAATCTATAAGGCTGATATCAATACTCAAAGTGCGGATTTGTTGCTAAGTATCTATTCTCCCAAAGAGTTTCAAACGAAAGATTTTAAATGCCATATAGCTTGCGATTTACATCCCAGAGTATCCCCTTCTGGAAAGTACCTATGCTTTGATTCGCCTCGTACTGGAAAACGGGGGTTGTATATAATGCCATTGTCGGTACCGGCTATGTAGGCAAGGTGTCTTATATGATAAAAATCAAGAAGAATATTTGTGGCCTAGCTAAAAGTAAGTATATTTGTGGTGGTAACTATCGTGCGATGGCTGTAAATCAATATGATCGATCGTATGATAATATGTTTATTTTGTACAACAATGAGGAAGGACGATATATTATATTCTCTTAGGGCTTTGATAAAGCAAGTGATGCCAGCTGGAACAAAGGTTTTTTTGTTTGGTTCGCAAGCCCGTGGAGATGTCCATGATGAATCGGATTGGGATATTCTAATATTGTTGGACAAGGAAAAGATAACCTCTGCGGATTTTGATACCTATGCCTATCCTTTAATCGACCTAGGATGGCAATTTGGCGAATATTTTAGCACTAAGTTATATACCTTTACTGAATGGATGAAACGTAAAGGTACTCCTTTTTTCAAGAATGTGGAATTAGATGGTATAGAACTATGAATCTAACAGATGAAGAACGGGAAGCCCTTGTTATAGCAAGAAAGGCTAGAGCTTTTGATACTTGGGAGGAAACCAAAGGGATCGTAGAGTGTGGTTATTGGCATGCGGCCGCTAATAGAATGTATTATGCTTGTTATTATATGACCACGGCACTGTTAATTAAAAATGGCTTTCAGGCTTCTACGCATTCAGGAGTGATTCGTTTATTAGGTCTTCATTTTGTAAGTACAGGAATAATCAGTAAAGACTTGGGACGTTTTTATAGTAAACTATTTGAGTTGAGACAAAGTGGGGATTATGATGATTGGATTGTGATCGATGCCAATGAGATTCTTCCCTTGATGGATTCTGTTGATAATTATTTGAATACCTTGCTTTCGTTGATAGAGGGAAAAGCATGAGGCTATCCTTGTCTTCTTTGCCGTAAATAGTTTAAAAAATTGAATATCGCATATCATTTGGCTTGGTATGCGTAATATACGTATACCAAAACTTGACTTCTCTATAGATTTCCTGAAATATATAATCTTATAACTTATGAATATCGCAATTATCGGCACCGGCTACGTAGGCCTGGTGTCCGGGACTTGTTTTGCCGAGATGGGGGTTGATGTCACTTGCGTGGATGTCAACCGGGAGAAAATAAATGGCTTGTTGGAGGGGAATATCCCGATTTATGAGCCGGGGTTGGAAGAGATGGTATTGCGTAATTCCAAGGAAGGTAGACTTCATTTTACGACGGATCTGGCCTCTTGTCTGGATAACGTGGATATCGTTTTTAGCGCCGTGGGTACGCCACCGGACGAGGATGGTAGCGCCGACCTGCGTTATGTGTTGGAGGTGGCTCGTACGTTTGGCCAATATATTAAGAAATATACGGTATTGGTAACCAAGAGTACGGTTCCCGTGGGTACGGCACGGAAGGTAAAGGCTGCGATTCAAGAGGAGTTGAGTAAACGTGGGATGGATATCCCCTTTGATGTGGCCTCGAATCCGGAGTTCTTGAAGGAGGGTGCGGCCATCAAGGATTTCATGAGTCCGGACCGGGTAGTGGTCGGTGTGGAGTCGGAGAGGGCGAAGGAGATGATGAGCAAGCTCTATCGTCCGTTTCTCCTGAATAATTTCCGGGTGATCTTTACGGATATTCCCTCGGCGGAGATGATTAAGTACGCGGCTAATTCCATGTTGGCTACTCGTATCTCGTTCATGAATGATATAGCGAATCTTTGCGAGTTGGTTGGCGCTGACGTGAATATGGTCCGGAAGGGGATCGGTTCGGACAGTCGAATCGGTAATAAATTCCTGTATCCGGGATGTGGCTATGGAGGTAGTTGTTTCCCTAAAGACGTGAAGGCTCTTATCAAGACGGCGGAAAAGAATGGTTATCCGATGGGAGTGCTAAAGGCCGTGGAGGAGGTGAATGAACGTCAGAAGACGATCCTTTATACGAAGCTTAGAAAACATTTTGACTCTTTGGAGGGGAGAACGATCGCTCTCTGGGGCTTGTCTTTCAAGCCGGAGACGGATGATATGCGTGAGGCTACCTCTTTGGTGATGATTGATCTTTTACGGAAAGCGGGTGCCGTGGTCAAGGTGTTTGATCCTGTGGCGATAGGCGAGTGCAAACGTAGAGTTGCTGATCGGGTTGTTTACGCGAAGGATATGTATGAGGCGGTAATCGATGCAGACGCATTGTTGTTGTTGACCGAGTGGAAACAGTTTCGCTTGCCAAGTTGGGCCGTGATCAAGAAAGTGATGAGGCAACCTTTGCTGCTGGATGGCCGCAATATCTATGACGCGAAGGAATTGGGTGAGCTAGGCTTTACCTATGAATGTATCGGAAAATAGTTATGGATAATTTAGGTTTGGTCTCCATTATTACTCCTTCTTATAATTCTTCGTCTTTTATAGCGGGAACCATTGAGTCGATTCTTTCGCAGACTTATCTTAATTGGGAACTGTTGATTACTGACGATTGCTCTACGGATCGTTCTGTTGAGATCATAGAGCGGTATATTCAAAGGGATTCCCGTATTAAGTTGTTCCGGTTAGAAAAGAATTGTGGGGCGGGTGTTTGCCGGAATCGCTCTATCTCGGAGGCCAAAGGACGATTTATCGCTTTTTGCGATAGTGATGATCGATGGTGTCCGGAGAAGCTGGAGAAACAGTTGGCTTTTATGCGAGAGAAGGATTGTGCCTTATCTTATACCTCGTATATGACTTGCGACGAGAGTGGAAAGATTTCCAGCATTGTTATCGGAAAAAGAAGGGAGACCTATTTCTCTATGCGGTGTGATGATGGGATTGGCTGCTTGACCGCTGTCTATGATACGGAGAAAGTGGGAAAGGTCTTTATGCCGGAATTACGTAAACGGCAAGATTGGGGGTTATGGCTTACCATACTTAGGCGTTGTGAGGTCGCTTACGGCTTGAAAGAGCCATTGGCGATTTACCGAATTCACTCAAGTTCTATCTCTCGGAATAAATGGTCTCTCATAAAGTATAATTTACGTGTTTATAGAACGGTTCTCGGATATTCCCCGATGGCTTCGTATCTGTATTTCTTTATTCTGTTTTTACCTTCTTATTTTTCTAAGAAAGTATTCTTGAGGTTAGTAAATAGATAATTTGGAAACAGCTTTATTCGATATAACACGGCCTTGTCATGACTGACTTGTGCCGTGTTTTTTTATTTATTTACTTGATCATTGTAATGATATTCTTCCCAAGTATGATCCCAAGGAAGACCGCTATCAAACCAAGGATATTACTGGCAAGTACATTGAGTAGTGCCATCTTGTATTCTCCGGTACGCATAAGTACCATCGTGTCGAGAGCGAAAGAAGAGAAAGTCGTGAAACCACCGAAAAGACCAGTGAATAGGAAAGCTCTTGTATTGATAGAAAAATTATAGGCTTCCGCTATACTCCAGCAGAAGCCGATTAAAAAGGAGCCGATCACATTGACCGACAAGATACCAAAAGGAAAGGAGTAAAGCATCGATCGTTGCACCCACGTGGAAACTCCGAACCGTAGCGCAGATCCGATAGCTCCTCCTATTATTAAAAGAAAAACCTTTATCATATCAACCTAGTGTGTTTCCCCCGGGCTAGGTTAAGGCCCGGGGAGATGGTAAATGATTTAGGTTTTCAATTTAATTGGCCGACTCAAACTGTCTCAAGAAACGAACATCGTTTTCCGAGAACATGCGTAAGTCTTTTACTTGGTATTTCAAATTGGTAATACGCTCGATACCCATTCCCAACGCATAGCCTGAATAAACCTTGCTATCGATACCGCAGTTCTCAAGCACGTTCGGGTCTACCATACCGCAACCGAGGATCTCTACCCAACCGGTTCCTTTACAGAAGGGGCAACCCTTACCTCCACAAATGTTGCAGGAGATATCCATCTCGGCGGATGGCTCCGTGAACGGGAAGTAAGAAGGACGCAAGCGAATTTTTGTATCCGGACTGAACATTTCCTTGGCGAAGAACAACAAGGCTTGTTTCAAGTCGGCGAATGAGACATTCTTATCTACATATAACGCTTCTACTTGATGGAAGAAACAGTGAGCACGATAAGAGATAGCCTCATTACGATATACACGTCCCGGACAGATGATACGGATAGGCGGTTCTTGCTTTTCCATTACTCGGGTCTGTACGGAAGAAGTATGTGTGCGAAGCAATACATCCGGGTTATGCTGGATAAAGAACGTATCTTGCATATCGCGGGCAGGATGGTCCTCGGCGAAATTCAAGGAAGAGAAGACATGCCAATCGTCCTCGATTTCCGGTCCCTCAGCGATGCTGAATCCTAACCGTCCGAATATATCGCAAATTTCTTTCTTTACAAGTGATAGAGGATGACGAGTGCCTAGTTCGATCGGGTAAGCCGTACGAGTCAAATCGATATCATCGTTTGCGGTCTGTACATTCTCAAAGCTTTCTTTTAATTCGTTGATCTTGCTCTGGGTTGTTTCCTTTAGTTCGTTCAAGTATTTGCCAACCTCACGTTTTTGATCAGCCGCTACATTACGGAAATCATTCATCAACGCCGATATCTCGCCTTTTTTGCTGAGATACTTTATACGTAAAGCTTCTAGTTCCTCGGCATTTGCCGCTTTCATATTCTCTACTTCTTGAAGCAGAGCCTTAATTTTATCGAGCATTTCTAATCACACTTTGTATTTGTCATGCAAAAGTACGCCTTTCTTTTGAAACCGCAAGGGATTCGTAAGGTTTTTTAGTTAAATGTAAGCGCAGACACTTAGGTGTCTTGTTTTATATATTAAAGTATTTATATATCTTCGCAGCATAATCAAACTATAAATTAATTAATGGAAATAGTCATTATTATTGGCCTTATCTTACTGAATGGAATTCTTGCGATGTCGGAAATCGCCTTGGTCTCGGCCCGGAAGGCTAGGTTGGAAACCGAAGCGAAACGTGGTAATAAATCTGCGGGCACTGCTTTGAAGCTGGCAAATGAGCCGGATAAGTTTCTCTCAACCATCCAGATCGGAATTACTTTGATCGGTATCTTGACAGGTTTGTACTCTGGCGAGGCGTTAGCTCATAATTTCGCTGTTATAATAGCGCAAATACCGGTCCTAGAACCGTATGCGTTGGGGATCGCTAAAACGACGATCGTTATTATCGTGACGTATCTTACACTTATATTCGGAGAGTTGGTACCGAAGCGGATCGGCATGGGGTGTGCCGAGAAGGTCTCTATGTTAGTTGCTAAACCCATGAATTTTCTTTCCTTGATATCCTCTCCTTTTGTTTGGCTACTTTCAAAGAGTACGGCGTTGGCTGTGAAGATGACGGGCGTGGATACGAAAGAGGAAAATAGGGTAACAGAGGAAGAAATCAAGGCGATCGTGAAAGAGGGCTTCGACGGTGGCGAGGTGCAAGAGGTAGAGCAGGACATCGTAGAGCGGGTCTTTAATCTGGGAGACCGTAACGTGGGTTCTATCATGACGCATCGTAGCGAGCTGGTTTGGCTGGATGTGACGGATAGTACGGAGAAGATTCGGGAGAAAGTGGAGGAGAACTTATTTAATATATATCCCGTGGCCTCGGAGAAGTTCGATAATATAGTAGGAGTCGTTTATCTGAAAGATTTGTTCGGAAGGATCGACCAACCGGATTTCTCGATCAACCAAGTACTTCGCCCGGCACAGTTCGTTCCCGAGAACCAGAGCGTATATAACGCCTTGGAATCTTTCAAGCAGACACACGTGAAATATGGACTCGTTACGGATGAGTTCGGAGGCATTCAAGGTATCGTAACCTTGAAGGATATCATGGAAGGCTTGATCGGGCAAGTACCGGAAGTCGGAGAGGAGTCCGAGATCATACAACGTGAGGATGGTACTTGGTTGGTGGACGGCCAATATTCTTTCTATGATTTCTTGGAATATTTCGACATGGAGGATTTGTATGCCGAGCATGATTATAATACTTTGAGCGGCTTGATCCTAGAGATATTGGAACGTGTACCGAAGACGGGTGAGAAATTAAAGTGGCTGGACTTTGAGTTCGAGATCGTAGATATGGATGGCGCCCGGATCGATAAGGTTTTGGTCAAGTACTTGAAAAATGGGTAAAATGTCTTTTTAGAAGAGTACGCCGAGTGAGATACTCATCACGTTCGTTCGCTTGTCAATATTGATATCATAATTAATCTCGGGAACCGGGTTGTTGACTTTCTCGAAATCGGATTCCACTTGATTCAATCCGAACTCATAGACAAAGTCGAAGAATAGCCGTCCGATGCTAACCCCTACGCCCGTAGCGATATTGACTCCGAACGGGGTGTTGTCATTCACGTATTCTACATGCGTGGTGGAAGACTCTACCGTATAGGCGATCTTATAGTTGTATTTTAATTTGGGGCCGACCATAAGGCTAAGTCCGTAAGGCCCTTTCTTCACTAGGTTATAGCCTACCATTATGGGAACCTCTAAGGAACTGGTTTTCATCATCAAGAGGTCGGTAGTTGCCGATGTATTGGACATCATATTATTTTCCGGCAAACTTTGAGGTATGGAAAAACGGATATTTCCCTCAGAACGATGCCATGAGAAACTAGGCTGGAGGAAGAACCGTTCGATATTGACCCGGCAAAAGACCGCGGCCAGATAACCTACCTTATATTCGATGTCTATATTCTCCGCTTCCTTCCCATTGATGGAAAGGGTGTTTATGACTGGGAAAGTGGCGTTGAATCCCACTTTGGCTCCAAAGTTGAATGCCTTGTCCTCGAAACGCATGAAACTCTGGGCTTCTGCTAACAGACCGAAAGACAGCAACGCTCCTATAAGGTAGACTTTTTTCATACCGTTATTTTTTCTTTTTCACGGACCAGCCGAATTTACCGACAAATTCACCTAACCCGTAATACTTACCATGCGAGTAAGCCAAAAGATCCGCTTTCTGCATATCAAAAGCCCCTGTCTCCGGATCTAGATATCGGTCGTCAGCCTGTACGTTTACGACATCAGCGATAAACATATCATGACTTCCGAGAGCAATTACCTCTTTTACCCGGCATTCGATACAAAGCGGAGACTCGTCTATCGTAGGGGCGTTAACGACGGTCGCTTTTCCGGGAGTGAGCTTCATCTCCTCGAATTTATGATGGTCTTTCCCTGAGTTTACCCCGCACCAATCCGTGGCGTAGGCCAGCTCACGATTCGTCAAGTTAATGACGAACTCCATATTCTTCTTCAAGATCGGATAAGAGAATCGTTCCGGACGTACGGATATATAGCACATCGCCGGATTCGTACAAATCGTACCTACCCATGCGACTGTTATTATATTGTACTCGGAAGGCTCATTCCCACAACTCACCATTACGGCAGGCAATGGATAGATCATGGTTCCCGGTTTCCAATCGTGCTTCATATAAAACGCAGTTTTTACAATTGCGAGTTGAGAATTGAGAATTAGCTCCACAAAGGTCTTTGACTTTCAATTCTCAATTCTCAACTTTCAATTATTTAATGATAATGTCTTCTTTATTAATCTTACGTTCGCAATAATGACATTTAATGGTTCCCTTCTCCTTGTCGATCACGTGGAAGCGGGAAAGCATCGGCTCATTATTGGTGATACATTTCGGATTGTTACATTTGACCAAGCCAATCAGCTCGTCGGGTAAAGTAACCGTCTTCTTCTCTACAACCTCATAATCACGGATAATGTTCAATATAATATTCGGGGCGATCATGGCGATACGGTTGATCTCGTCCTCCTCGAAAAACTTGTCGGCGATCTTGATCATACCCTTGCATCCCATCTTGTTGCTATGGAAATTATTGCCGATCGTGATCGTATTGTTCATTTTCTCCAGTCCCAGTAAAGAGGCTACCTTGAATAATTGGCTGGGAGGAATATGGTCTATGGCGGTACCGTTCTCTAAAGCGGCTACCTGCAACTCTTTTTTCTTTTCTGCTGACATAAAACTTCGTTTTTATTCGTCGATAGATATACCTAAAACTTCGCAAATGATAGCTTGGCGTGCGAACAGCCCGTTGCGTGCCTGCTGGATGTAATAAGCCTTTGGATTGTCATCTACATCGTAAGCGATCTCGTTCACACGGGGTAGCGGATGTAAGATACGCAGGTTCTCACGGCTGTTTCTCAGCATGTCGTTACGCAGGATATACACGTTCTTTACCCGCTCGTACTCTTCCAAGTCTGTGAAACGCTCACGTTGTACACGGGTCATATAAAGGATATCCGTCTGGTTGATGATATCTTCCGTGAAATCGGTATGCTCCTCGTATTTGAGTCCGTGCTTGTCGCAGAAGTTCTTTTGCTCGTCCGGCATGCGCAGCTCGTTCGGCGCGACGAAGTGGAAGGTCGGATGGAAGTGAGACATTCCCACGATCAAGGAGTGAACCGTACGGCCATACTTCAAATCGCCGACCATCGTGATGGTGAGGTTATCCAGTTTGCCTTGTGTCTTGCGGATGGAATACAGGTCCAGCATGGTTTGCGAGGGATGTTGGTTCGCCCCGTCACCAGCGTTGATGATAGGGACATCCGTCACCTCGGAAGCATAGCGGGCGGCTCCTTCCAGATGATGTCTCATAATGATCAAGTCCACGTAATTGCTTACCATCAAGATCGTATCTTTCAAGGTCTCGCCCTTGGAGGAACTAGTCGTGGAAGCGTCCGAGAAACCGATCACCCGTCCACCTAAACGGTTTACGGCTGTCTCGAAACTCAGTCTCGTACGTGTAGAGGGCTCGAAGAACAGGGTGGCGGCGACTTTGCCTTCCAGTAATTTCCGGTTCGGATTCTCCTCAAACTTCCTTGCGTTATCCAGAATACGAAGAATGTCCTCTTTGGAACATTGATCGATAGAAACTAAACTTTTACTTTTCATAGGTTGTGTATATTCTGTCTTATGTACGCGAATGTATAAAAAAAGCGGAGACCGAAGGGCCTCCGCTTTAGATTTTATTTTAAATTCTGAACGGTTTCGTCTAACCGTTTGATGAATAAACATTTAACGGAGTATCTGAAAAGTAATGGTAACGACTAGGAAACCGTGCGATTTTCAGCGTTTTGCGGTGTTTTACTATCAAATAACTCTTTCAGGTGCAAAGATACGACAAATCTTTGATATAGTATCCAATACAAACAGTATTCGCCATTTTTTGCCTTTCGATATATACCTATTTGCTTATGCCGTTATTTTTTGCAGATTTGGATAAAAAAGGAAAGGCAAAATTCAGGAAGCATTGAAATTCTTTACTTTAGTTAGTGCAAAAATCGAATAATTTATTGTAACTTTGCAGCGGATTCGGTGTGCATATAATACCATCCCAATTAAGATAAGTCGCAACATATATAGTGGTTTTCAATATGATTATGAACAATTGTACAATATTAACAGGTAAAAACACCGTTAATATTGCATATCATAAACCTTGGTAATTTTTCCACATTCAAATCTAATTAATTCGATTTGAATGTCATTGTCTTTGTAATCCGGCATGCTATTTCAGGCTTGTCGAGAGATTTTTTGTGCTATAAAATCAAGAAACATTCAAAAGATAAAAGGAAAAATTCAAATGGAAAAAATCAGAAATTGGAAACAAGATTTCTATACAATATGGGCGGGGCAAGCTGTGTCCCTGATAACAAGTGGGGTTCTTCAAATGGCCATCATCTGGCATCTGACAAATACAACAGGGTCTGCGATGGTGTTGTCAATGGCGACCTTGGTTGGGTTTCTACCTCAAGCGGTTTTAGGTTCTGCAATCGGAGTACTTGTTGACCGCTGGAACCGGAAAATGGTCATGATTGGTGCAGATGTCATCATAGCTTGTGCTGGACTGGTACTTACCGTAATTTCCCTGTCAGCGGAACTACCTGTATGGATAGTAATGCTCATCCTCTTCATTAGAAGCGTTGGCACTGCATTCCATTCCCCTGCGTTAAGTGCGGTAACACCTCTTTTAGTGCCTGAAGAACAGTTAGTCAAATGTGCCGGCTACACCCAGTCCATCCAATCGGCAAGTTTCATCCTAAGTCCGGCAATTGCCGCTTTTCTCTATGCAAAATGGGGGTTGAATTCTGCGGTTGCCCTTGACGTATTCGGAGCAATAATTGCCTGTATCACTGTTGCAATGGTTCACATCCCAAAACAACCGATTGAAGCGCTGCAGCAAGAAAACTTTTTCACCGAACTGCGCATTGGCTATAACGCAATACGACAAAATAAAGCTCTTTTCACATTGCTTTGGATAGGAGCAATCAATATGTTCATTTATATGCCAATCAATGCGCTATTTCCGCTGATGAGTATGAATTATTTCGAGGGAAGTACCTTGCATGCTTCCGTGGTGGAAATTGTTTTTGCAGTTGGTATGTTGTTGGGCGGACTTCTATTGGGCGCATGGGGAGGTTTCAAAAAGCGCATGGCAAATATCATCGGCTCTATCTTTCTTATGGGAGTGTCATTGACTGTTTCCGGCTTGCTACCAACCAATGGTTTTATGATATTTGCGATATGTTGTACGTTGATGGGCTTTTCTGCCCCATTCTATAATGGAGTACAGACCGCGCTATTTCAAGAACAGATACAACCCGAGTATTTAGGGCGTGTTTTCGGACTTCTTGGCAGCATCATGTCGTTTGCCATGCCGCTTGGGTTGGTAGTGTCGGGTGCATTTGCAGACCAAATCGGGGTAAACCGTTGGTTTTTGTTCTCAGGTATGGCTATTCTGCTTCTCGCTATAATAGCCTTATGTCTTCCACAACTTAGAAAGGTCGACAATCAAAAACAAAAATCATGATTTATGAAACGTAACTAAATCTAAACAGCAATAAGCCTCTGATAGGGAAATACGATTATCGGAGGCTTATTGCAATCTGTTTTAACTACTTATGTAATTCCTCTACTTTTCCTTTGTGGTTGAATTGGCTGTCGTATGCTCTGCCGTAGCCTGTCGAACTGTTCCCTGAACCATTCGCCTATGGGCTGGCGGTTGATTACGAGTGTCAGTTTAGACTTGTCCGCAGGGTCTTTCACCACTTGAAAGCCTGCTCTTTCTGTCGTAAAACTCCGATTATGTTCCTCCGAATAAAGTTTGCCCTCGTATATCAAAGGCTTACCATAAGTCAATGTCGTGGTCTGCCTTTCATTGAACCCGACAAGGCGGCACAGGCTCTCTATTCTCATAATTTCCTTTGCCATAGGAAACCATGCACACAGCTTTTCGATAATGCGTTTCAAACCTGATACTTCATCTTTGTGTCTGACACTTTTTTCCGCCATCTCCTTACGGTGATTCTGCTGTATTTCCAACAACTGGCGGTTGTGCTCGGTTTGCATCGTGTGTATGCGGTTTTGCAGTATCTCAATGGTTTCCTCATGGGTGGCAACTTCCCGATACAGGGCGGTGTTCTCCCTTTCCAAAGTCTTGACCTTGTTGCTCCCGAAAAGAGAACCGACACTTTCAGCTATGTTGGTCGCTGCGGTGGTGGCTGCACCTTTCAGTTTCTCGGTCTGTACCTCTTTCTTGGCTTGTCTGAGTTCCTGTTCGGTTTCGGTTTTCTGCTCCTGTAACCGCTTGTTTTCTGCATCAAGGGCAGCGTTCTTTTTCTGTATGTCCCGATAATACTGTGTCGTGGTGGTGTGCCGTGCTTCGGAACCTCGCACACCTCGCTGTAATCCGTATTTAGCCATAACCCTTGCATAATTGTCGTGGTACGCAATCAAGGTCTGACGGTTGAACAGGTCATCGGCACACAAACGGACGGTATTTGCTTTCTTGTGATACTTCCGTTTGCCGTCTTCCTGCTCTTTCTTGGCTTTGCGCCTTTCACCTGTCACGATGGGAACAATGGCTGCATGGATATGCGGTGTCTTCTCGTCCATGTGAAGATGGGCGGCAACCACGTTCTCCCTGCCGAATGTGGCTTGCAGCCATTGGATGCTGTCGCTGCACCATTCGTCAAGTCTTCCGTTTTCCTGTATGTCCATCATGTCCTCATGTGTTCCCGACAGAACCACTCGGACTACACGGACTTGGTCATGTGTAATCTTCCGCTTGATGCCTGCCGTGTTCAGCCTGTGGGCAATCGCTTCATCCCTGCCATGAACGCCATCGGGGTATTCTATAAGTACCCTGTTCAGATGCGTTCTTGTCGGGTCTGCGTTTTTAGGTATGATTCTTCTCTCTATATGGTCGGATTGTACGGTGTCCGATGAACCTTTTGCTTTCTTTATGTCCAATGAAAAATATCCCATGTAGTTTGATTTTTACGGTTATTGTTATGAGTGTATTCTCTGCCTGTGGCATTGGCTCTCAGGGTTTCCAAAGGGATTTCCCTTTGGCTCGATAGGGAGTTTTTAGCATTACCGTGTAATGCGTGAAGAAAACGCCCTATTGAGCTATGGTATTTCTGTCTAAATACCCTTGGGAAAGCGAACCTGTTCCCCTCTATATTTTCAGCCCTTTCTTTTTCGGTGGCTGCATCATCCGCCTTGCGGATTGTACTTGCTTCTCCTCCTTTATCGGCTCTGTCGATTGGGACAAGAGTTTTTTGCACAGGTACTCGTTCAAGTCATTATACCCTGCATAGTGAACCGACATATCCTGCAAGCGGTCACCCAACATCCGTTGCAGGTTGGCGTATGCGTTCCGTCCTGCTGTGTCATTGTCAAGGAAACAGCCGATTCGGGTATAGGTTGCCAATATGCTTTCCGCTTTCGAGAGGTTGGAAACGGAGTTGAGAATGACGTAATCCTGTGCATTCAATCGTGGGTGTTGCGGATTGTTCTTTACTCGGATGGTCAGGAACGAGAGATAATCCATGAAGCCCTCGAAAAGATAACAGACGGTTCGTGGCTCTTTTTGCTGTCGGATATGGGTGATGTCCTTCGGGGCGACACATCCCTTGAAGTATCTATTACGCACTTCATACCCTCTTGCCATATTCGGGAAGCCGATGGCGAAATAGGGTTTGTCGGCATTCTCAAACCGCAGTTCCTTACACTCCCTTTTGGCGAGTTCAATGTCTATCCCCCTTTCTTGCAGATAGGCAATGAGCGCAGGTGATGACAGCTCGCCAACTCTTAATACCCGATAAGTGCGGTTGTCGGATTGCTGCTTGCCAAAAGAAAACGATGCAGGGCGGATGTATGGTGTCCGTTCCTCTATGCGCTTCAACAGGCAGGTTACATCTTCCGTATGGTAGAGTTCCGCTGCCAATGCGATGATGTTACCGCCCTTGCCAAGTCCAAAATCGTACCATTTGTTGAGTTCTGTGTTTACCTTGAAAGATGCGTCCGTTTCCTCTCTCAGCGGTGATTTGTACCAAAAGCTGCTGCCCTGTTGCTTGACGGGCGTGTAACCCAAACTTTGCAGATAGTCTGCGATTCTGATTTGTTTAACTTCTTGTATGTTCATGATATTCTATAGATTTGATGATGATTGTAAAAACGTTGATTTGTTGAATGGCTTATATAACACATTTATTTACAGAAAGATATTTGCTCAACATCTTCTCAACAAACCACTCGCCAAAAGAGAAATCAACAATCGGGTGCTGTTCCTCTCTCAACTTCTCTTTTCGATTGTTGAGATTTTGTTGAGAGTGTATATTGTTTATTGTCAGCATAGTTATATCCTTATTCATCAATTCAACAAAAAAAAGAATGATATTACAGGGATTCAAGTTGTTCCCTCGTGACAGAATAGAAACGACCGACCCGTTTTACAGGCTCATACCGACACTCCCGATTGTAGTTGAATTGGTAGGTGGTATAGGTCAGTCCGTTGGGTGCAGGCGTAAGTTTCCAACACTCCTGCAACACCTTTCGGACTTGGTGCTTCTCCACTTTTACCTGCGAGTGTACCAGCAACAGAAGAATGTCGTTGTAGCAGAACGAGAATGTGTCCGTGCCGACACTATCCATGATGTCAAGTATCAGCTCGTGCATCTCTATCTCCAGTCGGTTACGGTTGCTGCGGATTATCTTCTGCAAGGCTTCGGTATGCAACAGCGATGGAGCAAACCACATACGGCTTTCCTTTTCGGTGGATAGTGTTCTGTGTTGCAGGAAATGAAGAAAGGCGGGTATCTCCGCTTTCAGCTTTTGCAGGAAGTCGGTATCATCAGACTGCAAGCGGTCTATCTTGCGTACCCAATAGCGTGTTTCCCCTGCATCAATGATTACAGGCAAGTACTCGTTGTTGGAGCATAGCACGAACTTGGCGAAAAACGCTATCTCGTCACGGTCTTTGCCTTTGGCTTCCACCTTGTAGGAAAGTGTGGTGCTTAGGTTCTTCAACCGCTCGCTGTCCTCCCTACGGTTGAGCAGCACCTCGTCCACCACGATAAGCAGTTTGCCGGCCCAGTCGGAATTGAATTGGCTACGGAAATCCTCGTTGGTGTTAAAGGTTACATTGTTCTGAAATAGGAGTTTTAGAAAATTCAGAAATGTGCTTTTGCCTGTGTTGCGTTCCTCTGATACCAACAGCAGGATAGGCAGCTTTTGAATGGGGTACAAGTAGAGCAGTTGTAGGTAGTCCATGCCCAACTCGTATTGCTCCCCGAAGATGTGACCTACCAAAGATTGGATATGCGAGAAATCGCCCTCTTTAGGTTGGTGGTCTATCGGTTCATAGAGGTTAAGGAACTTGCCGACCACGGGATGGTAGCCGATGTGTTCGGGTACGGTGCAGAAGCCGTCATACTTGGGAACGCTGCCGATGTAGTCCTTGCCGTAGTCTTGGCGCAGGGTTTCGTTGTTCCATGCTATGCGTTTCCTTACATACCCTCCGTTCAGTTTGGGCTGCTCCACAATCTTGTAAAGCGTAGTCCCCACTCGGATGAATTCCTCCTTTGCCATGCCACCATCCGATGGCGGTCTGTGGCTGTCTTGTTGTTTGTTAGCTGACATAATCAAATGGTTTTAAGTTTGAAAAATACCAGCTACAAAAGTATAAGCATTTATCGGATAAGTTGTTACGCAAAACGCGGCAGAACGGTGACAAATAGCCCCCGAAGAAAAAACTTTCAATGGTTTGGAACGGAAGTCGGGCAGGACAGACGAAAAAACTCCCAAAAAACGAATGTGGGGATTACGCTTTTCGGGAGAAAAAATTGGAGTTCCTGTTGATATGTCGGTCAGATTATATGCTGACACGCTGGCTTGATTACTCTATTCGTGACTGAATGAATGGATTCCGTCAGTCGTGCAACCAATTCAGCTACGAGAAGTATTCGGCTTTGGCTATGCCGTTGGTGTTCAGCGAAAAGAAGATGCTTGTTTTCTCTTTTCGCAAGTACAGTCTTTCAAGAACGGCATTGCGCACCTGCTTCGCACTGTATGTGCCGATACGGAACGCAAGGGCGATTATCGTTTCAAGGCTGTAAACCTCCATGCTGCACTTGTCGGACAGTCGGATGGTATGCCTTATCTCACACTCATTCAGAATGCCGTTCTTGCAGAGTGTCTTTATCCCTGCCCTGATAGTCGGGGCGGTTACATTGAACAACTCGCAAAGCTCCCACTCACTCATGGCGGTTGCCTGTATATCTTTCGGCATAACTACATTGCCGAACTCGTTCATTGTTATGATGTTTCTTTCCTCTTTCATTATCGTTTGATTTAAGGGTTACTGAATGGCATTGCAAATGTTCTTTTCCATATCCTCCAGTTTGTGCGACAATGTTTCCATATCCTGACTAATCTTTTGGGCTGTGATTTTTGCGTAAATTTGGGTCGTTTTTATGTTGGTATGTCCCAAAAGTCGGCTGACGGTTTCAATGGGTACTCCGTTGGATAACAGCACAGTGGTCGCTGCCGAATGTCTTGCTACATGATAGGTCAAGTGGACTTTTATACCGCACAACTTGGCAATGGCTTTCAGCTTCTTGTTGCAAGTCGTGTTACTCGGCATGGGGAATACTTTATTATCTCTTGTCATACCCCTGTACTTCTCTATTATCTTTCGGGGAACATCCAACAATCGGATATTGGATTCCGTGTTAGTTTTCTTTCTTCGGGTGATAATCCACAGATTTCCGTCAAAGAATGTTTGCAGGTTGTCTTCCGTAAGGTTCTTGACATCGGAATATGCCAAACCTGTAAAGGTGGAGAACAGAAATAAATCCCTGACAAGCTCGTGTGTCTTGTCGGGCATATCGGTGTTCATCATTGTGTGTATCTCCTCTCTCGTAATATACCCTCTGTCCACGCTTTCGGGAGAGTTGATGTACCCTGCAAAGGGATTGAACGGCAGACGACCGTCATTCCTCGCTATGGAAATAATGTGTTTCAGCACAATCATGTAGCCCCAAATGGTATTGGTGCGGCATTTTTTCTCAGTACGCAGGAAATACTCGAAGTCGTTGATGAACGAGAGGTTCAACTCTTTTAACGGAATATCTTCACGCTTGTAGGTATGGGGTAGGAACTCACGGATGTGCTTGCAGACGGTAACATAACGTCGGAATGTTCCTTTTGCCCTGCTGTGTCCCACTTTCTTGGCAAATTCGCTGTTGTGTTGTTCAAACAGTTTTAGCAAGGTTTCCTGTTTGATACCGATGCCGAGATAGGCATCTTTCAACTTGGCAGCAGTGACATAACCGTCCGTCTGCATCAACTCTTGATAACGGCGGTTTATCTCCACTCTGATTTTGTCAACGGCACGGTTGATTCTTTGCGCTTCGGCACTCTTACCCGAAGCACGGTTGTTCTTCACGTCCCACAGGCGCAAGGGAACATCCATC
The DNA here is from genome assembly GCF_964238835.1 of Parabacteroides sp. 20_3. NCBI lineage: Bacteria > Pseudomonadati > Bacteroidota > Bacteroidia > Bacteroidales > Tannerellaceae > Parabacteroides > Parabacteroides sp. 20_3. The sequence continues at coordinate 159,720 of NZ_CAXSNO010000002.1, read as the reverse complement.
TTGCAACTGAACTGCTTAATCTCTCCGTCCACCGTAATGCGACACATCAAAGGCAGGTTGCCGTTGGGTTTCTCACTGCCTTTCTTCACGTAGAACAATACCTTAAATGTACTTCTCATAACTCACTTTTTTTTGGTTACAAAATTAATTCATAGTGAGTTACCGACAGATACGACACATAACGCCAAACGATGCAAAATTTAGGTTTCGCAAGAAATTTGCATCATCGCACGGGTAATGATAAAGTAACTGAACTTTTGCTGCGTTTGTCCATATTCTGTCTCTTCTTGGCTTTTGAACAAGAGAAAAATATAGCGTAACGAACGCTTTTTCAGTCTGTTCGCTACGCTTTACTCAAATTTGCTATTCCGTTAGGTGTTTATTTTAAGAAATCAACTAGACTTGCCGGAAGATAGAACGTGTTATTTTTATCGACATAAACGACGACAGAGTTTAACCGTATCTCATCTTGGCCTTTCTTCCCAGACTTCACGATATTGGAGAACGGGGTGATCGTTAGCTGTTTTTTCTTATCTTTCTTGTTCTTAACGATCAAGGTTGGAGAACCTTTCTCGTCGGCGGCAGGGACGATCTCGCAAGTGTAATCCTCGAATACGTCCGTGTGGCGTGCGAAGTTCTTGCTTGTAAGATTTTCCAAGTTATCGTGTGTCAATCCGAACAAATTGCATAAGTACTCATTCAGCTCGATGTTCGTATTCATACCTAGGGGTAAGGTTCCTTGCGGATGGTAAGCGGCAAGGAATACTTCCTCGCCCGTATGGCCGCCGGTCGTGAAACCGAAGCAAGTGCGGGAAGTGATGATATGCGCCATCAATCCGGTTAACGAGCCACTGTACATGGAGGAGTTGTCTTCCTTACCGCGCTGGTCTTCCGGTATCGGGCTGTTCTTGTAGTCCTTGCAATTGTTCAATGCGTTCATCTCTTCCGGAGTCAGTTCGAAGCCGGCGTAGGTGCGGAATACGTTTTGCACTTCTGAGTTAGGAACGCTGTTTACCTTGTTGGCGAAACCCTCGGCGGTCAATTTATACAGGGAGAATTGGTGGAACAATTGGTCTTTCGTCAATTTATCGTAACCTTTACAATCTCTTCTACCTAAGCTGATACCGCTGTTTCCGTGGTCGGGTACGATGACAACGGCAGTCTCGCCGTTATTGCGTGCGAACTCCAATGCGGCACCGCAGGCACGATCGAATGCCAAGAAATCGGTAGCCATACCTACCGGGTCATTTCCATGAGCGGCCCAGTCTACCTTACTGCCTTCTACCATCAAGAAGAAGCCATTCGGGTTCTTGGACAATTTGTCGATCGCCTTACGAGTCATTTCCTCGATAGAAGGTTGCTCTTCCGGATTGCGGTCGATATCGTAAGCCATTTCCTTGTTGCCATATAAAGCCCACATCTTCTGATTATTATCGGCACGCATACCTTTCAGGTCGTTTCTATATACGCCGTATCCGTTCGCCAATAGATAATCTTCCATATCCTTCGTAAGGATAGACACTCCGCCACCGATAACGACATTGATATCATTATGAACCATCTGCGGAGCGATCCAGTCGTATTTACCACGATTGTAGCTATGAGCGGAGCAGTCCGCCGGGGTAGCGTGCGGGAATTCGCAAGTGAAAACCAATCCTGTAGCTTTGCCCTGCAACATCTTGCCAGCCTCCAATACGGTGGTAAGCGGTTGGAAGGCACGGGCCGGGTCGGTCGGGTAGATATCGTTATCACCGTCGTTCTCCGGGTAAGTGGATACATAACCCGTACGGCTCGGCTGTCCGGTCATGTAGCATGATGTAGTAGGAGCGGAGTCGCCGATAGGGGCGTTAGAAGAATGCGTACGCACCGTTCCGCACAAATACGGGTCGATGTTCAATTTCGGTTTGCTGGGATCTTGGTACCATTGTAACCAACGGGCGATAGAGATAGTCGCCAATGAGGTTCCGTCCGGGATTAAGAGAATCACGTTCTTGACAGGCTTCACGTTCTCCTTTTCCACGGCATTGGCCGGCATAATGATAATAGCCAGCAAAAGTAGAAAAGCTAATGTTTTTTTCATGTGCTTTAATTTAATAATGTATAACAAATTCTTCTATTAAATCTTAATTTCCAAGTGGAATGATCTCCTCGTTGAACCGTGTCAACTTCTCCACGCCCGTCTCCGTTACAAGGAAACTGTTCTCGATACCCACGGCACCGACACCCGGGATCACGAATTTGGGCTCCAAGGCGAATACCATATTCGGCAAAAGCTCCTCTTTCGAGCGAGGGGTAAGCACGGGTAGCTCATTGATCTGTATACCGATGCCATGTCCCACGAATTTAGCCTGTTGCTCGGTTCCCATAAAGTTAGCCGAAAGACCTTCTTTCTTAGCGATATTCGCCGCTATATTATATAAATCCGAACAAGCGGTTCCCGGGCGGGTAGCGTTTTCTACCTCCTGCTGTATCGTAAGGGCCACTTGATGCGCCCGATAAGCTTCCTCCGTCAGGCGCCCTACGGAGAAGACACGGGTCATGTCCGTCATATAAGCCGTATAATTGCCGGCCATATCCACCATGATAGCGGTACCTTCTTTTAATAAAGTACCGTTAGCGCCTAGTGGACAAGAAGCGTCTATGCCGCCTCCACCCAAAGCGAAATCAAAAGGGGATGGGGTCTCGGCGTTTTCCCCGGCGAGAATACTACCCATATAGATATCCATATTGGCTCCGAAAGCACGGAAAAGACCGATCGAGCCGTTCTTGCGCATACGTTTCTCGATCTCGTACTGGAACTCCAAGTCTGTCATACCGGGACGGAAGCATTCCGGGATCTCGCTATAAGTAGCCTCGTGCTTGCGGGCGGCGATACGGAATTGCCCGATCTCCCAAGGGGTTTTTACCCGGCGAAGGTTTCGCATGAAAGCGGTGGCGTTACCGGCCTCCTCCGGTTGGAATACCTTATCTAAACGGATGTATTCATTATAAGTTAACTCATCTGCCTCTAACAAGAGTTTTTTCGGCATCTTGATCCCTCGTTCCGCGAATAGGGGCGGGATGTCTTCCGGCTTACGGATGTATTCCACTTGATGTCCTGAAAGCCCGTTCGGTCGCTTGATCAGGAACCACGGCTCACCGTCTACCGGCAAATAAAAATAACCACTATAGATTTGTCCTGTCGTATAATAAAGATTTACATCTACGGTAAGCAAACAGGCATCCATACCCATCTTTGCCATACCGTCTCTCATCCGATCCCATTTTATCTTTAGGTCGTTCTTCAATTCTTCTGAAATCATCTTCCTTTGTATTACTTTTATTTTGTACCGGGCATCAAAGGTAACAAGAATTTACGAGATTTAAATGGGTTTGAGGTGAATAAAGTATTACAAACGCATATATGCGAATATACGGTTGAATAGGGAAATCTTCTTATGAATAAAGATAATCGTGTCTGTATCTATTCCTTGATTCTCGTCGTGAATCCTATAAACCACGGCGTGGTCTTTACAGATCATGGCGTGGTTTACAAAGACCACGCCGTGGTTTGTAGAATAGAAGTAGATCCGATATAGAATATATAAGTATTCAGCTGATTATTCTTGCGGAACAGATAGGGTATCCGATGCTATTGAACCGGGATCTTGATAACCACCTTCCGGATATTCCCTTGGCCGATACCCGGGGCGTGCCCGTCTTCCGGGAAATAAATGGCGAATTGTCCGGGATAGATTTTCGTATAGGCGGTAGGCTTGTCGATATAAAAGGCGATATCTTGCTCCTCGTTGTATGGAACGGACTCCTCTAGTAATTGATCTCCCGGTTTCCATCCGATTTTCTCTACGCCCAATAAGGGGAATTGGATATCGATAAATTTCTTGTGGGTCTCGATGGCCGCTTCCGACTTCTCCTTTCCGAAGAGGCTGGCGATGCTAACCGTGAAACCAGCGTCCGCTATCTCGTATTTACCATCTTCCATTTTTGAAAAATCAGTAGACTTAACATAGTCAAAAGCCTGCTTAAACAGCGGATGGATACATTCGATCCGCTTAGAGTTCTCAAGTGAGTCTAGAATCATATTGTTATTAAGTTTTAGTAATTGGTTTGAAAATCGTTACAAATGTCGGGTATTTCCCTGTTAAATAATAGTCATATTTCTCAAATAAATCTATTAAGTTCCTAGGTTTCTTAACGTACGTAAATACTGTTTCGTAAAGTTTGCAATCTGGTTGCAATCATATTTATCGTATCTTTGTTATTCATTTATATATAACTAAACAGGTGATACGATCTATGAAAGATTTGGAGACAATTATACTGCCGGTTCTCGAGATGAGTTGCGCCGTATGTGCCAATAACGTAGAGAATACGGTGAAGGGACTTCCCGGCGTGGAGGAGGCATCGGTGAATTTCGCGGCGAATACGCTTTCCGTCAAATACCATCCATCCTTGATTACTCCTCAGAAAATGAGAGAGGCCGTGCAGGAGGCCGGATACGATTTGGTCGTGGAGGTAGAGGATCCGACGGCGGTACAGGAAGAGATGGCACGAGAGCATTACCGGAAGCTACGCCGGAATACGATCGGGGCGTGGGTACTTTCCATTCCGCTGGCCCTGCTGGGAATGGTGTTTATGCATACGCCCGGCGGTAACTGGATCATGATGGCGCTGGCCTTGGTGATTATGATCGTGTTCGGGCGGTCGTTCTACGTGAACGGCGTGCGCCATGCGTTGCACGGTAGCGCCAATATGGATACGTTGGTGGCGTTGAGTACCTCGATCGCTTTCCTGTTCAGTTTCTTCAATACCGTATATCCGCGGTTTTGGTGGGAGAGAGGATTGGAGCCGCATGTTTATTATGAGGCGTCCGGCGTGATCATAGCGTTCGTTCTGTTGGGTAAACTTCTGGAGGAGCGGGCGAAGAACAGCACTTCTTCCGCTATCAAGAGCTTGATGGGATTACAGCCTAAAACCGCCCGTCGTGTGCGAGATGGTCAGGAGGAAGAGGTCTCTATCTCGTTCTTGCGGGTGGGAGATCTTGTCAGCGTCCGTCCCGGTGAGAAGATCCCGGTGGACGGCACGGTGTCTCAAGGTTCCTCTTCCGTGGATGAGAGCATGTTGAGTGGCGAGCCGATCCCTGTCGTGAAATCACAAGGTGACCGGGTCTTGGCCGGGACGATCAACCAAAAGGGCGCTTTCTTGATGGAGGCGACCGGGGTGGGGAGCGCTACCGTATTATCACAAATCGTACAGATGGTACAAGCCGCTCAAGGAAGTAAGGCGCCCGTGCAGCGTATCGTTGATAAAATAAGTGGTATATTTGTACCGATCGTTGTCGGATTGGCGATACTTACTTTTATCGTCTGGCTGGTAGTAGGAGGAAGCGGGTACTTCTCGTACGCTCTCTTATCGGCGGTATCGGTATTGGTGATCGCTTGCCCTTGCGCGTTGGGACTTGCTACGCCAACTGCCTTGATGGTCGGGATGGGTAAAGGCGCCGAGCATCATATATTGATCAAAGACGCTTTTGCCTTGGAAAACCTTTGTAAGGTGGATACCGTCGTGCTGGATAAGACCGGGACCTTGACCGAGGGCGTGCCCGAGGTGACAGACTCTTTCTGGATATCGGAGGCGAGCCGGGATATGCTGGATATCCTTTATACCGCCGAGATGAAGTCTGAGCATCCTTTGGCGTCCGCTATCCTCTCATGGTTGAAAGGAACGGAGGCCGCGGAGATCGACGCTGATAGTTTCGAGAGCGTAACGGGGCGTGGTATCCAAATGCAGGTACATGGCGTGACGTATTGGGTAGGAAGCAAAGGCTTTTTGGAAACCTTCAAGGCGATGGTTCCGCCCGAGGCTGGGCGGGAAATCATCCGGTGGGAAGAGGATGGCAAGAGTATCGTTTATTACGGTTGGGAATCGGAATTGCTTGCGGTCATGGCTATTTCGGATCGGTTGAAACCTACGTCGGGAGAGGCGGTAGAGGCCTTGAAAGAAATGGGTATCGAGGTTCATTTATTGACCGGCGATGGAAAACGGACCGCCGAGACCGTTGCGGCCATGCTGGATATCCGTCATTATAAGGCGGATGTCTTGCCAAGCGATAAGGAGGAGTATATCCGTTCCTTGCAAGCCGCCGGAAGGAAAGTGGCTATGGTTGGGGATGGTATCAATGACTCGCAAGCTTTAGCCCGTGCGGATGTGAGCATTGCGATGGGTAAGGGAACGGATATCGCCATGGATGTGGCGATGGTCACGTTGATTACCTCGGATTTGATGTTATTGCCGGATGCGATCCGCTTGTCGAAACGTACGGTTCGCTCGATCCACCAGAATTTATTCTGGGCATTTATCTATAACTTGATCGGAATCCCATTGGCGGCGGGTGTCTTATTCCCGGTGAACGGACTGTTACTGAACCCGATGTTGGCGAGTGCCGCGATGGCTTTCAGTTCCGTGTCGGTGGTATTAAATAGCTTACGGTTGAAATGGAGTAAACTTTAAATAATAAGTAGAGATATGGCAACATTAAAATTTAAGACAAACGCTAAATGTGGCGGATGTGTAGCGGCTATCGGCGCTAAGTTGAATAAATTAGTAAAAGAGGACGCATGGTCGATCGACTTGAAATCCCCGGATAAAACATTGACTATAACAACCGATCTTCCGGCGGAGACCATTCTTTCAGCCGTATCGGAGGCCGGTTTCAAGGCTAGTGCCTTGTAGTCGTAGCGATCGGATGGATGAGAAAACAAAGACAGACTCATGGTGAGGAAGTAGCGAATGTGCTTACGCATGGCGCGGGCATGTTGTTCGGCTTAACGGCGATTGTCGTCTTGATGATCGCCGGGATTCGTACAGGTGATCCGTGGGTGATCGGTAGTTTCGCCGTTTATGCGTTGTGCATGACTTCCTCGTATGTGACCTCTACCTTTTACCACGCCGCTTCCGATCCCAAGCGAAAATGCCAGTTGCGCCGTTGGGATCATAGCGCTATTTATTTGCATATCGCGGGTACTTATACGCCATTTACCTTGGTGGCTCTCCGCGACGAGGGTTTCTGGGGCTGGGGATTATTTATTACGGTTTGGCTGGCCGCGGTTATCGGCGTATGGTTTAGTTTCCGTCGGATGAAGAAAAAGGATAATCTGAAAACGGTTTGTTATCTGCTGATGAGCTGGGTGGTGATTATCGCTTTCAAACCTTTGATCGATGTTTTCCAGCGTACGGATTCGATGTATGTCTTATATTGGTTGATCGGAGGAGGCTTGTTCTATTCCTTAGGAACGATTTTCTTCTTTCTGGATAAATATAAATATATGCATTCCGCATGGCATTTATTCGTTCTCGGGGGAACGGTTTGCCATTTTATAGCGATCTATAATTTGGTGTAAGGAAAAATAAAGAAGCCGGAACTGTGTTTAGCGGTTCCGGCTTCTTTTATTCTTGTTCTTCCGGATGTTGTTTCTTATATTTCCAATCCTGATAACGCAATATCGCTATACCGACAATTCCTACTACAATTAAAAAGCTAAATAATATTATTGCAGGTTCCATATATTACCTCCTTGTTCTTTTATATAACTCAAATCCCATAATTAACATGATGACTGTAGATATGATCCTAATATCAGTATCAATATCTTATCTTCCGTTAAATCCAATAAGGTACTTAATACCACTCCTGCGAAAACCAACTTGGCAATGTCTATGAAAAAGTCTCCAAGCTTTTCTTTGGTGGATATCGTTTCTGACTTTCCGAAATTCCTCATAATTTTTGATTTTGATTATTTAATATCTAAGCGCAAATATAGGTAATCTTTTATGGATATACAAATAAAGAAGGCGGACTTCAAAAATATTCCGCCTTCTCTTAATGTTCTGTATTACTTTTTATAATCCGCTAAAATCAACCCCATTGAAAAGCAAGGAAGGGATTCGCCAGCTGGAGGATAGGCGGGGGTCGTTTCCGACTTCCGCTAGGTTACTCCATAGGGAGAGCATATTACCCGTGGCGTTCATCTCGGAGATCGGTTGGGATAGCTTGCCTCTCTCGATCAAGAAACCTTCCACGCCATACGAGAAATCGCCGGTCGTGCTATTGCAGTTTCCACCGTTGAAGCCGGTCACCAATATACCTTTGTCGATAGAGGCGATCAATCCGTCCAGATCCTTATCACCATTCCGCATGGTAAGAATCGAGGGAGAGCCGATCGTTTGTTCCATGCCCATCTTGTTGGCGGAATACGTATCGATATAATACGTTTTCAATATACCCTGCTCGAATACCGGAAGACGTTTCGTGGCAACACCCTCGCTATCGAAATAACGTGCGCCGGAAGCCTTTACCAAATGAGGCTCATCTATCAAGGTCATCTTGTCGCTCGCTACCTTTTGGTCGATCTTATCCAACAAGAAAGAGTTCTTTTGCTGGATGGAGGAACCGTAAATGGCTCCGATTACTGGAGAAAGCAGACGACTGGAGTTCATGTTATCCACGATCATGGTATATTTACCGGACGCCACTTTCCGCTGTCCCAGTTTTCGAAGCACCCGTTCCAGCGCTTTCGTACCGATACCGGTCTTCACTAGCTCGTCATAATACAAGGAAGAGTCGTACCAATAAGACTCGGGACGGGCGTCGCCCTCCCCACGGATGCTGACACTCCCCACCAAGCCATAAGAGGAACCGGAAGCCTCGCCTTCGAAACCGTTGCTGGCTACCATGTACTTAAAGTCCTTCTCGTCGCTGTAGGAAGCGTTGGCGGAGATGATCCGGTCGTCCTTGCCCATGATCTCCTCACAGACACTCATGGCCAACGCTACCTTGTCGTCCGGTTGCACGGAGTCGAAATTCGGGTCGACCAATCGCAAGTCCGCCGCCCCACCTTTATAATACAAGGAAGCGTCCGGCAGCGTGCGAGCCTTGTCCTCGGCGAGGAAACGAGTGGCGGCGATACCATCCTTGATGAACTTCTCCAGCTCTTTCTTATCCAAGCGATTGGTAGAGTAGGAGCCGTAACGGCCGTCCACGAACAAATGAACCACCATGCTGTTCTCGGACGCCTGTTGCAGACGGTCTATTTTCATATCCCGTATCTCAAACGAACTGCTGGAACCATTGTAAAGCGTGACACGTGAAGACTGGCAACCATTCTTCAAGGCATATTCCATGGCCCATTGAGCCAATTTCTTATTTTCGTTTGTTATCATATTAATTTTCTCCTCCTACTGTAAGTTTGCTGACTAAGGCCGACGGCATACCGCAGGTTACCGGGCAAGACTGTCCATCCTTACCGCAGGTCCATGTGCCGTTATCCATTTTATAATTATTACCCACCATCGTGATATCCGCCAACGCTTTCGGGCCGTTACCGATGATATTGATATCCTTGATAGGTTGGGTGAGCTTGCCGTTCTCGATCAAGTAACCATCCTTCACGAAGAAGGTAAAATCGCCTGCGCCGATCTGTACCTGCCCGTTCGTGAAGTTGGCGGCATAGATACCTTTCTTTACGGTAGAGATGATCTCCTCTTCCGTCACGTTGCCCGCTTCCATATAAGTGGCACGCATACGGGGGATAGGCATCTGACGGAAAGACTCCCGGCGGCCATTGCCCGTAGAGGGGATGCCGTAATGTTTCGCGCTGATACGATCGTGCAGATAACTGGTCAAGACTCCCTCCCGTACGATATAGGTTTTTTGTCCGTCCACACCCTCGTCATCGATATTGACCGAGCCCCGGTTGAAAGGAATCGTACCGTCGTCCACCACGTTGATATGCTCGTTGCAAACTTTCTTGTTCAGTTGATCAGAGAAAATAGAGGTGTTCTTACGGTTGAAATCTGCCTCGAAAGCATGGCCGATCGCCTCGTGCAATAAGATGCCAGAGCCACCAGCACCCATGACAACGGGCATTTCCCCGCCTTTTGGCTTGATCGCCTGAAATAAGATAGAGGTCTTATCCACCGCCTCTTGGGCAAGCTCGTCGATCAGGTCGTCCGTTAGGAATTCCGCTCCCATGCGAAAAGCCCGTGCGGCGTACGAGTTCTCGATCTTCCCGTTATCTTCCATAATACAGACGGCACTCAAAGCACTCATCGGGCGATAATCGTAATAAATCTGCCCTTCCGAGTTACAGAATAAGATATGAGAGGTCGTGTCTCCCAAAGAGGCCATCACCTTGGTGACCCGCTTGTCCTTGGCAAATATCTGATCGTTCAGTTTCTGCAAGAAAGGCATCTTGTCATTAATGGCTATCTCGTCCCAAGGTGTTTGTACGCTATAGAAATTGTTCGTATGCTTTTCTTCCGTTAAGTTGATAGGAGCGGTATTCGCTGATCCGGTGGCGATACGCGCGGCCGTACGAGCCGCCTTTAGCATCTCGTCCAAGCTGACGTTCTCCACGTAGGCATATCCCGTTTGGTCGCCGGACAAAACACGTACGCCCATCCCAAAATCGATGTTAGATGAGGCACGGTTTACGGCACCATCCTGCAACCCTACGTTGTTCCTGTATGAATGCTCAAAAAACAAATCGGCATAATCCCCGCCTTTCTCCAAGGCTGCCGCCAATACTTTCCTCAAATCCCCCTCACTCACCTTGAAATAATTCATGGCGAATGAAATACCGGCTGCTTTATCACTCTCACTACCGGTGCAACTTCCTAGTAGGGAAGGAGCCGCTAATGTTCCAAGCATAACCATACTTCCTGTTTTAATGAAATCACGTCTGTTAATATTCATGTTGTTGTTGTTTAGCCCAATCCATCACGTTTGCGGGTGGACGTTGATTCAATAACTCTTTTTTCATAAAATCCATGTAAGGAGCTACGTGCTTGAAGAATTTCTTGTATCCCTTACATAGATAATTTAGTCCCGGTTCTCCATTCGGCGTATGGAGGAACCGGTTTTTCGGGCATTCCCCATGGCAAGCGAAAAGATATTCGCATTCCTTGCATTGCGTAGGGAGCTTATCTTCTTTATCCGTTCCAAACTTTTGTTGTACCGGACTGTACATCATCTCCGTTAATGTCTTTGTTTGGATATTCCCGAGTTTGTATTCCGGGAATACGAAATGGTCGCAAGCATATACGTCGCCATTGAACTCCATTACCCCGGCGTGACCGCAATGGCGGGCCAAGGAGCAGACCCCGGGTTGCTCACCTACCCAGTTGGCCAAGGTGGAATCGAATAATTGGATGTAGAACTTGCCGACATCCTCTTTCAGCCACTCGTCGAACAAGGCGCAAAGGAAATCCCCCCATTTCTCGCTATCTACCGAGAACGAAGCTAGCTCGATCGCAGCATCTTGCTCCTCGGGAGAAGATAGCTTGGTACCTTCCTTGTGCCGGCCGATACGCTCCACGATCGGGGCGAATTGGATGAAACGGCAATCCAGTTCCTTGAAGAAATTATAGAATTCCAGCGGATAATCCACGTTATAATCATTCACGACGGCCATGGCGTTATATTCTACCCTATGTTTTTTCAGCAACTCGATTCCCTTCATCACCTTATAGAAAGAGGGGAGTCCTTGCCGGTTCCTACGGTATTCGTCGTGGAACTCTTGCGGGCCATCGATAGATACACCCACCAAGAAATTATTTTCCTTGAAAAATTGGCACCATTCGTCATTCAATAGGGTACCATTGGTTTGGATACAGTTATCTATTTGCCGTCCTCCCGCATACTTACGCTGCAACTCCAAGGCTTTTTTATAGAAGCTGATCGGTCGCATCAGCGTCTCGCCTCCATGCCATGTAAACAAGACTTCTTGCATGGTTTGGCATTCCATGTATTCCTTGATGAACTTCTCGAGTATCTGATCCGTCATGATGTGATTCTTCACGTCCGGATAGAACTTACTTTTCTCAAGGTAATAACAATACTCGCATGCCAAATTACAAACAGAACCAACCGGTTTCAACATGATGTAGACCGGCTTGGCGAAAGGGGAAATATAGGAACTATTCATGGTATACTATTAGATATTACATTTCTATTTCAACTCGAACTCGCTAAGCACGATTTTTTGTTTTAGCTCGCTGAACGTTTGATCTGACTTAGTCAGTGTACGGAAGGTATATTTATCCCCGTATGTGGAAAGTACCTTTTCCATCTCATTTTCTCCGATCAGGAAATAACCTTTGGCGGGTGTTTCTTTATCGAAGTCATGGAAGATATTTCCCATATAGAAGTTTAACCCGTACAGATTCCGATAAATCCGAAGGTTATTTACGACATATACATTCTTTTTATTCAATGGATATTCTTTCAGGATACGTTCAGCGAAAACACGGCAAGAATCCCCTTCACGAATACCTCTCATAATGACACCATCAATTAATAAATTAACCGAGAATGTCAAGGCTATCGTAGCGTAGAGAATCTTGATATTTATTTTCTTGAACATCTGGTAATAGACCGTTCCTAATATCAATAGATTTATGAAGATAATACAGATCGTAAGCGTACTGGGGTGAACTAATACTTCTGATACCATTTGTACCATGTCCAAGGTCGATGCGTTTTGTGTATATTGACCGACGATGCCAACAGGATCAATAATACCGAATACCGTAAGCAAGATCGCTATCATGACGACACTTACTACGGAAGCTAAAAAGGCAGCGAATACCCGAGTTACTTTCGTACGGTATTCTGTAATATATAAGGCATACTGAGCCAAGAACAAGGCAATGAACGGATAAGCCGGCATTAAATATACGCTTCGTTTACTGGAAGGGATCGAATAGAAGAAAAGGATGCCGACTAAAGCAACCAAACTAAATAAACGAACTTTTTCCATGGAGCGGATACGTTTCCACGTATTCTTTAAGATCTCTTTAATAGGTTGCTCAGGCTTGCTAAGTTTCAGCCCGAATAAAGAGAAGAAAAAGAAAATAGTCCAAGGTATAAAGCCTGCCGCCAACGTCATGAAATTGTACCAAACACCATTCTCATGCCCCAGATCATAGGAAATTTCAGGAGTGTTTAGGTGTAAGAAACGAGCGAAATTCTCCGCTAATACGACATTAAGGAACTCATCTCCACCCTGCTTCCATGCGGCGGTATACCACAACATCGGTAGGAATAAAGAGGAAATTCCCGCATATAATAAAGTCTTGAATATGGTGAGATAACTGTATTGACCTAACATTAATAGATAAATGCCGAATACGAATAGGGGCAATACTACGCCTACCGGTCCTTTGGTCAGAACGGCGCATCCTAATAATAAAGGTATGAATATGGGAAGTCCTTTCAGCTCTAATTTATCTTCCCATCGATATAGCTGGAAAAGCCCTATGACTATAAAAGTAGTGAGTAACATATCCACCCGGGTCGTCATGGCCGCTCGATGTATCTCTACGCAGGTGACCAATAGAAGGGTTGCTATGAATGCCTCCTGAAACTTTAGGATTCGTTTACCGAAAAAGACCAATACGAACCCGATCAAGGTAATAAAGGCTAAAGCGGATGGCAAGCGGGAGGTGAACTCAGAGACATATCCCTGTGGATAGGAGAAAGCAGCCATTAACCAATGCGCCATCGGTGGCTTAAAAGCGAACTCGTTCGCGTAAGATTGTGGCAAGACCCAATTACCTGTCTCAAGCATGGAGATCGCTACGGCCGCTTCCCGAGGTTCCCCTTTGGTAGAAAAGTCGCCGAGGCCGATCCAAGGTAACACAGATATAATACAGATTACTACCATCATGGTTACCGGCTTTTGCAAGTAAAGATATTGAAGTGTAGGTGTACGCATATGACAATTAATATATAGGGCTTTGGCCCATTAATGTTATAAAACAGTTTGCAAAAGAACAATTTTTTATGGACTTTCCCCGCATTTTTAGAAACTTTTTATGTGCCCAATGAATGTTTGATAGCCTTTCGTATCGCTTCCGCATCCTCCTTGTTTTCCTTTAATATGGAGAGAATCAGGTTTAAATAACTCTCTTTGTTACTGATACCGCAGATCGCGCATAGACGGCTCTGTGGCAACATCCCTTTTTGATTATAAACACGGAGGATGCTTTTGTAGTTCTCCGTTTCTATATAAGACTCGAACTCTTCTTTTATGTTTTTGTATATTTCTTCCGCATGGATGTTCAGACGGATACTCTCTACATGTTCGGTTAATTGCTCCACCGTCGTTATCTTGCGATCAACGGTAGTCTCTAGTTTTTTACGGACTTGATGTTTGGCATGAAGGATTACTTGCGAGTCCAGTTCTTTTTGGAAAAGACGTACTACGTTTTCTTTCACTTGCTTGAAAACATCGTCCGGATCTTTCATCAACCGTTTGGCGACCGTCTTGATCACATCCTCTATCATCAACAGGTTCTCCACTTCCGCTACGTCCGGTACATAAATATGTTGTTCCCGTAGATAGTTTATTTCTCCTTGCGTACGCCTGTCACGATCTACGATACCTTTGCTATCCAATGTATGGAAGTCTTTCAGTTGGCCGAACGCTTTGGTTGTCTCGATTACTTTTTGGCAACCACCCATCGGTTTCACCAAATAATCGGGGAATATGAAGGGGTAAAGCTTGCTGTCGATACTGTTCGTGTCGGTCCCTTCGATAAACAAGATTGGTTTCCGGCTGCCAAGTATTTCCATATATACTTCTTCCGGGAAACTTTCATTACTCTCGATCAACTCGTAATCCCATACGGAATGATCTGCGTCGTAAGAACGAATCCAGATCCGTTTGCTGTCGGAGCGGGAGGTGGCGAAATCAATGTCATGTGTGAGATAAACAAACGTACAGTCCGGGCGTATCGCCTCAATCTCGTCCCAAAGCTGGTTCTTTATTGAGTTGTGGAGAAGGGTTTCCGGCTCTTCGATCACGAGCAAGGCGTTCGGGCATGCGCATAATGCGGCCCCAATCAAGTAGAACACCAGTTTCTCGCTATCGCTCATGCGTCCGGCGGTGTAGGAATTTGAATCACGCCCCGTGGATACAAGCTCGATAAATCCCGACTTTCGTATCAGGCGATTATGCGGAAACATCTTTTCCCAGATCGCTTGTATAATATCTATCTTGGTGATCGGAGGATCTACTTCGTTATTAGTTTTGCTGGCTTCCTTGAAATTGACTGCCGCCTCGAACTCCTCGCTCTGGAGTTGCAAAATCAGTTTCTCGTATTCAGAAATACGTGGCATGAACAGTCGTTCCTTGATCATAGACTGTAAACGTGCGAATTCATTGGAGGCCGATAATTTAGATTCGTCATCGCTGATGAATAAGGCATGTATACCGGATATTCTTTTCGCTTGACCCGCATATCTCTCCAATAAATCTCTGCCAAAAGAGCTTTTCCCCGCACCGTTCGCTCCGATCACGACTAATATCTTCGTGTCTAGCATGATGGGATGTGTCACATTAACTTTCGTTGGGAGTGTTAGTTCCATACATGTTATTGATTAGGTTTTCAAAGATAAGCTTTTTCTTTGAAAGTTCGCACGAGACCTGAAAAATAAAGTGCCTTTCCCGAAACATCCTTAAAGACGGGAAAGGCGCTTTTATTAAAACCTTAGCAGAGTTTTTTCTTATTTGCTCTTCTCCAAGATAACGCGAGCGAGGCGAGCTTGTATTTGCATTAATGTATTAACATCCTCGTTCTCGAAATTGATGTCAGCTACTTTTAAACTTCTTTTGGAGACTACCGGAGCCGATTTAGCAGCCATTAATTCTTGTACTAATTCATCTACTTGCTCTTTGATTTTCTCTGCCTTTTTTGAATAATCTACTGTACGTGCCATAGTTCTTTTGATATTTTATTTTATGAATACTATCGCAAAGATAATTACATTTTTATAATACACATAATAAAACGTAAATATTCTGTGCTATTTTTACGAAAAAGTCCGAGCTGCAATATTTTCGCAGCTCGGACTAGGTAATTATCGAGATGAATGTGTGTTATGCTTTTGTCGTATTCGTCTCGGATACGTCATTTTTTACTTCCCAATGGAACGGTTCGAATTCAGTGTTCGGATCTACCCAAGATGCTTTCTTAGACGCATAGATAATAAACGGTGCCGCAACGACAACTATTACACCGATGAAGAGAACGGCGAACCAAACCGTATTATTTCCTGTAGAAATCTGGCTAGGAGGAATGAAACTTAATACGAACGCTAATAAGGAACCACAGAATCCTAAACCTCCGATCAACCACATCAAGCCATTGCCACCTTTTCCGATACGGAAAGGACGACCTGCTTTTTTCATCTTATAACGTAATGCGATCGCTCCGGAGAACATCAACATATACATTATTAAATATAAGATCACCGTAAGCTGTGATAAGATTTGATAAAAGCTTTGTACGGATGGCATTACCACGAATAATAAGCTAAGAAGTGTAACAGCCGCTCCTTGGATATAAAGGATGTTTTTCTGTACGCCGATCTTATTGGTCTTCTGGAAGAACGGGGGCAGATAACCTGCTTTACCAACTGCGAATATACCTTTGGAAGGACCAGCGACCCATGTCAATACTCCTGCTAATACGCCAAATGCCAAAGCGATAGCGATAATTGGGGATAACCATGAGGCATGAATGTACTTGAAGTAATTGTCGAATCCCACTAATAAACTTTGCGTAAGATTGATGTCTTTCTCTGGGATAATAATACCCAACGCAAAAGTTCCTAGTACGAAGATTACAACGGTGATCAAGGCACCGATAAATACAGCTTTCGGATAGTTTTTAGAAGGATTGTCAACGTCTTTCACGTGAATACCGCCCATTTCCATACCTGCGTAAAAAAGGAAGATACTTGCGGCTAAGACTAAGTTGTCGAATTTACTGAAGTCGGGGAAGAAGTTACTGTGGAAATCCATATTGGAATGCCCGCCAGTCGCTAGATATACGATACCTAAAATGATGAGTAAGGCCGCCGGGATGATAGTACCTACCATACCTCCAATTTTCGCTACTTTTCCAACCCAACTCAATCCCTTTAGTGAGATAAATGTAGCCAGCCAATAAATAATTAACACGATCGCTAACGTGTAGTATTTGTTATTCGCCAGCAGCATATCTTCGGGATGATCCATACCGATGAAGGCGATGGATACGGCTCCAAAAGTTAATACTGTCGGATACCAGATCGTACTTTCAATCCATTGAACCCAGATAGCCAGAAAGCCTAGACGTTTTCCATAGGCCTCACCTACCCAACGGAATACACCACCTTGTTTGTCTTGGAACATTGCCGCTAATTCCGCTGCCACCAAAGAGGTCGGGATTAAGAATACGATTGCCGCGAATAAGTAATAGAAAGCCGAACTTAGTCCGTATACGGCTTCTGCTGGCAGTCCGCGTAAAGATACTACTGCCGTCACGTTCATGATTGCTAGGGTAAACACACCTAGCTTTACTGTCTTGTTGATATTTGCCATAGATTTATGTTTTAAAAATGAGAATTACTTCTCTCGTTTAAGTCTGAGTTTATAACAGCGAATCAAAGAAGATGTTTTGTTTTTGCTACGTAAAACTTGGTTAATTAACACATTTCGCTGTTTAAACAAATGGTATATGAGGTTTGTTGTCATAAACCAAAATGAAAAGGATTATAATTAAATAAATAGTAACGCTTATGAAAATGGCCGTATTTGATTTCGCATTGAGAAAGAAGGGGGTATATGGTGTGTTACATATCATTATACTATTGTTGTCGCTGTTCTTGGTTATCAGTATCTCCATCGATACATTTAAGAATATTCCCTTTTACACGCAAACTTCTTATAAGAAGATTCAATTATGGATCTGTTTGTTTTTTCTTTTCGATTTTGTTTTGGAACTTTTCCTATCGAAAGATAAATTACGTTATTTGCGAACGCACTTTATTTTCTTGCTCGTAGCGATCCCTTACCAAAATATAATAGAATATTATCATATTATCACCTCACCCGAGCTTAGTTATTTCTTACGTTTCGTTCCTTTGGTACGGGGCGGGTATGCGTTGGCGATCGTGGTGGGATGGTTGTCGTATAATAAGGCATCCGGCTTGTTTGTTTCTTACTTGACGATGTTGTTGGCCACGGTTTATTTCTCAAGTCTTATATTTTTTGTCTTGGAGCATAAGGTGAACCCGTTGGTGGCTAATTATGGGGACGCTCTATGGTGGGCGTTTATGGATGTGACGACGGTTGGCTCTAACATATCCGCTATTACGGTTACGGGACGAGTCCTCTCAGTCGTATTGGCTGCTTTGGGCATGATGATGTTTCCAATATTTACGGTATATGTGACAAGCCTTGTCCAAAAAAGTAACGAGGAGAAAAAGAGGTTTTATGAGAACATGCAGGCTCCTTCTCCCCAGCCAGAGGTGAAGGATAAATAGAAACTCTGGTTCCTACGATGGATACTGCGAGGTCTTCCCGTAGGGAACAAACAGGCGGAAGGAAGTGGCTGAGATTACACTATGATTTGTCGGAAAGTTTGATTGGCTTCTGTTTTTTTCGTATCTTTACGGCCCCTAAAACCAGATAGGTAAAAGATGATAAAAGATAAGCAGGCATTGGAAGGCGGGCGCATATCCATACTTGGCGCACGTGTTCATAATCTGAAGAATATAGATGTAGAGATTCCGAGGAATAAGTTGACGGTGATTACCGGCATGAGTGGTAGCGGCAAGTCCTCATTGGCGTTCGATACGATTTTCGCCGAGGGACAAAGGCGGTATGTGGAGACATTCTCGGCTTACGCCCGGAATTTCTTAGGGAATATGGAGAGACCCGATGTGGATAAGATAACAGGTCTGAGTCCGGTTATCTCCATTGAGCAAAAGACAACCAATAAGAATCCTCGTTCCACCGTCGGTACGACTACCGAGATCTATGACTTTTTCCGTTTGCTTTACGCTAGGGCGGGAGAGGCCTATTCCTATTTGAGCGGGGAGAAGATGGTGAAATATACCGAGGATCAAGTCCTGAGGCTGATCTTGGATGAATACAACGGGAAGAAAACGTATCTCTTGGCTCCGCTTGTGCGTAATCGTAAGGGACATTATAAGGAACTTTTCGAGCAGATACGTAAAAAAGGATATCTGAACGTCCGTGTCGATGGCGAGTTGAAAGATATCTTCCATGGGATGAAGCTGGATCGTTATAAGATGCACAGCATCGAGGTGGTGATCGATAAGATGATTGTCTCCGAGGCAGACGAGCGTCGTTTGAAAGAGAGCTTGAAGATCGCCATGAAGCAAGGCGATGGCCTTGTGCTGATACTGGATGCCGAGACTAACGAGGTTCGCCATTATAGTCGTCGCTTGATGGACCCGGTGACTGGATTGTCTTACAGTGAGCCGGCTCCGCATAATTTCTCGTTCAACTCCCCTCAAGGAGCGTGTCCGAAATGTAAAGGCTTAGGACAGGTCAATTTGTTGGATATGGACAAGATCGTTCCCGATCCATCCTTAAGTATATATAGCGGTGGCATCGTCGCTTTGGGTAAATATAAGAATTCGTTGATATTCTGGCAGATCGAGGCGCTTTGCCAAAAGCATGGCGTGACGATCAAGACGCCTATACGGGATATTCCCGAGGAGGCGATGGACGAGATCATGAACGGTACGGACGAGCGGTTGCAGATCAAGAATGACTCGTTAGGATCGTCTAACTATTTCTTGTCGTATGAGGGAGTCGCCAAGTATATCTTGATGCAACAGGAGAGCGAGGCATCCGCCTCGGCGCAGAAATGGGCGGGACAATTCATCAAGATGGCCACTTGTCCGGAATGTAACGGCTGGCGGTTGAATAAGGAGGCGTTGAGCTACCGGATAGCGGGAAAGAATATCGCCGAGTTGTCGGCCATGGATATCTCGGAATTATACGAGTGGCTGGAGGGTATCGAGGAGAAGCTGGACCCGAAACAGCTTCGGATCGCTACGGAGATATTGAAGGAGATACGCTCCCGCCTGCGCTTCTTGCTGGATGTGGGATTGGATTATCTTTCCATGAACCGGGGTTCCGCTACCTTGTCCGGTGGCGAGAGCCAGCGTATCCGTTTGGCTACCCAGATCGGAAGCCAATTGGTGAACGTACTTTATATATTGGATGAGCCGAGTATCGGTTTGCACCAGCGGGACAACGTCCGTCTGATTAACTCCTTGAAGCAATTGCGTGATACGGGAAACTCCGTGATCGTCGTGGAGCATGATAAGGATATGATGCTGAGTGCCGATTACGTGGTGGATATGGGGCCTAAAGCGGGCCGTCTGGGGGGTGAGGTCGTCTTTGAGGGAACGCCCAAGGAGATGCTGCGTGTAGATACCTTGACCTCTTCCTATCTGAATGGAAACACGGAGATAGCCGTTCCTGCCGAGCGTCGGAAAGGCAACGGGCAGTTTATTACGATCAAGGGAGCCAGCGGCAATAACCTGAAGCATGTGGACGTGTCTTTCCCCTTGGGTACTCTTATTTGCGTCACGGGTGTGTCGGGTAGCGGAAAGTCTACCTTGATAAACCGCACGCTGCAACCGATCTTGAGCCAGCATTTCTATCGCTCGCTGGAAGACCCCTTGGCATACGACGCCATCGAGGGAATCGAGCATGTCGATAAGATCGTGAATGTGGATCAATCTCCGATCGGTCGTTCCCCCCGGAGCAACCCAGCTACCTATACGGGGGTATTCTCGGATATCCGGAATCTGTTCGTGGAACTTCCGGAATCGAAGGTGAGAGGGTATAAACCGGGACGTTTCTCTTTTAACGTATCGGGCGGACGGTGCGAGACCTGTAAGGGAAATGGCTATAAGACGATCGAGATGAATTTCCTTCCGGACGTGCTGGTGCCTTGCGAGGATTGTCACGGCAAGCGATATAACCGGGAAACCCTAGAGGTTCGTTTTCGTGGGAAATCAATTGCGGATATCTTGGATATGACGATTAATATGGCAGTGGAGTTCTTCGAGAATATCCCGACTATCTTATCCAAGATCAAGGTCCTGCAGGATGTAGGTCTGGGATATATCAAGTTGGGGCAACCCTCTACTACCTTATCCGGTGGCGAGAGCCAACGTGTCAAGCTGGCTACCGAGCTGGCGAAGCGGGATACGGGAAAGACGCTTTATGTATTGGATGAACCTACCACCGGTCTGCACTTCGAGGATATCCGGGTCTTGCTGGGGGTATTGAACAAGTTGGTGGATAAAGGCAACACGATCATCGTTATCGAACATAACCTCGATGTTATCAAAAGCGCCGATTACTTGATCGATATGGGCCCCGAGGGCGGTCGCCGTGGAGGTAACGTCCTTTTCACCGGGACTCCGGAGGCTTTAGCGAAGAGTGGCGTCGGGTTTACGGCTCCGTTCTTGAAAGAAGAGTTAGATATAGCAAATAAGAAAAAATGAAGAATCCTATACAAATGATCAAGCAGTGCGTGGAGAAGGAGGAACCTTACTTCGTGCTGAGAGGGCAGGACGTATGTGCGTTGGCTGCCATAGAGACCTATTATGAGGAGGTGAGGAATAAGGTGAAAGATCCTTATTTCATCGAGGAGATCGAAGAGATCATGAAAGATTTCCGGGCGTACCGGGAGGAAGTGTCTAACACTAAAATACCGGATTGATTTATGGCAGACGACAGTTACAAGACCATCAAGCAAGTAGCCGAGGGATATTATACCGAGAAGCGCAGCCGCTTTATCTCGTATGCTATCCCCGTGCGTACGGTGGAAGAGGTGAAGGAGCAACTGGAGAAATACCGTAAACAATATTATGATGCCCGCCATGTATGCTGGGCGTATATGTTAGGTCCAGAGCGGCAGACGTTCCGGGCCAACGATGACGGGGAGCCTTCTTCCACGGCCGGGAAACCGATCCTCGGACAGATCAACTCGAATGAGCTGACCGATTTATTGATTGTCGTAGTACGTTACTTTGGTGGGATCGAGTTAGGGACCAGCGGCCTGATCGTCGCTTATCGCACGGCCGCCGCTGAGGCTATCTCCGCCGCAGAGATCGAGGAACGTACGGTAGACGAGGACATCACGGTCGTTTTCGAATACCCATACCTAAACGGGATCATGCGTATCGTAAAAGAGGATAACCCCGCTATCATCTCACAGAAGTTCGAGATGGATTGCGAGATGACGCTTCGTATCCGTAAAGGAGAGGCTGAACGCCTCAAAAATCGTTTGTTAAAGGTTGAGACCGCTTATCTAAAAGAGTAGCAAGCGATCAACTAATTCAATTTTCAATTGTTTTTTGTAGAGACAAGGCTCATGAGGAACCCTGCCCCTGCATTTTATTGTGTAAATATTAATATAGTTTTATCTGAATGAAAAAAGTTCTTTTATTCTCTCTTTTTCTAGTGTTGGGTTTGGTCGTGTCGCAAATGCTTCCCGCTATGGTGGGGGAACAGTATTCGCTGGTAAAGACGATCTCTAATACATTTTTGTTTATTTGCCTTGCGTTTATCATGATTAATGTGGGGCGTGAGTTCGAGATTGATAAGACCCGGTGGAAGTCTTATACCGAAGATTATTTCATAGCGATGGCTACGGCTGCGTTTCCGTGGATATTCGTGGCTTTATATTATATGTTTGTCTTGCTTCCGGGCGATTTATGGGGAAGTTGGGACGCTTGGAAGGAGAACCTGTTGCTAAGCCGGTTCGCCGCGCCTACCTCGGCGGGTATCTTGTTTACGATGTTGGCCGCCGCCGGGCTAAAAGCCTCTTGGGTATATAAGAAGGTACAGGTATTGGCGATCTTCGACGACTTGGATACGATCCTGTTGATGATCCCGTTGCAAATTATGATGATCGGCTTGCGCTGGCAATTGGGAGTCATTATTCTGGTTGTAGTATTGCTCTTGATTCTGGGCTGGAAGAAAATGGGATATTATAATGTACGTCAAGACTGGAAAGCCATCTTGTTCTATGCCGTCGTGACGTTTGGTATCACGCAAGTGATTTATCTGGTATCGAAACATATGTACGGGGAGGAGGCTAGCATCCATATCGAGGTACTTTTACCTGCGTTTGTCGTAGGTATGATCATGCGGCATAAGCATATCGATACCAAGATCGAGCATCAAGTGTCCGATTTTATCTCTTATCTCTTTATGTTCCTTGTCGGAGTGAGCATGCCGGTGTTTATGGGTGTGGATTTCGCTCAGCAAGCGGCGGAAGTAACTACGGTGACAGGCGCACAGCCGATGATGTCATGGTCGATGATCGCTTTACACGTCGTAATCGTCTCATTCTTATCCAATATCGGTAAATTATTTCCTTTGTTTTTCTACCGTGACCGGATGAAACGGGAGCGTTTGGCGCTGTCTATCGGTATGTTTACCCGTGGAGAGGTAGGAGCCGGCGTTATTTTCATAGCCTTAGGATATGGATTAGGTGGCCCGATGTTGATAATTTCTGTGTTAACTATTGTGTTTAATTTAATTTTAACTGGTATCTTTGTCATCTGGGTAGAGAAACTCACACGCAGCGCTTATAACCTGGAGCAAGCAGGAAAAGCCAAAGCAGTCAATTAATAGAAAAAACACTTGAAGGTATTTCAAGATGATATTCCGTTTCCCTCCCAAGAGGGAAACGGGAATAGTCATAGTACGATCAATTGTTGAAGACCTTCATCTAACTTATTATTTATGGACCGTACGATTAATGTTATCCTTAAACCGTTGCGTCGCTTCGCTATACAGAAGCCGAACGCCAGTCTTTTACTATTTGCCGCCACCATCATCGCTATGGTCTTGGCCAATTCGCCTTGGGCACATAAGTATCATTTATTATTAGCTTTTCCAATCGATCTGCAAGCCGGGCAGTTTAACTTCTTCGCGCATCATGGCGAGACTATGTCTATGTTGGCTTTCGTGAACGACGCCCTTATGGCGGTTTTCTTTTTCGTGATCGGTCTGGAGATCAAGCAAGAGGTATTGATCGGTGAGTTGAGTTCCGTGCGGAAGGCGCTATTGCCTATTATCGCCGCTTGTGGTGGAATGATCGTGCCGGTCTTATTTTATATGTTAGTATGTAATACGCCTCCCGAGGTAAACGGGGCAGCTATTCCGATGGCTACGGATATCGCTTTCGCCTTGGCCGTATTGGGCTTGTTGGGGAAGCGGGTGCCGTTGAGCATGCGTATCTTCTTGACCGCCTTGGCTGTGGTGGATGATATTGGAGGTATTATAATTATCGCCCTGTTTTATAGCGGGCATATCGCTTTCGAGCCTTTGTTGATATCCCTGATAGTCCTCGCTTTGTTGTATGTGGGAGGAAAGTTCCGGGTACACAACCGATTGTTTTTCTATATCGGTGGCTTTATCGTTTGGCTGCTATTTCTGGAGTCAGGAATCCATCCGACAATCGCCGGCGTGTTGATCGCCTTTACGGTTCCAGCCCGTCCGGTTGTTAAGCTAGATGATTTCACGTGTGATATGACCGGGTATTTGAATATGCTGGACTATACCGAGGTTCGTCAGTCCCGTAAAGCGGAAGTGCTTACGCCTACACAAATTCAGGTATTGAATAACATCCATACGTTGGCGGATAAAACGATCAGTCCGTTGCAGACCATCGCTGATAAGTTGCATCCTTTGGTAAACTATGTGATACTTCCTTTATTCGCTTTCGTGAATGCCGGTGTGACATTCGGGGATATCCAACCCCAGACATTGGTTAATGTTCCCTTGGCGGTGTTCGTGGGCCTATTTGTAGGAAAGACATTAGGTATATTCTCTTTCTCTTACTTGTTTGCGTGTACGCCATTCGCCTCCATGCCTACAGGCATGAGCAAGCGTAATTTATTTGGAGTATCCATGTTGGGAGGAATAGGTTTCACGGTAGCCTTGTTCATAGCGAATCTTTCCTTTGACGGCAGTACGGCGGCGGGTGCCGATCTCTTGAATCAGGCGAAGCTGGGTGTATTCACGGGATCGTTTATATCCGGTCTTTGCGGTTATCTGGTATTGAAATGGGTTTTACCTAAAGAAAAAGTGGAAACGATCTAAATAAAAAGGCAGTCCGGCAAGGACTGCCTTTTACATTATATTATGCCGTAACTAAAGTTTCGTGAGATCTTGTTGCCATGTAATATATGATTTGATAATTGAGCACGCCTTCTTAAACCTCTTTGGATTTGTTGAATAGCGAGCCGATCCATAATAACAAAATAGCTCCGACCGTAGAGGTTATCAAGCTCCCTAAGATACCACCGGCCGATATGCCTAGTAAACTGAATACCCAGCCACCCAATACACCTCCAATAATACCTAGGATCAAATTAACAATGACCCCGAAACCTCCTCCACGCATAATCTTACCAGCCAGATAACCGGCTACGATACCGATGATAATAGACCAAATAAATCCCATAACGAATAGTTTTATATTTTATTAAAAAGTTCTGATGCTTTGTATTTAAACACATCCGAAAAGTCTTTGGTTGCGTTTTGTACCTCTTTTTAACGAATCATTCCAAAAGATCTAGCGAATCTATGAAGGATTCATAGACGGGATGGTTCAATTGAAAGACAATCGCTTCGAAAGGACGGAGCGTGATATCTTTTTGAGGCGCCATATGACTTCGGTCCCCGTAATTGTCCAATAGGACGTGTGCGTTACTCATATCTATCCCCGGAGTGGAGATTGCCGCCTTGGGGGAGAAATTGAGCATAATCAGATAAGTGTCGGCCCCAGTCTTGCGTAAGAAGGTATAGGATTGGGGATTCTCCGCATCCAGCAAATGATAACTGCCATAAATCAAACTCGGATTCTCCTTACGGAAGCTGACTACTTTCTTAAAATAATTAAGTATGGAGGTCGGATCTTTTTCTTCGTCCGCTACGTTTATCCAAGTATAATCCGGATTTACCTTTAACCAAGGGGTTCCTGCCGTAAATCCCGCTTCCGGCGAGCGATCCCATTGGAAAGGAGTGCGGGCGTTGTCTCGTCCGGTCTCTTTCTGTTCGTCCAATACCGCCTGCGGATCTTTACCCTCTGCTTTCGCTTTCTTATAGCGGTTGATCGTATCGATATCGTTATAATCCTCGATATGGTCGAACCGAATGTTACGCATACCTATCTCGTCCCCGGCGAACCAATAAGGCGTTCCTCTCATCGTAAGCAGAAAAGTAATAAGCTTCTTGGCGGACAAGGCCCTGAACTCATCCTTATCGCTACCAAAGCGACTGACCATACGGGGCTGGTCATGATTACCCAAGTAGATCGAGGGCCAACCCTTATCTACCGCCTTATCCCATTCCGTAAACATCTTCTTTAGGGCGATCAAGCTATAGTCTATACCGGATTCCGGATTGTCCGGTAGGGTTGTATTCCGGATACGGGCGGCGTCGAAATGATAAAGCATATTCAACTCTTCCCGGGCCGGATCGACAAATTTAGCGACATCATCTACCATCACGGCCGAACCTTCTCCAACACTCATACAATCGTATTTGCTTAATACCTGCCGATTCATCTCGTGAAGATAGAGGTGTAGGCGAGGCTCTTTGGCATAGAAAGAAAAGATATCCGGATATTTCTTGGAATCTATGAGAGGGAATGAGGGATCTTTGGCGATAAGAGAGATGGAATCCATGCGAAAACCGTCTATCCCTTTATCGAACCAGAAGCGCATCATATCGAAAATCTCTTGGCGTACCTCTGGGTTCTCCCAATTTAAGTCGGGTTGTTTCCGGGAGAAATAATGCAGGTAATACGAGTCGGTTGGCTTGTTATACGTCCAAGCGTTGCCTTCCTCGTCGAAATAGCTGAGGCGCAAGGGAGGCTCACCTTTCTCGGCCGGCCACCAATGGTAATAATTATAATAGGAATTATGTCTGGATTTACGGGCTTCCTCGAACCAAGGATGCTCGTCGCTGGTATGGTTTACTACCAAGTCCAGTACCAGTCGCATCTCCCGTTTATGAATCTCTTTCAGGAGGCGGTCGAAATCTTCCATCGTACCGAATTCTCTCATGATTTCCCGATAGTCGCTGATGTCGTAACCATTATCATCGTTGGGAGAGAGAAAGATCGGGTTTAACCAGATGATATCCACACCCAAGCTTTGTATATAATCCAAGCGGGAGGTGATACCGTTTAAGTCACCGATTCCGTCGCCATCGCTGTCCTGAAAGCTACGGGGATAGATTTGGTATATAATCGCTTCTTTCCACCAAGTCTTTTGAATGTCCTCTTGACCGGACGTACTCTCTGTAACATGCTTTGAATCCATCTTATTATTCTTTAGTTTTTTACTATAACAAAAGGATGTG
Source organism: Parabacteroides sp. 20_3 (assembly GCF_964238835.1). Classification (NCBI taxonomy): domain Bacteria; kingdom Pseudomonadati; phylum Bacteroidota; class Bacteroidia; order Bacteroidales; family Tannerellaceae; genus Parabacteroides; species Parabacteroides sp. 20_3. Next base: position 132,454 of record NZ_CAXSNO010000002.1, on the reverse strand, counting down.
GTGGTTAGTTTCAGCAACTTATGACGCTTAGGAAGTGTTGTTTTATCAACAAATAGAAGAAACATATGGAAAATGGAGTAATGATGCAGTATTTCGAATGGAATCTGCCGAACGATGGAATGCTGTGGAAACGGCTGAAGGATGACGCCTCGCATTTACATGAGATCGGGATCAGCGCCGTATGGATTCCACCCGCTTACAAAGGCCATGAGCAAGCGGACGAGGGGTATGGAACCTATGATCTATATGATTTGGGGGAGTTCGACCAAAAAGGGACCATACGCACCAAGTATGGAACTAAACAGGAACTTCAAGAAATGATCGAGGAACTTCACCGGAACCAGATTGGCGTATATCTGGATGCCGTGATGAACCATAAGGCGGGAGCCGATTATACCGAGTGGTTTATGGCGCAAGAGGTAGATCCTGGGCAACGGGAAAACGCTACCAGCGAACCCCATGAGATAGAGGGCTGGACCGGCTTCGACTTCCCGGGGCGTGGTAATATGTATTCTAATTTTAAATGGCATTGGTTTCATTTCTCCGGGACGGACTATGATGTGTCCCGCAAGAAGGAAGGTATATTCCAGATTCTGGGAGAGGGAAAACATTGGAGTGAGGGAGTCGATGATGAGAATGGAAATTACGACTATCTCATGTTCGCCGATCTGGATTTCGATAACCCTGAAGTCGTGCGTGAGATGCAGGAATGGGGGATCTGGGTATCGAACGAACTAAACTTGGACGGTATGCGACTCGATGCGATCAAGCATATGAACGACCAGTTTATCAAGCATTTTCTGGAGGCGGTGAGAGCGGATCGGGGAGAGGGTTTCTACGCTGTCGGGGAATATTGGAAAAACGATACCGAATCGTTGGAGGCTTACCTGTCGCAAGTAGAATATAACGTGGATTTGTTTGACGTAGCCTTACATTATAACTTGAATGAGGCTTCCGAGAAAGGTCGTGACTATGATTTACGCGATCTATTAAAAGGGACCTTGGTCGAGATATGCCCGGATCAAGCCGTCACCTTCGTGGATAACCATGATTCCCAGAAAAACAGTTCTTTGGAGTCGCAGGTGAAGGATTGGTTCAAACCTTCCGCCTACGGTTTGATCCTGTTGATGAAGAAAGGGTATCCGTGTATCTTTTATGGGGATTATTATGGCGTAAAAGGGAAGAAATCTCCCCATCGTAAGGTATTGGATATGCTATTGCGTACCCGGAAAGAATATGCGTACGGGGAAGAGGTGGATTATTTTGATCATCCGAACACGATCGGTTTCGTACGCTTGGGAGATCCGGGACATGCTGATTCGGGCTTGGCGGTGGTTATCTCGAACGGGGAAGATGGAGAGAAAACAATGCCTGTGGGGGAGAACCGGAAAGGCGAGGTATGGCATGAGATCACAGGCTCGGTAAAAGATACCGTGGCGATTGATGAGGAAGGGAAGGGCCGTTTCCTTGTCAAGGGAGGCAAATTGGCTGTTTGGGTCAAGGCTTAACGGATGCTTTACTTGACCTCGAATTGTATTTTCTTTTGGTTCCCCTCGTTGTCGATGAGGGTAAGGAGATGTTTTCCTTGGCTCACGGAGCAACTGATCTGGTGATTCTCGGTGGTCTCTCCCAGATAGCTTTCGTCCAGATGCCAGTAAATCGTAGCGTCACGGCGGGCGTGGGCGGCCTTGAAGATAAATTTCTCAGACTTTCCGGAGAAGCCTTTCGGAAGGTAGAGAATGGCGTTATGCTCGGGATAGATCAGTTCGATCTGGCGGTTCAGGTCTTGCCCGCAGCCGGGTTTTACCGGAGGGAGCGGGATATAATCGATGTGATAGTTGCGGTAGTAATACTCCTGCGCGGGAGGAAGCACGAACCACGGGCGGCTGATCATCCGGTCGACAGACTCGCAGGAACTATTGACCCTGTACCGTCCGTCCGCCGATAGATGCACGAGCTTATGGTAGGGGCAAATCCCCGTGTTATTGCCGGACAGCGGCATGTATAAGGTGTCCGTTTGCTCGCAGTAGGGCGAGGCTTTATGTCCGCTGTTCCGGCAGATCGCCATGGGAAGCGTCTCATCATAGGGCAGGTCGAACCATTCGCCACCGGGCAATAGGGAAAAGAGATCGAAAAGGACCGGGGCGGCGTTGCCGACACCCGTAAGTCCCGGACGGCCCTCGCCGGAAGCGTTACCTGCCCATACGCCGACGACGTAGCGGGGAGTCGTGCCGATCGCCCAAGCGTCTCGTCCCCCGTAACTCGTCCCGGTCTTCCATGCGATCCGTTTCATCGACTCGAATTGTTGCCAGTCGGCCTCTTCCTCGGGACGGTTCAGAGCAGACATCGCCTCGAACGTGTACCACAGGGCCGCGGAGGAAAGGAGCGCCTTATCGGTGAGCCGGCTATCGGTAAGGGAACGGATAGGTTCCTTCCTCTCCGCCGGAAAGGGAGTCAGCGGATGGATATCCGCCGGATTATAGCGTCCGTTGTAAGTACGGTAATGTTTAAGCACACGAGACATGGAGGCATACATACCGGAAAGATCCCATAAGGTTCCCTCGGCCCCTCCCAAGATCAAGGAGGCCCCGTAATGTTCCTCGGAGAAACGTAAGGTAGTCATTCCCCACGATTTCAGTAAAGACATAAAGCGTCCGGTATTATACTGGGAGAGCATACGTACCAAGGGAACGTTCAAGGAGCGCTCTATGGCTACATGGGCCGGTACCGCCCCGTAGAATGTCTTGTTGTAATTATGGGGGGAGAAGCCATTTATATTCAAGGGCACGTCCGATACCAGCATGGAGGGGAGCAACAGCCCGTCGTGCAGCATACCGGCATACAGGAAGGGCTTGAGGATGCTTCCCGTGCTGCGGGGCGAGGTGATGATATCCACTTGGTTCCCCCGCCGCTCGTCGGCCGGATAGGTAGCGTTTCCGGCGTAGGCCAATACCTCCCCGGTCTCCACGTCCGCTACGATCGCCGCCAGATTATGGATATGGTTGGAACTGTATTCACGGGCATAACGGTTTACGAGGGCCTGTGTCTGCCGTTGCAGGGCTTGGCGGACGGAGGTTTGGATGCGTTGTCCCGGTTGTTCCGCGGCCAGTCTTTCTAACAGGTGAGGGGCATCATTAGGTAAAGGGAGAGGGGCTTCGGGAAGTGGCTCCATGCAGGCCAGTTCGTATTCAGTCTCTTCCAATATACCTTTCTTTTGAAGGGAAGCCAATAAGCGATCCCGCTTCTCCTTCAGTTGTTTCCGGTTTCTCCCGGGGTGGATCAAGGCGGGGGAGTTGGGAAGGACGGCCAGCGTAGCGCTCTCGGCCCACGATAGCTCGGAGGCGCTTCGCCCGAAATAACGCCATGCGGCGGTCTCCAGCCCGATTACGTTTCCCCCGAAGGGAGCGTGCGAGGCATAGAGGTTCAGTATCTCTTGTTTGCTATAGGTGGTTTCCAGAAAGAGCGCCCAGCACATCTCGATCGTTTTCTCGTAGAAGGTCCGGTCTTGGTTCCCTCTCGCTATGCGTGCCAATTGCATGGTCAAGGTACTTCCTCCGCTCACCACACGCCCCGCTTTCCCGTTCAAGCGGATCGCCCGGACGATGGCGGCGGGGTCTATCCCGGGATGGTAAAAGAACCGTTTGTCCTCGTACGTGAGCAAGCAATCCACGAATCTGTCGGGCAAGCTATCCGTCGCCGGGAAACGCCATTGCCCGTCCGGTGCGATACGTGCGCCTAAAAGCTCGCCCTCGGCCGAATATAATAAAGTAGAGCAGGGGGCGGGAAATAATTGCCGGGGTACGATGCCATACATGACACACCACGCCGTCACGCCGATCCCCAAGAGGGATGCGAGGAGGCGCCATAGCACTCGTCCCGGCCTTGGTAATAGCGACTTGGATAGATGGCTGAGGCATCTGCCAGTACTCCGTAGGAAGTACTGTAGTACTGTGCGCAAAGTACTGCGGTACTCCTTACGAAGTACTGCGGTACTGTCCGGCTGAGTATTGCGGTACTTTATAAGGAGTACTGCCTCAATCATACCAATTGACACTCTCCTCATAATGATCGAACCTTAGCTCTTCCGTCACTCCGACTCTTCGCAAGGCGTTTAGCACGATCCTTTGCTCTTTAGGTGAGAGTGGAAATTCGCCCCTTCGCCGCTCGAAGTAGGGGTTACGTCCGAAATGGGACATGAGTATCGACATGAATTGCTGGTATTGCGCCGGGAACATCCGGCTCTGCATCCCGGTGAAGCCCCGTGCGTAGGTGACGGGAGCGGAGTCTCGGAAGTAGGGGCAAGCCTCATCCCGGGTACAGAGGGTGGGGTTCAGCAGCCGTAATACGGTTGCCGGTTGTTCGATGAGCGGTTGGTAGGCGATCTGGTGCAGGCACTTTCCGGCCCGAGGGCAATCTTGTTGCTGGCAGACGGCGTAGTCGATGGGGATTTCCTTGTGTAGTTTCTTGGGCATGATCTTGTTTTACAATCTTAGATGTTTCATTGAACGCAAATATAGCGAATATATTTGAGAAGTGATTGTTCGAAAAGGAGATATACGGATAGATCATTGCATCTTGGTATAATTTATGTACATTTGTGGATTAACCATTTAAACATTCATGTGTATGATACGGTCTATCGGTTTATTCTGCGTACTTTGTCTCTTGTCTATCTTGACAAGTTGTCATACGACAAGCCCTGCGGATCAAGATCTCCCCCCTTATAATCCGAATGTAGAGGCGTTTACTACCGGGAAGATTTCCCGGTATTCTCCCGTTTACCTGATCTTTAATCAAGAGATCCCGGCGGATCGATTAAAGGCGGACCGATTGGGGAAACTCGTGCGCCTCAAGCCCGATGTGCCGGGGAAATGGGCTTTCGAGAATAACCGGACGTTGGTATTCAAGCCGGAGAAAGGCTTTGAGCGAAACACCTCTTATCAGGTGAAAGCCGATTTGTCCGAATGGTTTGAGGCACAAGGTAAGGATAAGTGGTTCGCTTTTGGTTTTACCACGCTCCCTTTAGCCCTTCGGGGGAATCTGGAATCGATGGATATCAACAAGAAAAACGAGAATGGGTACGATCTGACCGCCGTGCTTTTTACTCCGGATAAGGAATCTCCGGAGACCGTGGAGTCGTTGGTGGATTTCTCGGAGAAGGTAGACGCTACTTGGCAACACAGCCCGGATGGAAAGAAACATGAGGTGACCTTATTCAATGTCTCCGCCGGGATGGAGGGGGAACGGACACTCAAGCTTTCCGTATCTTCTAATAAACTAGGCGTGGAAAAGGCCGATGTCGTGACAGTGAGCGTTCCGGATCAGAATGATTTCTCGGTGTACGACGTGACGTATGTGTCCGAGCCGGAGCGTTACGTGGAGGTCGCTTTCACGAAGTTATTGGATGTGGGCCAAGATATGAGAGGCTTGGCCTTTATCGCCGAGAATACGTCGGAGACCGTAACCGTGGACGGAAACAAGCTACGCCTATATCCGGATGCCGATTTGTGGCAAAAGGGCGTGATGAATATCCACCTGAACCAAGGCATCCGCAGCAAGAGCGGCTTGAACCTGAAAGAGGCTGTCGTGCGTCAAATAATCCTAGATGAGCAGAAACCCGGCGTCCGTTTTATCGGGAAAGGAGTGATCATCCCGCAATCCACGCAATTATCCGTTCCTTTCCAAGCGATTTATTTGCGAGGGGTTACGGTGAGCGTTATCAAGATATTGGAGCAGAATATCGGTCAGTTCCTGCAATCGAACAACTTGGATGAGTCCGGGGAGCTGATGCGTGTCGGGCGCTTGATCGCCCGTAAGACGATCTTCTTGGATGAGGAGGGTCTTGACCTGTCCCGGTGGAATACGTTCGCGGTCGATTTAAAGCGGTTGATCGAGCCGGAACCGGGCGCTATCTACCGTCTGGAGCTTTCGTTTGACCGGCCTTTGTCGGCCTATCCTTGCGGGAATGATACGGTGAAGATCTCGAAGGAGCAGATCTTGGCCTCGGACGAGATCCGTTTCAAGGAAGAGTCCGCCCGTTTTGACGAGGGAGCGTATTATTACCGTCAATACGATTGGTCTAGTTATAATTGGAAAGAATGGAACGATCCTTGCTCGGATAGTTATTACTTTAATAAGGTAGAGGGAAAGAATATCTTGGCTACCAATTTGGGACTGGTCGCCTTGATGGGGCAGGATAATGATATGACCGTGTTGGTGCATAATATACAGAATACGGAGCCGGAGCGAGGAGTTACGGTTACCGCCTATAATTACCAACACCAAGCGTTGGCCTCGGGCACGACCGATGATAAGGGACAGGTACGGCTGGATCTCTCCTCGGGACGTCCGTTCTACCTGATCGCCTCACAGGGAACCCAACGTTCCTATCTGCGGGTGGATAACGGATCGGCTCTCTCGCTCAGTTCGTTCGATGTATCGGGCGAGGTAGTCCAGAAAGGGATCAAGGGCTTTATCTATGGCGAGCGGGGCGTATGGCGTCCGGGTGATACGTTGCATCTGGGCTTTATGCTGAACGACCGGGCGAAGCAATTGCCGGCAGAGCATCCGGTGGTGATGGAGCTGTACAACCCGTTAGGGCAAATGTATGCCCGTAAGACGCAGACCCGTGGCGAGCTGGGGCTTTATGTCTTCGATTTCGTTACCGAGGCGGATGCTCCCACGGGTGCGTGGAATGTGAAGGCGCAAGTGGGTGGGGTCTCTTTCTCGAAGCGCTTACGTATCGAGTCCATCAAGCCGAACCGCCTGAAGATCGCCTTATCCATGCCGGAGAAGACCTTGTTGCGTGGTGAGCCTATGGATGCCCGCCTGCATGTGGAATGGCTGCAAGGAGCTATCGCCCGTAACTTGAAATACGATATACAAGGTACCTTTATCGCCACCCCGACTACCTTCGAGGGCTATAAGGGTTTCTATTTCGACGATCCTTCCCGTGTATTTAATACGGAAGAGAGCAAGCTGATCTCCGGCGTTACCAATGAGCGGGGCGATGCCACGGTACAAGCCCGCTTCGAGCTGGGTTCTACCGCTCCCGGAATGTTGCTGGCAAACCTAGTGACCCGGGTCTATGAGGAATCCGGCGATTTCAGTATCGACGCGGACCGGATGCTTTACTCGCCTTATCGCCGGTATGCCGGTATCAAATCTCCGCAGAAAGATAAGGAACAACTAAATACCGGAGCCAATTATACCTACGAGGTCGCTTCTGTTGATTATTTAGGGAAACCGCAAGCGAATACGGAATTAGACGTGAAAGTATATAAGGTCTATTGGTATTGGTGGTGGGACTCCAACAGTAGCGGTTTGGCCAATTACGTATCGGATTCCTACAATAAGCCGGTAAAGACATTTGCCATCCGTACGGATGGGGACGGCCGGGGTATGTTCCAGCTCTCTTTCCCGGATAAGGAGTGGGGAACGTATTTCATCTCCGTGAAAGATAAGGAGAGCAAGCATTCTACGGGAGTGATGAGTTATTTCGACTGGCCTTATAACGAGGGCCGACGTAACACCGATGGCAGCGAGTCCGCCACGATGCTTAGTTTCAAGACCGATAAGGATAGTTATACGCCCGGAGAAAAGATGGTAGTCACCTTCCCCTCTACGAAAGGAAGCCGTGCGATTATCTGTATAGAGAACGGCGTGCGTGTCCTTTCCTTGACGGAACATACGTGCGAGGATAAACAAACGACCGTGAGACTGGATGTGACGAAAGATATGCAGCCGAACGCTTACGTCTATATCACCCTTTTGCAGCCTCATGGCATCACGAAGAACGATTTGCCGATCCGCTTGTACGGCGTGGTCCCGTTCACGGTAACTTCTCCGGAGAGCCATCTGACTCCGGTCATCCAATCTCCCGCCGAGCTGAAACCGGATGCCTCTTATACCGTCTCCGTCTCCGAGAAGAATGGAAAGGAGATGGCTTACACGCTGGCGGTCGTGGACGAGGGCTTGCTGGACCTGACCCGTTTCCGTACGCCGGAGCCTTGGAAGGCGTTTAACGCCCGGGAAGCGTTGGGCGTGAATACATGGGATTTGTATAACTACGTGGTTGGCGCTTATGGCGGCCGTATCGAGCAATTGTTCAGTATCGGCGGCGATGATGCGCTGAACAAAGGCCCGAAAGCGATCGTGAACCGCTTCAAGCCCGTGGTGCGATTTGACGGCCCATTCTTGCTGAAGAAGGGGAAGACCGCCCGTCATACCTATCAGATGCCGAATTATAACGGGCGTGTCAAGATCATGGTGGTAGCCGGAAACGGGGAGGCTTATGGACATGCCGATAAGAGCGTGATGGTACGTAAGCCCGTAATGCTGCTAGGAACCTTGCCCCGGGTGATCGGCGTGGGCGAGGAGATGGTAGTACCCGCTACGGTATTCGCTACCGAGGATGGCGTAGGAGCCGTGAATGTATCTATCGCTTGCAGCTCGAATATGGAAGTGGTCGGCGAGGCGACGAGGAGCTTGAGCTTCGAGCGGAAAGGGGATCAGCAAGCCTCGTTCCGTATCCGGGTGAAGAAGAACCCGGGTATCGGGAAGGTAACGATAACCGCTACGGGTAAAGGGGATAAATCCGTTTATGAGACGGAACTGGAGATCCGTACGGTACGCCGCCCGCAAGTGAAAGTTAGCGCCGCTACCTTGGAGGCCGGCAAGTCTTGGAAAAAGACGGTTGCGATGCCGGGTGCCACGGGTACGAACCAGTTGACTTTAGAAGTGTCGGATATCGCCCCCGTGAACTTATCCTCACGTCTATCTTATTTGTTGGGTTATCCGCACGGATGTCTGGAACAGATCACCTCGAAAGGATTCCCGCAGCTTTATATCTCCTCGTTTACGGATTTGACCCCTCAACAGGCGAAATCCACGGAGGAGGCCGTGAAAGAGGTGATCCGCCGTCTGCGCTCTTACCAGACCGTAGATGGGGCTTTCGCCTATTGGCCGGGTGGAACGAGCAGCAATGGCTGGGGTACGGTTTACGCTACTCATTTCTTGCTGGAAGCCTCGAAGAAAGGCTACTTGGTTCCCGAGGCCATGAAACAAAGCGTATTGAATAATCTACGCCGGGTAGCCCGTAATTGGAAGCCGGCTACCTCTTATTATATGGATTCGGAAGAGGCTACGCAAGCCTATCGCCTGTATGTATTGGCTTTGGCCGGGTCGCCGGAGATGGGTGCCATGAACCGCTTGAAAGAGATGAAAGATTTGACCTCCATGAGTCGCTGGTCGCTAGCTTCCGCCTATGCCTTGGTCGGCCGTGAGGATGTCGCTCAAGACCTGATCAGCAAGACGACGGCTCTTCCTTCCGGTTATTCCGAGTATGACGAGACGTTCGGCAGTGATGTCCGGGATCAATCCATCCAGTTAATGACGCTTTGCTTGTTGGATAAAGGCAAGGAGGCCGCTACCTTGGTGGAAGAATTGTCCAAACAACTTTCTTCGGATGATTGGTTGAGCACACAATCTACGGCATTCGCTTTAGTTGCCTTGTCGGACTACCTAGCTAAATATCGGGTAGACGGGGCCATGGATTTCACGTACGCTTGTGGCGGAAAGGATGGACAGGTGAAAACGGATAAGAATATATGGTCCGAGACCTTATTGGATAAGGCGGGGACCTCGGCGAGCGTCGAGTTGAAGAACACGGGTAAATCTACGCTCTTCGCCCGTATCATAACCGAGGGAATACCGGAGCAGGGAGAGGAAAAAGCGTATGCGAATGGTGTCTCGTTGGCGGTTAGCTATGTGGACTTGAACGGACGTCCGGTCAATGTCGCCCAATTGGAGCAAGGTACGAATTTCTCCGCCGTGGTTACGGTAAAGAACCCTTCGGCCCGGGGATATAATAATTTGGTATTATCGGAGATCTTCCCTGCCGGATGGGAAATACTGAATACCCGTTTCTTGAATGAGTCCGCTACGGACAGCTTGAGCGCCGGAGTGAATTATCAGGATATTCGTGACGACCGTGTTTATAGTTATATAGACCGTCTGCCGGCAGGCAGTCAAGTGACCGTGAAGATCAATCTTTGCGCAGTCTACCCGGGCCGCTTCTACCTGCCTCCGGTGTATTGCGAGGCGATGTACGATTATTTAATCCGTGCGAATACCGCGGGACAAGAAGTTACCGTATTCTAATTTCGTGGGGGGTGGGCAGACCCCGCCCTTATATTTTTTCGAAATTTATTGGATTTATAGTTGTATGCTCGAATAAAACCATTACATTCGCAGCATATTTGAGATTGATTTAAGTTAGTATTAGAAAGTATTTGCTCACAACTTGATTTGTTAGGTAAACTTTTTTAGTCGACATACTCAGCTCAATTAACCATTTAATTAAAGTTTACAAAATGAATCTTTACATTTCAAATCTAAGTTACAACATCTCTGATGAGGACTTAAGACAGTTATTTGCTGATTACGGTGAGATTACTTCAGCAAAAGTTATTATGGATAGAGAAACCGGCCGTTCAAGAGGCTTCGGTTTCGTTGAGCTGAGCGATGATGAGCTAGCCAAAAAGGCTATCGAGGAGTTAAACCAAGCAAGTTATGACGGCAAAGTCATCAATATAACAGAAGCCAGACCTAGAGAGGATAGAGGCGACAGAGGTGGTCGTTTCAATAACAACAGAGGTGGCGGCTACGGTTCCAACAGAGGCGGTGGCTATGGCTCTAACAGAGGTGGCGGTTATGGTTCTAACCGGGATGGTGGAAGATATTAATTCTATCTAGATAAAAAGGAAAGAGCGATCAGATATGGTCGCTCTTTTTTATTTCAAGCGCATAAGCTCGTCCTCTGTCTGTCGTGATCTTTAGGTTACTGTTTTCCTCCACTAAAGGCCGTAGCCTTCGGATCAAGGTGTTCAAGGTCTCGTCGGCGTTGATCTTTCCCGGCCATAAGCTCTCGCAGATATTCGAGCGGTTCAAGATATGCGTAGGCGATAGGAAAAACATCTCCATCAAGGCATATTGCTGAGGGGTGAGTTTTAGTTTCTCCTCATTCTCCTTATAGAAGGAGGCGGTCTCGCAAGAAAGGTTCAAATTACCGAAAGAGATGGTCTTTCCCGGATGGATAGGCTGAGGCATTATCAACTCCTTTCTATAACGTTTAAGCAATAGGGGCAGGGTAGCGGATAAAAAGGCAAGCCCGAGGAATAGGCCGGGCAAAGATTTGTCCGATAGCCCGATAACCGCAAGGGTGGAGCAATTGGCGTACCCTTGGAATGAGATCCCGATATGATCCGTGGCAGTATTGGGGCTGTTCGCTATGGATGATGCCCAGATAATCGTATCGCTGGCGATATAATATTCGTTGAGTTTCTTGTTGGCATTAGCGGGAGCGTTTTCGGTTTGAGGATCTTTATTGAGTACGTGGATCACGATTCCCGTTTTCTTCTTGTCGGGCGTATAACTCAATGCGTCGGAAAAGTCCTTGTTATAACTTTCTATGGATACCGGATTGCCGAAAAGCTTGGATAGATTGGCATAGGTGCGTATGGAATCTTGGCTCATCCATAGGTGGGAGTTTTGCAGGATCGTTTGTTGCAACGCTTGATTCAAGTCTGTCACGATCGTTTTCTTGGCTTCCGTATAACTATGGAAACCGAAGCTGAACGAGAGGATCAGCATTAAGGAGGTACCCAAAACGGATAGATTGGCCGATAGTCGTGTATTCATTATTCGCTAGATTAGAATTAACATAAAAAGAACGCTCGAAGGTACTAAATATTATAGAAGGAAAGTATCCTTTTCGATAGGATTCGGGATGAAATAGACATAAATCCTGCTAAATGACCGGATGTCATGGAAATGTCATGGAAATGTCAGCTACTTATCCGGCGATTATTTACGTTGTTGTTGTCTGTTGCCTCTACTTTTGCCCGAAAACAAATCAAATAAGATACGGATATGAAAAGATTTCTGATGATGATGGCCTTGATAGGGCTTGTGGGAAACTGGAACTCGACGTTGACTGCCCAACTCGTCTCTCCCGATTCATTGTATTTGAACGAGGACTTGCCCGAGATAAACATTGTCGCCGTGAAACCCTTGATAAAGGCAGAGGCGGATAAGACTACTTACAGTATCGCCGAGGACCCGGATTCCCGAACCTATACTTTGCTGGAGATGTTGCGAAAAGTCCCTCTAGTGACCGTGGATGGCGAGGATAACGTGAAGGTAAACGGACAATCCAGTTTTAAGATTTATATGAACGGGCGTCCCTCGAATATGTTCTCTAATAATCCCAAGGAGGTCTTGCGTAGTATCCCCGCCAGCATGATCAAGAAAGTGGAGGTGATAACAGATCCCGGTGCCCGTTACGATGCGGAGGGTGTCAGCGGAATCTTGAATATCGTGACGAAAGGAGCGGAGTTCGAGGGATATAACGCGAGTATAAACACTACGGTGATGAACTTGTTTAAGAGTGCCGGTGGTTTCGCTACGCTGAAATATGGCCGATTATCGCTTTCCGGAAATTATACGTTTAGTCAACAATCGTCCGAGAGCGAGTCGGATTATCTCCGTACCCAGTCGGGAGACGGTGCGAAGCTCCGGATGCTCTCGGACGTAGACGTGAAATATCCGGCCCATTATGGAAGTCTGGAAGGCAGTTTCGAGATCGATACATTGAATTTGATCTCCTTGTCCGGAAACTTGAATATCGGAAACAGCAACTCTATTTGGAATAGCCATTATAGCAGGTTTGATAAAGAGGGGGAAGAAATCTATGCTTATAACGAGGATATGAGTAAGAAGAACGAATGGGGTAGTGCCTCCTTAAAAGCGGATTATCAGCGTTTATTCAAACGAAATAAGGAAGAGATGCTAACGCTTTCCTATCAGTACGATTATATCCCGAACGATATTTATAGCGTGTTTCATGATAAGGACAAGATGGGTAATGTCTCGTTACCCCAACTGGAGGCCGATTATACCCGGCAAATCAGTCATGCCCGTACCCATGAGCATACGGCCCAGCTTGATTACGTGAATCCTTTTACAAGTACGCATTCCATCGAGGGCGGTTTGAAGCTGATTCGGCGTAACAGTACGAGCCACGCTACTTCGGAGGTAAAGGAGTTGGGTGAGGGTGTCTGGTTACCCGCTGATTTACAACCTTTGGTGGAATATCGGCATGTGCAGAATATAGGCTCCGCCTATGCGGGATATGGATTTAAGTATGGTAAATGGAGCTTGAACCCGGGCATTCGTATGGAACATACTTGGCAGGACGTGACTTATAAACAAGGCGAAGGCAAGGATTTTAATTATCGTGTAACGGATTGGGTTCCTTCTTGGACCTCCGCTTTCCGCTTGGACGACCGGAATTTGTTTCGCTTGGCTTACAACTTACGTTTACGTCGCCCGAATATCAGCTATTTGAATCCTACGGTGTTCGTGTCTGGGACCTCTATCTCGTATGGAAATCCGGGATTGGTATCGGAGAAACATCATCGTCTTTCGGCGTCATACAGTTATTACGGAACGAAATTGAATGTGCAGGCTTCCGTGCTCTGCACCTTGGGAAAAGGGGTGATTGATGAGTATCTGTTCATTGATTCGGCGAATGTGGTGAATAGTACGTATGATAATCTCGTGGACGTGAAAGCAGCGGGAGGAAACCTTTATCTAAGCTATAATCCTTCGCCCCGGACAAGCGTGTCGCTGAACAGCATGTTGCATTATCTGGATTTACGGGCGCAGGAGGGGAATGAGGTTTACGATACGGATGTGCGTAATTCCGGCTTTTGTGGCTCTGCTTTTGTCGATTTCTCGCAGAAGTTTAAGTACGGGTGGCGTTTTGTCCTGTCGGGTGGATACGTGCGTTCCGAGCCGAATGTGGGGATGGACTCGTACGGCTTTTATTTTTACGGCTTGAGTGTGGTAAAGAGCTTCTTGAAGGATAAATTGACTTGTACGCTGCGGGCGCAAGATTTTCTGGGAGATCATAAGACGATACAGATTGACGAGCGATATCCGGACTTTCATATCCGGCAGACCGAGCGTATGTTTAGCCGTGGTTTCGGCATCGCCATTAGCTACCGGATCGGTGATTTAAAAGCGAGCGTGAAGAAAGCGGGGAGGAGCATAAGGAATGATGATCTGTTGGACGCTAAATAAAGAAGATGGTGTGCCATGATCCACAATATGGCACACCACCTACGGTATCATAACTCATCCAACCATTTCTTGCCGGGCTTTGTGTAAAGCCAAGCTAAGAAGATAGCGGCTAAAATGGTAACAACGAGCATCAACACTGTCAATCCATTTAAATCTTTTATCATGATCATATTATTTTAATATTCTATTTCCAACTCGGGCTAATAGGTAAGTACCTAAAATCCCTATATTTAACATACCCCAATTATTAATGTCGCCGATGTCTTTTGCTAATAGGAGCATTTCTCCTAATACCATCGTCGTAAACATTAATTTAGCCAAGTCAAAAAAGAACTTCCCTAAAGTCTCCCTTCGGACCTTGTCCCGTTCTTTCCTCATTGTCTGTTGTCTCTCCCAATTTCCCATAGTCCCTTGTTTTGGTTAATACTACTGATTATATGCAGGCAAATGTATATATTATCGGCGACCTGCCCAACTTTTTTATGTGGAATCGCTTATTTTCCCTAATTTTGTATCCCTAAAACGGATGAATGTGGAAGAGTATTTGAATCAACTGAATGAGAGCCAGCGGGAAGCGGTGGTTTACAATGAGGGGCCATCCTTGGTCGTGGCCGGGGCTGGCTCCGGTAAGACAAGGGTACTGACCTATAAGATTGCTTATTTATTGCAATTGGGATTGCCTCCCTATAGTATCTTGGCGCTGACCTTTACCAATAAGGCGGCCCGGGAGATGAAAGAGCGTATTGCGGCCATCACCGGTGACCAAACGGCCCGTCGGCTATGGATGGGAACGTTCCATTCCATCTTCTCCCGTATTTTACGGAACGAGGCGGAGCATATCGGTTATCCTTCCAATTTCACGATTTATGACGCCACTGATTCCAAGAGCTTACTGAAATCCATCATCAAGGAAATGCAATTGGACGATAAGGTGTACCGCCTAGGAATGGTGCAGAGCCGGATCTCCAACGCGAAGAACTCCTTGATAACTTATACGGCCTACGAGCAAAATAAAGAGCTCGTGGAAAGCGATATGAATGCCAAGGTCCCCTTGCTTCGGGAAATCTACAAACGTTACCAGAGCCGTTGCCTGCAAGCGGGAGCGATGGATTTCGACGACTTGTTGCTGCAAACCAATATCCTGTTCCGGGATCATCCGGCCGTCTTGGAGAAATACCGGAACTTCTTCCGGTATGTATTGGTGGATGAGTATCAAGATACGAACTTTGCCCAACACTTGATCGTGCAACGGCTTTGCGAGAGACACGGCCATATCTGCGTGGTAGGGGATGACGCCCAGAGCATCTATTCCTTCCGAGGCGCTAATATAGATAATATCCTGCAATTCAAGAATCTTTATACCGGTTGCCGTATCTTCAAGCTGGAACGGAATTACCGTTCCACCCAGAATATCGTGAACGCCGCCAATAGTTTGATCGACAAGAATACACGTCAGATACCCAAAACGGTCTATTCTGAGAAGGAGGCGGGCAGCAAGGTGAGTGTTTTCACCTCGTACTCCGATTATGAGGAGGGCTACACCGTAGCCGCCCGAATCAACGAGATGCACGGGATATTAGGGAAATTCTCGTATGCTGATTTCGCTATCTTGTATCGTACCAACGCCCAGTCCCGTATCTTGGAAGAGGCGTTGCGAAAGCGGGGCATCCCTTACAAGATTTATGGCGGTTTGTCTTTTTATCAGCGGAAAGAGATCAAGGACGTGATCTCTTATTTCCGCCTGATCGTGAACCCGCACGACGAGGAGGCCTTGAAGCGAATCATCAATTATCCCACCCGGGGAATCGGGGATACGACGGTAGGTAAGCTTGTCGGCGCCGCTACCGAGTACGGGGTAAGCCTGTGGACCGTACTTCAAGCCCCCTTGGAATATTCGCTACCGATAAATAATGGTACAGCTAAGAAACTGAGCGATTTCCGTAGTTTAATTGAAGTTTTCATTGAAGAGAATAAAAAACTCTCCGCGGAGGAATTGGCTACCTTGGTGGTGAAGCGTAGCGGCATCGTTTCCGACCTGTTTCAAGACCGTTCCGTAGAGGGCGTGAGCAAGCAAGAGAACTTGCAGGAGTTGCTGAAAGGTATCGCCGAGTTTTGCGAGATCCGGCGTGAGGAGGGCATGGAGCAAGTCGCTATGTCCGACTTCTTGGCGGAGGTATCCTTGCTCACCGATCAAGATAACGATAAAGAGGAAAACTCCGATAAGGTCACGATGATGACCGTACATGCCGCCAAGGGATTGGAATTCACGAATGTTTTCGTGGTAGGCTTGGAGGAAGACCTATTCCCCTCGTCCCTATCGAAAGATAACCCGAGAGCGGTAGAGGAGGAGCGTCGTTTGTTCTACGTGGCGATTACCCGTGCGGAGCAAAATTGCGTATTGAGCTATGCGAAGAGCCGCTATCGTAACGGGAAGACGGATATGTGTACGCCCAGCCGTTTCTTGAAGGATATAGACGCTAAGTATCTGGATATGCCTTCGGATGCCGGCGCTTCAGATGCATTCGCCTCGGCCCGTGAACGCTATAGGTGGGCGGTTGAGGATGATTTCGTGTCGCCGGTGAAGCAAGCGGCACAGCGTCAAGGGCATCTTACGAAGCTAAAAAACACGATGGAATCGTCCTTTTCGGCGGCTCCAGCCACGGATCTATCAGGGTTACATGTGGGTTCCAAGGTTCGCCATGATCGTTTTGGGGAAGGTGAGATTGTCTCGATAGAAGGAGAGGGTGGTAACGCGAAGGCTACGGTGGCCTTCGATCATTTCGGGCAAAAGCAGTTACTTTTGAAGTTCGCTAAACTTACTGTGTTGAATAATTGACGGTTAGCTTATGGCATGTCTGGGCATGCTACGAGCCGCATCGTATTTCGCACCGCATTTCGCACTACGTTTCGAATGACCAAGGTGTTGGTTTTTAGTTGATTGAATGAAAAAGGTATCGCTTTTTCGCACTGCGTTTCGCACTACTATATATAAGTATATTAGGAAAGATAAGAAAAAAAGAAGAGGCGACGTCACGTCGCCGTTTTTTTCCTTTAAAACACACAATAGTGTTCACGGTTGAATACAATAATGTTCGCCGCCAAACACAATAGTGTTCGTGGCTAAACACAATAGTCTTTAAATGAAAAATATAGTTGTATTTTTATTGCTTTTTCGGAGCGGAAACCTTGCTTTCTCCGAATGTTTTCGCTATATTTGCATATTTATTATGAAATATTGAGATACAGCATGATAGACATCAACAAGATACCCTCGCCTTGCTATGTGATGGAGGAGAATTTACTAAGAAACAACCTGTCCTTGATCAAGAGCGTAAAAGAACGTGCGGGAGTGAATATCATATTGGCTTTTAAGGCTTTCGCTTTATGGAAAGCGTTCCCGATCGTACGTGAGTACATTCCTTTTTCGACAGCAAGTTCTAAATTTGAGGCCCAATTGGCCTTCGAGGAAATGGGAAGTCCGGCGCATACCTATTCCCCGGCTTATACGGAGGCTGATTTCCCGTTGATCTTGAGATACAGTAGTCACGTTACGTTCAACTCGCTCTCTCAGTTCCATCGTTTTTATCCGATGGTGCGGGCGGATGGTAACCGGGTGTCTTGTGGGTTGCGGATCAATCCGGAATACTCGGACGTGGAGACGGACTTGTATAATCCTTGTGCCCCGGGTTCCCGGATGGGGGTGACCGGCGACTTGCTGGGAGACACGTTGCCGGAGGGTATCGAGGGGCTGCATTTCCATACCTTGTGCGAGTCCACTTCCTATGATCTGGAGCGGACGCTGGCCGAGGTGGAGAGGCGTTTTGGCCGTTTCCTGCCTCACGTCAAGTGGCTGAATATGGGAGGTGGTCATTTGATGACCCGTAAGGATTACGACGTGGAGCATTTAATCGCTTTACTGAAAGGCTTTAAGGAGAGATATCCGAACTTGGAGTTGATCATGGAGCCGGGTAGCGCCTTCGCTTGGCAGACCGGGTTCTTGCTGACAACCGTGGTGGATATCGTGGAGAACCACGGTATCAAGACGGCGATTATCGACGCCTCGTTCACCTGCCATATGCCGGATTGCTTGGAGATGCCCTACAAACCGGCTATCCGTTTCGCTACGGATGCCGTGGAGGGGAAACCTACCTACCGGATCGGGGGAAATAGTTGTTTGAGTGGTGATTATATGGGGGATTGGTCGTTCGATAAGCCTTTGGCGATCGGCGACAAGCTGATTTTCGAGGATATGATCCACTACACAATCGTGAAGACAAATATGTTCAACGGCATACCGCACCCATCCTTGGCCCTTTGGAGCAAGGACAACCAGTTGGTGATGTACCGTACGTTCGGCTATGAGGATTATAAGAACAGGATGGATTAAAAACAGAAACAAAATAAATATGGGTATTTTTAGCTTTTTCAGTAAAGACAAGAAGGAAACCTTGGATAAAGGTCTATCGAAGACAAAAGAAAGTGTTTTCTCCAAGATTACCAAGGCGATCGCCGGTAAGAGTAAGGTGGACGACGATGTGTTGGATAATTTGGAGGAAGTACTGATTACCTCGGATGTCGGTGTAGATACCACGTTGAAAATCATCGACCGTATCGAGAAGCGTGTGGCCCGTGACAAGTATGTCACCACCCAAGAATTGACCACCCTGCTGCGTGACGAGATCGCTAGCTTGCTGACAGAGAACAATACGGAGGATGCCGAGGGATTCGCACTTCCGGAGGGCAAGAAACCCTACGTGATCATGGTTGTAGGCGTGAACGGGGTGGGTAAGACGACCACGATCGGTAAGCTGGCTTACCAGTTCAAGAAAGCCGGCAAGAAGGTCTATCTGGGCGCCGCCGATACGTTCCGTGCCGCCGCCGTGGAGCAACTAGTGATCTGGAGCGAGCGGGTAGGCGTACCTATCGTGAAGCAGAACATGGGCTCGGACCCCGCTTCCGTGGCTTTCGATACGCTGAGCTCCGCCAAGGCGAACGATGCCGACGTGGTGATTATCGATACTGCCGGACGTCTGCATAACAAGATCAACTTGATGAACGAGCTTACCAAGATCAAGAACGTGATGAAAAAGGTGATTCCGGACGCCCCCCACGAGATATTGTTGGTATTGGACGGCTCTACCGGGCAGAACGCTTTCGAGCAAGCGAAACAATTTACCGCCGCCACCGAGGTGAACGCCTTGGCCGTGACCAAGTTGGACGGTACCGCCAAGGGGGGTGTCGTGATCGGTATCTCCGACCATTTCCGTATCCCCGTGAAATATATCGGACTCGGCGAGGGGATGGAGGATTTGCAAGTATTCCGCAAACGTGAGTTTGTCAATTCGTTATTTGGAGAATGAGAAAAAATAAAGTAGATATTATTACGCTGGGGTGTTCGAAAAACCTAGTGGACTCGGAGCAACTTATGCGCCAATTCGTTGCCAATGGCTATACGGTAGAGCATGATCCCCATAAGATCAATGGCGAGATCGTGGTGGTGAATACCTGTGGTTTCATCGGCGACGCCCAAGAGGAATCTATCAATATGATCCTCGAGCTGGGCGAGCAAAAGCAGAAAGGACGGATCGGGAAGCTCTTCGTGATGGGGTGCTTGTCGGAGCGTTTCTTGAAAGATCTGGAGAAGGAACTTCCCGAGGTAGATCGTTTCTACGGGAAATTCAATTGGAAGGAGTTGATCTCCGATCTGGGCAAGTCGTACCATCAAGAGCTGGCTACGGATCGTGTGCTCACCACCCCGAGACACTACGCTTACGTGAAGATCGGGGAGGGATGCAACCGTACCTGCTCCTACTGTTCGATCCCGATCATAACCGGGGCTTATCAATCCCGTCCGATGGACGAGATCGTAGACGAGGTTCGTGGCTTGGTCGCGCAAGGCGTAAAAGAATTCCAGATGATCGCCCAAGATCTTACGTTTTATGGCCTCGATCGCTATAAGCGAATGGCCTTGCCGGAACTGGTGGAGCGGGTATCCGACATCCCGGGCGTGGAGTGGATTCGTTTGCATTACGGGTATCCGTCTCATTTCCCCTATGACCTGTTGCCGGTGATGCGTGAGCGTGATAACGTTTGCAAGTATATGGACATCGCCCTCCAGCATATCAGCGACCCGATGTTGAGGATGATGCGCCGCAATATCACGAAGGCCGAGACGTATGAGCTGCTGGAGCGTATGCGCCGGGAAGTGCCGGGCATCCATCTACGCACCACCTTGATGGTGGGTCATCCCGGCGAGACGGAACAGGATTTCGAGGAGTTGATCCGCTTCGTGAAAGATATCCGCTTCGAGCGTATGGGCGCTTTCGCCTATAGCCATGAGGAGGGTACCTATGCCTATCAGCATTATAAAGACGAGATCCCGCAGGAGGTGAAGCAAGACCGACTGGATTACTTGATGCGTGTGCAAGAAGGCATCTCCGCCGACGTGAACGCCTCGAAAGTAGGGCAGACCTTCCGAGTGATCGTAGACCGGGAGGAGGAGGATTTCTACGTGGGACGTACGCAATACGACTCGCCCGAGGTAGATCCGGAAATATTGATTTCCAAGGATACTCCCTTGAGTCCGGGTAGCTTTTACCAAGTAAAGGTGATTGACGCACAAGCGTTTGATCTGTATGGTAAAGTGTTGAATTGATGTAAAAACTGTCAATATATTTGTCGGTTAACGAAAAAATAACTAATATAGCAGCACGAACTGTTATGGAATTAGATATGAAAAACAAGGAACTTATAACGGAATTGGCGAATCGCATGGATTGGACCTCGAAGGAGGTATCCGACATGCTTTCTGCGCTCAGTTCCGTCGTAAGTTCGAAATTAGTGGATAACGATACGATCTATCTGCAAGGCTTCGGCCAGTTCGAGGTGAAAAAGAAAGCGGAACGTATTTCCGTGAATCCGGCGAACGGGAAGCGATATCTGGTTCCCCCTAAATTAGTTCCCGTGTTCAAGCCCGGAACGACCGTGAAGAATCGTTTAAAGGAATTGGGTGATCATGAATAACCGGCTGAATATACAAGATTTAGCCGGTTTATTATCGGAGCGTACCGGCAAGGACAGAGGAGAGGTAGAGCGTTTCTTGAGAGATTTTATCTCGGTGGTATCCGAAGGGGTCTATACGGATAAGATCGTAAAAGTAAAGGGCTTGGGTACTTTCAAGATTATCTCTGTGGAGAAGCGGGAGAGTATCCACGTGAATACCGGTGAACGTTTCTTGATCCCCGAACATTATAAATTCTCTTTCCTGCCGGATAAAGACCTGCGGGAACAGGTAAACAAGCCTTTCTCTATCTTTGAGACGACAGAGATCAACGAGAACGTGGATTTCTCGGACATGGATGAGTCCGTAGAGGAGAAGGAAACGGAAGACGAGTCCGTGGAGGAGGTAATGCCGGATAAGGAAATCCCTTTGGCAAATACTCAGCCCAAAGAGAAGCCCGAACCGATACTAGAACCTGAACCTGAACCATTGCCTGAGCCAGAGCAAGCGTTTGATCCGGAGCCGTCATCGGTATCTGAACCGGAACGTGGATTGGAACCGGAACCGCCCGCGGAGCCATCTCCCATACCAGAGAGACCGGAAGAGCAAGCCCGTAGGAAACCGGAGGAAAAGGGGGTATTAATGATCGTCGCCTTTTTGATAATCGTAATCTCTGTATTCTTCTATCTGGGAAGAAATAATTGGAAACCGGCGCCTGCCCAAGAAGAGGTGATAACGGAAGCCAAGAATACGGCCAAGGACACGGTTCAAGAATCAGCTTGGATGCTTCATCCGGACTCGGTAGCGGAGAAGACCCCGCATACGGAACCGGAGCCTTATGTGGAACCGGCGCCAAAACCATTGGGGCAGGTGAAGATCAAGCATGGCGACCGCCTCACCGTGATCGCCTTGGAATATTATGGCAATAAATTATTCTGGGTGTATATTTACCAACATAATAAGGCTGTTATAAAAGACCCGAACAACGTCCCGATCGGTACCGTGATCGAGATACCCGCACCGGAATCGTATGGCATCGATGCCAAGAGCCGTGAGTCGCGGGAGAAAGCCGCCGCCCTACAAACAGAGATACTTGCCGGGGAGTAAGAGAAATCCCCCTTTTTTAAGTAAAATAAAACAAAACGAGGAAGTGTTGGTTAGTATTATTTAACTGCAAAAGTGAAGGATACGAATTTAACATTTCTAATTTTGTGCATCCTAAAAAATCAACGTAAAATTGGGACAATATAATAACAATATAATAGAATAAATCTTATGAGTCAGACAGTAGACATTCGTGAGTTGAATGAGCGAATTGAAAGTAAAAGCTCGTTTGTGAACATGATTACGATGGGTATGGACAAAGTAATCGTCGGACAAAAGCATTTGGTTGAATCCTTGTTGATCGGTTTGCTTTCGGACGGACATATCCTGTTGGAAGGTGTGCCGGGTTTGGCTAAGACACTTGCCATTAAAACATTGTCGTCGTTGATCGACGCTAAATACAGCCGAATCCAGTTCACCCCGGACTTACTTCCGGCCGATGTGATCGGTACGATGATTTACAGTCAGAAAAGCGAAGAGTTCCAGGTAAAGCAAGGCCCGATCTTCGCTAATTTTGTGTTAGCGGACGAGATCAACCGTGCCCCGGCGAAAGTACAGAGTGCCTTGTTGGAGGCCATGCAGGAGCGTCAGGTCACGATCAGCGAGCATACCTACAAGTTGCCGAAGCCTTTCTTGGTAATGGCTACCCAGAACCCGATCGAGCAGGAGGGTACGTACCCGTTGCCTGAGGCGCAGGTAGACCGTTTCATGTTGAAGGTGATCATCAATTACCCGAAGAAGGAGGAGGAGAAACTGATCATACGCCAGAATATATCCGGAGAACGTCCGGAGATCAAGCCGATCTTAACGAAAGAGGAGATCCTCGACGCCCGTAACGTGGTTCGTGAGGTTTATTTGGACGAGAAGATCGAGCGTTACATCGTGGATATCGTCTTCGCTACCCGTTTCCCGGCTGAGGCTGGTTTGCCGAACTTGGCGAGCATGATCTCTTTCGGCGCTTCCCCTCGTGCGTCTATCAACTTGGCGTTGGCCGCCCGTGCGTACGCTTTCATCAAGCGTAGGGGCTATGTGATCCCGGAGGATATCCGTGCGGTATGCCACGACGTGATGCGCCATCGTATCGGCTTGAGTTATGAGGCCGAGGCGAACAACTTGACTTCAGAGGAGGTAATCAGCGAGATACTAAATAAAGTAGAAGTTCCTTGAGAATTGAAAATTAAGAATTGAAAATTGAAAATTAATCGAAAGAGACAAGCCAATTTTCAATTCTCAACCTTCAATTACCAACAATAAATTTTCAATTTTTCATTTTCAATTTTCAATTACCAAGTGGAGACAAGTGAATTATTAAAAAAGGTCCGCCGTATCGAGATAAAGACCCGTGGTCTTTCCCGTAACATCTTCGCCGGCCAGTACCATTCGGCTTTCAAGGGCCGTGGTATGGCGTTCAGCGAGGTAAGGGAATATCAATACGGCGATGATATCCGGGATATCGACTGGAACGTCACCGCCCGCTACGTCCGCCCCTACGTCAAGGTGTTCGAGGAGGAGCGTGAGCTGACGGTGATGCTGCTGATCGACGTGTCCGGTAGCCGTGACTTTGGCTCCGTCAACGTCATGAAGAAGGAGGTGATCACCGAGATCGCCGCTACCTTGGCTTTCTCGGCGATACAGAACAACGATAAGATCGGCGTGGTGTTCTTCTCGGACAAGATCGAGAAGTTTATCCCGCCCCAGAAAGGAAAGAAACATATCCTCTATATTATCCGGGAGCTGATCGATTTCCATCCCGAGGAGACAAGAACGGATATCAGCCAAGTGTTGAAATACTTGACCAACGCCATCAAGAAGCGTTGCACGGCTTTCCTCATCTCCGATTTTATTGACAAGGAGGGTTTCAAGGACGCCTTGACGGTGGCCAACCGCAAGCATGACATGGTAGCCATTCAGGTGTACGACCGTCGTGAGACCGAGCTTCCCGCCGTAGGCCTTATGAAGATCAAGGACGCCGAGACCGGGAAGGAGCAATGGATAGACAGTTCCTCCGCCCGTGTGCGTGCGGCCTATAAGGAATGGTGGGAGAAACGGCAGGCGAAGATGAGCGATACGTTCAAGAAATGCCGTGTAGACTCCGTCTCTGTCCGTACCGAGGATGATTATGTGAAAGCATTGATTGCTCTTTTTGACAAACGTAATTAAAGCAAGCAGATGAAATTGATAAAGAAAAGTATCCTGTTTCTGGTCGCCGCCGCTTCCCTCGTGGGGGGAAGGGCATATGCGCAAAGGCCGTTGATCGATGTCGCTATCGACTCGGCCGCCATATTGATCGGAGAGCAGACTACCTTGCACCTTACGGTAACGGCGGATAAGGATCGCCCTGTGCAGATCGTGATCCCGAACGATACCTTGATGACGGGTGTGGAGGTGTTGAATCTCTCCAAGGCGGACTCCACGGAGATCGAGAACGACCGGCTCGTTATCAAGCAGGATGTATTGATTACCTCGTTTGATTCGTCACTCTATCTGTTACCTCCGTTGAAGGTGATAGACGGGGTGGATACCGTATATTCCAACCAAGTCGCCTTGAAGGTCTCCACGATTCCCGTGAACGCGGACAAGCCGGAGGAGTTCAACGACATCAAGACCGTATGGAAGCCACCTTTCGTATGGGCCGATTATTATCCGATCATTTACGGGATCTTGCTGGCCCTGTTCTTGATTTGCGTGATCGCCTATATCGTGAAACGGATCCGTGCGAAGAAGTCGTTGATACCATTCAAGAAAGAGGAGCCGAAACTTCCGCCTCACGAGCAGGCTATCAAGGAACTGGACGAGATCAAGCAACAGAAACTCTGGCAGCAAGGACGAAGCAAGGAGTATTACACCTTGATCACGGATACGCTGCGTAAGTATATCGAGGATCGTTTCGGCATCAGTGCCATGGAGATGACTTCCGGAGAGATCTTAGACCTGATCCGCAAGAACTCCGAGGCGCAGAGCGTGTACGATAACTTGAGGCAGATTCTGCAATTGGCCGACTTCGTGAAATTCGCCAAGATGAACCCGCTGCCGGATGAGAATGATTTGAGTATGATGAACGCGTATTTGTTCGTGAACCAGACGAAGGTGGAGGAGATGCAAGAGCCGGAATCTACGAACGATACAACTAATTTAAAGGATTAAGAGATGGTATTTGCGAATCCTAATTATTTATATTTATTGTTGTTGCTCATTCCGATGATCGGATGGTACGTCTACAAGCTGAGCAAGAGTCAGGCCAGCTTGCAGGTCTCCTCGTCGGAGGCGTTCGAGGCGCCGGGAGCGACATCATGGATCGTGTACTTGCGTCACGTGCCTTTCGTGTTGCGTATGGTAGCGGTAGCGTTGCTGATCGTGATCTTGGCCCGTCCGCAATCCACGAATAGTTGGTCTAATTCTTCCACGGAAGGTATCGATATCATGTTGGCGATGGATATCTCGGGTAGTATGCTGGCGCAAGACTTGAAACCGAACCGCTTGGAGGCAGCGAAGGATGTGGCTGCGTCGTTCATCAACGGCCGTCCGAACGATAACATCGGTCTCGTGGTCTTTTCTGCCGAGAGCTTTACGCAATGCCCGTTGACAACCGATCATACGGTCTTGCTGAATCTCTTCAAGGATATCCAAAGCGGTATGATCCAAGACGGAACGGCTATCGGGTTGGGCTTGGCGAATGCCGTGAGCCGTATTAAGGACAGCCACGCTAAGTCGAAGGTGATCATCCTTCTGACCGATGGTTCGAACAACGCCGGCGAGATCGCTCCGGTTACCGCCGCCGAGATCGCCAAGACGTTCGGCGTGCGTGTCTATACGATCGGAGTCGGAACGAAAGGCATGGCGCCGTATCCGTTCCAGACCGCTTTCGGCGTGCAGTACCAGAATATACCGGTAGAGATCGACGAGGCTACGTTGAAGCAGATCGCCTCTACCACGGGCGGGCAATATTTCCGTGCTACGGACAACGCCAGCCTGAAGGAGATCTATTCCGAGATCGACCAGATGGAGAAGACCAAGATCAGCGTACAGGAGTACAGCAAGAAGCAGGAGGAGTATAAGAACTGGGCCTTGCTGGTGTTCGCCTTGTTGCTGGTGGAGATCTTATTGAGAAATACATTGTTGAGAAATATACCATAAAGATAAAAGGCTTATGTTTCGATTTGCGCATCCGGACTTTTTATATTTGCTTTTTCTCCTTCCGGCGTTGGTGGCGTTCTACGTGTACGCCATGATCGTGAAGAAGAAAGCGATAAAGAAATACGGTAACCCTACGTTGTTGGCCGAGTTGATGCCCGAGGTATCGACCAAGCGCCAGCATCTGAAGTTTTGGCTGTTGTTCGGAGCCATTACCATGGTTATCTTTATTATAGCGGGGCCTCAATTCGGCTCGAAACTGGAGACGGTGAAGCGTCAGGGAGTAGAGATCATGGTGTGTCTGGACGTATCCAACTCCATGTTGGCCGAGGACGTGTCGCCCAACCGTTTGGATAAAGCCAAACAGATGCTATCCCGATTGACGGACGGCTTTACGAATGATAAGGTAGGTTTGATCGTGTTCGCCGGCGACGCTTTCACGCAGTTGCCGATCACCTCGGATTATATCTCCGCCAAGATGTTCTTGTCCTCTATCAACCCGTCGATGGTCTCTACGCAAGGTACGGCGATCGGTGCCGCCATCAACTTGGCCGCCCGTTCCTTTACCCCGGACGAGACGACCGATAAGGCGATTATCTTGATCACCGACGGCGAGAACCATGAGGACGACGCTATCGGTGCCGCCAAAGCCGCCGCCGAGAAGGGCATCCACGTGAACATCGTGGGAATGGGTGATCCGAAAGGTTCTCCGATCCCCATCCAAGGAAGCAATAATTATATGAAGGATAAGGATGGAAACGTGGTGATCACGAAACTGAACGAGCAGATGGGTCAAGAGATCGCCGCCGCCGGAAACGGTATGTATGTGCGTGCGGACAATACGAACTCTGCCTTGAAAGCCCTTCAGAAGGAAATCGAGAAAATGAATAAGACGGAGCTGGATAGCAAGGTTTATTCCGAGTATGACGAGCAGTTCCAGATTTTCGCTTGGATAGCTTTGTTCCTCTTGATCGCCGATTTCATGACCTTGGATCGTAAGAACCGTATATTTAGGAAAGTAAAATTATTCTCTTAATTCGACGAAGTGATGAGACGTATATATAAATCTATGATATGGGTATCGGTCTTGGCGCTCAGCGCTGGGGCGGTCTCTGCCCAGAAAGCGGAACGGAAGAACGTGCGTGAGGGGAATAAGCTTTATGAGAGCGAGAAATACACCGAGTCCGAGATCGCTTATCGCAAGAGCTTGGAGGTGAATCCCCGCTCTACGGAAGGAACCTATAATCTGGGAAACTCCCTATACAAGCAAGGCAAGTTCCCCGAGGCCGCCGAGCAATATCAATTGATCGCCGGGCAAGGGGAGAAGATGGTGGCTACGCCGGAAGGGAAGGCACGCTTGTCGGAGGTGTATCATAATATGGGGAATATCTTCATGCAGAACAAGGATTACGGCAAGGCCGTGGAGGTGTATAAGCAATCGCTTCGCTTGAACCCGAAAGATGACGAGACCCGTTATAACTTGGCCTTGGCCCAGAAACTGCTGTCGGATCAGCAGAATCAGGATCAGAGCCAAGATCAACAGAACGACGACAAGCAGGAGAACAAGGATCAGAAGGACGATCAGCAGCAACAGCAACAACAACAGCCGCAAGACGACCAGAAGCAGGATAAGACCCAAGAGCAACAGCAATCCAACGAGCAAATGAGCAAGGACAATGCCCAGCAGATGTTGGACGCCTTCCTGCAAGACGAGAAAGACACCCAAGAGAAGGTGAAGAAGGCGCAGATGCAGCAGCAACAACGCCGGAAGACCGAGAAGGAGTGGTAAACTGGATAATTAACGAAAAAATGAGATACACAATGAGGAAATTAATTTTCTTATTCATCCTGATGTTAACGGTAGGGGTGGCGACAAAGGCCGCGGATGTGACCTTCAAAGCCTCGGCGCCCCAAGCGGTGGTAATGGGAGAGCAGTTTCGCTTGACTTTCACCGTCAATGCCGAAGGCAAGGATTTGAGAGTGCAGGAGATGCCAGACTTTGACGTATTAATGGGTCCCTCCCAATCCACCTCCTATAGCAGTAGCTGGGTGAACGGGAAGAGTACCAGCGAGACAACCGTTACGTATACGTATGTCTTGATGCCGAAGAAGGAAGGTACGTTTAATATAGCTCCGGCAACGATCAAGGTGAACGGCTCTAATTATACATCGAATGGCTTGGCCATCAAGGTGCTTCCGGCTGATAAGGCGGGTAAGCAAGAGGCGGAGACAACGACGGCGAGCGGGGCGATCTCTAACGATCGGCTGTTCGTGAAGATGGACGTATCCAAACGAAGCGTGTTCGAGCAAGAAGGTTTCTTGGTGACTTTCAAGGTCTATTCCTTAGAGAACTTCGCAATTACTGGCTTGAAGTATCCTGAGTTTGAGGGTTTTCTTGTGCAAGAGATCGAGCTTCCGCAAGAGAAACAACTGACCTTGGAAAACTACAACGGACGTAACTACCAGTCGGCCGTGATGCGTCAAGTGATCCTGTATCCGCAACGCTCTGGAAAGATTACGATCAGTAGTGGCAAGTTCGACGCCGTGGTGAAGGTCCGTATGCAACAAGCGGGTGGCGGTAGTATCTTCGATAGCTTCTTCGACTCGTATCGGGATGTGAGCAAGGTGTTGACCACCTCTCCGGTTACTATCGACGTGAAGCCTTTGCCCTCCGGTAAGCCCGCTTCTTTCTCCGGTGCCGTAGGTACGTTCTCCATGACGGCTGATATCAGCTCGAACAACGTCAAGACAGACGAGGCTGTAACCATAAAGGTGAAAATCACGGGTAACGGAAACGTGAAGTTGGTGAAGAACCCGGAAGTGGTTTTCCCGAACGATTTCGATGTCTACGACCCAAAAGTAGAGATGGACATCAAGACCACGACTGCCGGTGTCAGTGGAAGCAAGACGATCGAATATATGGCGATACCCCGTTACGCGGGTGATTTCGAGATCCCGGCGATCGCTTTCTCCTATTTCGATATCAAGTCCGGTTCGTACAAGACCATCAAGTCCGAGCCTTATAAGTTGCATGTGGAGCAAGGCAAGGGCGGTAGCGGTTCTTCCCCGGTCGTATCGAACTTCAGTAATAAAGAGAGCGTGAAATACTTAGGCAAGGATATCCGTTACCTAAAGACGAAAGGCTTCTCCTTTATCGAGGGAGGTGATGGTATATTCTTCGGTTCCTTTATGTATTATCTTTGCTATATCGTACCGGCTATCTTGTTTATCGTATTCTTCTTTATTTATCGTAAGCAGGTGAAGGAAAACGCCGACATCGCCTTGGTTCGTACCAAGAAGGCGAACAAGATGGCGGTTAGACGTCTGAAGAACGCCGGCAAGCTGATGAAAGAGAACAAGAAGGAAGAATTCTACGACGAGGTACTGCGTGCGTTGTGGGGCTATTTGAGCGATAAGCTGAGTATCCCGCAATCCGATCTGACCAAGGATAACGTAGAGACAGAATTGGCTAAATACGGTGTAGACGAATCCTTGACGAATGAGTTCATGGATATCTTGAATACTTGTGAGTTCGCTCGTTACGCTCCGTCCCAAGCGTCAGACGCTATGGATAAGCTGTATGAGCTGACGGTAGACGCTATTGGTAAAATGGAGAATACAATTAAAAAGTAAGAAGATGAAGATGACTATAAATTTAAGAAAGGTATTGTTTTTCTTATTGACTCTATGTCTGATAGGATCTGCTTATGCGCAAGATACCGCCTTGAAGGAGGCCGAGGTCGCTTACACGAAAGAAGATTATGCGAAGGCGATCGAGCTATATGAGGGAATCTTGAAGAGCAATGGTGAGTCTGCCGCCGTTTATTATAATTTGGGAAATGCCTATTATAAGGCGGGTAAGATCGCTCCGGCTATATTGAACTACGAACGTTGTCTTCTGCTGGATCCGGGTGATAGCGATGCTCGCTTCAATTTACAGATGGCCCGTCAGAAGACGATCGATAAGATTGAGCCGGTTGGTGATTTTTTCTTGGTCAAATGGTTTAAGAGCGTGGAGAACCTCGGTTCCGCAGACTCTTGGGCGAAGACTGGTATCGTGTGCTTCCTGTTGTTTATCGGTTGCTTGATCTTGTTCTTTTTCTCCCGTTGGGTACGCTTGAAGAAGATCGGTTTCTATTTGGGTATCCTATTTATTATCATGGTTGTTTTTGCCAATATATTCGCCAGCGACCAGAAGGATGAGATGATAAACCGTAAACATGCCATCGTATTCGCCCCGACCGTTACGGTGAAAAGCTCGCCCGACGCTAGTGGTACGGATCTTTTCGTATTACACGAGGGAACGAACGTGACCGTGAAGAGTACGCTTGGCGAATGGAGCGAGATCGAGCTTGAGGACGGGAACGTAGGATGGATGCCTAGTAAAGACATAGAAAAAATCTGATACATGCTAGAACAATTATTGGTTTGGGAACGTGATGCGTTCTTTATGCTTAACGGTAGCGACTCCGCTTTTTTAGATCGCTTTATGTGGATCTATTCAGGCAAGGCGGTTTGGCTACCGTTAGCCTTTTTTATATTGGTGGTATTGTGCTATAAGAAGAACTGGAAGGAGTGGTTGTTGATCTTATTGGCCATAGTCTTGACGATCACGCTATGCGACCAGTTCGCTTCGCATGTTTGTAAGCCCATCTTCACCCGTTTCCGTCCGACTCATCACCCTGATTTTATGGATCAGGTAAAGGTGGTGTTCGGTTATCGGGGAGGTATGTATGGATTTATCTCCAGCCATGCGGCGAACGCTTTCGGTTTCGCTACCTTGATGGCGCTGATCTTCCGGAATAAGCTATTTGGATGGACTATTTTCTTTTGGGCGATTTTGACTTCCTATACTCGTATTTATTTAGGAGTGCATTTTATCACGGATATTATTCCGGGAGCTTTATCCGGTCTGCTATTCGGGTATCTTGTATATCTGTTATACCTCTATATAAGGCCTAAATTGATTCCGGTAGATTCTTGGGTACGTCCGGAGGCCATTTACTCGGATACCCGGAAACGTTTGATCACCTATGCGATTTGGTTGACCATCCTTTTAATAGCTCTATTTAATGAGCAATTGGTATCATGCTTTAGATAAGAGAGTTTGGTTGAGTATGTCGTAAAGCATATTTGTTTTCAGCTGATTTTCTCAATAATAATTTGTTTCAATGCTATTAAATGACTAAGTTAGTGCCATAATATTAAACAAAAGTATTAACCTTCAAAATAAGAAAGCCATGACAAAGACGATTACATTTAACGAACTGAGAAGAATTAAAGATTCGTTACCTGACGGAAGTACACAACGCATCGCCGATGAGCTGGGATTAAAGGTAGAGACAGTTCGTAACTATTTCGGTGGACATAATTTTCAAGATGGACGGAGTTGTGGTTTCCATATCGAGCCCGGTCCAGACGGAGGGTTGGTTGTTTTAGATGATACGACTATTTTCGAGCGTGCTTTGCAGATACTGGCCGAGAGTCAGGATGCCAAAGCACAGAAAGCGTAAGAGAAATTCATTCGTATAAAAAATCCCATAGCTAAATGAAAGAACGCTTTGGGATTTTTTTATATTCAACAATTCATAAATCCCGATTGTTTCATCTATAAAAATGTATTGAGTATGGAAGATAAATTAGTGACATTGGCTATCCACACGTTCGAGAAAGCCCAGATTCTCAAGACAATCCTCGAAACAGAAGGCATAGAGGTCTATATACATAATGTAAACCAGATCCAGCCCGTCGTTTCGGCAGGAGTACGTGTGCGTATTAAGGAGAGTGATTTACCGCATGCTTTACGCATTATTGAAGACAATAAGTGGTTTGAGGAACCAAAGGAGGAAGAAGCGAAGGTTAATGCGGTCAAGAAAGTGCTGATCCCGATTGATTTCTCGGATTATTCCGCCAAGGCTTGTGAGTTGGGAATTAATTACGCTCATGCGGTAGGTGCGGAGGTGATGATCATGCACGCCTATTTCAGCCCCTATTTTCCATCTGCTATCCCGATGGGAGATACATTAGCTTACCAAGTAAATGAGGAGGAATCCGTACAGCATATCTTACAACGTGTCCGTATCGATATGGAGAATATTTGTACGCATATCAACCGGAAGATGTCCTCTGGCGAATTGCCAAAGGTAAAATACGATTATGTATTACGTGAAGGCTTGCCGGAAGAGGAGATCATCGCCTATAGCAAGGAGTATCATCCGACATTGATCGTGATGGGAACGAGAGGTAAGAGCCAAAAAGATATGGATCTGATCGGTAGCGTGACCGGAGAGGTAATCGAGGTAAACCGGGTTCCTGTATTGGCGATACCGGAGAATGTTCCTTTCACGGATTTGAGAGACGCTAAGAATATCGCTTTCGCTACATCGTTTAACCAGAGAGATTTGGTTGCTTTCGACGAGTTCATGGAAATCATCAAAGGTTTTGATTTTAATATTCATCTATTCAATATCTCTACCAGCAAAGATGAATGGAATGAGATTCGTTTGACAGGCGTCCGTGAATATTTCAAGAAACAATATCCACATGCCCATATTTCCCATACGGTGCTTGCCGATGGTGACTTGCTGTTAGCCATCGAGAAATTTGTTCGTGATAAACAAATTGATGTTATAGCCCTAAGCACATATCGCCGTAATATCCTAGCCCGAATGTTCAATCCTTCGATCGCGAGAAAAATGTTATTCCACACCGATACTCCGTTATTGGTAATCGATAGCAAGAAGTAGCTTCTTATTCAAGTAACAAATAAAAAAGTGGATATGAGAAAAGGCTTATCCACTTTTTTATTATATACCATGTGCTTAAAGCAATCTTTGTATCTTTGGCGAAAAAATATAAGGATAGTATGTGGGAAAGAATGTTTGATCTGGTACTTGGATTAAAGAAAGAACATAGATTAATGATGGTTATAACATTGATTTATGCGGTGACCCTCTTTGGTATTACTGTAGATGTAGAAGCGATGGAGAATTGGCTGCAATTAGTGGGGTATACCATACGTACTTTATGTATTGCTTGTATTATACAGCTTAGTGTGTTTTTTTTGACAAATATTTTTTGGAAGGAACTAAACAGAGGCTTGAATAAAACATTTGTTGTTATTAGTGGTAATGTGTTGTCTTTAGCTTTCTTACTTTTCCCTTTTTCTATATCATATATAGATATGACTGCTGAAAGTATGAAATTGAGTTCTTTGAATACAGAAAGAAATAGAATTGATAGTATGGTCCGGTACTATGAGAATTTAAAAAGTCTAGATTCTTCTTTTTCAGAGAATCTAGATTCTTTAATATTGGAAGAAAAGAAAACATTGATTCGGGTTATAAAAGAGATTGATTTAAAGCAATTCAAAATAGAAGAGAAACAGAAAAGATATGAAAAGCCATTAGTCTCCATCCTATTTCTTTTGCAAATATTCGGTTTTTATATATTGATTCTATATTCTTCCTATTTTGATAGGACGAATAAGGTGAATCGTGTTATCGCAGTGGAAAATATTCCTGATCGAAAGAAAGTAAGGAGCTATTTTTGCGATAAAGTTTTGAAGCCTTTGGTTTTACTGTTATCTGTTTTTCTTTGGGGATTCTTGTTTTTCCTTTGGCTTAGATAATATATACCTGATATTTGTATAAACCGGAATTTATGCTTTGCTTTGTGGCTCATCAGAAAAATAATAGAATATATGATTACTTATTTAATTATTGGAATAACAGTGATTCTCTCTTTTATCTGTTTTAGTAATAGGGAGTTATTTATGAAATTAGCGTTTATCCCATATCGTACGATCCGGAATCATGAATAT
Source organism: Parabacteroides sp. 20_3 (assembly GCF_964238835.1). Classification (NCBI taxonomy): domain Bacteria; kingdom Pseudomonadati; phylum Bacteroidota; class Bacteroidia; order Bacteroidales; family Tannerellaceae; genus Parabacteroides; species Parabacteroides sp. 20_3. Next base: position 98,252 of record NZ_CAXSNO010000002.1, on the reverse strand, counting down.
TATCGTATCGTGACACATGGATTTATCCATGCGGATATGACACATTTGCTAGTGAATGTGTTCACGTTCTGGTCATTTGGTCTCTATATTGAACGAACGTTTCGATATATGGGATTCGGCAGTGGGGCTTATCTGGCTCTTTATTTCGGGGGAATGATCGTAGCTTCGCTTTATGATTTGATAAAACGACGTAATGATCCGTATTATGTCTCTATCGGTGCGTCTGGAGCGGTATCGGCGGTTCTATTTACCTCTATATTCCTTGATCCTTGGGGAAAGATCTTGTTTTTCGCCGTACTGCCTGTCCCCGGAATCGTATTCGGCTTGCTATATCTGGCCTATTGCCAGTATATGGCGAAACAAACAGGAGATAACATAAATCATAATGCCCATTTCTACGGGGCTATTTATGGATTGATTTTCCCAATGCTGCTGGAGCCTTCGTTATTGCATCTCTTTTTGTCTCAACTTACGTTTAAGGGATGATCCACCCTGAACGGATAATTTAAGGTTATTTTTTGTCCGAAGATTATTTCCGGGTAGGTAAACTTGTCTATCTTTGTCCCCTTATAAGCAAAAGTTAGATGAACAAAGATAATAATTTGGGTAGAGTGTTAGCGTTACTGTCGCTGACGTTGTTGATGAGCTTTGGTTTATATAGCCTTCCGGATACATTGTTCGGGTATAAGATCAAAAAGGTAGATCTTTTATCGGATTTCAAGGTGAAAGAGGAAAAGCTCTCCTTGGATTCTTTGAAACAACAATTGGAACAAGCGGACACCCTTCAAGTAGATTCGGTAGCATTAAGGGATTCTATCATGCGTTCCGCCGGAATAGATTCAGCGGCTTTGGCCCTTCGTGATTCGTTATACAAAGCGGTCTATGCTGTTCAAGGGGCGGATTCGCTGGGGGCTCATATCGAGGACTATTCTCTTGGACATATCGGTTTGCAACGATTCTTCGCCGCCTTAAAAAACAGGCGGGAATTGAATCGTCCGGTACGTGTGGCCTTCCTTGGAGATTCTTTTATCGAAGGAGATATTATGGTGGCCGATTTCCGTTCCGGGATGCAGAAGGAATTTGGGGGGCGGGGTGTTGGTTTTGTACCGGTCACATCCGTAGCGGCACAGTTCCGTCCAACCGTGGAGCAACGTGCCTCCGGATGGACTACTTGGTCTATGCTGACGGATCATGAGCATGGATATACTTTATCTGGGATGATGTTCGAGGCAAACGAGGAGAACGCCTCCATCCATGTGAAGACGACTAAGCGTTATCCGGAGCTTCAGACGTTCTCTTCTTTGAAACTGATTTATGAGCAGAATAAGAATACGGAGATGCGCTTGGTTTGCAACGCTTCCGCCGATACCCTACAAGAGATGCTTCCCGCCACATCGATCGTAACCCAATACGAGTTGGAAGGGATGTTCACCGAAGCGGATTTCACTTTTAAGAATACTCCGGAGTTCCGGGCATTAGGGGTCGCTATGGAGGATCATTCAGGTGTCGTGGTCGATAATTTCTCTCTTCGGGGAAACTCGGGTATGATATTGGAGCGATTGGATGTCTCCCGTTGCCAAGCATTGAATAAGATCCGTCCGTATGACTTGATTGTCTTGCAGTATGGGTTGAATGTCGTGAGCGATAGCGTGATGAATTATGGATGGTATAGTAGCCGGATGGTAAAGGTCATTAACCATATACAACTTTGTTTTCCGGAAGCTGATATATTGATGTTGGGGGTGTCGGACAGAAGCCGTCAAGACGATGGGGAATTCGAGACGATGCCGGCCGTGTTAGCCTTGCTGCATGCGCAAAGGCAAGCCGCTAAAAAGGCAGGGGTTCCTTTCTGGAATGTATTCGGTGCTATGGGAGGAGAGAACAGTATGGTCCGTTTCGTAGAATTAAACTGGGCTAGTAAGGATTATACGCATTTAAGCTTTAGGGGTGGACGGGAGATTGCCGATGCCTTGCTGAAAGCGTTATTATCAGAAAAAGATTTTTATGATGAAGCGGAGAAAGTGGTTAATTAGTCTGGTTGTTTTAGGAGTGATCATGGACTTCTCTGTTCCGAAACCTAAAGCCGGAATAAACGGGGATGTATCTCTTGATAGTTTGGCGGTTCGGGATACTGTAGCGTTGCCTCCTTTATCTTATTCTATGAAAGTGGGAAAAGATACGTTGATCTTACCGGATTCTAGTAAGGCGTGGAATAATTTTTTCAATGAACTGGATTCGTTGCGTGCAGGGAAAGATACGGCTATCACGATCGTTCAGTTGGGGGATTCGCATATCCAAGCCGGACATTTAAGCGGTCGTGTCATGCGCCTTTTCCAACAGGCGTTCGGGAATGCCGGACGAGGCTGGATCGCTCCTTTTAAGTTGAGCAAGACCAACGAGCCGGATGATTACTTTATCAAATCCGTCGCTAAGGATTGGATTGCCGGACGTTGTATTCAGCATGTCCGGAAAACCCCGATAGGGATCGGTGGGATCGGGATTAAGTCTGTTTCCCCCTCGATTAATTTTGATGTCGTGATAACTCCGAATAATGGTGCCGGATACGAGTTTAATGAGGCGATTTTATATAGAGGGGAGAAGTCGATGCCCATGCTTCCTGCCGGGGCTTTGAAAGACTCGGTCCAAACATTCCGTGCGGATACCGTATGTGTTCCTGGTGTATTAGCCGACACTTTCCGGATCTCCTGCTTGACCGATACTCTACAATTGCAGAGTACGAGACGGAAAGAGGGCACGAATACATTGCGACCGGCCTCATCCTTTACGAATTTATATTATGGCCTGACACTGAAGAATGGAGGCAGGGGTATCTTATACCATTCCATCGGAGTGAATGGGGCGATGTATGTGAATTATACGGACGAGGCTTATATACGTCAGTTGGCTTTATTAAAACCGTCCTTACTAATCATCTCTATGGGAACCAACGAGACATTCGGCAGACGTTTTAATACCGATGAGTTTTCCGGCCAGATAGAGGCTTTCTTGGCGATCGTCAAGAAGGAGCTGCCGAATACGGCGATCTTACTGACGACTCCTCCGGAATGTTACAAAAGGGTGCGAGTCAATAAGCAGCGAACGTATGTGCGTAATGATAATACCGAGCGGGCTGCCCGTGCTATCCGGAATGTAGCGAAGAAAGAAGAGGTCGCTTGCTGGGATTTATTCACTACGACAGGAGGGAAAAACTCGTGCCGCAAATGGCATAGTTCTCGTTTGATGGGACGGGATCGGATTCACTTTACGAAAGAAGGGTATCAAGAACAAGGAACGCTTTTGTTTAGGGCGTTCATGGAATCATATAATAACCGATAAGAATCTTATATGGAATATAATATACTTAGAGATTGGCTTAGTAATCATCAATTCACGTGGGAGAAACTGGGAGATATCCTGACGTATCATCATAATGCCCCGATCTTGTTTAGTAGCGGGTTGTTCTTCTTCTTATTTATCGGTTTCCTGATGATTTATATGTCGCTAAGGAAACATACGTTGGCTCGCATTATTTACGTGACACTGTTTTCCCTTTATTTCTATTATAAAAGTAGTGGACTTTGGTTCGGGCTGCTGGTATTTACGGCTACTTCCGATTTCTTGATAGCGCAATGTATCTCGCATACGACATCGGTATTAAAACGTAAATTATTCGTTACGCTTAGTCTTTGCATAAACCTAGGTATGCTGGGGTATTTCAAGTATTTCAATTTCCTAGGCGAACTGTTTACTATGGCCGCCGGGGGAGAATGGCTTAAGATGAACATCTTCCTTCCGGTAGGAATCTCTTTCTTTACCTTCCAGAGTATAAGCTATGTGATAGATGTTTATCGGGGACGAATCCAACCTCTCGGCCGTTGGATCGATTATGTTTTCTATGTATCGTTCTTTCCTCAACTGGTTGCCGGGCCAATCGTTCGTGCCCGGGATTTTATCCCTCAAATGTATAAGAATCCTACGGTGATGCGATCTGAGTTTGGTGAGGGATTGTTCCTTATCTTATGTGGTCTTTTCAAGAAAACGGTTATCTCGGATTATATCAGTATGAATTTCGTAGATCGTATTTTTGACGCTCCGTTGCTTTATACGGGTGTGGAGAATCTGTTGGGTGTCTATGGGTATGCGCTACAGATTTATTGTGACTTCTCGGGTTATTCGGATATGGCGATCGGTATCGCTCTGTTGTTGGGATTCCGCTTTAATATAAACTTCGACTCTCCCTACCAATCGGCTACGATTACCGAGTTTTGGCGTCGTTGGCATATTTCCCTTTCCTCTTGGTTAAAAGATTATCTGTATATATCCTTAGGGGGGAACCGGAAGGGGAAGATTCGTACCTATATGAATCTGATGATAACGATGCTGCTAGGCGGGTTATGGCATGGGGCTTCCATTAGTTTCATCTTATGGGGAGCCTTACATGGTATAGCTTTGGCTGCGCATAAGTTCATCATGGGGCATTTCAGTAGCTTTAAGGCCTTAGGATGCGAGATGAAGCCTTGGCGACGGGTATTAGGTGTCCTGATTACTTTCCATGTGGTTTGTTTCGGATGGATCTTGTTCCGGGCTACCTCGATGAAGGCCGTGGGAGAGATGCTTCGCCAGATCTTCACGAATTTTCATCCGGAGGTGTTCATGCAATTCGTCTCAGGATATAAAGGGGTGTTTGCGTTGATGGTAATCGGTTATGTACTGCATTTTATGCCTAAACGCTCTGAGGATGTCTTGAGGGAAATCGTGACTCGTTCCCCTTTATTGATACAGGCCGCTATATTGGCGATAGCGATTTTCATTGTTGTTCAGTTTAAGAGTGCGGGAGTGCAGCCGTTTATTTATTTCCAATTCTAAGGGGACAAATACATATATCGGCATAGCCTCATGCCAGTATAGGCACAACCCTACACCACTAGTGCCGTAAGGCTACGCCGATACTGATTTCATAGGCAAAGTATCTTAGGTTCATTACTGAAGTATCTTAGGTTCACTGGCGAAGTATCTTAGGATCGTCGGCCGATGCACCTAAGATATTTTTTTGACATCTTAGTGTGTTCCTATCATTTCCGGAAAAACATGTACATGAGTTTCTAGAAACACTCTGAGGGTTGTGAGCCGGCGGGAAGTTTGATGATGATATTCTTCAAATCCGCCCCGGATACATTTTGGAATACGCTTAGTCCGAACTCCGGTATTACCGCAAGTACATGGTCGAATATATCCGCTTGGATTCCTTCATATTCGACCCATACCTTATTAGATGAGAAGCAATAAAGTTCGATGGGAATACCTGTATCAGTCGGTTGTAGATGCCTTACCATGCAGACTAATTCCTTACTTACTTCCGGGAGGCTTCTTAGGTAACGTACGAGATAAGCACGGAAGACACCCAGATTTGTTTGTCTACGTCCGTTCACCCAAATGGAGCTATCGATATGATGTTCTTCATTGTATTCATATAATTCCTGTTCTTTTCCGTCGATGTAATCCGTGATAAGAGAGATCTTACGAAATTTCTCTAGCATTTCCGGGGTACAAAAATGTACGCTGTTCATATCGATATTGATAGAGCGCTTGATACGGCGGCCCGGGGATTCGCTCATACCTCTCCAGTTTTGGAAAGCGTCGCTTACTAAGGCGTAAGGAGGGATGGTCGTAATAGTATTGTCAAAGTTTCTTACTTTCACGGCGTTCAATGTCACCTCGATAACCGTGCCGTCCGCACCATATTTACTCATCGTGATCCAGTCCCCGGCCCGGAGCATATCATTGGCGGATAATTGGATGCCGGCAACGAAACCTAAGATCGTATCCTTAAAGACCAACATCAAGATAGCGGCAGACGCACCCAATCCGGCCAGTAAAGAAACCGGGGATTTATTGATAAGAATACTGATAATCAATATCACTCCAATAAAGAAAACCGTAACCTGCAAGATCTGTATGAAGCCTTTTAACGGCTTGTTCTTAAAGGAATCTTTTTTATTATAGATCTCGTGGATCAGATTTAAGGAAGCGTTTATAAACCTTAAAGAAACCGCTATGATATAAATCTGACAAAGTTTTTGGAGCAATATTAAAATCTTCGGTGTCTCTTCGGCTGAGAAGGCGAATGGTAACAATATATAAATCAATATGGCCGGGATCATATGCATCATCTTATTGATGATCTTACGATCCACGATTAAATCGTCCAGTTGATTTTTCGTCTTCCTCGCTAATCGTTTGAACATACCAAGGAAAATATACCGGCAACTATAATCGATCCCAACGGTGACGGCTATAATAAGTAATAAGATCACTATATTGTCTAGGTAACTGGAATTTTCGCTTATCAACCCCATTTGAACTAATAAATTATATACCCATTCTTGTATCTTGCTCATAAATACGATTTTAAACTTTAAGTAGACAATCCGGAGACGAAGATAGGAAAAATAATCCGAACACGTACTTTAGTCTGAATATTGATATACTTTCAATTCAAATTTAGGAATCATAGCGAAGAAATGGTCGAATATATCCGACTGGATCCGTTCATATTCTTTCCATATTTTATTCCGGGAGAAGAAATAAATCTGGACGGGAACACCATATTCCGTGGATTGAAGTTGGCTGATAATTAAATCCAAATCTTGATTTACGACAGGAAGACTTGTCAGATAACGCTCTACATATACACGGAATACTTGGGAGTTTGTAGGTACTACATCCTTATCCGGTTGGTAATCCGCTAATAAAGGAATTTCCTTGCGGAATGTATCTAGCATTTCCGGTGTACAGAACTTGATCGTATTCAAATCGAGATAAATGGACTTCATGACCCTACGTCCTCCAGACTCAACCATCCCGCGCCAGTTTTGGAAAGAACTATTCACTAGATTATAAGGCGGGATTGTTGAGATCGTATTATCGAAGTTCTGAACTTTCACGGTGTTTAGGGTTATTTCTTGAACAATACCGTTCGCGTTGGCAGAAGGCATCGTGATCCAGTCGCCGGGGCGCAACATATCATTCGCCGAAAGCTGTATACCCGCCACGAAACCTAATATGCTATCTTTAAATACCAACATAAGAATAGCTGCCGACGCACCTAATCCGGCGAAAAGGGTAGCCGGGGATTTATTGACGAGAATCGCTATAATGACAATGCCGCCAACGAAGAAAACAAGCACTTGTAATACTTGTATAAAACCTTTCATCGGCCTGTTTCTCATTTTCTCCTGTTGGTTAAACAAATCCAACATCATTAAGAGAAGACCGTTGAGCGCTAACAGCAGGGAAAATATGATATAGACCGCACAAATCTTCTGGGAAATGAATAATAATTCCTTTCCTCGGATAAAAGCCATCGGGAGCAAAGCATATACTAAAATGCCGGGAATCGTATGTACGAGATAATGTACGACCTTACGTTTAATTAATAACGTATCCCATTTATAATGCGTATGCTTAACGATACTACGTACCCCTCCGACAAAAATAGCTTGGCATAAATAATCTAATCCGATAGCGACCGCCACTAGTAAGATGGCGATGATCGCCTCGTCAAATGTGTTCGCTATTTTCTCGTCTACACCCCATCCGGTGAGGACTTTGTTCATCCAACTACCTAAATTTATCATAATAATCGTTTTTTGATATAACACTACTCTTAAAAATAGGTTCAATCCTACGTTAAATTTGCCCTTTTGTTAAGATTGCTTGTAAATGTAAGCGTATTAATCCAATTGAAAAATGTATCTTTGTGAAATAATATAAACTTAAATGGATTCCATGAGATCTCTGTTGTCAACCTCAGATTTTCTACAGGTACGAGAGCATAAATTAAGTAATGATTTGACGGTATGGTTGAATGAGGACCATAGCCAACCTAAGATATTCGGAGCCGTAGTTGTAAAAGCCGGAGCTAAAGATTCCCCTAACACAGGTATCGCGCATTATTTCGAGCATATGATGTTTAAAGGAACGGATAAGATCGGGACAATCGATTATGAGTCCGAGAAAGTCTTGCTGGACATTATCGCCGAGAAATATGACGCTTTGGCGGATACCGGGGATCCCAAGATGCGTGCCCATTTGCAGCAAATCATTAACGACCTGAGCGTACGTGCCGCTGAGTATGTAATACCGAACGAGTTCGACCGGTTGATCTCTCGTTTCGGTGGTACGAAGTTGAATGCCGGGACTTCTTACGACTATACATTATATTTCAATACATTCTCTCCGCAATATATCTCCCAATGGGCCGAGATCAATAGTGAGCGTTTGGTAAATCCCGTATTTCGTCTTTTCCAGAGTGAGCTGGAGACGGTCTATGAGGAAAAGAACATGTATGGGGACACGATGGCTAGCGTCGCCATCGAGAAATTGACAGAGCGTTATTTCTATCCGCATCCGTATGCGTATCCGATTATCGGAAGTGCGGAGAACTTGAAGAATCCCCGTCTTTCGGAGATGCGCCGGTTCTTCGAGAAATACTATGTCGCTTCCAATATGGGATTGATCTTAAGCGGGGATTTCGATACGGAGGAGGTCTTGCCAATCTTGGAATCTACTTTTTCACGGATACGAAAAGGGAAGCCGCCCCACCGGGATATCGTTGCGCTTCCACCATTCGAGGGGCGGGAAAAAGTGAGCGTACGTATTCCTATGCCTTTCGTGAAAATTATGGCATTGGGATTCCGGGGAGTTCCTGCGAATCATCCGGATCAAGTTGCGCTCAATATCGCCGTATCTTTATTGAATAACTCCAATGGTACGGGATTTTTGGATAAGCTGACGGTAGATCATAAGGTGATGGGTGCGATGGCGGTTAACCAAAGTATGAATGAGGCTGGAATATTAGGCTTGTTGGTATTTCCGAAGTTCTTTTTCCAGACCTATGCGGCAGCCGAGAAATTAGTATGGAAACAAATCAACCGTATTAAGGAGGGGGATTTTAGCGATGAGATGTTCCAAAGCTTGAAATTGGAACAGAAACGTGAATATGCCTCCAAATTGGAAGACATAAACTCAAGGGCCGAGGTGATGATGCGTATTTTCTCTCAAGGGAAAAGCTGGCAGGATTATTTGGATGAGGTCACTCGTATCGATGCCTTGTCGAGAGAAGACGTGATTGAGGTCGCCAAGAAATATTTTACGGAGAATTATATGTACGTCACGAAGAAGACCGGACGCTATCCAAAAACGATCTTACCCAAGCCGGATTATTCACCGATTATACCGAAGAACTCCGATGCTTCCTCCGCTTATGTGGAACGTCTGGAAAAGATACCCGTACAAGAATTGAAACCGCATTTTCTCGATTTTGAGAAAGACGCCGAGGTCGTATCCTTGCGTCCGCTTGTCACGTTGTATAAGACTCATAATTCCGTAAATGATATATTCTCGCTGACACTATCTTATGGAGTGGGGCAGTTGGAGCTTCGTGATCTTGATAAATTGTCCGCTTATCTACCTTTCGTAGCGACGGAATCGATGTCTTTTGAGGTCTTTCGGGGTAAATTGCAGGAACTTGGTAGTACATTGACTTTTGATTCCACGGATTCTGAGTTTCTGGTGGTGGTGAATGGTTTCGATGGGCATTTTACCCAAACAATGGCTTTGGTCGGCGATTTCTTGCGGCACGCCAAGCCAGATGACAAGAAGTTACGGCAGATTGTGGACGAGGCGAAGGTAACGGAGAAATCGTTGTTCAATTCCAGCGAGAACGTAGCCGATATGCTGTTAGAGAAAGTCAAATTTGGGGAGCAATCCCGTTATTTGACCAAATTATCGTTCGCTGAAATCAAAAAACTAAAAGGAAAGATGTTGCTGGACACCTTCAGTAAGGTACGTTCGGTCGCTTGTAACCTGCATTATTGTGGTACATTGTCTACGGAGGAGGCCGCTCGGCAGATCAAGCTGCATTTACCCTTGGAGGAGGTAAGTATTCCATCGAACTCTCCCTATATTCGTGATCTTATGACGTATGATAAGCCGACTGTCTTTTTCATGGACATGGAGGATGTCGCGCAAAGCATAATCTATGCCTATATGTATATCGATCCGTTGAAGGCTAAGGAAGATCGTCCTGTTTCCCGGTTGTTTAGCGCTTATTTCGGAGGGGATATGTCATCCTTGATGTTTCAGGAGATCCGTGAGTTTCGTTCGTTCGCTTATCAAGTAAATGCCCGTTTGAAACATCCTCCTTTGAATCGATCGGAGAAGCCCGCTAGTTTCGTGATGAAACTGGCTACACAGACGGATAAGATGATCGATGCGATGGAAGTGCTGGAAAATCTGGTGCATGATATGCCGGAACGTCCGGAACGGGTGGAGTCGGTGAAGCAGACGATTCGTAATTGGGTGAATAATGAATATCCTACTAGTCGCTCTCTTTCCTTGAAGATCGCCGGTTTCCGGCGTGAAGGGTACGAGAGCGATCCGAACAAGGATTATCTGGAGGTCATCGATCGGATGACTATGGAGGATATCCTTCGTTTTTATAAGGAGAATATACAAGATCATTTAATGATATATGCGATAGTCGGTAATTCAAAGAGTATGGATATGGAGAAACTCTCCAAATTCGGACAGATCGTTAAGGTAACAAGGAAAGACATTTATAAATAATGTATAGTAAGGAGGAACTGAAGAATCTCAAATTGGAGTTTTGGGAAAGCTTCGCCGCTTTTTGTGAGGTGCAACCCTATTTGCGGGGGCGTAAGAAAATTTGGACATTATATGATACGAAGGTAAAGGGCGTTGAGTTGAAATTCGACGCGAACCGCCAAGGGGCTTACGTTATTCTTGAGGTAAACCACCGTAGCGAGGATTTACGTCTGGAAATGTTTGAGCGCCTGACTTGGTATAAAGAGACCTTGGAACAGGATTTTCCCGAAGGCTTGATCTGGGATATTTGCTTTGTCCGTGAGAATGGCCGACAAGTGGCCCGTATCTATGTGGCAAAGGAAGGATTGGATTTGCATCGGCGAGCGCATTGGGGAGATTTTTTCACGTTTATGGCTAGCCAGATGTATTTGTTGGAACGAAATTTTATGGGTATAGCAGAATACTTAAGAGAATAATTACGAGATATGAACCTAAAGGTATTTATCGGAGCTTGCGTACTGTCCGGTCTGGTTGCTTGTAGCTCTGTTAAACAAGATGAGGCCGGTTTGTCCCGGCCCGGTGTGGGCCTTGAGCTGGCACGATTCCGGAAGGAGCATTTCTCCGATGTCCGTTATAATCTTTTCTTCTCGATCCCGGAATCTCGTGACGAGGCGATCCGGGGAAAGGTGGAGCTATCGTTACGATTAGACGAGAAGCAGCCGCTTATTATTGATTTCCGCGGAGAACAGGAGCAAGTGACATCCGTAACCTTGAACGGAGGCGATATTCCCTACGAGGTGAAAGATGAGCATATCGTGATAGCCTCAGATTGGGTAGCGGTGGGAGAGAACCGGGTAGCGATCGCTTTTACTCCGGCGGATCAATCCTTGAACCGACGGGATGAGTTCCTGTACACGTTATTGGTTCCGGACCGGGCACGTACGGTATTCCCTTGTTTTGACCAGCCGGATATGAAGTCGCTTTTTACCTTGACCTTGGAAGTTCCTTCCACTTGGCAGGCCGTGGCGAATAGCGCTATCACGCAAACGGATAGTACGGGCGTCTCCGGTCGGAATCGTATTTCTTTCAAGGAGACGGAACCGCTTAGTACCTACCTGTTCTCATTCGTGGCCGGTGAACTGACTCGGGAGGTTTATTCCCGGAACGGACGGGATATCTCTATTTATCATCGGGAGACAGATCCGAAGAAAATCGCTCAATGCCCAGCCATTGCCGATGAGGTGTTCGACGCGTTGGAATGGCAGGAAGACTTTACTGGTATTCCTTATCCTTTTGCTAAATATGACGTGATTATCTTACCCGGTTTCCAATATGGGGGTATGGAACATACGGGTGCTACTTTATATACGGATCGCCGGATGTTTCTGGATGAGCATCCTACCTTAAATGAGCGATTGAGCCGGAGTGCCTTGATCGCGCATGAAACCTCTCATATGTGGTTTGGCGATTATGTAACGATGAAATGGTTTGATGATGTATGGACTAAAGAGGTTTTCGCTAATTATTTCGCTTCCCGTATCGTAGAACCTTTATATCCGGACGTGAATCACCGGTTGAATTTTATTCGGGATTATATTCCTGCGTCTTATTCGGAAGACCGTACGTCAGGTGCGAATCCGATCAAGCAAGATTTGGATAATTTGCGGAACGCCGGTTTGGTATATGGAAATATCATCTATGATAAATCTCCCGTGATTATGGAGATGTTGGTACGTGTTCTGGGAGAAGACGCTTTCCAGCAGGGAATCCGTGAGTACTTGACTACTTATGCGTATGGGAACGCTACGTGGGAGGGCTTGATCCGTATCTTGAATAAATATACGGAAGAGGATCTGGCCGCTTGGAGTGAGGTGTGGGTGAATCAGAAGGGTATGCCGGAGATTACGGCTTCGGTTAAGGACGGCGAGTTGGTCGTAGAGCAGCGTGATCCGTTGGGCCGGGGTTTAAAATGGCCGCAAGAATTAACCTATCGGGTGATCTGTGGAACGGATTCGGAAGAAATCCCGGTTTCTCTCGAAGGAAACTCTGATTCCTTCCGAATGAAATTAAGTTTTCTTCCGAATGGAAATTGTGTCATTCTTCCGAATATAAATGGGCGTGGTTATGGCTTCTTTAAAATAACAGAGGGGGAGTCTTCCGGTCTATGGTCTGTGCTTCGCTCATCGGAAGATGAGGTGTTGAAGGGATCTTTGCTGATTACCCTTTATGAGAATCTTCGTTGGAAAACGATTTCTCCGCAAGGGTTCCGTGAAGAGATGTTAGCGTATTTACCGAATGAGTCTAATTCTTTATTGTTCTCGATGGCTTTAAGCTATTTAGGAGATTGCCAGCGGATATTCCCGTCGGATTCTCGTCCGTTGGAACAGGTCTTGTGGAAGATCATGACAACGAATCCCGTATCCCAACATCGTTTGCAGGCGTTTCGTTTGTATCGTTCGATAGCGGATTCAGAGGAGGCGGTACAACGTCTGTATACGTTATGGCAGGAACGGAAAGCTCCGAAAGATTGCGCGTTGAGCGAGAGTGATTATATTGGCTTATCCTATATGCTGGCGATGCATTTGCCGGAAAAAGCGGATAAGATTATCGCTACGCAATTATCCCGCATACAGAATCCGGACCGGAAGAAGGAGTATCAATTTATCTCCCCATCTGTATCGCCCCGCAAGGCGGAACGTGACAGTGTCTTCGCTTCCTTGTTGATCGCCGGGAATCGTAGGGTGGAGCCATGGGCCTCTTCCGCTCTCGCTAATTTGAACCATCGCCTACGAGAACAAGAGTCGGTCGCTTATATCCGTCCGGCCTTGGAAGCGATGCCGGAAGTACAGCGGACTGGCGATATCTTTTTCCCCACCGCTTGGGTTCGCTCCTTGCTTTCCGCCCATACATCGAAGGAAGCTCGGGAAGAAGTTGATGCGTTTTTTACCGCGCATCCGGACTTCCCCTTGATGCTTTCCAATAAGATTAAGCAGCAAGCGAGTCATTTGTATTAAAGTAAATCATTATCTTTGTCCTTGAGAACGAATTAATAAGAAAGGAGTATTTGTATGACGGCAATGGAACTAAAATGCCTAAAGATGGATTTGGTCGAAGAATTGTTAAGCATCGATGATAAAGACACGCTCAACCGTGTGAAGAACTATCTGAAAAAGCTGAACAATAAAATTAGGACAAAAGCCGAAGAGGAAGAAACGGAATATATTAGCAAGGAAGAAATCTTGGCAGGGATTGATGCCGGGCTGAAAGAGATGCAAGAGCGTAAGCGTAGTGGAAAGAGAGCGAAACACTTAGAAGAACTTATCAATGAATTATAGCATAGTATTTGACAAGTCGTTTGAAAAAGAGGTAAAACGCTTGAGCAAACGTTATCCTTCATTGAAATCGGATTTGATAGAGTTTCAGGAAGAGATCTATGCGAATCCCCAGATCGGGACCGATCTCGGCCGTAAAATCCGTATGCGTATCTCTTCCAAAGGACGAGGCAAAAGCGGTGGGGCAAGGGTTATCTCTTTTACGGTAGTGGTAGCCATCGATGAGACAGAGATCAACTTGCTCTACATCTACGACAAAGCAGAACGTGAATCTATAAGCTTGAAAGAGATAGAAGAGTTGCTTCGTAAGAACGGATTGAAGTAATATCGATATTGTGATAATATTTTGTCAGAAATATTTGTTCTTTCAATTATTATTGTAACTTTGCGACGTAAATAACAAAAGAAATGAAAATAACGACTACATTACATCACCATCATCATTACAGCGGGCGATAGTTCGGTGGGCTGAATGGTATGTATGTACTCATGATAAAAAGATAAAGGCTTGCCGTTTTGCGGTAAGCCTTTTTTGTTGATATTTATAATATAAAAATAAGATATAGTTATGTTGAGAATTGCGGTACAATCGAAGGGCCGTCTGTACGACGAGACCATGATGTTGCTTGAAGAAGCGGGTATTAAACTAAACAGGGGCAAACGCATTCTGTTATTATCGGCAAAAGGTTTTCCGGTAGAGGTATTATTCCTTCGTGATGATGATATTCCTCAGTCTGTGGCTAACGGTGTGGCGGATATTGGTATTGTCGGAGAGAACGAGTACGTGGAGAAAGGGCAAGAGGCGAAATTGATCAAGCGTCTGGGCTTTAGTAAGTGCCGTCTATCCTTAGCTATCCCCAAAGATGAGGAATATAAGGGAGCTGAATGGTTTGAGGGAAAAACGATCGCTACTTCCTATCCCGTGATCCTACGGTCTTTCTTAGAGGAGAGAGGCGTGAAGGCGGATATTCATGTAATCAGCGGCTCTGTGGAAATCGCCCCGGGCATTGGTTTGGCGGACGCTATCTTTGATATCGTAAGCTCCGGTAGCACTTTGGTAAGCAATCAATTGAGAGAAGTGGAGGTAGTCCTTCCTTGTGAGGCTTTATTGATCGCTAACAATAATCTATCCAAAGAGAAACTGGAGATATTGGATGAGCTTCTATTCCGCTTCGAGGCGATTCAAGTCGCCGAGGGCAAGAAGTACGTGTTGCTGAACGCTCCGAAAGAAAAGCTGGATGAGATTATCGAGGTGCTTCCCGGTATGAAGAGCCCGACCATAACGCCTTTGGCAAACGATGAATGGGTCTCTGTTCAATCCGTGATCGCCGAGAAGCATTTCTGGGAAATTATTGGTAAACTAAAATCATTGGGGGCTGAAGGTATCTTAGTGCTTCCGATCGAGAAAATGATTGTATAATATGGAGATTATAAAATATCCCGGACGTGAGGAATGGAGCTCACTAATCAAACGTCCCGCATTAGATGTAACCACCTTGTTCGATACGGTCCGTACGGTATTGGACGAGGTACGCGAGCAGGGTGACACTGCCGTAAAAGCGTATGAGGAAAAGTTTGATAAAGTGCTCCTTTCTTCCCTTCAAGTCTCGGAAGAGGAGATGCGGGAAGCGGATGCCTTGGTCGCTGAGGACTTGAAACAGGCGATCCGTACGGCAAAGGCGAATATCGAGAAGTTCCATGCCTCACAGCGTTTCGAGGGAAAGAAAGTGGAGACTACCCCGGGAGTCACTTGTTGGCAGAAAGCGGTAGCGATCGAGAAAGTCGGTTTATATATTCCGGGCGGAACGGCGCCTTTGTTTTCCACGGTATTGATGTTGGCAGTGCCCGCACGTATCGCCGGCTGCAAGGAGATCGTATTATGTACGCCACCGAACCGGGAAGGGAAAGTACATCCCGCTATCCTGTTCGCCGCAGAGGTCGCAGGTGTAAGTAAGATATTCAAGGCTGGAGGAATCCAAGCGATAGCGGCGATGGCCTATGGGACGGAATCGGTCCCCAAGGTGTATAAGATCTTTGGCCCCGGTAATCAATACGTGACGGCGGCGAAGCAATTAGTAAGCCTAAAAGAAGTCGCCATCGATATGCCCGCCGGACCATCCGAGGTAGAGGTGATCGCAGACGAGACAGCAAATCCCGATTTTATCGCCGCCGATTTCCTCTCGCAGGCCGAGCATGGGGTGGATAGCCAAGCGATCCTCGTAACCGCTTCGGAAACGATCGTGGAACCCGTGGCCCGTGCCATCCAAGAGCAACTCGATCGTTTGCCTCGAAAGGAAATTACCGAGAAATCATTAGCGCACAGCCGTATCATCGTATTGAAAGATTCGCAGGAAGTCGTAGACTTCACGAACCAATACGCTCCCGAACACTTGATTATCCAGACGGCGGATTACACCGCTATCGCGGAGCGAATCGAGAACGCTGGCAGTGTCTTTATGGGTCCATATACTCCGGAAAGCGCAGGCGATT
This sequence comes from Parabacteroides sp. 20_3, assembly GCF_964238835.1. Classification (NCBI taxonomy): domain Bacteria; kingdom Pseudomonadati; phylum Bacteroidota; class Bacteroidia; order Bacteroidales; family Tannerellaceae; genus Parabacteroides; species Parabacteroides sp. 20_3. The sequence continues at coordinate 81,822 of NZ_CAXSNO010000002.1, read as the reverse complement.
ATGCTTCCGGCACGAATCATACCTTGCCGACCAACGGTTATGCCAAGGCATATAGCGGCGTAAACTTGGATAGCTTCATCAAGAAGATCACTTTCCAAGAGATCTCTTCCGATGGTATCCGTGCCTTGGGTAGCACGATCCAAACCATGGCGGCCAACGAGCATCTGGATGCTCACCGCAACGCAGTAACAATTAGATTGAACACGATATGAAAGACCTGAAAGATTTAGTAAGACCGAATGTCTGGAATTTGAAACCGTATTCATCCGCACGTGATGAGTTTCATGGGGATGCCTCCGTTTTTCTGGACGCGAATGAGAATCCGTGGAATGTGCCGTATAACCGTTATCCCGATCCCTTGCAGTGGAAATTGAAGGATCGTCTGGCCGTACTGAAAGGCGTGGATCGTAACTCGATCTTCTTGGGCAATGGCAGCGACGAGGCCATCGATCTGGTGATCCGTGCCTTTTGCGAGCCGGGGTTGGATAGTGTGGTGACGATCTCGCCGTCGTATGGTATGTATGAGGTGGCTGCGGATGTAAATAACGTGGAATGCCGCAAGGTCTCTTTGGATGAGAATTTCGACTTGGACGCTGACCGAGTGTTGGAATCGGCGGACGAGTGGACTAAAGTGATCTTCCTATGTTCCCCGAATAACCCCAGTGGCAACAGTCTGGATCGTGGCTCGATCTATAAGATCTTGAAGAATTATGAAGGAATCGTGGTGATCGATGAGGCTTATATCGACTTCTCCGCTTATCCCTCTTTCTTAAAGGAATTATCGGGATTCCCAAACCTGATCGTTCTTCAAACCTTGTCGAAAGCGTGGGGAGCGGCGGGTATTCGTTTGGGTATGGCATTTGCCTCTCCGGAGATTATCGGAGTCTTGAATAAGATCAAATATCCGTATAACGTCAACCAACTTACGCAGGAGAAAGCTTTGGAGCTTTTGAACGACGAGGCGACCATGAAACACCAAATGAACGAGATTCTCACGGAGCGTAACCGGCTGGAGAAGATCCTGTCCGAGCCTCCTTTCTCCTATCAAGTATATCCTTCGGACGCTAATTTCTTGTTGGTGAATGTCGCCAAGGCGGATGCCATGTATAATGGGCTCGTGAAGAAAGGGATCGTAGTGCGTAACCGTAGCAACGTGCAGAAATGCCGGGGTTGCCTTCGTATTACGATCGGTACGCCGAAAGAGAATGATAGCTTATTGAACGCGATGAAAAACATGAAATTATGAGCACGAGGAAAAGAGCGTTGTTTATCGATCGGGACGGCACGCTTGTAAAAGAGCCGCCCGTAGATTATCAATTGGATAGCTTGGAGAAACTAGAGTTTGTCCCGAAGGTGATGCGTAACCTCTATTTCATTCGTGAGCGGTTGGATTTCGAGTTCGTGATGGTCTCCAACCAAGACGGGCTGGGTACGCCCTCTTTCCCGGAGGAGACTTTCTGGCCTGCCCATAACTTGATCCTAAAAACACTGGAAGGCGAGGGGATCGTGTTTGATGATATATTGATCGATCCTTCCTTTCCCGAGGATAATTCTCCGAATCGTAAGCCTCGTACAGGAATGCTTACGAAATATATGACAGGTGAATACGATCTGGAGAATAGTTTCGTGATCGGGGATCGCCTTACGGATATGGAGTTGGCCCATAATCTGGGCGCTAAAGGTATCTGGTTGCGCCCGGAGGAGGGAGCGGAGAGTGAGTTGGCGGCTTACGCTACCTCATTGTCTCCCGCCTATATCACGGATGATTGGGATAAAATCACCGAGTATCTGTTTGCTGGCGAGCGTCGTGCTGTCGTACGGCGTGCCACGAAGGAGACGGATATTTATGTGGACTGGAATCTGGATGGAACCGGAAAGACATCGATCTCTACCGGGCTTGGTTTCTTCGATCATATGTTGGACCAGATCGGTAAGCATTCCGGTACGGACCTGACGGTACGGGTAAAAGGCGACTTGGAAGTCGATGAGCATCATACGATAGAGGACACGGCGATCGCCCTTGGCGAGGCCATGCTGAAAGCGCTGGGTGATAAGCGAGGGATCGAGCGTTATGGGTATTGCCTTCCGATGGACGACTGCTTGTGTAGCGTGGCGCTGGATTTCGGTGGCCGTCCTTGGTTGGTTTGGGACGCTGAGTTCCACCGTGAGAAAGTAGGGGATATGCCTACGGAGATGTTCCTCCATTTCTTCAAGAGCTTGAGCGACGCTGCCCGCATGAATTTGAATATCCGTGCCGAGGGTACGAACGAGCATCATAAGATAGAAGGTATCTTCAAGGCTTTGGCCCGCTCGATCAAGATGGCGATCCGACGAGATATTTATCGGTTTGAGCTACCGAGTACGAAAGGGCTCTTGTAATCTGTAAAAAACACTACTGTATTTGTGCACGAATACAGTAGTGTTTTAGTCTGAATACTATTGTGTTTATCCACAAACACTATAGTGTTTTCGACTCAGATTCTATGACATCAGATAAACCGATAAAAGCCTATAGAGGATATTCCTCGAAAGCATATAGAACCGTGGAGAGATACCTTTCTCCTGTGTCCGGAAGCAACGCCACGATCGTTTTTCCCTCATTCTCCGGAAGTTTAGCTAGTTCCACGGCGGCGTATACAGCGGCGCCGGAAGATATTCCTACCAGCAACCCTTCCTTCCCGGCCAGTTCGCGGCTGGTACGGATAGCGTCATCGTTCGTTACTTGCAGGATATTGTCAACTACCTCCCCGTTGTAGGTCTTGGGGATAAAGCCGGCTCCGATGCCCTGTATCTTGTGCGGGCCGGGCTTGCCTCCGGAAAGTACCGGTGAATCGCTAGGCTCTACCGCTACGATTTGTACGTTCGGGTTGTGAGCTTTCAATCCGGCACCGACACCGCTGACCGTGCCTCCGGTTCCTACGCCGGCTACAAACAGATCGACTTTACCATCCGTATCACGCCAGATCTCTTCGGCGGTCGTACGGATATGTACGGCCGGGTTAGCGGGATTCTCGAATTGTTGTAGGATGATGGAACCGGGAGTCGCGTCACGCAGTTCCTCCGCTTTGGCGATGGCTCCTTTCATGCCTTCCACCCCGGGGGTGAGGACGAGCCGGGCACCTAACGCTTTCAATAAATTACGACGCTCGGCACTCATGGTATCCGGCATGGTCAGGATTAATTTGTAGCCTTTCGAGGCGGAGACAAAAGCGAGTCCGACTCCGGTATTACCGCTGGTCGGTTCGATAATGGTAGCGCCGGGTTTCAACAAGCCTTTAGCCTCGGCGTCCTCGATCATCGCCAAGGCGATGCGGTCTTTTACGCTACCAGCCGGGTTGAAATATTCCAGCTTGCCGATTACTTGGGCTTTAAGGCCCTTGCTTGCGTTGAATTTAGAGAACTCCAACAGGGGAGTGTTGCCGACAAGGTCGGTCAGTTGTCTTGCTATTCTTGCCATATACAAATGAATTTTGTTGTTTCTGGATTCTTTTATTTATATGACAAAGATAGTGGATGGATTGTTTACGGCATATACCATAAACCGGGTATTTTTTTACCTCCTTCTATGCGTCACGCACAAAAGGAGGTTACAATCATAATTATATACAAGTCTGAAAGGACTATCTTTAATGTCTGCCTCCTCCTAAGGCTTGGTAGAGGTTTACGGTGGCTTGAAGCTCGTCAAAACGATCCGTTACTTGGGAGAGCTGGGCGCTGAGCAGGGTTTGCTGTGCCGTGAGCACTTCCAGATAAGTGGTGTTTCCATGCGTCATCAGCAATTGGGTGCTACGGACGGCATCTTCAAGCGATTCGATTTGGTGTGTACGCAAGTCGATCTTTCCCTTTGCGGTCTGGGCTTGGGTAAGTGCGTCGTTCACCTCTTTTCCGGCGTTGAGCACGGTTTGTTGGAAAGTGAGCTTGGCCTCTTCTTGCTGCGCTTTCGCTATTTTCAATTGGGCGATATTCGCTCCTTTGTTAAATAGCGGTTGCGTGAGGGAGCCGACCGCCGATAGTAATAGTTTACCCGGATTTACGATGTAACTACCTGCGCTGTTTGTCCATCCCGCACTGCCGCTAAGACGTAGCGAGGGATAAAAATTGGAGCGTGCGGAGGCTGTCCCGTAGAACGCTTGCGCTAATGCGTACTCGGCGCTACGTACATCCGGACGGTTCGAGAGCATCTGTACCGGGATACCGATAGCCAGATCCGGGGTTAAGGATTGGTCTTCCAACCTTCCTCGCTCAATATCCTGAGGTGTCTCTCCCAATAAGACGGCAAGCGTATTCTCGGTCTCCCGGATGGTCTGTTCCAGATCTTTAACAGAGGTCTCGATGGAGTAGCAAGTAGCCTCGGTTTGCGATACGGCCGCCTCGGTAGTCATGCCGGCTGCCATTAATGCTTGGGTGGCACGAAGGCTTTCTTGCCATTTCACGGCGGTTTCTGTCGTGATCTCGTATTGCCGATCCAGCATCAATAAGGTGTAATACAGGTTGGCGATATTGGCGATCAGTTGTGTTTGTACGGCTTGGCTATACGCTTGGCTTTGCGACAAGGCGGCTTTTGCTTGTCGTTTGGCGTTTGTCAGCCGGCCGAAGATATCGATCTCCCAACTGGCCGATACCGGGACGTTGTATGTCCACGACGCTTTTGCCTTATTGAAACTACTTGTCGTGCCCTGCGGATCTAGGGAGAGCGACGGGAGGTAGGAGAGGCGGGAGGTCATTAACGCCGCCTCGGCTTCTTGCACCTTTAGATGGGCAATCCGCAGATCTGTATTATTGGCTAATCCCCGTTCGATCAAGGATTGCAAGGCCGGATCGGTGAACAGGTCTCGCCAACTGATATTCCCGATGGAGAAGGTGTCTGCCGGGGCTATCTCCTCCCGGTATAGATTCTCCGGGAGGGTGGTGACAGGCTCGTATTTCTTGTAAATGCCGCAGCTGTTCAACGCTAGCGTCGCTACGGCAAAGAGTATGATGTTATTCTTCATATACATTATATATATATACAACTGGATAGATTATTTCTTGCTATCTAAATATTCTTTTCTTTCTTCGGCGGCCTCTTTTACCTCTTCTTGCACCTGCCAATCAAGGGAACGCTCGAATTGGATCGGGCGTAGTTTCTCTTGCAGGTATTGGAACGTGATGAATAAGCAAGGCACGATAAATAACAAAGCCAATGTACCGATCAACATACCGCCAACGGCACCGGTTCCCAACGAGCGGTTTCCATTAGCGCCTACGCCGTTGGAAACGATCAATGGCAGCAAACCGAATATCATCGTAAGAGCGGTCATCAAGATCGGGCGCAGACGAACCTTTGCCGCGCTAAGAGCGGCTGAAGTCAGGCTCATACCGGACAGGCGGCGTTGGGTAGCGTACTCTGTCAATAAGATGGCGGTCTTCGCCAACAATCCGATCAACATGATCAAACCGGTTTGCAGATAAATGTTATTCTCCAATCCCATGAACTTAGCGAACAAGAAACTACCCATCAAACCCATCGGTACGGAAAGAATCACGGCGAAAGGAACAAGGAAACTCTCGTACAAGGCACTTAGGATCAAATAAATCATCAAGATACAGATACCGAAGATGATAATGGTCGTATTACTCTGCTGGTTCTCCTCACGGGTGATACTACCGAAGTCGTAGCCATACCCTTTCGGGAGCGAAGTGGCCGCTGTCTCTTTTACCGCCTTGATAGCATCCCCGGAGCTATATCCATTGGCCGGTACGGCATTGACGGCGATCGAATTATACATGTTGAAACGGGCTAGAGATTCGGCACCGTATACCTTGGTCAAGGTGATAAACTGACTAAGCGGTGCCATCTCGCCGTTCGACATGCGTACGAACGTATTATTCAAGGAGGCCTCATCCAGACGATATTTAGGATCGGACTGTATCATCACCTTATACACCTTCGAGAAACGGTTGATATTCGACACATATTGCCCTCCGTAATAACCGGAAAGGGTTGATAGAACAGCATCCGGAGTGATTCCGGCCCGTTTGCATTTCGCTGCGTCCACATCCACGCGCCATTGCGGGTACTTGATATCGAAGGTAGAGTAAGCCGTAGCGATCTCGGGCCGTTCACGCAAGGCGGCGAGATATTGCTGGGTCGTGTTAAAGAAGGTCGTTAAGTCTCCACCGGCCTTGTCTTGCGTATGCATTTCCAATGCGTTACCCATACCATATCCGGGGATCATGGCCGGGGCGATGGCGAAAATCGTAGCGTCCTTGATATCTGCCGTACGGCCATATACCTGTCCGATCACGGCTTGTACGTTATCTTCCTTGTCCGGGCGCTCATCCCAATGTTTTAGTTTCAAGATGAACATACCGAAAGAGCTACCTTGTCCGGCCAGCAAACCATAACCGGAAACCTTGGAATAAGATTGAAGCTGTGGAATCTGGTTGATCCGTTGCTCGATATTCGTCATGATCTTGTTAGTCGTAGCCAAGGAGCTTCCGGAGGCCGTACTTACGTTGACAAAGACCGTACCTTGATCCTCATCGGGCACCAAGCTGGATTTTGTCGTGTTCATCAAGACGATAAGTAATACGATGGAGCATGCCAATAAAGACCAAGCCAGCCATTTCCGCTTGATAAAGAACAACACCCCGTGCTTATATTTCTTGATGACCGAATCGAATGCGGCGTTGAACGCCTTACGGAAACGTGCGGCGAAGTTATTCTTTTGGGTGCCGTCCTCGTTGATGTAAGGCTTCAATAAGATAGCGCAAAGCGCCGGGCTTAACGTTAACGCATTAACGGTAGAGATACCTACGGCCGCTGCCATCGTCAAGCCGAACTGCGTATAGAACGTACCGGATGTACCGCTCATGAAGGATACCGGAATAAACACGCCCATAAATACCAATGAAGTAGAGACGATGGCGGATGTCAATCCTTTCATTGCGTCCATACTAGCCATATAAGAGGACTTATATCCAACGTCGAACCGAGCTTGGACTGCCTCGACGACAACGATCGCATCGTCCACCACCGTACCGATCACCAATACCAAAGCGAATAAAGTGATCAAGTTAATACTAAATCCGGCGACCGTCATAAAGGCGAACGTACCGATCAAGGAAACTACGATCGCTACCAACGGAATCAGCGTAGAACGGATATCCTGCAAGAAGACATATACCACAAGGATAACGAGGATAATGGCCTCTATCAAGGTTTTTACAACCTCATGGATCGAGGCGTACAAGAAATCATTCGTACTCATCAATTTTACGACCTCGATACCTTTCGGGAAGTCTTTCGAGGCTTCCTCAAGAAAAGCGTCGATCTTATTATTCACCTCCGTGGCGTTCGATCCGGCTGTCTGGAAAACCATACAGGAGATACCCGGCTTACCGTTTGTTTGTCCGATATAGGCATAACTCTCCTTTCCTAACTCAATGTCCGCTATCTCTTTTAGCTTCAATACCTCTCCATCCTCGGTGGAGCGGATCACGATCTCGCCGAATTCCTCCGGAGTAAGTAGGCGACCGCTATATTTCATGGTGTACTGATACGTCTCGTCCGAGTTCTCGCCTAAAGAACCCGTGGCGGACTCAATATTTTGCTCGGCCAACACGGAGGTCACGTCCGAGGGGATCAATTTGTATTGGGCCATAACGTCGGGCTTCATCCAGATACGCATACTGTAATCGCCACCCATAACCATCAACTCGCCGACTCCGGAGATACGAAGGATCTCTGGTTTCAGGTTGATGCTGATGTAATTACTGAGGAAGTTCTCGTCATAAGAACCGTCCGGGCTATAGAGCGAGAAGATCTGTAACATACTGGTCTGGCGCTTGGAAGTCGTGACACCTACTTGGGTAACCTCGGCCGGCAATTGCCCGGTCGCTTTCGATACACGGTTCTGTACGTTTACGGCGGCCATGTCCGGATCGGTTCCTTGTTGGAAATAGATCGTGATCGTGGCGGTACCGGAGTTGGTAGCCGTGGAGGTCATGTAGGTCATATCTTCCACGCCGTTGATCGCCTCTTCCAAAGGGGCTACGACACTTTTCTGCATGGTCTCGGCATTCGCCCCGAAGTAAGTCGTACTGACCATAACGGTAGGAGGGGCGATATCCGGATATTGTTCTACGGGCAAGGTGAAAAGCCCGATGATACCCGCTACCATAATCGTGATGGAAATCACGGCGGAGAGTACGGGGCGTTCTATAAATGTGCTAACTTTCATTGTTCTTAATTTTGTTTTACTTCAATCGGTGTTCCTTCACGTAATAAACCCACGCCTTCGGCTACGATCACGTCACCGCTATTCAATCCGGCGTTTACGATATACTCTTGTCCTCCGTTCACACGGGTAACTTCTACAGGGGCGGATTGCGTCTTTCCGTCTACTACCTTGAAGACAAATACCCGGTCTTGGATCTCGAACGTGGCGGCTTGGGGAATTACTACGCAGTTATCGTATGTAACCGGAATGATCACATTCCCGGAGCCTCCGCTATTCAATAATTGCTCCTCGTTCGGGAACGCTGCACGCAAGCTGACCGTTCCGGTGTTTTGATCGATAACGCCGCTGATCGTCTCGATCTTCCCCGTTTGGGGATAAAGCGATTTATCGTTCAACTGAAGCTCGATCTCGGGCATATTCTCCAAGGCTTTGTCTTTCGAGCCGTATTGACGGGTCAAGGCCAATAGCTGGTTCTCGGTCATGGAGAAATACACATACATTTCGGAATTGTCCGATACCGTGGTGAGCGGTTTGGGTAGGCTTGCGCTTACTAATGCGCCTACACGATAAGGCAGGGTTCCGATGACGCCGTTCGAGGGGCTTTTCACTTCCGTGTAAGAAAGGTTGTTACGGGCGTTCACCTCTTGTGCCTCCGCTTGGGCTAATTGGGCTTTTGCCGAGAGTAGTGTGTTGTAGGCGGTCTTTAGGTCGAACTCGGAAACTACTTTGTTCTTATACAATTCTTGTTTACTCTCGTAGGTCAGTTGCGCTGTCGCTACAGATGCCTTAGCGGCCTCTACGTTCGCAATGGCGGTGTTTAAGGCCGCTTCATAAGGAACTTGATCAATAATAAATAGGACTTGTCCTTTTTTTACGCTCTCGCCTTCTGCTACGCAAAGCTTTGTAATAAAACCGGATACTTGCGGATAAATATCAATATCCTGTTTTCCTCGTATACTCGCCGAGTAATTATTGGATAAAGTTTTCTCCGAAGTGAATACGGTCATTGTCGCATACCCTGAACTTTGTTGGATTACAGGGCTTTGTTTACACCCAACAGCTACGATACACCATAAGGCGATCGCAGTCTTCATCAATCGATTTTGCTTTTTCATCTTAACTAATACCTATATTTTCGGATGCAAAGCTACTCGCTTATCGGCGAACCATTGTTTCCACAATGAGGCGATGATTGTTCATTTTGAGATGGAATGATCCGTTATATGCTAATGATCTCTTATATTCGCGGGCAAAATAGTAGACATATGAATCCATTTGAGATAGAGAGAGGAGAGTCGTTCATAATAGGCGATTCCGATTTGAGGGAGTTATTGGATCGTCCTTACAAGAGCGGATATGGCATGATCTTATTTTGCTATAAAGGAACGGCGAATATATCCGTCGATTTGAGCCGATGGGATATCCGGCGCAACACGGTGATCGTATTGATACCGGATACGATCCTGACGTTGAATGCGAGTAGCGAGGATTTCAAGGTACAATATATATCCTTTTCGAAGGTCTTGTTCGACGAGGCCGTATTCCGGCTGGATCCGCCCTTTTTCCGCTTCATAAAGGATAGCCCTTGCTATACGCATCCCGCCGATCAGGAGGAGACCATAAATGTGATCATCCGGCTGTTTTGGCTGATTTACATGGATCGGAATAACGTGTACCGTGATATGATCGTGAAAAACCAGTTGCAATGCTTCTTCCTTAATATGTATGATAAGACAAGGTACTCCTTTTCGAGCCGCCAGCAAAATGGGTGCAACCGTGGGGAGGAGTTGTTCCATAAGTTCATCAATTGCATCCATGCCCATTATCTCGACCAGAAAGAGGTCTCTTTCTATGCGAACGAGCTTTGTATCTCTCCCCGTTATCTCTCCACTATCACCCGGCAAGTGGCGGGCGAGTCGGCGAAGACCATTATAGACCGGCATATCATATTGGAGACAAAGGTGTTGTTGCGTACCACGGAAATGACCGTGCAGGAGATAACGAACCACTTGAACTTTCCCAGCCAATCCTATCTGGGACGGTATTTCAAGAAGCATACCGGGGAGTCACCCATAGAGTATCGAATGAAAAGGAAGTGATATGTCTTTTTGTAGATATGGTTGACTCTTAAAGAATCAACCATATCTACAAAAAGACACCATGGAAGTTTGTTCTTATAAAGCCGTGGAAGCCTTTTCCGTTTGCCCTTGATCGAACGTATCCGTGATTAAGGTAAGGGCACCATCTCCCGTCACGTTGCAAGCCGTACCGAAGCTGTCTTGCAAAGCGAATATCGTAAGCAATAATGCCGTTCCTGCCTCGTCGAAACCTAGAATAGCGATGATCAAGCCCAATGAGGCGAGCACCGTACCGCCCGGTACGCCGGGAGCGCCGATTGCGAAGAAACCAAGCAAGATGATAAATACGAGCATCGTCGTGAAGTCCGGCATACTTCCATATAATATTTGTGAGACGGTCAATACGAAAAACACTTCCGTCAAGATAGAGCCGCATAGATGGATGTTCGCGAACAGGGGGACAGTCACGTCGATTACTTCCTCTCGCAAAATCTTGCTTTTCTTGGCGCAGGTCAAGGCCGTGCCCAAGGTGGCGGCGGACGACATGGTGCCTAAGGCTGTCAAATAAGCGGGTCCGTAGTATTTCAATACGCCCCAGCTATTTTTCCGGGAGTAAATCGATGCGACTACATACAGTAAGGTCAACCAGATGTAATGGCAAATGATGACAATCAACAGGACGGATAAAAAGATAGGCAACTGCTTCGTAATCGCCCCCTCATAACTAAGAACGCAGAAATTCGCTGCGATGAAAAGCGGCAGGACCGGCATCAAGACCCGTTCTACCAATTTAAGTACCATGTTCTGGAATACTTCCAGCAACCTCTCCATCTCCTCGGATTTAACCCATGCGGTAGAAAGTCCCAGCATCACGGCCAATACCAATGCCGACATAACGCTCATCACTGGCGGAATCTCTAGATTAAACAACATGGGAGGGATGTCTTTTAGACCTTCCGAGGCGGTTTGAATATGCAAATGAGGTATTAACTCGTAACCCACAACGGCGCCAAAGGTAGCGGCGCCAACCGATGACAGGTATGCGATACTAAAAGCGAATAATAAGACTTTGGATGCGTTGCTTTTTAAGCGGGCGATGGATGGTGCCACGAATCCTAGAATGATCAACGGAACCAAGAAGAAAATAATCTGTCCCGTAATTTGTTTTATGATCATGACCGCTTTTAACACAGGCTCGTTTACGACAAGCCCAACCAGAAGTCCGATCAAGACGGCCAGTATCAACCGTACGATCGTGTTGGAAAGAATCTTTTTCAGCATATTCGGATGTTTTTATTTTTCAATGACAGCAAATATAAGATATTTTCTTGTGTGAATGGGTGAGTGGACAATTTTGATTACTTTTGTTTGATGAAAACAAGATCGTTGGTTTGTATTTTATAATCAAGTAATATGAAAAACATGAGACAAGCTTTACTGGTAGCGGGCTGTTTATTGGCTACCACTACGTTATTTGCCCAGACCGAGAAAGGGGATTGGGCTCAGTTTGGTCGTTACGCGGAGGCTAACAAGACCGTGAAAGTTCCTTCGAACGTGGTATTTATGGGGAACTCCATTACAGACGGATGGTGGCCGGCGGATTCGACCTTCTTTATCCAGAATAATTTCGTAGACCGTGGGATCAGCGGACAGACAACCTCGGAAATGTTAGTTCGTTTTCGCCAAGACGTTATTAATTTGAAACCGAAAGCAGTGGTAATCATGGCGGGTATCAATGATATCGCCCACAATAACGGCGTGATCGCTTTAGAGAACGTGTATGGTAACTTGGTCTCCATGGCGGAATTGGCGAAAGTAAATAATATAAAGGTGATTTTTTGTTCCGTGATGCCGGCATACGATTTTCCTTGGAGACCGGGTATGAAGCCGGCCGATAAGGTTATCCAGCTCAATAAGTGGATCAAGGAGTATGCGGATAAGAATGGCTTGACGTACGTGGATTATCATTCCGCCATGAAAGATGAGCGAAACGGATTGCCCGCTAACCTGTCGAAAGATGGTGTGCATCCGACCTTGGAAGGCTATAAGATCATGGAGAAGATCGTGCTGGAGGCCATTCATAAAACCGTAAAGTAAGCAGATGAGAAACTATTTATTGGCTTTATCTTGTTGTACGGCTTTATCTTGTTGTACGCAAGTGGAAGTTTCCGAGGTATATACGGCGGCGGCAGAGAACTCTTTACGTGCTCCGGCCGTTCCTTTGGTCACGATCGATCCCTATACAAGCGCATGGTCGTTTGCCGATCAATTGAATGATGAGTCGGTACGGCATTGGACCGGCCGTGATTATCCGCTTCTAGGCGGTATACGAGTAGATGGTAAGTCATACCGTTTCATGGGAATGGACGATATACAGGTGACCTCGGTGATCGGTACGGCCTCGGATGGCCTATGGGAGGCCGATTATACGATGTCTCAGCCTGCCGGTGATTGGTTCGCCGAGGCTTATGATCCGAAAGGTTGGAAGCGGGGAAAAGCCGCTTTCGGAACGGAAGATAATCCGAATCGTTCCACGCATTGGTCCGCAGGCGATATCTGGGTACGTCGTACGTTTGACTGGCCCTCGGATGTGCGCAAGGATGCTCTTTACCTCCAATATTCGCACGATGATAATATCGAGGTGTATCTAAATGGAAAGCAAATCGCCGTGGCAGGGAACGGTCTGGACTATGATTTGCTGAAAGAGATACCGGAAGCGGTGGTGGAGAGCTTGAAACCTACGGGTAACGTATTGGCCGCTCATTGCCGGAACAATGGGGGAGGCGCTTATGTGGATATGGGAATCATGCGGAAGGTGAAACGAGGAGATACGTTCGATGAGAAAGCGATCCAGAAATCCGTGAACGTGATGCCTACGCAAACATTCTACACCTTTGAGTGCGGTGGTGTAAGTCTGGACTTGATTTTCACGGCTCCCTTCTTGCTGAATGATCTGGAAGCTATGACCTCTCCGTTTAATTATATAACCTATCAAGTCCGCTCCATCGATGGTAAAGATCACGACGTGCAATTATATATGGAAGCCACGCCGCAATGGGCCGTGAATACGATCGATCAAGAGGTGACTTTTGAGAAAACGGAAACCCCTAATTTAATTTACCTAAAGACAGGAACAATCGATCAAGAGGTTCTGGCGAAAACCGGGGATGATGTACGGATTGACTGGGGATATTTCTATTTGGCTATCCCAAAGAAACCGGGAGTCTCCGCAACGATCGACGAGTATTATGCTACGAAGAAAGCTTTCATGACTACTGGTAATTTACCGGCTGGATCGCAAAGTATCTCTTCGGATATGCGTGAGCAAATGACAGTCCTCGCTTATACGGACCCGATCGGCAAGGTCTCCAAGGAAACCGTCTCCGGACATTTGATGATCGGTTACGATGATTTATATTCGATCCAGTATTTCCAAGACAACCGGATGCCTTATTGGAAGCACGACGGAAAGGTGGATATTCATCAGGCGTTTGAGAAAGGGGAGGCTTCTTACGAGGATCTGATGCGGCGTTGCGGTTCCTTTGATTCTTCTTTGATGAGCGAGACGAGTGCCGTAGGAGGGAAGAAGTACGCCGAGTTATGCGCTATCGCATATCGGCAGGCGATCGCCGCCCATAAGTTGGTGACTGATAAAGAAGGGACTCTCTTATTCCTCTCTAAAGAAAATTTCAGCAACGGTTCTATCGGAACGGTGGATATAACGTATCCTTCCGCTCCTTTATTCTTAGTGTACAATACGGATTTGTTGAAAGGAATGATGAACCCCATTTTCTATTATAGCGAGAGCGGACTGTGGAAGAAACCTTTCCCGGCTCACGACGTGGGTACATATCCGGTTGCGAACGGTCAGACCTACGGTGGCGATATGCCCGTGGAAGAAAGTGGTAATATGCTTGTGTTAGCGACCGCCATAGCGGTAGTGGATGGTAATGCCGATTATGCCGCCCAACATTGGGAGGTTTTGACTACATGGGCGAATTACTTGTTGAAGGAAGGCCTTGATCCGAAGAACCAACTTTGTACGGATGATTTCGCCGGGCATTTCGCCCATAACACGAATTTGTCTATCAAGGCAATTATGGGAGTTGCCGGCTACGGGAAATTGGCGGAGATGTTAGGCAAGACGGATATCGCTAGGCAATATACGGAAGCCGCCCGTGAGATGGCCGCTAAGTGGGTAAAAATGGCAGATGATGGCGATCATTACCGCTTGACTTTCGATAAGCCGGGTACTTGGAGCCAGAAATACAACTTGGTATGGGATCGCTTGCTGGACTTGAATATCTTCCCGAAAGAGGTTGCCGCTATGGAAATGGCTTATTACAAGACAAAGCAAAATAAATACGGTTTGCCGTTGGATAACCGGAAGGATTATACGAAGTCCGACTGGATTTTATGGTCCGCTTGTTTGACCGGATCGATGGAGGATTTTAATACGTTGATGATTCCGGTCTGGAACTATGCCAACGAGACGACTTCACGTGTTCCTCTAAGCGATTGGCATTTTACTTCTGATGGTACGCAACGAGGTTTTCAAGCCCGTTCGGTTGTCGGGGGATATTTTATGAAGATGCTGGAAAAGAAGCTAGGAAAATAATGTTATTCTAAGAAACGGAAGGGGGATGGCCTCCTTCCGTTTCTTAGTTTTGCGCATATGGATATTCACTGGGGGCGATGCCTGTGATCTTCTTAAATATAAGGCTGAAATACTGTACGTTCGGATAACCTAGTTGCCGTGCTACCAGAGCGGGAGTATTACCGTTTTTCAGTAGCATTGTCTTAGCCACACTCAACCGTTTGAACTGAAAATATTCCTCCAGCGTTTTGCCGGTCTCGAATCTTAACAGGTCGTTGAAGTAAGCGACAGAAAGATTCAGTTCTGCCGTACAATATTCGATGGTGGGTAGCTGGCCGTTCTCTAATTTGCCGGAAATGATATACTCGTCGAGGAGCCTTTCCAATTTCTCCAAGATAGCCTTGTTCTTATTCTCCCGGGTAATGAACTGTCGCTCATAATAGCGTGTACAATAATCCAATAATAATTCAATGTGGCGGGATAGAATGGTACCACTGTGTGTATCGATGGCATGGTGAAGCTCATCCTCGATGTTTTCCAGACAACACGTAACTTTGGCTGTCTCACGTTGGGAGAGATGTAGCGCCTCTTCCTTATTATAAGCGAAGAAGGTATAGTTCTTAATATGGTTGTCCAATGACGTGCGGAACAATAGGTCGGGATGGAACGCTAAAAGGTACCCTTTGTCGGGTAACGTATTATTCTCGCTCATACGGAAAATCTCACCGGGAGTAAGGAATACCATCGTAGCGTTGGAATAATCGTAATACTTACGTCCGCAACAATAACAACCGTCCGGGCAGTCTTCTATCAAGAGAATCGCATAGAACTCGAACTTTACGGCCTCTTGCTCTAGGTTCGGGCTCTCTAGATTGATGAGGCTTACTTGTGGGTGCAGCGTCTTGCATCCCAAGCACCGGTTACATTCATATACGGTCTTAATATCTAACATCTTCTTGAACGCCTTCTATAGATTCGTTGATAGACCGATCTGCGCACGGTATTCACTTGGCGTGTATCCTACCCGTTTCTTGAATAGCCGACAGAAGTGCTGCGGATATTGGAAACCGAGGGAATATGCGATTTGGCTGACTGTGTCCGCCGTGTCGGAGATACGTTCTTTGGCTAGCTCGATTACTTTCTCTTGGATGTATTCCTGCGGTGATTTGCCGGTTTCCTTCTTGAACATGTCACCGAAATAGTTCGATGAGAGGCAAAGCTTGTCGGCAAAGTATTTCACCGTAGGCAATCCGTCCTGTTCGGCGAGTGCACTTTCGAAATACTCATCCAATAGATTTTCGAAACGTGTCAGCACATCCCGGTTTGTCTTGCCTCGGGTGATGAACTGCCTTTCATAAAAACGCATACAATAATTAAGTAGCAGTTCGATATGGTTTACAAGTAAGGTTTTACTATGTTTATCCACGCCATGCTCCAGTTCCATACGGATAATCTTCAGGCAATCCATCACGATAGATCTTTCTTCTTCCGAGAGGTGTAACGCCTCGTTTACCTCGTAAGAAAAGAACGTATATTTCTTGATACTCTTTCCGAGTGACGTTCCACGCAGTAAATCGGGATGAAAAAGAATACCATGTGCGTTTACTTGGACTTTATCGGTGGTCGGGTTTGTTTCCGCTGTTTGCCCGGGGGCGAAGCAAACGATCGTGCCTTCTTGGTAATCGTATGTCTGGCGTCCGTATTTGATATCGCAGGCTTTCTCTAGTTTTAGATACAGCGCATAGATGCCGTAATTGAAGCGGATGAGATCTACACTACTCGTCGCTTTATTCAAATCTATGACACTGACAAGCGGATTTAGGGTTTCGAGGCCATATAGTTTGTTATATAGGTCTACACTATCTAAGTTAAGTATCTTATCCATAGCCGTACGTATTTAATCAATAATTTTGTATGCGAAAATAGAGGATAATTCATATATAGTTATAACCCTAATTACGGATTATATAACCATTGTTACGGATTATGTGTATTTACAGGTTTTCTGGCTGATTCCGCAAAACCTGTAATTGAGGTCATGACATCCGTAATTTATCTACAAAGGGATGCTATTTGAGCTTCTATCTTTGCCATCGTAAAAATAAACAAGGAACGACATGAAGAAGTCATTAAGAGAATTATGTACGGCAATAGCCATATGCTTTTGCGCTACGGGAAATCTGTTCGCTACAGACAATCAATTTAATACCGGTCATACAATGGACAAGAATTTGAATCTAACTAAGGAGTGGGATAAAGTATTCCCACAGAGTGACAAGGTGAGCCATAGTAAAGTTACTTTTCGTAATCGCTATGGCATTACGCTTGCCGCCGATATGTACAAACCCAAGCATGCGGATGGAAAATTGCCTGCTATCGCTATTAGCGGTCCGTTCGGTGCCGTGAAGGAACAATCCTCGGGTTTATATGCGCAGGAATTGGCGGAACGTGGATTTCTGACGATCGCTTTCGATCCATCATATACAGGCGAGAGTGGCGGAGAGCCTCGTTATGTAGCTTCTCCCGACATCAATACGGAAGATTTCTGTGCGGCCGTCGATTTCCTTTCGACACGTGATGATGTGGATGCGGAACATATCGGTATCCTCGGTATCTGCGGATGGGGAGGCATGGCTCTTAATGCGGCGGCTATCGATACTCGTATCAAAGCGACCGTTACCTCTACGATGTACGATATGAGCCGTGTGAACGCTAATGGCTATTTTGATGCGATGGATACCGACGCACGTTATGAATTGCGCAAGCAACTCAATGAACAGCGTACCGCTGACGCAAAGTACGACTCATATGCCCTTGCGGGAGGCTTACCCGATACGTTACCCGACGATGCGCCCCAATTCTTGAAAGACTACTACGCTTATTACAAGACGAAGCGTGGTTACCACAAGCGTTCGCTCAACTCGAATGGCGGATGGAACAAGACCTCGGCTTTATCTTTCATCAATATGCCTATACTCTCGTATAGTGACGAGATTCGTAGCGCCGTATTGATTATTCATGGCGAGAAAGCGCATTCACGTTACTTCAGCGAGGATGCTTTCAAGAAACTGAAAGGTGATAACAAGGAATTGCTAATTATACCCGGAGCGAATCATGTGGATTTGTACGATCAGATGAATGTCATTCCCTTCGATAAGATTGAACGGTTCTTTGTAGAAAACTTCAAATAAGATCCATTATGCAACAGATAAAGAATATGGAATTTAGTGGTGAGCGCCCTTTGTTCGCCTCTCACGATTTACAATTAGACAATGTCGTTATTCATGCCGGGGAGTCGGCATTGAAAGAGTGTAGCAATATCATAGCCGTAGGCTGTCGTTTTGAGGGTAAATATCCGTTTTGGCACGTGGATGGCTTCACCATCAAGAATAGCCTGTTTACCGAAGGTGGACGTGCCGCGTTATGGTACTCCCAAAATCTAGTGATGACGGATACACGGGTGGAAGCCCCAAAGATGTTTCGGGAGATGGACGGTATCAGACTGGAAAACGTACAACTACCCAATGCTCAAGAAACCCTTTGGCATTGCCGGAACGTGGAATTGATAAATGTGCAAATAGATCATGCTGATTATTTATTTATGCACGGCGAGAACATTAAAATCCGGAACTACGCTCAAAATGGAAACTACTCGTTCCAGTATTGTAAGAACGTGGAAATCCGTAATGCGGTCATCAATTCGAAAGACGCTTTCTGGAATACGGAGAATGTTACCGTATACGATTCCGAGATTAACGGCGAGTACTTGGGGTGGCACTCGAAGAACCTGCGTTTGGTAAATTGCAAGATCTCGGGTACGCAGCCGCTTTGTTACGCCCACGATCTTATGATGGAGAACTGTACGATGGCAGATGATTGCGATCTAGCCTTTGAATACAGTTCCGTGCAGGCGACTATCAACAGCTCGATCCGTAGCGTGAAGAATCCCCGTACGGGAAGTATCACCGCCGAAAGTTATGGTGAGGTAATCCTCGACGAGAACATCAAGGCTCCGGGTAATTGCCAACTGAGGCTATGGAATGAACGTACTTGCTTTTCCGCATAAAGAATATGAGATATAACTTCGATGAAATAGTGCCTCGTACCGGTACGAACTCTTATAAATGGGATAGTGCCGTGGGCACGGATGTACTACCGATGTGGGTGGCCGATATGGATTTCCGTACGGCACCCGTTATTATCGAAGCTTTACGGCAACGTGTAGAACATGCTATTTTCGGTTATACCCAAGTGCCGGATGCATATTACGAAGCGGTGACAGGTTGGTTTGAACGTCGGCATGGATGGCAAATACGGAAAGAATGGATGATTTATACCTCCGGTGTTGTTCCGGCTATTTCCGCCGTTATCAAAGTGTTGACCGAGCCGGGTGATAAAGTACTGGTGCAGACTCCGGTTTATAACTGTTTTTTCTCATCCATCCGCAATAACGGATGTGAGATTATCCGCAACCCTTTGTCTTATGCCCATGATACATTCACGATTGATTATGAGGATTTGGAGAGAAAAGCCGCTGATCCGAGGGTAAAGGTCATGTTGTTGTGTAATCCTCATAATCCCGCTGGAAGGGTATGGACACGTGAGGAATTAAGTCATATCGGCGAGATATGTATCCGTAATGGTTTAACAGTCGTATCGGATGATATACATTGCGAACTCGTATTTCCGGAATATACTTTTACGCCGTTCGCATCTATCTCGGAAGAATTCCTACGGCATTCCGTGACATGCCTGTCACCTAGCAAGGCTTTCAATATAGCTGGATTACAGATCGCCAATATCGTGTGTTCCGATGAGAACCTACGTCGGAAGATAGACCGGGCAATCAATATCAACGAGGTATGCGATGTGAATCCTTTTGGTGTAATAGCTACCATAGCGGCCTATAATGAGGGAGAGGAATGGCTGTCGCAACTGATCGATTATTTATGGCAGAATTACTTATACATGAAAGATTTTTGCGGGAAATATCTGCCGGACTTCCCGATAACCTTGTTGGAAGGCACTTATCTCGTATGGATGGATTGCCGTAAGTTAGGTAAATCATCGGAAGAATTGGAGCACTTGCTGATCGAGAAAGCGAAGCTATGGCTCAATGCCGGAACGATGTATGGAGCAGAAGGCGAAGGTTTCATGCGTTGGAATATCGCTTGTCCACGTTCCTCGCTGATAAAGGGACTGGAACGGTTTAGGAATTTTGTAGGTAGTGGCTGTTAAAGAATAGTGATGATAGAAAACGAGAGAAGGGGAAAACAACAATTGCTTTCCCCTTCTTTCATATATCTCTCGCTAGATAAAAGATTCGTTTTACTCGATCTCGATGCTATGTTTTACCGGAGTAAGAATGAACGTGAACTCATAGTCGCCGTAAGGAATTTGATATTCCGGGAGTGCGATAGTTCCCCAGCTATTTACACAGCCCAATCCCATCTGCACCTTATCGAGACAAAGGTTTGTCAAGTCAGCTTCCTCTACTTCGGGAGAGTGTCTTTGATCCTTCCGGGCACCGTCATCCAAAGACTCGATCGTATAATGTAAAGCGGAAGCGGAGAATGGGGCAGAGGCTACAACCTCGATACCGTTGCCAGCCTCGTTCAGCATTTTCCACCAGCGGATATCCGATTTCGTTCCATTCTCTTGCGGACGGATATACGAATAGAATTGCTCATCTACGGTCTGGCGGTAAATAGCCAAGTCGGCGTTACCCTTGCGGTCGATATAATTCTCCACGGGACCACGGCCGTAGTATTCGATATTCTCGAATGATCTCGGCATCGGCATTTGCATACCGAAGCGGAACATGGGGGATACCTTGGCATTCTTGTCTGCTGTCATTTTCTGGGTAACCTTGATCGCACCCTTGTTATTGATCACGTACGTCAAGTTCAACTTGGCGGATACGGTCGGCATATCGTAAGCGGCCTCTACGATCACTTGCTTGTTCTCCATCCGTTGGTTAAGAGAAGTCAGCTTCATCTCCGGATTCTTCCATGCGGCGTACTTTTTCTGTAGGCCAGCTCCGAAATCATTGTCTGTCGGCGCGCGCCAGAAGTTAGGAGTCAAAGCCTCTCCTTCCTTGATCATGTCTTGGCCGTTTACCTCGTATTTGATCAGATAACCATTCTCTCGATTGAACTCGGTACGGAAACCACAACCTTCCACGATCAGGTAATTCGCATCGCTATCTTGTACGACTGGAGCCTTGGTTTCGATATTGGTTGTCTCCACGTTTTTCAATTCCATAGATGGAGCCTTGTATGGATTCAACGTCAGCTGATCCTTGGCTACGGTATGTCCGGCGGGTAATAAACCCTCACGGTTCTTCAGTTTATAAGATACATTCAGCAACCATTCCGTGCATTGGCAAGTCTCGCCTAGATCCAATCGGATTGTTGATGTTTGCTGGGGAGCTACTTTCAGGTCATCGACACGTCCGCTACGAACAACCTTGCCACCTTTCAGCATTTCCCATTCCAGATAATAAGCGGAAAGGTCACGGAAGAAATTCTCGTTGTACACCTTGATCTCACCTTTCGACAGATCGCCGGGGGTTGTCCAGATATCTTGGTAATAATACCCCACCTCGTACATATGCGGGTTCGGAACACGATCCGGGCTGATCAAGCCGTTATCGCAGAAGTTATTATCGCTAGCGTCGAACTTATTGAAATCGCCGCCATAAGCATAGATCATTTTCCCGTTCTTGCCGGTCCAGCGTACGGATTGATCCACGAAGTCCCAGATGAAGCCTCCTTGATATTTCGGGTATTTACGGATCAAATCCCAATATTCCTTGAAACCACCTTGAGAGTTACCCATGGCATGGGCGTACTCACATTGTATCAAAGGCTTTTGCATGGAGTTGTCCTCGCAGTATTTAGCGCAATCCTCGTAGTTGTAATACATCGGGCAGAAGATATCTGTCTTTCCGGTCTTTCCGGCCTGCTCGTATTGTACGGCACGGCTGGGATCCTCGTTTTTGATCCAATCGTAAGCGGCCTCGAAGTTAGGACCGTATCCCGCCTCGTTACCCAAGGACCAGAAGATTATACTCGGATGGTTGAAACCACGTTGGACGTTACGTTGGTTACGTTCCAGATGCGCTTTCTTATAAGATGGGTTCTTGGCTAACGTTTCCTCGCCGTATCCCATTCCGTGAGACTCTACATTGGCCTCGGCTACGACATAGATACCGTATTTATCGCAAAGATCGTACCAGAAGTTATCATCCGGGTAGTGGCAGGTACGAACGGCGTTCAAGTTGAATTTCTTCATGATCTGTATGTCCTGTATCATGCGTTCACGTGAAACGACATAACCGCCATCGGGATCCATCTCGTGACGGTCGGCACCCTTGAAAAGAACCGGTTGCCCATTCACGAGTATCTGGGCGTTCTTTAATTCGATCTTACGGAAACCTACTTTTACAGGGATTACTTCGATTGTTTTGCCTCCCTCTTTTAAAGTAGCCCGTAAAGTATATAGATAAGGAGTCTCCGCAGTCCATTTGTGGGGAGAGGAGACTTCTATCGTCGTGCTGACCTTTCCGGAAGCGTTCAAGGATTGGGTAGCGACAGCTTTATTCTGGGCATCCAATAGTTCAAGCTCTACCGTACCTTTACCCTTCATGGTCAGGTTGACAGCCAACGAGCCATTTTGGTATTGAGCGTCCAGATCCGGAGTCACACGTATATCGGCGATCTGTTGCTTTGGGTTACGGGCGTATAAATAACAATCACGTCCGACACCGCTGTAACGGAAGAAATCTTGGTCTTCCAGATAAGTGCCATCACACCAGCGGAATACTTGGAAAGCGATCAGGTTTTTTTGTCCGGGTTTCAAGTAAGGAGTTAAGTTAAACTCCGCTTCCAGCTTGCTATCTTCGCTATAGCCTACGTACTTCCCGTTTACCCACAAATACATATTGGAGGTAACGGAGCCGAAATGGGCGATGATCTCTTTTCCGTTCCAGCTGGCAGGAACCATGATCTCACGACGGTAGGAACCCACATGGTTATTAACGGTAGGGACCTCGGGCGGGTTGTTCTTGAATTGCTCACGCCAAGCGTAACCAACGTTTACGTAGAGAGGATCTCCATATCCGTTCAGTTCCCATACACCGGGCACAGGCATATTGTTCCATCCTTTGTCGTTGTAATCGGTCCGCCAGAAATCGGTAGGACGAGCGTCAGCGTTCTTTACCCAAAAGAATTTCCAAGGACCGTTCAAGGTCATGAAGTTCTGGGATTGTTCCTTGGCGTCCTTCGCTGCCACCTCGGCGGTCTCGTAGGCGAAGAAATTGGCGTGCATCGGGGCACGGTTTACGGCGTTGACCTCGGGGTCTCGCCACTCATTCGACTGGGCTACCGCTGTGAAAGCCAAAGCGGCAAACAGTCCGGTCATAAGTTGTCTTTTCATGCTATTATATTTTTAATCTGCTTTACGGAATTGCAAAACTAAGAATAAAATTCCGGGTATGGCAATAATTCCGGCGGAAACTAACAGGGCGACACGTAAAGAATAGAAATCATTTAGCCAACCTATAAATGGGGCGATGGCAGCGAATATCAAGCGGATCACAAAGTTACGGATCGACAAGACCGTAGCCCGCATCTCCGAGAAGGTCATTTGATTAATGTAACCTTTCAAAATCGGTGTGGCGAAGCCCCGGACTATATAGAAAATGAACAAGATCGCTAATCCCCAATAAGTAAGGTTATAAGCGAGCGATATATATCCACCTACGATTATAAGTAGTATAAACGTGTTTGATTTACGCATCCCGAAATACCGCTCTACCTGATCAGAATAGAGGGCGGACAATCCCACCGTCAGATTGAGCACGGTCCAAATGACACCGTAATAGGAGGTCGGGGTTTCCAACTTCATCAATACGGGCTGCACGAACCATGCCATCGTTAATGTAGCGGCTCCGATGATACCGGAGAACATGATGTTATAGCATAGCCTACGGTTCGTAACCAAGGAATATTTCAAAATGCGGAGAATCTCGGAAACCGGGTTCTGCACCTTACTCTTAGTATTGAATTCCTGCAAGGCGAACGCTGCCGGAATGCCGATAAAGGCGACAAACGCTTGGGCGTAAAACGGCAATCGCAAGGAATAAGAGGCCAGCAATCCACCGAATATCCCGGCGATGGCCTCGGCGAAATTACCGATCATCGTGATACGTCCCTCGTACCGCAAGTAAAGTTCTTCTTTTTTATATCGTACGGTTGTATCGTAGAGCAGCGCCGAATCCGCTCCGTTTACCAAGGTTTGCCCGGTTCCCAACAGGATCTCAGCAAAGAGAAATGCCGTGAAAGTGGAGGTGAAAGAATAACATAGGTACCCACCAAAGAACAGTATACAACCTAGAATCAAGCATTTCTTACGTCCCCATACGTCCGCTAGGTAGCCCGAGGGAATCTCCAAAGCGACAGCGGCGACCGAGTAGACACTCTTCAAAATAAATACGTCTTGCAATCCTAACCCATGATCCTCATAGAAAAGGACAATGATAGGCATTACGAGCGAGAACCATTTGGATAACTTGATCAGATAGAGAGCGAGTATATTTTGTTTCATATTTTTCAACGGGATTGCCCTGTCGTTTTTATTTAGACACGCGAATGTATGAATTCTTTGCCAATAGCCTGAACTTTTTTAGGAAGCTTCTGTTCTTTTTGAAAAAGGAAAAATATGGTATTCAATCAACTTGATATTCATTTACTGATTACGGCCATTTGTGTGATATCATCCGCCTTGATATGCTATACGATCGGGGTCTGGGGCGAGCGTTTCCAAGGACAGTTAAAAGCGTGGCATCTTTGGTTTTTTGTATTAGGACTTTATGCGGACGCTATTGGAACGGGCTTGATGGAGCATATCGCCCAGCTGACCCATCTGCATGATACGGCGCATACCGTAACGGGAATTATCGCTATTTGCTTGATGCTAATCCATGCGATCTGGGCGATTTGGACTTACTTTAAAGGTTCGTTAAAAGCCAAGCAGCATTTCAACAGATTTAGCATTGTTGTGTGGTTCATCTGGTTAATTCCTTATTGCATCGGTATCTACATGGGGATGTCTCTCCATAAATAGAGGCCATCGCTCATATATCTTGAGAAATAAATCGTACATTTGGTGATATGTTTACTATATGCCATATCCCGGAAAAAGGTTTTGCCGATAAATACGCCCGTATCACCTCGGAAGGGGTCGTGAAGTGTCTATTTAGCTTCATAATGTAAGGGATGTAGAGGATTTCCCCCCGGCGGAATATCCCGAGACCGTAAATAAGGATGAACTGGGGAACTTAGCTTTATCTCAGGAAGAGGAGACTGCGATTGTCGCTTTTTTACGAACATTGACGGATTGCATCAAATAAAAATCAGCCTTTCCAAAAACTTTCTCCAGCCCTTGATAGTTTTCTTATAAAATAAAAAGAAGAGTTTAAACTATGGCGAAGAAAGTTGCGGACCAGTTAGTGGATACGCTGGAAAAAGCAGGCGTACGACGTATATACGCCGTGACAGGCGATAGCCTGAATGAGGTGAACGAGGCTGTTCGGAAAAACGGCAGATTGCGGTGGATTCATGTCCGTCATGAGGAAACGGGGGCTTATGCCGCTGCGGCGGAGGCCCAGTTGACAGGCGAGTTGGCTTGTTGCGCAGGTAGTAGTGGCCCCGGGCATGTACATTTAATTAATGGGCTGTATGATGCCCAACGATCCGGAGCACGGGTCTTGGCGATCGCTTCCACGATCCCTTCCCGGGAGTTTGGTACGGAATATTTCCAAGAGACAAATACGATCAAATTATTCGATGATTGTAGCTATTATAACCAAGTAGCCACTACGCCGGAACAATTTCCCCGGATGCTTCAAGGCGCTATGCAAGCGGCGATCTCATCACGTGGGGTCGGGGTGATCGGACTTCCAGGTGACTTGGCGGCAGAGAATGCTACAGCGGGTTTGTCCTCTACCATTTCTTTTCCTACGCGACAACGGGTTTGTCCCGCCGAACAGGAAATCCGGGAATTAGCGGATTTGTTGAATAACGCAAAGAAAGTGACACTTTATTGTGGAATAGGGGCGAAAGATGCCCATCCGGAATTGGTGCAGTTGGCTAAATTACTGAATGCTCCGGTAGCCTATTCTTTCAAGGGTAAGATGGAGATCCAATACGATAATCCGAACGAGGTGGGGATGACCGGTCTATTGGGCATGCCTTCCGGCTATTATAGTATGCACGAGGCAGAGGTGTTGGTGTTGTTGGGAACCGATTTTCCATACGAGGCATTCATGCCAGAGAGCAACACGATCGTACAGGTGGATATCAATCCGAATCGTCTGGGGCGTCGTGCCAAGATACAAATGGGGCTTTGTGGCGATGTGAAGGATACTTTGGATGAGTTGATTCCGTTGATTCACCAGAAAGAAGATGATAGTTTCTTGCGGGAACAGTTGGCTAAACATGAGAAAGTTCGGGAAAATCTCCGTTCTGCCGCCGCTGTCCGGGGGAAAGAAGAGAAGATACAGCCAGAGTACGTGATCTCGGTCGTAGACGAGCTTAGCTCGGACGACGCCATATTTACCGTGGATACGGGTATGACTTGTGTATGGGGTGCCCGCTATTTGCAAGCTACGGGTATGCGGAAGATGTTGGGATCATTCAATCATGGCTCGATGGCGAACGCCATGCCGCAAGCGATAGGGGCGGCATTGGCTTACCCCGGTAGGCAAGTCGTTGCGTTGTGTGGTGATGGAGGTATCTCAATGTTGTTGGGCGACCTTGCTACGATCGTGCAATACCATTTGCCGATTAAATTAATCGTGTTTAATAACCGTTCCCTAGGAATGGTAAAACTTGAGATGGAGGTGGCTGGACTGCCGGATTGGCAGACCACGATGTTGAACCCGGATTTCGCCCGGGTAGCCCTTTCAATGGGAATGGCGGGCTACAACGTGATCAACCCCGACGATGTATTCCCCACCTTGCAGAAAGTGTTTAACGCTGACGGACCGGCCTTGGTTAACATCATGACCGATCCGAACGCATTAGCGATGCCTCCCAAGATTGAGTTCTCCCAAATGCTTGGTTTTGCCCAAACCATGTATAAGTTAATGATGGAGGGGCGAAGCAAGGAGGTCTTGGATACCATCGATACGAATCTAAAACATTGGAAAGAGGTGTTTTAAACTCTCAAAAGAGCTGGATAACCGCTTTAGATTTTGCGCTTTGAATGGCAGCGTCCAATATCCGCACTACCATTAGGTTATTCTCCAACGAGGAAAGGTCCGTGGGAGGTACGTCAATCTCTTTACGGACAGCGGCTTTCAAGAAATAAAAGGAATCATTATAAGGAGCGTTCAAGGAAGGTGCTATTTCTTGGCGCTCCTTTCCGTTGGTATAAATTCGCATTTCCTTAGGTGTATCTTGGTAGATATATCCTTTGTCGCCATAGATATGCATATCTTTTCTACCCATCGGCCAACACCATGATCCCATGATCTGGACGGTCGCGGAAGGATATTCCACGATAATAGTCGCGTCATCGTCTACCTTGGGATAAAGATTCGGTTTATTCTGCCGTAGTACGGCGTATACGCTAAGAGGCTTTTCATCTTTCATGAGACGGGTGGCTAAGTTGGCTCCGTAACATCCAAAATCGATAACCGCCCCGCCGCCATTCAGCACGGGGTCAGTTAACCAGTCCGTGAACTCTTTTCCGCAGTTGATCTCGAAGGGACCTTGATGCCCGTCGTATACGTTGATACGATCGATCTTCCCGATAGCACCGCTGTCGATAAGGCGGAATGCCTCATGGTTAGTATTATACCACGTAGTCTCGTAGTTGGTAAGCAACAAGATATTTTTCTCACGGGCGAGCGATGCCATTCGGGTAGCATGTTCGTTATTGACGGCCAATGGCTTTTCTACCATAACATGTATGCCTCTCGGTGCGCAAGCCTCTACCACACGAAGATGGTCGTGGATCGGCTCGTATACGATGACCGCCTCCGGATGGGTCTTATCCAGCATCTCGCCAAGGTCCGCATAGAATAGGTTAGGATCCAGCTTATCCCGCAGACCGTTATGTTCCCGTAAGTAATCATCTTTCTCGGCGACTCCTACAATCTTGAAATCGCCTCTATCCAAACGGCTTATCACCTCCCATAGATGTCCGTGGGATACCCCTGCCACGGCCAGTCGCAAAGGCTCTCCATCTTGCCCTTTCGCCGTGAGAGTTAAGAACGTAAATGTACATAACATAAGTAAGTAACGTGTGATCTTGTGTATATTCATGATATTATCTATATATAGTTTTTACAAAGATATACGATTATTTCTTACCTTTGCAACCCATTACTTATTCAGATTAAGGAAAACAGTATAATTTAGAAATATAAAGAAATGGCAAAAGAGCTGAAAGAACTTACACCGAGAAGTGTAAACTATTCGCAGTGGTACCAAGATTTGGTAATTAAGGCAGATTTGGCGGAGAATTCCGCCGTGCGTGGTTGTATGGTGATCAAGCCTTACGGATACGCTATCTGGGAGAAGATGCAACGTATCCTAGACGATATGTTCAAGGAAACCGGTCATGTGAACGCTTATTTCCCCTTGCTGATCCCGAAGTCTTTCTTAAGCAAAGAAGCTGAGCACGTAGAAGGGTTCGCCAAGGAGTGCGCCGTGGTTACTCACTATCGTTTGAAGACAAATCATGACGGTACGGGGGTTGTCGTAGATCCGGCAGCTAAACTGGAAGAGGAATTGATCATTCGCCCGACTTCGGAGACCATTATATGGAATACATACCGTAACTGGATTCAGTCTTACCGTGACCTGCCTATCTTGTGCAACCAATGGGCGAACGTGATGCGCTGGGAGATGCGTACTCGCTTGTTCCTTCGTACGGCTGAGTTCTTGTGGCAGGAAGGCCATACCGCTCACGCTACTCGTGAAGAAGCGGAGATAGAAGCTAAGAAGATGCAAGACGTTTATGCGAACTTCGCAGAGAATTATATGGCAATGCCGGTAATAAAGGGCGTGAAGTCTGAGAGCGAGCGTTTCGCCGGTGCTTTGGATACCTATACGATCGAGGCGATGATGCAGGATGGAAAAGCTTTGCAGGCGGGAACTTCCCATTTCTTGGGGCAGAACTTCGGTAAGGCTTTCGACGTTACTTTCATCGACAAGAACGGTAAGAGCGACTATGCTTGGGCTACTTCTTGGGGTGTTTCCACACGTTTGATCGGAGCGTTGATTATGTCTCACTCTGATGATAACGGTTTGGTATTGCCTCCACATTTGGCTCCGATACAGGTTGTGATCGTACCGATCTACCGTAGCGCTGAGCAATTGACGCAGATCAGCGAGAAGGTCGCTGGTATCGTGGCTAAATTGAAAGCGTTAGGCATTTCCGTGAAATATGATGACGCTGATAACAAGAAGCCGGGCTGGAAGTTCGCTGAGTACGAGTTAAAAGGTGTTCCCGTGCGTTTGGCTATGGGTGGTCGTGATTTGGAGAATAATACGATCGAAGTAATGCGCCGTGATACTTTGGAGAAGGAGACGATCACGTGTGATGGCATTGAGGAATACGTGAAGAATCTGTTGGAGGAAATCCAAGCGAATATCTTCAAGAAAGCGTACGATCACCGTGAGGCTAACATCATAAACGTAGATACGTATGAGGAATTTAAGGAGAAGATCGAGGATGGCGTCTTCATCATGGCCCACTGGGATGGAACCCCGGAAACAGAAGAATTGATCAAGAACGAGACGAAAGCTACGATCCGCTGTATTCCTTTAGCTGGTGATAAGACTCCGGGTAAGTGTATGGTGACAGGTAAACCGTCGGCTTGCCGGGTACTGTTCGCCAGAGCTTATTGATCGCCCCCCGGTTTCGGGGCGAGAGTGGTTATAAAAAAGGTACGCCTTACTGAATGTGTGAGGCGTACCTTTTTTTATTTAAATTGTTTTACTGTCTATTAACTCAATCCCTCAATCATGCCATCCACGATATCGATCTTTCGGGCTTGCGGCTCTTTAGGGAGCCCCGGCATACGCATGATCTCGCCCATGACGACAACGATCATCTCGGCTCCGTTATTGATGATTACATCTCGTACTTTTAGTTCGAAATCCTTGGCGACCCCATAAGCTTTCGGATCGGAAGAGAATGAATATTGAGTCTTGGCGATACAGATCGGATAATGGGAAATACCCAAGCTTTCGATCTGACGCAATTTTTTATCGGCCAAAGTCGTATAAACAATCGAAGAGGCTCCGTATATCTTCTGGGCCACTTTTTGTACCTTCGTACGGATCGGATCATTCAGATCATATGTATATTGTAAAGGAGCGGAAGGATGATTTTCGATCGTATCAACCACTAAGCGGGCAAGTTCCGTACCCCCTTCACCTCCTTCAGAGAAAACGTTATTCATGGCGAATCCAACCCCTTTTTCCTTGCAATGCTCAGCCACTAAAGCGATCTCCTCGTCCGTATCGGTAGCGAAACGGTTGAAAGTCACGATTACTTGCTGTCCGAAGCTCTTCATATTCTCAATGTGTTTATCTAAGTTAGCGAATCCGTTCTTTAATCCTTCGATATTCGGTTCCTTGATTTCTTTTTCAGGAACGCCACCATGAAGTTTTAAGCTCTGGGCAGTCGCTACGATGACTGTCAGTTTCGGTGAAAGCCCCGCTTTTCTACATTTGATATTAAAGAATTTCTCTGCGCCCAGATCAGCGCCGAAACCAGCCTCCGTAATCACATAATCTCCATAAGTAAGAGCCATTTGGGTGGCCAATATGGAATTACATCCATGGGCGATATTAGCGAAAGGACCTCCATGTACAAATGCGGGAGTATTCTCCGTTGTTTGTACTAGGTTCGGCAGTAATGCGTCTTTTAGCAATACGGTAATAGCTCCGGCTATGCCAAGATCATTTACCGTGAAAGGCTTATCTTCGTTTGTATAACCCAATAAAATATTTCCGACACGTCGTTTCAAATCCTCTATATCCGTAGCCAAGCAAAGGATCGCCATGATCTCTGAAGCGGGAGTGATGTCAAATCCGGTCTCGGTAGGGACACCGTTCGCCGAGCCGCCTAGACCCGATACGATGTTACGTAAGCTACGGTCGTTTACGTCAAGAACCCGTTTCCATTTGATCTCCTTTAACCCCTCGCAGGTGTTGCGAGTCTGATAAATATAGTTATCCAATAAAGCGGTAATCATATTGTGGGCGGAAGTAACCGCATGAAAATCCCCTGTAAAATGCAAGTTGATGTTTTCCATAGGAAGCACTTGGGCATATCCACCTCCGGCAGCACCACCTTTCATGCCGAAACACGGGCCAAGAGACGGCTCACGTAAAGCGACCACCGCTTTCTTCCCTATTTTATTCAGACCTAAAGCCAGACCGATCGAAACCGTAGTCTTTCCGATTCCCGCTTTAGTGGGAGTGATAGCGGTCACTAAAATTAAATTATGCTGGTCCATTTGCTTTTTATCGATCAAATGGATAGGAACCTTGGCAATATACCTGCCATAATTTTGTACTTCCTCACGAGGGATACCTAACGTTGTCGCAACTTCCTTAATTTTACGCAAGTCTGTTTCTCTTGCTATCTCAATGTCCGATTTCATGTGCTTTATGTAAGTTTATATAGTTTGAACAAAGTAAATCTAATTTATTATAATAACAAAATGATACGGAACAAGGTTTTCCCCCTTTATGGAATAATAAGATTGTGTTATTTTGATATTTTTGTGCGAAGATGGCGATGATCTTGCTTTTTGTGATAGCTGTTAGGCTTGAAATTAAACTTTTTGTAAAGTGAACTTTGCAAAAATCATACGTTTTGCTTGTCGCACTCTTAAAGAATTATAAAATAGTCTTTAAAATTATCCATCTATGATAATTTGATTAATTTTGTGGTGTCGCAACGATAAAAAGAAAGATAAAATGATTTGAGTGTGATAAATTGAAACAGATAAGAGATTAATAACATTAGCAATATAATATGTAAATTTAAGGTTATGTCAACAGTAAGATTTAGTCAGGTTACATTTGCTACTAAATCGTGGGTAGCAGAAGCATGGGAAAAGATGGTAGTGGAATTGTTTAGCGGCCGTGTCGTAGCGGAAGTCAAACAATTGGATGAAGTATGTGAATCAAAGTGGGAAGTAGAATTGAAGAAGCTTCAAAACGAGGTTCATTCTTTATGTCATCATGCGATCCATCAATTGCTCCCGATAGCCGGCTCTTATCAACAGGCATTACTGGATGACGTTGCCCAAGCCTATACGGTATACGCTCCGGAAGAAGCAGAGTCTATCTTCAACCGGGGAAACCAAGCGATCGAGGATATCAAAGGACATGTATCGGGTATTCGCTACAACGCTTGTAAAATGCGTGAGGCGAACCGTAAAGTAAGCGAGTTGGAAGATATGCACGCAAAAGCGATCATGTATCATAATTCAGTGAAACCTTATATGGATACACTTCGTTTCCATATCGATCAGCTTAAGCATATATTGCATGTAGCGTAATAAGATGGGCTGTCCGGGTTTGGTTACTCTCCGGGCAGCCTTCTTCTTTTAGCGAGGTTGGATAATCAGTAGGGAGAAATAGGGGAAATCCTTGGAATGTATAGTGGTGATATCAGTAGTATAATATTCTTTTCCTGTTCCAACATTCTCGAAATAATGAAAAACCGCCTTATCCGCATACTGCCGGATACAAGTATGAATAGCCTCTTGGCAACCCGGTAATTTCATGATGACGATGATCATTCCATTTTCTATTTTTGCCGAAAGTTCATCGAACGACGCAGTCCCGGGGATTACGTTAATTTGCTCCTCTTGTTTTACGATATGTATCCCGGCCAAGGCACCTGCCGCTATAAATGCCGGAATTCCTGCGATTCGATCGACCGGGATTCCTGCTTCCTCGAATTTATCGTATACATATTGTATAGATGAATAAAAACCAGCGTCTCCCTCGGCGACGATCACGATTTGTTTTCCTTTCAAATATTCAGCTTGGGCATCCAGAAACAATTCGTTATAAGCGTTTAACGCATCTGTCCGTTCCTTACTCATTGGCAAAATAAACGGATGGATCAAGGATTCGTCTACCTCAATAGCTTTCAATATATCCGTCGCCCGAGATATGATTCCATGCTTGCCTTGTGTAGCAGGACAATAGATAATATCAGCCTTTTGTAATGTTTTAAGCCCTTTCAGCGTAATTAATTCCGGATCACCGGGACCTAATGAGACGAAGTGAATAGGATGATTCATGTGTATCTGTTTTTATTTGAAACGCAAAAGTCCTTAAAATTGCGGATGTATACAAATATTCTTACTACTTTTGTCGCTGTAATAGGCTCCGCTTATCTCTTTTTCCGGGAGGCGGATTAAAAGGGAACCGGGTGAGAATCCCGGACAGACCACGCTGCTGTGAACTTCTAAACATTCGGACAATACCTTGGCCACTGGTTTCGTAATCGGGAAGGCGTCCAGAATGGAAGTAAGTCAGAAGACCTGCCGGTTCATAAATAAATGTTGCTGTCCCGTGGAGCAGGACGAGAGTAACTGTCAATGATCAACTGTCAATTAAACAAGGATTATGAATAAGTTTATAGCGGGTGGATGCTTGCTTTTATCGGTATTGACTTTATCATGTACTTCAGGTATCCGTGAAAAAGGAGAAATAGGGAAGACGGCTTCCGTAGAGCAATCCGCATTCTCGCAAGAGCAGGTTAAGCCTTTATACGCCCAAGGATTCAAGCTTACCTATGCGGATCAATATGTCTTGGCTGATATTCAAGATCCTCAAAACGAGGAAAGCACCACGTTTCATTATGCGTTCGTAAAAAGAGGTTCGAAACCCACGGGGATTCCCGTTGATTATACGATGATAGAGCTTCCTATCCGAAGCGTTATCTGTATGACTTCCCTGCAATTATCGAATTTTATTAAATTGGGTGCCTTGGATAAGGTCGTTGGGATTACCAGTACACGGCATTTGTTCAATAAAGAGATGAACGAACGCCTGAAAGAAGGTAAAACCGCAAAGATCGGTATAGAGGGAAATTTCGATAACGAGGTTATCATGAGTATGAATCCTGATTTGATCCTTGTATCGCCATTCAAGCGGGGAGGCTATGAGACGCTGAAAGACGTGGGTATCCCCTTGATTCCCCATTTGGGTTATAAGGAGACTACGCCATTGGGACAAGCTGAATGGATCAAGTTCATAGGCTTGTTGTTAGGGGTAGAGAAAGAGGGCAATGAGCGTTTTGCCGCCATTGAGAAGAGGTATAATGAATTAAAGGAACTTACGGCGGATGGCAAGGTTAAAAAATGTCCGATCGTTTTTAGTGGCGAGTTACGGGGTGGAAACTGGTATGCCGTAGGAGGAAAGAGTTTCTTGGCACAGCTTTTCAAGGATGCCGGCGCTGATTATTTCTTGAAAGACGATGAGCGATCCGGTGGTGTTACATTAGACTTCGAGACGGTCTATAACCAAGCGGACGATGCTGATTTCTGGCGTATCGTGAATAGTTTCCCGGGAACGTTTAGCTATGAGGCATTGAAAGAGCAAGATCCTCGTTATGCGGATTTCCGTGCGTTCCGGGAGAAAGGGATTATCTATTGTAATATGAAGAACACGCCGTTTTATGAGAGTATGCCGACAGAACCGGAGATCGTCCTAGCGGATTTGCTTCATATCTTTCATCCGGATTTATTACCGGATCATGAGCCGGTCTATTATTCTCGACTTAAATAAGGAACGCTGATGAGACATTCAAATACCCTATGGATGCTGGCGATTGTCACGGCTATTTTTGTTCTAATCTTTTTGAATTTGGTGTTGGGGTCAGTCTCTATTCCTCTTCAATCGGTTTGGCATATTATCTGGAATTCAGGAAATGAGCCTATTACATGGCAGAATATTATCTGGAAATCCCGACTACCACAGGCATTGACAGCGTTGGTAGCGGGAGCAGGCTTATCCATCAGCGGCTTACAGATGCAAACCGTTTTCCGTAATCCATTGGCCGGACCTTCGGTCTTAGGTATCAGTTCGGGAGCGAGCATGGGTGTCGCTTTCGTGGTGTTGTTAAGCGGTAGTTTAGGGGGCGTTGCCTTGAGTAAACTTGGTTTTATGGGGGAGATCGCCTTATCGATAGCGGCCGTGATCGGTTCCTTATCCGTGATGGCGCTGATCGTGTATGTTTCCCAAAAGGTAAAAGGAAATGTCACGTTGTTGATTATCGGTGTGATGATCGGTTACGTGGCAAACGCCGTGATCGGTGTACTTAAATTCTTTAGCGTCGAGGAGGATATCCGTGCATACGTGATTTGGGGATTGGGTAGTTTCGCCCGTGTTTCCGGTAATCAGATGACGTTGTTCGTGATTCTTATGACAGTCTTGATCCCTCTCTCGTTCCTGCTTATCAAGACCATGAACTTGATGCTTCTTGGGGATAGCTACGCACGCAATTTGGGACTTAATATCAAGCGGGCCCGTTTGTTGGTTATCACCTCGGCCGGGGTCCTTACGGCGATTGTCACGGCTTATTGCGGACCTATTATCTTCTTGGGGCTAGCCGTTCCGCATTTATGCCGGGCCATATTTCAAACTTCCGACCATCGGATTTTAATGCCTGCGGTCTTATTCGCCGGTGCGGCGTTGGCGTTGATCTGTAATTTGATCGCCCGTATGCCGGGGTTCGAGGGAGCGTTACCTGTCAACTCGGTAACCGCTTTAGTAGGTGCTCCTGTAGTGGCCTCGGTATTATTTAGAAAACGAAAGAATGAATTGAACGAGTAAGATGAAACAAGATACGATTCATATTAACGGACTTTCGATCGGTTACCATTCTAAGAGTAGTACAAAGCTGGTAGCTAAAGGTATACACTCTACGATCTATAGTGGTGAATTAACCTGTTTGCTGGGTGCTAACGGGGTGGGGAAGTCTACTTTATTGCGTACGTTATCGGCTTTCCAACCTAAATTAGATGGGGAAATATTGGTCCTAGGAAAAGATATAGATGCTTATTCCGATAAGGAATTGAGCACCACGATCGGTGTCGTGCTGACCGATAAATGTGAGATCCGGAATATGTTGGTACGGGAATTGGTCGGGATGGGACGTAGCCCGTATACCGGCTTCTGGGGCAAGTTGAGCAAGGATGATAAGCGGATCGTGGAAGAATCCATCGCCCTTGTCCGCATTGAGGAACTAGCATCCCGCATGGTCCATACCTTATCGGATGGAGAACGCCAGAAAGTGATGATCGCTAAGGCGCTCGCTCAGGAGACTCCGGTTATTTACTTGGATGAACCTACCGCATTCCTTGATTTTCCCAGCAAGGTAGAGATTATGCAATTACTCCATCATCTAACCCGGAAAACGAATAAGACGATATTTATGTCCACTCACGATTTGGAGCTGGCTCTCCAGATATCGGATAAGATCTGGTTAATGGACAAAGCAAATGGTATCTCTACCGGTACCCCCGAGGATTTGGCATTGAGTGGTCATTTAAGCAATTTCTTCGCCCGGAAAGGGATTGTTTTCGATAAGGATACCGGATTATTCCGTATAGATAATCAATTCTCCCGACAGATCCGCCTCGTTGGACATGGCCAGAAATACGCTATGGTGCGTAAAGCGCTCCAGCGAAACGGAATTTTGGCGAATCGGGAAGTGGAATCGAATATCTGGATTGAGACTGGCGATTTAAAGACCACCCACTTTATCATCCATGAGACTTCCGGCGGTACCTATATCACCCAAACGATAGAAGAATTACTTGCCTATTTTGATACTGAAAAATCATAACTATGAAATTTTCAATTCATAACTATGTTTTTCTTCATTCATAGTTATGAATTTTTTCCATTCAAATCCATTGTTTTAAAGTAAGCTAGCTTCGTCGGCTTTCCTATAATTGCTTGAAAGATACATACAACTTTAATTCCACCATTCCTGTCACTTCTACGGCTGTGTGGAGTACAGGTGTTGGTTCAAGAAAATGGTTGGGGTTACACCTAATGAATATAGACAAAATCGAAACAATTAGACATTTAATTCAACGTCATGTAACAATATGAAGTTTGCATGTATGGATCTTTACACGGTTCTTCCGTCGTGAATCGTGCTAGCTCGTGCGTGCCTTTCCGGACAGTAAGTCCTAAATGTTAAATGAGTAGTGAGATGTAAAGAGACAAACGGTAAAAAAAACGATAATGTAAAATGAATCGAAAAATAGAAGTGATTGAGAATAAAGAAGTAGGGAGAAAAAAAATGTCTCTTTCTTACGCAGAAAGAGACAACTTTCAGAATGACGGATAAATATCCGTTTTCGGGTGTAAAAGTAGCTCAAATTGCTGATAAAGGCAAGGAGAGTGCTTAAATCTTTTATCAAAATTTAAAAAGACAAACAATAGTGAGCCGTCGAGCGTGACGTGCCTTGTCCTATTAACATTCCCAAGGGATTGAAAAACAGCGGATAAAGAGCGATTTCTCTTTATTGTCTCTTTCTGCGTAAGAAAGAGACAGCGTGTTTGAAGCAAAAAAATGTGAAATGTAGTAGTGAAAAAGCACGTGCAGGTATGGAGGTCATAGGAATAAAATTACAAAAAGCAGTATTGATCATGATGTCAATAGTATGGATGTTAGGAATGTCAAGTTGCGAGGATCGTCTCGATACGCCCCGTCCATCTACGGGTGGAGGCAAGACGGTGGAGGTATCCTTATGCGTGGGTATCGCCGACGAGGTGGATGCCGGCTCTTTGGAGGCTGGACCACCCACGACTAAGGTCATAGGGAGCGGTGGAAAGGCAGGCTTCGACGTGCGGTTGGTACCCGCCAGCCGTACTAAGGCTGGGGGAGACGATGCTTTGGCTACCGTCAAGCCGGATAAACTTTACGGCTTGGAGGTCTGGCAATATGATACGAACGGTAATTTCAAGTCGGGGAAAGGGCTAAGCATTGGAGATGTAGAGATCGGTTCCTCATTCACAGTAACCTTGGATGCCTTGACCGATTGCCAATTGGTGATAATCGCCCGAGGCAAAAAAAATTTCACCTACACAGTCGGATCCCTTAGCGGGAAAAGTCTTTCCGAGGTACAGGGCACGACTGCCACCGCTTCCGCTATCGAGGGCATAACCGCCAGTGCCTACGAAACGGATAAGTCTGTAATCAACGCTATGCCATACATCTTGCACCTTCCGAAAGTGAAGGTCGTGAACGACGGCGGTGCTTACAAGATTCAAAGTCTTGACGGTACGGATATCCGTATCCTCCTTCGCCGGTTAGCTACCCGGTTGACACTGAATTGGAAGAATTTCCCTCAGAAAACCGGCTATGAGTTAGAGCAAGTCTTGCTCCAATCCATTCCCGTGGAGTATAAGTTGTTGAGACCAGAGAATACGGATACCTATCCCTCTCTATTGGATCAATACGCCACTATACAAGTAGAGAACGTATCGGACGAAGGGCGTTATTCCTGCTGGATCCCTTCCTTGGTACGTGGGGAGAGCACGGCCGCCACCTCCGATTATTATCGTACGAAAGCAAACGCCCCCAAGGGTAGCGCTTACGCCACGTTCATCTCCCGTTTCGTAACGGGAGGCGGTGGCGATAGCCAAAAGAAACTAAAGTACCGGGTCTATCTGGGTGGTAGTGTGAGCAAGGAATTCAACTTACTCGATAATACGAACTATATATATAATGTAACGATGTCGCATACTAAGCTCCCTGTGGACGACCGACGCGTCACGATCATCGACCCGATCCCTGCCTCTAGCAATAATGACAATCTGGTGCCTACGGCCAACTGTTTCATGGTGGTACCGGGTGGGGCTTTTTGCTTCAATCCCTATAAATATACGGTGAATGGTGTAACCGTAGATAATACCGTGATGCAGGGGACGGATTGGTGCGATGTCAGTGGCGAGATGATCTCGACTCCCATCAAATCAGTGAAGGTACTCTGGCAAACCTTGGAGGATGGTGATCTTGGCGATCCGGTACTTGGAGTCGTGAATAGTAGCGAGGACCATACGAATATCGTAGAGCTAAGGAACGGCTCCAGTCTCACGGATGCCCGTATCTATTGCCGTGTGGCCCCGAACACGAGCGGGGGCAGCGGAGTAATCGCCGCTTACGATGATGAGAACGGGACGGGTAATATCCTTTGGAGCTGGCATGTTTGGGTAACAGACTACGCTCCGTCTGCCATAGGGACGGAGACCGTATTGGAAAAGAATAAGAGAAAGTTCGTCCTAACGAATGGCACTACCACTACGCGGCCTCTCATGGATCGTAGCCTGGGGGCTTACGAAGGCTATGTGCAAGTTCCCGGAACTACTTTAGAGATGTCTCGTGTCGGTGGTTTTTACTATCAGCATGGGCGTAAAGACCCGCTTCCCGGCGCTTATACATCAGAACAGTTACCTAATAAATATACCTTCACGTTAAATGCGGTGACACCTCCGAAGAACTGTCTGAACCGGTATTTACCGGATGGTTTTAACTGGCTGATACCGGAAATGAAGTCGAGAACTTCACTTCGTAACGCATATAAAAATCCACAGTTCCAAATTGCTGGAGCGAGTGGACAAGGTTGGTGCTCGGACGCAGCCCAGCCAGCTTGGGGTAGCACGAAAACAGTACACGATCCTTGTCCTGCAGGTTGGAGAGTACCTAGTAAGGCTGAACTTGAACCATTGACGGCACTTAATACGAGTATTCCTTCATCTGCGGTGAAGGAGGGAGGACTCCTTTTACGATACGATGCGGATCAGTCCCATCTGACATATATTCGATTTACGGGCTATCCCCCAATGCCTACGCAATTGAATGACGTAGGATTTTCCGGATACATGGGTACTTTTGATAGATCTGGTGGATCAAGACAAGTATTTACCGTGAGTCGGGGCGGTGGAATTATTGAAAGTCAGGCCGGTATTTGTTTCACGGCAAAACAAGTGTACGACGCTCATTCGATCCGCTGCATACAAGAACGGACGGATTGATACGACGAACCATAAAGGCTCCCCCACGTGCCTTGCCGCAAACGCTGGGGGAAACGTTCTTTGACATGATGAGATTAATAAGGAAAAGTGATAATCGCTGTTGTCATATAAATTGTTATATTTGTATTCACAACTCAAAATAGTGATACTTATGGAAACGAGAAGAATACCGATCGGCATCAGCGATTACAAGAAAATGATAGATGAGGGCTATTATTATGTGGATAAGACCGATTTTATCCGTCAGATAATAGAAGAAGGCGCTTTGATCACGCTTCTTCCCCGTCCGCGTCGCTTCGGCAAGACGCTGAACCTTTCGATGCTGCGGTACTTCTTCGAGAAGACGGATGGTAACGTGTTCCGCCCGTTGTTCGACGGCAAGCGTATCCGGGAGTGGAAGGATTTCGATAAGCATCAAGGTCAATACCCTGTGATCATGTTGACGTTGAAGGACTGCAAGGCGGATACGTTCGAGGACACGTTGGTCAGAATAGGCTATGAGTTGAAAAACGAGTTTACTCGCCATGCTTACTTGCTCGATTCTCCCAAGATGCGGCCTAATTACTTGGATGACTTTATGGCACTTTATGAGGGCAAGGCTTCCCGGGGACAATTAGAGGGTTCCATCAGCTTGCTATCCGAACTGTTGACGCTCCATTGGGGCATGCCCCCTCTGGTATTGCTCGATGAGTATGATACTCCGATCCATGTGGCTTTCGACAAGGGCTTTTATGATCGGATGATCGTCTTCATGCGCAACTTCATGTCGATGGTTTTCAAGGACAATACGTCTATCTTCCGGGGGGTGATCACGGGTATCCTCCGTGTAAGCAAGGAGTCGATCTTTAGCGGGCTGAACAATATCGACGTGGATACCTTGCTGGATCGTCCGATGTGTACGGCGTTTGGCTTCACGCAAGTGGATGTCGACACGCTGCTCGACTCATACTCGTTGGGTGATCAGAAGTCAGAGGTCAAGCACTGGTATAACGGTTACTTGTTCGGGAATGAGGTGGTCTATAATCCATGGTCTGTATTGAACTATATAAATAAAGGTGGTGTCTTTGCCCCTTACTGGGTGAACACGGGCTCAGACGTGTTGCTTCGTCATTTGATAGCGGAGGGCCCCTCCCAAGTACGGAAGGGAATCGAGACGCTTGTCCAAGGCGGTAGCCTGTGTAGCGTGATTAACGACAAGCTGGCTTTCCCGGACCTGTTGTCTAGCGCGTCCAACATCTGGTCTTTCATGCTGTTC
Organism: Parabacteroides sp. 20_3; assembly: GCF_964238835.1. Classification (NCBI taxonomy): domain Bacteria; kingdom Pseudomonadati; phylum Bacteroidota; class Bacteroidia; order Bacteroidales; family Tannerellaceae; genus Parabacteroides; species Parabacteroides sp. 20_3. The sequence goes on along the minus strand of NZ_CAXSNO010000002.1, from coordinate 40,561 downwards.
AGCGGCTATCTGAAAGCGTCAGAGGGGAGAATGACCCCGGATCACTTGATGTCGTACACCTTGGGGGTGCCGAACACGGAGGTTTCCACGGTTTTTTCTACGATCATCCGGGGTTGGATCAACGACGGCCCGGTGAAGAACGACCGCTTGGAGATGATGCTGCAGGCTTTGGACGAGAACGATATCGAGGCGTTCGAGGAGATCTTGAATGAGTTCGTTGTAAATACGCTCTCCTATTACGACACGAACGGCCGTGATCCGGAGAAGGTCTACCAAGCTTTCTTGTTGGGAATGCTGGTAAGTCACGGCTCGTATAAGGTGAGCAGCAACCGTGAGTCCGGTTTAGGCAGATATGACATCTTGATGTGCCCTGTTGACGTTAGCCGCCGTGGATACATCATGGAGCTGAAACGCCTTCGAATGAGCAGCACGGTCGAGACGACGTTGGATACGGCTTTGCAGCAAATAAAAGACAAGCGATACGCCGCCACGCTCCATGCGGCTGGTGTGCGTGATATTCTGGAGATGGCCATCACCTTCGATGGCAAGCGTGTGTGGGTGAAGACCTCCGAGTAAAATAACACTCCTTATCCTTATTAATCCCGTCATGCGATGATATAATTGTTGTCGCGTGCGTGAAGTTACACGGTACCCCCGTCGGGTATCGTGCGGTTTCGTGCGTGCCTTTCCGGACAGTAAGTCCGAAATGTTAAATGAGTAGTGATTTGTAAAGAGACAAAAAGCGAAATGAAAGAAAATGGAAAAAAGGAAAGAAAATGGAAGATATTGAGAATGAAGGTGTGAGAGAAAAAAAGTTGTCCCTTTCTTACGCAGAAAGAGACAACTTTCAGAATGACGGATAAATATCCGTTTTCGGGTGTAAAAGTAGCTCAAATTGCCGATAAAGGCAAGGAGAGTGCTTAAATCTTTTGTCAAAATTAAAAAAGACAAACAATAGCGAGCCGTCAAGCGTGACGTGCCTTGTCCTATTAACATTTACAAGGGCTTGAAAAACAGCGGATAAAGAGCGATTTCTCTTTATTGTCTCTTTCTGCGTAAGAAAGAGACAGCGTGTTTGAAGCAAAAAAATGTGAAATGTAGTAGTGAAAAAGCACGTGCAGTTATGGAGGAAATAGGAATAAAATTACAAAAAGCAGTATTGATCATGATGTCATTAGTATTAATGTTAGGAGTGTCAGGTTGTGAGGATCGTCTCGATTCACCCCGTCCGTCTACGGGTGAGGGTAAGGCGGTGGAGGTATCGCTATGTGTGGAATTTGCCGACGAGGTGAACCCTCTGAAAATAACTGACGGGACGCTCGACACGAAAGGGTTAACTGATAATAAGGCTTGCGGTTTGAATGTGCGCTTTGGTCCATCCTTGACATCAAAGGCTGTCTCTGATGTGGTTGATCCTTTGGCAACCGCTAAGCCGGATCAACTTTATGGTCTGGAGGTCTGGCAGTACGATGGGAATGGTACTTTCCAGTCCGGAATGGGAAAAAGCATCGGCGATGTGGCTATCGGCTCCTCGTTCACGGTCACGTTGAAGGAGATGGAGAAGTGCCAGTTGTTGATTATAGCCCGTGGCAGTAATGGCTCTACCAATACGGTAAGCTCGCTGGCGAATAAGAGTCTCTCCGCAATTCGAGAGATGGCATTGAGCCGTACCTCCATCGACTCGATAAAAGATATCAATACGATGCCTTTTATCATGCTTCTTACGGACGCTAAGATTGTAAATGAGAATGGCACGTATAAGATACAGAGTAAGCAAGGTACGGATGTCCGTATCCTGCTAAAGCGTTTGGCGGCACGGTTTCATCTGACATGGGACTATGAGGTTCCCGATTATGCTTTGAGTCAAGTGATACTGGATGCTATCCCCGCTGATTATAGATTGATCCCTACCCTTGATGAGAATGGTCGTTATCCCTCGGAGTTTGACCAATATACTTATTTGCTGCTTTCACCGGAGGAAATGGCGAAGAAAGGCTATGCCTGCTGGCTTCCTGCCAACGTGCGGGGTAGCGTGGGTGGCGTGACTTCACAAAACTATCGGTCGAGGGAGAACGCCCCGACCGCAAGTACATACTTACAGTTTACAGCTACTCACTCTGATGGAAGCAAGAAACTCAACTACCGTGTGTATATGGGAAAAGCAATCTCTGATTTCTCCGTGACCTCTAATACAAACTATATATATAACGTGGGGATTAAGCACACGGGAATACTTCCGGATGATAAGCGCGTGACTTTTGTCGATCCCATCTCTGCCTCTCAAAACAATAACAACCTTGTCCCAACGGCAAACTGCTTCATGGTGCCCCCGGGAGGAGCTTTCTGTTTCGATCCCTATACTTTTTGGTGTGATGGGAGCCAGATCGATAATGTGTATCTTACGGGAGGGACGGGAGCCTGGTGTAATCGTGATATCTCCGAGGTTAAACTTATTTGGCAAACGAGAGACGAGGGAAATATAGGTGAGCCTGCTATGGGGATCGTAAACTCGGACGATGATCATAGCAATATAGTAGAGTGGAAAGACAATAAAATATACTGTCGTGTGGCCCCCAATACGAAGGGAGGAAGTGGAGGAATCGCCGCTTACGATTCAGGAGGTAAAATAGTTTGGTCTTGGCACGTGTGGGTAACGGACTACGCTCCTTCGTCTATTGGTGGAGAGACGGTTCTTATCAAAAACCAGCGTAAGTTTGCGTTGTCGTATAATGGTACTAAACAATTACCTATGATGGATCGTAATCTAGGTGCTTATGATGGCTATACAGAAATTCCCGGCTCGATCTTACTGATGTCTCGTGCGAATGGATTCCACTATAACACTGGACGGAAAGATCCTTTCCCTAGCAGTTATACGAGACGGAATCTTAGCGCAGAATATAAATTTTCCGTGACGAGTGACCGTCCGGCAAAAGATGTGTTGGTCCGTTTTAAGGCGGATGGCATGAATTGGATAATCCCTAGTAACTTGTCTGGTAATAGCATAGAGACAGGATACCGCCAACCTTTATCTCCCGGAAGATTAGCTAACGCATCTGTAGGATGGGCTGTCCCTAAGACGTTGCACGATCCGTGTCCGGCAGGTTGGAGGATACCAACAGAAAATGAGCTTCAAGCATTGATTAACCTAAATACGAATTACCCCTCGGATGCCAATATAAAAAACGAAGGTGGTGTTCTTTTGAAGTTTGACGATACGGATATTAAGACCTATTTACGTTTGTCTGGCTATGTGATAGGGGTAGCTCAATTGAACAACGTAGGATATTGTGGATATATACTGACTTCTACGAAGTCTGGCAGCTATAGTAAAGTTTTAACGATAGGCCTGCAAGGGGCTGTGGCCGGAGATGCTGGGGCAAGAAGATTTACGGGAAAAGAGTTTGGTGATATCCATTCTACCCGCTGCATTCAGGAACGGGTGAACTAATATGCTCCCCGTCGGGTATCGTGCGGTTTCGTGCGTGCCTTTCCGGACAGTAAGTCCGAAATGTTAAATGAGTAGTGATTTGTAAAGAGACAAAAAGCGAAATGAAAGAAAATGTAAAAAAGGAAAGAAAATGGAAGATATTGAGAATGAAGGTGTGAGAGAAAAAAAGTTGTCCCTTTCTTACGCAGAAAGAGACAACTTTCAGAATGACGGATAAATATCCGTTTTCGGGTGTAAAAGTAGCTCAAATTGCCGATAAAGGCAAGGAGAGTGCTTAAATCTTTTGTCAAAATTAAAAAAGACAAACAATAGCGAGCCGTCAAGCGTGACGTGCCTTGTCCTATTAACATTTACAAGGGCTTGAAAAACAGCGGATAAAGAGCGATTTCTCTTTATTGTCTCTTTCTGCGTAAGAAAGAGACAGCGTGATTCGAGTAAAAAAATGTGAAATGTAGTAGTGAAAAAGCACGTGCAGGTATGGAGGTCATAGGAATAAAATTACAAAAAGCAGTATTGATCATGATGTCAATAGTATCAATGTCAGGAATGTCAAGTTGTGAGGATCGTCTCGATTCACCCTGCCCGTCTACAGGTGGAGGCAAGACGGTGGAGGTATCGCTCAGCGTGGGTATCGCCGACGAGGATGATGCCGCTAGGCTCACCGGAAATCCCGTCTCTTCAAAAGTATCAGGAATGGCAAGTGGCTTTGGTTTTAATGTGAGTTTGGGGTCCACGGAGATTACCAAGGCGATATCTGTAGAGTTCGCCAAGCCGGATAAACTTTACGGTTTACAAATCGTACAGTATAAGTTTGGTTCGTATGATACGGCTCCGATCGGAAAAATTGATTTATCATCCAGCGACCTAGAGATTGGTTCTAGCTTTACGGGAGAACTTTCAGATAATGATGGTGATTATTGCCAATTGCTAGTGGTAGCCCGTGGAAAGAACACCGTCGGCACTTTCACGGTCGGCTCCTTGATGGGTAAGAAACTATCGGACATACAGAAAGATACTGCCTCAGTTTCCATGATCGAGGCCATAACCCCCGAGGCGTATGCGGCGAATTCTAATGTTATCAATGCCATGCCCTACGTTTTACACCTCCCAAAGGTGAGACTGGTGAATGATGGGGGAACTTACAAGATCCAAAGTCCGGATGGAGAGGACGTACGTATCCTCCTTCGTCGCTTGGCCGTCCGGCTTACACTAAGTTGGAAGAATAAATATGTGAGCGAGGGCTATAAGATGAACCAGATCCTCCTTAAATCCATCCCGTCTGTCTATAGGCTAATACCCACACCGAATGAGAATGATGGTTATCCTTCCTTGATGGATCAATATCGTACGATCATGTTACCGGAATCGGCTGTAAAAGACGAGGGCAGTTATTCTTGCTGGGTCCCTGCGGTTGTAAGGGGTAAAAGTGCGAAGGCTACTTCCGATTATTACCGAACAAAGGAGAATGCCCCGAAAGGTAGCGCATACGCAACTTTCGTGACCCAAGACACCAGTGATGGCAAGAAGAAATTGAATTATCGTGTTTATCTGGGTGGCCCTTCGAGCCATGATTTCGACCTGTACGATAACACGAACTACATTTATAATGTAATGATGTCGCATACGTCTCTTCCCGTGGATGACCGCCGTGTGACGATCATAGACCCGATCCCCGCATCGGAAAACAATGGGAATTTCGTTCCCACGTCTAACTGTTTTATGGTAGCGCCGGGTGGTGCCTTCTGCTTCAATCCCTATACCTATTATGTAAACGGTTCCTCAGTTCCAAATGAGACTTTGCAAGATTGGTGCGGCGTGAGTGGCGAAACGTTGACAAAGCCGATCAAATCCGTGAAGGTCCTTTGGCAGACGTTGGAAGATGGTGATTTAGGTGACCCTGTCCTCGGTGCCGTCAATACATACGCCCCTCTAACGCCGGATGATGATCATACGAATATCGTTGATTTGAAAAGAGGTGAAAGCTTGGCTGATGCCCGTATCTATTGCCGTGTGACCCCGAATACAAGTGGTGGAAATGGTGTGATAGCGGGCTATTCCGGAGAGAATGGTACTGGAGATATCCTTTGGAGCTGGCATGTCTGGGTAACGGATTATGCCCCTTCCTCCATAGGTTCGGAAACCGTATTGGAAGAGAATAGGCGGAAATTGGTATATAAACAAGGAAGTAATACCCGATTGCCTATGATGGATCGTAATCTGGGAGCGGTAGCGGGCTATGACACAGTGCCGAATAAAGAGTTGGAGCGTTCCAAAGCGAATGGTCTGATGTATCAGTGGGGCCGGAAGGACCCGTATCGTAGTAGCTATACAAATAGTGTTATACCGGATATTCCTGTAAGTGAAACCATAGAGTCTCCTATGGATGGCTTATTGAGCTGTTATCGTGGGGATGGCATTACTTTCGCCATGATATCTTTCGATTACAGTACCCGCGTGAGTTATCAAACAGCTTATCAAAAACCGGAAGTTATGTATAAACCGGGTAAGCCAGACTTATGGTCGTCAAACCGTGACAGTACTTATATCTATTCATGGGGTATGGGAGGCGATAAAGGAGCTCACGATCCCTGTCCATCCGGTTGGCGGGTCTGTGCCAAGGAAGACTTTTATCCTTTATACTCTGCTTGGGGTAGTGGGAGCTTAAATCTGGTAGGCGACAAAAATGGTGTGAACGCTGGTGGCTATTTAATCTCTTATGACGATACAAATCGTTCACGGGGATCCTATTATCGATTACCGGGTTATTGGATGGGGAACTCTTTTGGACAAATAGGTCAATTTGGATATTACTGGACAAGAGATATTAAAGGAACGGATCTTGATGGTCACGGTGGGTATCCCCTTCGTCTGAAATCGAATAAAACTGCTTGGGAAATGACTGTAGGTGGATATGAGAAGGAGGCTTTACTAATCCGTTGCATTCAGGAACGAGCGAATTGATGTGACAAACGGTAAAGGCTTCCTAACACACCTTTCCGGACAGTAAGTCCGAAATGTTAAATGAGTAGTGATTTGTAAAGAGACAAAAAGCGGAATGAAAGAAAATGGAAAAGAGGAAGGAAAATGGAAGATATTGAGAATGAAGGGATGAGAGAAAAAAAGTTGTCTCTTTCTTACGCAGAAAGAGACAACTTTCAGAATGACGGATAAATATCCGTTTTCGGACGTAAAAGTAGCTCAAATTGCTGATAAAGGCAAGGTGAGTGCTTAAATCTTTTGTCAAAATTAAAAAAGACAAACAATAGCGAGCCGTCAAGCGTGACGTGCCTTGTCCTATTAACATTTTCAAGGGCTTGAAAAACAGCGGATAGGAGCGTTTATTGTCTCTTTCTGCGTAAGAAAGAGACAGGTACTTTCAAGTAAAAAAATGTGAAATGTAGTAGTGAAAAAGCACGTGCAGGTATGGAGGTCATAGGAATAAAATTACAAAAAGCAGTATTGATCATGATGTCAATAGTATCAATGTCAGGAGTGTCAAGTTGTGAGGATCGTCTCGATTCACCCCGCCCGTCTACGGGTGGAGGCAAGGCGGTAGAGGTATCCTTATGCGTGGGACTCGCCGATGAGGAAGACGCGGTTGGTGGGACCAAAACGATCATGGTTCCGGATGATCCGTTGGCTACTGCCAGACCAGATAAGTTATATGGCTTGGAAGTTTGGCAATATGACCGGAGTGGTAGCTTTGTGGCGGGAAAAGGAGCAAGTCTTGGGGATGTGGCTATCGGTTCTTCTTTCAGTGTAACCTTAACAGCCATGGACGATTGCCAATTATTGATCATAGCACGTGGTTATGGTAGTTCTAATTATACGGTTGGCTCCTTAAAGGATAAAAGTCTTTCCTCCGTTCAAGGTACGACAGCGCCTGCCTCCACGATTGAAGGAATAACAACGGAAGGCGGCGTTAATGCGATGCCCTATATTCTTCATTTACCTTATGTGAACGTAACGGAAGATGGCCGGATTGAGAGTCCCGAGGGCTCGGATATTCGTATCCTCTTGCGCCGCTTGGCTACCCGGCTTACGGTGGCATGGGAGAATCTACCCGATAATACCGGTTACGATTTGAGACAGGTCATGCTTCAAAGTATTCCCGTAGAGTATAAATTATTACCGGACAATAAGGACTCATACCCATCCCCATTAGACCAGTATAGGACGATACAGGTATCAAATGTGACAAACAAGGGCCAATACACCTGTTGGGCCCCGGCGGTGGTACGTGAGGAGAGTGCGAACGCTACCTCCGACTATTACCGTACGAAAGCGAACGCCCCCAAAGGAAGCGCCTATGCGACTTTTATCTCCCAGCATAAGACCGATAATAAAAAGAAACTGAACTATCGGGTCTATTTGGGAGGTAACTCCAGTAAGGATTTTAGTTTACGTGATAATACGAACTATATATATAAGGTAACGATGGATCATACATCACTTCCGGTAGACGATAAACGTATCACGATAATCGACCCAATCTTGGCATCAGAGAATAACAACAACCTAGTCCCGACGGCGAACTGCTTCATGGTTGTCCCGGGTGGTGCCTTCTGCTTCAATCCCTATACCTATTATGTTAATGGCGTTTCTAAGGATAATACGCTATTACGAGGTTGGTGCGGTCTTTCCGGTTCTACGCTCTCTTCCCCGATAAAGTCCGTGAAAGTATTGTGGCAGACCTTGGAGGATGGTGACTTGGGAGACCCAGTTTTAGGTGTCGTGACTAAATATGCCCCGCAAACCACGGAAGACGACCATACGAATATCGTGGAACTAAAGAATGGTGAAAGTTTGACTGACGCCCGTATCTATTGTCGTGTCGCCACGAATACGGTGGGAGGTAGCGGTATGATAGCCGCTTACGATGGTGATAACGGGACGGGCAATATCCTTTGGAGCTGGCATATCTGGGTAACGGATTATAGTCCTTCCGCTACGGCGAACGAATCCGTGGATGATGAGAATAAGCGAGTCCAGAAATACACTTATGGAAATAAAACACAATATCCTATGATGGATAGAAATTTAGGTGCGATGGCTGGTTATACGATCGCTCCTTCTGACAAATTGGAGCGTTCCAAGACAAATGGTTTTCATTATCAATGGGGAAGGAAGGACCCGTTTCCGAGTACCTATTCCTCAAAATCTCCGACATCTATCAAAGTCAATAGTGATAAACTTACTCCGGGTATGTTGAATCTATATCAGCCGGATGGTGTCTCTTACTTTATCAGAAAGTCTGTATCAGCTCAATATAAAATTCGGGCAGCTTTTCAAAACCCGACTGTAACAGCTAGCGCAGCTGCTGATAGCTGGTGCAGTGAAAGCTCTGATGTATTGTGGAACAGCTCTGAAGGTAATAAGACGGAATACGATCCATGTCCGGCAGGATGGCGTGTGGCTAGTAAGGTTAATTACCAGTCTTTTTTTACCAGTCAATCCTATACGGAATCAGAGAATATCGAGACAATGAATTTGGCTAACTCGAGTTTGGAAGGAGATGGAGGCGCTGTCTTTTATTTCGAGAATCAAGCCTCTGGTCGTAGCACTTATATTCGTTTTACAGGATATCAGCAATATGCGAATTCTTTCGATTTCATCGGAGGAATGGGTAATTTATGGTGTAGAGAGGCTAAGGGAGGGGGTGATAATGGGAGGCATGGATATGCGCTGTCTTTTATTTTACCCAATAAAGTAAGTTATGCTATGTCTGGCAAGCGTAATATCTCGGGTGCCTGGGCTACTCGTGACGCGCATCCGCTCCGATGTATTCAAGATCGATAAGATCATAAGGCTTCCCCTCGTGCCTTACCGCAAACGCTGGGGGAAACGTTCTTTGACATGATGAGATTAATAAGGAAAAGTGATAATCGCTGTTGTCATATAAATTGTTATATTTGTATTCACAACTCAAAATAGTGATACTTATGGAAACGAGAAGAATACCGATCGGCATCAGCGATTACAAGAAAATGATAGATGAGGGCTATTATTATGTGGATAAGACCGATTTTATCCGTCAGATAATAGAAGAAGGCGCTTTGATCACGCTTCTTCCCCGTCCGCGTCGCTTCGGCAAGACGCTGAACCTTTCGATGCTGCGGTACTTCTTCGAGAAGACGGATGGTAACGTGTTCCGTCCGTTGTTCGACGGCAAGTGTATCCGGGAGTGGAAGGGTTTTGACAGGCATCAAGGTCAATACCCTGTGATCATGTTGACGTTGAAGGACTGCAAGGCGGATACGTTCGAGGACACGTTGGTCAGAATAGGCTATGAGTTGAAAAACGAGTTTACTCGCCATGCTTACTTGCTCGATTCTCCCAAGATGCGGCCTAATTACTTGGATGACTTTATGGCACTTTATGAGGGCAAGGCTTCCCGGGGACAATTAGAGGGTTCGATCCGCTTGCTATCCGAGCTGTTGACGCTCCATTGGGGCATGCCCCCTCTGGTATTGCTCGATGAGTATGATACTCCGATCCATGTGGCTTTCGACAAGGGCTTTTATGATCGGATGATCGTCTTCATGCGCAACTTCATGTCGATGGTCTTCAAGGATAATACGTCTATCTTCCGTGGTGTTATCACGGGTATCCTCCGTGTAAGCAAGGAGTCGATCTTTAGCGGGCTGAACAATATCGACGTGGATACCTTGCTGGATCGTCCGATGTGTACGGCGTTTGGCTTCACGCAAGTGGATGTCGACACGCTGCTCGACTCATACTCGTTGGGTGATCAGAAGTCAGAGGTCAAGCACTGGTATAACGGTTACCTGTTCGGGAATGAGGTGGTCTATAATCCATGGTCTGTATTGAACTATATAAATAAAGGTGGTGTCTTTGCCCCTTACTGGGTGAACACGGGCTCAGACGTGTTGCTTCGTCATTTGATAGCGGAGGGCCCCTCCCAAGTACGGAAGGGAATCGAGACGCTTGTCCAAGGCGGTAGTCTGTGTAGCGTGATCAACGACAAGCTGGCTTTCCCGGACTTGTTGTCTAGCGCGTCCAACATCTGGTCTTTCATGCTGTTCAGCGGCTATCTGAAAGCGTCGGACGGTACGATGACCCCGGATCACTTGATGTCGTACACCTTGGGGGTGCCGAACACGGAGGTTTCCACGGTTTTTTCTACGATCATCCGGGGCTGGATCAACGACGGCCCGGTGAAGAACGACCGCTTGGAGATGATGCTGCAGGCTTTGGACGAGAACGAGATGAATATCTTCCAGCGGCTATTGAATGACTTCGTCGTGAATACGCTCTCCTATTACGACACGAACGGGCGTGAGCCGGAAAAGGTCTATCAGGCGTTCTTGTTGGGAATGCTGATAAGTCACGGTGCGTACGAGGTGAGCAGTAACCGTGAGTCGGGTTTGGGCCGTTACGACATCCTTCTTCGTCCCCGTGACCTTGGTGGCAGGGGTTTTATCATGGAGTTGAAAGTGTACGACCCTATGTTTGACGAGTCTGTGGACAAGGTGCTTGATTCCGCCTTGGCGCAGATCGAGAAGAAGCAATACGCCGCCACGCTCCATGCGGCTGGGGTGCGAGACATTCTCAAAATGGCGATCACGTTCGATGGCAAACGTGTGTGGGTGAAGACCACCGAGTAAAATAACACTCCTTATCCTTATTAATCCCGTCATGCGATGATATAATTGTTGTCGCATGCGTGAAGTTACACGGTACCCCCGTCGGGTATCGTGCGGTTTCGTGCGTGCCTTTCCGGACAGTAAGTCCGAAATGTTAAATGAGTAGTGATTTGTAAAGAGACAAAAAGCGAAATGAATGAAAATGTAAAAAAGGAAATAAAATGGAAGATATTGAGAATGAAGGGATGAGAGAAAAAAAGTTGTCTCTTTCTTACGCAGAAAGAGACAACTTTCAGAATGACGGGTAAATATCCGTTTTCGGGTGTAAAAGTAGCTCAAATAGCTGATAAAGGCAAGGAGAGTGCTTAAATCTTTTGTCAAAATTAAAAAAGACAAACAATAGCGAGCCGTCAAGCGTGACGTGCCTTGTCCTATTAACATTTCCAAGGTATTGAAAAACAGCGGATAAAGAGCGATTTCTCTTTATTGTCTCTTTCTGCGTAAGAAAGAGACAGGTGCTTTCAAGTAAAAATATGTGAAATGTAGTAGTGAAAAAGCACGTGCAGTTATGGAGGAAATAGGTGTAAAATTACAAAAAGCAGTATTGATGATGATGTCAATAGTATCGATGTTAGGAATGTCAAGTTGTGAGGATCGTCTCGATTCACCCTGCCCGTCTACGGGTGGAGGCAAGACGGTGGAGGTATCCTTGTGCGTGGGTATCGCCGACGAGGTGGATGCGGCGTCACTGAATGCCGGATCATCCGGGACGAAGAGCGTAGGGGCGAGGAATAACGGGGCCTTCGACGTTCGTCTGGTGCCTGCCGCTGTCCGGACAAAGGCGGATGCCTTGGCCAGTGCCAAGCCGGACCAACTCCATAACTTGCAGATCTTGCAGTATGATTCCAACAGGAATTTCAAGAAGCTAACCCCTACAGTCAGCCAAGCCACTGGCTCAACATTGACCGTAGACTTGGTTGCTTGCGAGAACTGCCAGCTTATCATCGTGGCCCGTGGCTCCTCGAACGCCATATCCGAATTTTCCGGCAGCCTTAGCTGGAGCGACCTTCAAGGAAGGCTTGCCGATGCCTCCACCATCAATGGGATAGGGGATGGTGGTACCAACGACATTAACGCCATGCCTTACTTCATCCTCTTGAAGAACGTGAACGTGACGAATGAGGGCAAGATCGTCATCCAAAGTGCGGACGGTAGCGATGCCCGTATCCTTTTGAAGCGCCTCGCCGTGCGTCTCACGGTGAACTGGAAGTTCGCCGAGGGATTGCGTACCGACTATACCTTGAAGGAGGTAAAACTCTGCCAAGTGCCCACTGTCTATTATCTTATGTCCCCGACGGAGACCGACTTTCGCTTCGAGGGCGATCTTTACCCGATCTCCACGGTGGAATACAAGGACTTGTACCGCTTGAAAGGTGCCGATGCCAAAAACGAAGGCTCGTTAACCACTTGGATGCCCGCCAACGCGAAAGGCAAGTCCCGTAGCGTGACCTCCGAGTATTACCGTACGAAAGAGTACGCCCATGCCTCTGCTACCTATATGGAGCTCGTGGTGGACAGCAAAGACGGGTTGGAACGTATGTACTACCGGGCCTATCTGGGAGGGAACGACGTGTCGGATTTCAACCTTTTGGAGAGCACGAACTACAACTATACGATAAATATCCGGAACACCGACTACCGCGGCGATCCCCGTATCCAATTGCTGGACCAGACTCCTGTGATCAGCACGAACCTCGTCCAGACATCGAACTGCTTCATGATGCGTCCCGGTACGAACATCTGCTTCAACCCCTATAAGCACGAGGCGGGTTCGGGTGGCGACAACACCTACCTGTCCGATAAGACGATCGGTAGCGTCCGTGTCTTGTGGCAGAGCAAGGACGCCGGAACCTCGGGTGATTTGGTGATGGGTTACGCCGTCAGCAATGAGGCGGGTAGCTATAACCATCAGAATCTGGTGAACTATACGAATATCGGCGATAGGGCAAATGCCCTTGTCCACGTGAGGGTGCCGGTCACGCAAGGCGGCAACGCCGTGATCGCGGCGTACGCTGCGGATGGTACCACGATCCTCTGGAGCTGGCATCTATGGATCACGGATTACGTGCCGGCACGCCTGTCGGGAACGATCACGGCGGCGAACAGGGAAGAGGCTATCCGGACGGCCAAGAGCGCTAGCGCCGGGGGCACGGTACATACGTACGCCGGAGACGCCTGGACTGATGCCACGTCCGGAGCTTTCTTCGGCAAGGTAATCATGGATCGCAATTTGGGAGCCCTTCGCAATACGTGGTCTACGACAAACCCCTTGGAATCCGCTCGTGCTTACGGCAACATTTATCAATGGGGTCGTAAAGACCCGATGCCAGGCTCCGCCGATGGCGGAAGGGATGACAAGGGATTGATGTTTAACGGGGATGGGGAGATTATTGATCTTGAAAAGGTGAATAGTAACAGTTTGGAAAATACCATCCGGAATCCATCAAAATTCCATATAGGCTATAAGGCGGCCGATGGCTCGTGGGGACCTACGGCGAAGGCCCTGTACGATCCATGCCCGGCCGGATGGAGAGTCCCGGATTTCGATGATACGGCAATGAAAAATATCTGGAGTGGTTTTTCGTGGGGTACTAACAAGTTTCAAATGTTAGTAAACTCCGACTGGAAAACGACAGGGATCGCTGTCAACAAGAATTCCTTCCATATCATGAATGGAATAAAATATGAGACACCGCAAGGGGATTACGCATGGTTCCCCTTTTTCAGGATGCGTGAAATAAGTACCGGTCTTTTAAGGGACCCCGAGCGTAATATTGATGGAACCCCCTGTTCGTTTAATGGAGGTCTAGCTCCAAGTTTCTCCTTATTTGGGGCGAATTCACGAAAAGATTATTATAATGAATATGGCTGGTACATTGAATTTAAATACAACTTGACCTCGACCCCTTCAGCGACCGTGAGTGGCAAGGCTTACGGTTTCGCTGTCCGTTGCGTGCAAGCAAACTGACATGTAAAGAATACAAACAAATAAGATCACACATTACGAATTATAAACAACTTAAAAACAAACCAATCATGGCAAACGAGTATTACTGGAAAGTATGGCTTCGGCCGAATTTGTTAACCAAGGATGACGACAACGACTACGTAGCGGAGGTATTGACCCAAAAGGACACCCTGCACAACGAGAATATAGCCAACGCCATCATCAAGGAAGGCTCCGAGATCAAGTATGACACCTTGCTCTCTATCATCAAGCAACGCGACCGCATCGTGCGGGAGCATATCATGATGGGCTACAGCCTACTCACCGAGGTGTGCCAGTACACGCCTCGTATCACGGGCCCTTGGGGAGGCGAGACGGCGAAGTTCGATCCCGCTATCCATAAGCTGACGCTCGATATCGTGCCCTCCGCCGAGATGCGTGACGCATTGAGCAAGGTGGGCGTGGAGGTTCTAGGAGCCAAGTCCGAGGTGGGGCGCATCGGCATGGTGACCGATACCTTCACGGGATTGTCCAACGGCTCTATCACCCCGAACGAGGACATACTGATTGAGGGCGACCGTATCCGTATTAACGGGGCGGACAGCTCGGTAGGTATCTTTTTCGTGTCGGAAGACGGCGAGAAGGTTACGCCCGTGACCCGCCGCCTCACGCAAAACGACCCCAGCCGTATCATCGCCCGCGTACCGGCCTTGACCGACGGCAAGTACAAGCTACGCATCGTGACGCAGTTCTCGAAAGGCGTCACCTTGCTCAAGTCTCCCCGCACGATCGAGTACAAGCTGCCGCTCACCGTGGGCGCCGGGGGAGGCGACTCCGAGAGCCCGGATGAGATTTGATCCGGGGGAGGTATCATCCCTAGCACAGGGGAGACATCATCCCTAACACTAGGGAGGCATCGTCCCTAACGCTGGGGAGGCATCATCCCTAACGCTAGGGAGAGACCCTCCCCGACGGCAGGGAACCGGCCCGTACAGAGGGAAAGGAAAAACTATAGATAAACTAGTATATGAGATTAAGACATTTATCGGAAAAAACAGCTTTTTTATTACTCGGCTTACTCGTCTTGGGAGCTTGCGGTAAGGACGATCCGGAACCACCCGTTCCCGGTTCCGGCGAGGGATTGTTGCGGGTATCCGTGCGACATACAGGCGATACTCCCTTGGCCGTTTTCACTTATAAGGCGGATGGTTCCCGCGTGGCGGGGAAGGAAGAGCCCGCCGGAACGCCGTCTACGTGGTCGTGGAGCGAACGGCTCGTGGTGGGGGAGTACGCTCTGCTGATCGCCGGCGCCGACCCCGCCGAGGTCCGGTTGGGCGATACGGAGAATCTGGGGAAAGCCTATGCCGCCGCCCTTCCCTCGGGAAGCGACAGCCTGCTGGTATCGCTGGATAGCCCTCTTTACGTGGAGAGCGTGACGGGGATTAAGGTGACCGATGGCGATGAGACCGCGATCTCATCGACCCCCAAGGATATCCGCCGGATCTTGCGCCTTACCATCGACGCGGGGAAAGGCTTCGGCGGGGCGAAGGTGGAGGGCCGTTTGGACGGGATAGCCTCGTCGGTGCGCTTGTCCGACCGGATAGCGACAGGAGTGGGTGTGCTCGACCTTGATTTCCGTGCCTCGGCTACGGGCGTAGCGGGCGTTTACCAAGCCGTGGCGGGTATCTTGGGTACGGTGACGCAGGACGGCTCGGACCGGAGCAACGTCTGCACGCTCTCGTTCGAGACCGCCGGCGGCGAGCGTTTCAGCTACAAGGAGAACCTGACCGCGAGCCTGCATGAGGCCATGTCCTCGGGCCGTGATACGCTGGATCTCTCCTTGAAGGTAAGCCCCGCCGTCCCGATCCGCCTTTACACCGGTATCCAGACCCGTGCCGCCGTGGACGTTTTCGACTCCACGCCCGTATCCATCGCCGTAGGCACTTCCGCCGGCGATTACACGGAGCATTGGACGGGGACGGCCACGGAGGGCGATATCCTCTTGGACCCGGAACATTATTATCCCACGGACGGCTCCGCGCTTTTCATCCGCAGCTATCACCCCGCCGCCCCCCACGTGAACGGCGAGGTACGGTACGAGCTGACGGGGCAGGAAGACTTGATGCTGACCGATGAGCGGAGCGGCTCCCTGTCCCGCCGTTTCGACGCTACGGAAACGCCCTTGATCCATAAGCACCTGCTGACGCAACTCAGCTTCCGCCTACGTGTCAAGGGAGCGCCGGACGGGTATAGCGTACATGCCGTCAAGCTGAACGGGCTAGCCTCGGTAGCTAAGGTGTCCTTGTCGGATGGAGAGGTGGTCCCGGTCGGGGAGACCAGCTCGGTGATCATCTATTCTTCCGATGACGGGAATGGTATCCCCGTGGTGGATGGCGTAGTGACGCTCCCCGGATTCGTGCTGGTGCAGCCCAAGGCCTCCTTGACGCTTGACATGACGCTCGCACCGGAAGGTGATCCCGCCTCCGGGCAGGATTTCAAGGATCTCCCCGTCTCGTTCGGCGGCGAGGGCAACGAGAGTGGAGGGGCTTACGATATCGAGATCTCGCTTGAGATACCCGTTGATCCGGATGAACCGGACGACCCCGATACTCCCGAGGAACCCAAGGAACCGGACCCCTTCGAGGAGTACCAAGTAAAGATAACGGCAACCGTCACCCCGTGGAAACCGGGCAATGGCGGCAACGCCGATTTATAGACCAGATTATTTAATTCATATTTTTTATTAATACTTTAAAATTACAAGACGAATGAAAAAGATTTTGACAATGGCGGCTGTGGCCCTGTTAGCGGCAAGCTGCTCGAACGACAAGGATGTGATTACTCCCGATTTGGGTACGGCGAACGCTCCGGTAGCGATCAAATTGACACAAAGCGTGGAAGGTCTCACGACTAAAGCCCCGATCACGAGCGGATCGCAGGTGGAAGGTATCGTGGTGATGGTGGACGTGGCGACCGGAGAAGGACATCCGGCGCATGATTGGGCTAGTTTTAATCCGGTTTACAAGAATGAGATCGATGCGAGTACAAAGGTATTGAAAACTCGTGCCAACGTAGCCGGCGCTGTATTTACAGCTGGGAAAGAGACGGATATTACCTTGACTCCCACCTTGTATTATGATAATGCGCAGGCGAGTCCTAAAAACTCCCATATCACGGCGGTCGTTCCTTCCGGAACAATCGAGTCCTCAAAAGTAGTTTTCGGTAAGGTAGACGGATTGCAGGATGTCATGACGATCGGTACGGATCAAGATGCCGGAACAGCAGCGTTACCAAGTCAGGAGGGATGTAAGTTGACGTTTTCCCACAAGACCACCCAATTGGTTTTCGCCGCTAGTTACACTAGTGTGGCTGATAACAAAGGAGAATGGGCCGGAAAGGACGTATCCATCAAGAGCATCAAGGTTTTGGGCACGCAATTGCCCCAATCCGTGAACCTGACAAATGGTGACGTGAATTGGGCTACTGCCTCCGATTTCTCTGTTCCCAATATCACGACAACCACCCTTTCCACGACAGCTTCTACGATTAGCCCGGCAGTGATGCTCGCTCCGTCTAATGATATCAAGCTGAACGTAACGATCAACGTAGGCGGTACGGATCGTACCTTCTTGAATGTCCCGGTGATGGACTCAAAGAATGCAGGTGAAAAGTTGAATGCCCAAGAAGGCTATGCCCATACGGTTACGTTGAACATTACCGAGCCAGACAAACCTACAGGAGATAATGTGAAGGCACTGGAAGTGAAAGCCACTGTCAACGAATGGAAACAGGGTAACGGCGGAACCGTTGACTTGAAATAATCCCAAATATCCCTCAACCATCATGAGACAACTCTCTATATACATATTGTCGATGATAGTCATGGGATCGTTGGCCGCTTGCTCGGACAATGGTGAGGCGGGAGGTGAGATACCTTCCGCCGATCCTCCGATCGAGCTTCGGGCGACGTACCCGGACACGTCCATAAGCACGAAAGCGGAAGTGGGAGAGGCGGAGGCGTTCAAGACCACCCTCTTTTGCGTGACCCGTCTCGACGCCATCACAGGTGTTCCCGACTATACGAGTCTTGCCGATCGTTTCTCCACCCCCGTATCCGACGTGACCACAAGTTGGGCCGATGCCGTATTCTACGAGGAATGGGTAGAGCGGACGGCTGATGTGGCGGTAGGCGGGAGTATCTCATGGGATGCCTCTCGTAAGCACCATTATCCCCGCATGGGAGCGAACGTGTATCTGGTCGGCGTATCTCCCGTGGCGGGCGATAACTCGTACGATGCCACCGAGGGTACCGTAAGCTATACCCTTGACGGGCATATGGACTTGATGTACGCCGGCCCCTTGGCGGGTAATAAGTGGGATGGCAACCGTTTTACGGGCAATACCGTCGCCGGGGTCGAGGCGAATCGCTCATTGAATTACGCCCACTTGCTTACCCAGCTGGTATTCAAGGCAAAGAAGCATGATGCCGGAGGACTGGAGGTGAAGGTGAACAAGATTATCGTGAAAAGCATACCTACGGCGGTAAATGTTCCGCTGGCTACGGGCGAGGCTGTCTTCTCCGGTTCCTCGGAAGTGATCCTTGAGCCTGCCGGCAACGCCACGGTAGGGGCATCAAATGTCGGTCCCATCGATCTGGGCTGCCTGTATCTGCCGCCTACACCCGATCCGGGCAATGTGAAAATAACGGTCGAGACTTCGATCGGTACCTTTACCGACGTATCCGTGAAGTTGGGTGATGAAATATCTGAGGATAATTTCAAGCCCGGTTTCTCTCACGTGATCACGTTGGATATCTACGATGCCTCTTTAGGTATCTCCTCCGTGGAGGTAGCCGAATGGACTCCCTCGTATGTCGATGGTAACCTAGACTTGATCCACTGACTGACTAAACGAATTGAACAATTAATAGAACGAATCAAAAAAAGTAATCATGAGAAAACTGATAAACTATAAACTACTCTTTCTTTCTCCCTTCTTCTTGGCTGCCTGTAGCAACGAGGACAATATCCCCTCCATCCTCCCTTCCAACCAGCCGGATGCCGTAGAGCTGGGGATTACGGCGGGGGTGACGCTTACGAAAAGCGTGATAAATTCGGGTACCCAAGCTAACGCTAGCAAAGATGATGTCATGAAAAGCGTGGCGGTGTACGCACGCTTAAAGGGGACAGTCGTATCGGGTGAAGATCCTTATACGAATGCGAAAAGCAATAATTACGCATTATATACTTATTCGACGACAGGAACCGCAGGTTGGAAAAGCGGAGATAAAAAGATCTATCTGACCTCCGAAGTGGCAAAGATATACGCTTATTATCCGGCTTATCAGCCCGGAACAAATCAAGAGTTAGCCACAACCACAGCTCTAGTATTATCTGATAATACCGCTACGGATAACTCCACGATCCCGGTAACGGTCTTTTTGGGAGAGACTGATGATGCGCATAGGGATTATCCCTCGACATTAATAGACAACTCTGAAACGACAAATACCAATAAGGCAAAGATTAATTCAGCGAAAGGTGAAATCGATTATATGTGGGCGGACCAAGGTAGCTCTGAGACGAATTGGATAACTGCCAGCAACACGAAAAAGGAAACCTCTATAGATGCCTCTGTTGATCTAACCATGAAGCATGCCTTGACTTTGGTTAGTTTCCGCATTTACAATGATGGAACTTATAAGAATAAAGGTGTGCTATCGAAGATACAGTTGAAGGATGTACCTAATCAAAAGGTAAGCGGTAATAGCAATCCTCTTGCTACGATGAATATTGATAAGGGAACCTTGGCTAATAATAGTTCCTTGACAACGGGATCTTATATCCGTGAGTTTGCTACTGGCGCTACTTATACCTTGAAAAAGAAAGGAGACTCTGGTTTATCAGACGATAATGCAGCTAAAGGGGCTTCATACCGATTCAGCATCTTGGCTTTGCCGATAACTAACCAAGCCCTAAATAATACCAAAGCCATCTTTACGATTGATGGAGCGGATTATGAGGTAGCGTTAGCTGATAATGCGACAGGAGTTACTTGGGAGCAGGGGAAAGAAAACATCTATACCGTAAAACTTAGCGGTAAGGAATTATCCATAGGCACCGTAACCGTAGCCGATTGGGGCACAGGAACCGGCAATGATGATTTGAAAGTTAATTAACCTACAGTCTAGGGTTGTAGAGACGGGGCGTGCCCCGTCTCTACAACAAAACACGAAACACGGAATACGAAACCCGTGTAGTAACAATCAGACCGGGTGGCAAATAATAAAACCGGGTGGCAAATAAACGAACAATATAAACAACGATAAATATGAAACCGTATAGATACCTATTATTAACAACAGTATCGCTTTCCCTTTTCGCCTGCGGCGGCGAGGATGGCGAAGACCCCATCGTACCCCCGGTTGATCCGGATACCCCTGTCGCCCTGTCCCCGCAGATCGCCAGCGTAGCCCTCACCAAGGCCACTGCCACATCCGGCGATATAAAGGCCATCGGCTTATACGCCGTAAATAACGTGGCAAGTGAAAACCATTACGGCACATCCCCCCATGGTACATACGGCCAATACACCCTCCAAGAGGGTTCCTTAAAACCCGCTACGATAAACGGTAAGGATCAAACGATCTGGCTAAGCACCCAGCAAGCCATAGTCTACTCTTGCTATCCAGTCACGGATGCCACTACGATAACCGCGGCCGGAAATGCCTCTTCCCCGGTCTATACCATCCCGGTACGAGCCACTGCCATAGCCTATTCGAATACGGTAACGAATGCCTCCTCCTTGGATTTCACAGTTCCCGGTAACGATTATATGTATGGTGTAGCCTATAACACTTCCACGAATACCTTTGTAACAACTCAACCCATAGCCGATAACGGCCACAGAGCCTCCGATCCAAAAGGCGAGAAGATAAACCTCGGCCTTAAGCATGCCTTTTGCTTGGTAAGCCTAAAGTTCAAGAAACACACGGACTACGTCGGTCCTTGCAACCTAACAAAAATAACCTATAGTCGCCCCATCCCGACACTACAAACGAATGGTACCACCACCATGAGCCTAAAGGACGGAGCCCTCGGCAACCTAACCGGAGCGAAGGCGGGTACACCGGTAAAGTACGAGTACACGGTAAATGGCGGCGTAACCGTTGCCGCTACCACAGACGGAATCGAGTTCATCAATTACGGCGTACCATTCCCCTCCGGCACTGCAAATGTTACCGCCGCTACCTTGACCGTCGTAGTAGATGGCAAGGAAATGAAACTAGACACCATTACCGACGGTGGCGAATGGTCCGCCGGAAATAAATATACATACACCATCTCCATCCACGGTACCGGCCTTAAGCTGGACGGCTTCAATGTGGTAGGGTGGACGAATGAATCATCCGACAATACAAGTACGACTATCTAAAAAAACTATACGACCTATGATACAGGATATTTACAAAAACGCACGTCCGCTACACCTCGGTGTAGGCCTGTTGGCGATACTGGCGCTCTTATCCGGCTGCTCCTCCGACGACTCCTTGCCGGAAGACACGACAGGGGCATTCTTACAACCCGTATTCCACATGAGCGGTGTCGAGACCCGCTCCATCATAAGCGGAACCTCCACGACGGAGGGTGAGGGAAGGATTAACGCGGTAAAACTTTTCGTTACTAAAGCAGAGGACGGCTATACTCCCTATGGCGGGGTTGGTACGGCGGGAAATGCTGGCCTTTCCACCTTCACCTATCAGTCGGTAGGTAGCGGCGGAAACGATTGGGTAGGCGATCCCACTGTGAATTTATCGAGTGTAAAGGCCCGGATCTATGCCTATAGCCCGGCGAACGCCATCTTGACAAAATCAACGACTACCACGACGCATACTATAGCGACCACCCTTCCCGTTCACCAGAATTTCTATGGCGGCAAGGGATGGGATTCTGACGCTACCGATTATATGTACGGTTCCGCCAGCAACACGGTAGGAGAGGCTACCGCTATTACGGCCAGTAATACCACGCCGTCCGGCGGTTCCCCCTCAAGCGATACTTATCAGCCGGAAATCTACCTGCAACATGCGCTGGCCCGCCTTTCCTTCACGATGCAATCCGCCACGGGACGTTCCGTGAATACGACCTATGATTACGTGAAGAAGATAACGTTGAAGACATCCCCCAATGCGTTCACTACCGGCACGGGAACGATGCAGATCGCGGATGGAGCGCTTGGTGGAGGAACAACGGTCGCCGAACTCACTTTTACCCCTAAAAACGATGCGTCGAGTAAAACCACCGCCATACTTTGCGGTGCCGCGGGTGTTCCGGTGGAGGTAGGCTATGGGCTGGTGGCTCCTTTGGTATCGACTGACATGACCCTTACGGTAGTGGTCGGCAAGCGGGATGGCACTACGGATGACCGGACGTTATCCGCCAACCTAAGTCAGATCACTTGGAAAAGAGGACATACCCACAAAATACAAATAACCTTATCCAACCGAGCGATTACGGTGAACGCCAATATCGTCCCTTGGATGGAGAGCGGTTCAGCAGGAACGGGAGACGTTAAGCCCGGCGGCTATTAATTACGGCATAAAAAGAAAAATATGAATATGAATTACATGAACCTCAGTTTAGCATGGATGGGAGCCTTAAACATGGCGCTGGCTCTCTCCGGTTGCACGAACGGGATAGAGACGGGGCTTTCCGCTCCGGAGGGAATCCCGGTGACGGTACTTGCCGAGATCAGCCCTGTTACCAAAAGCGGCGAGGCGGTTAGCTCGGATAATGGTTTCGATAGGACATCCTTCCTTTCCGGCGATCAGATAAAGGTGACAAGGACAAAAAAGGCAAGTGGGACGGCGGCTTCCCAATCGGCCAGCTATCGGTATGACGGGACTTCCGCATGGACCGTGGTGGGAACCTCGCCTGTGACCTTGGAGCCTGCCGTTACGTATTCGGCGCAGTTTCCGGCGGATTACTCGGCCATCAACCAGTTTCAAACCACGAGCGCTGCTTATTTGGCCAGTAACCTGCTGAAAACGGGTGATGCCACATCCAGCGACGGTACGTTGGACTTTACGTCGAGCGGCAAGCCCTTTACGCACGTCAATTCGAAGTTGACCTTGATGTTTACCGTGAAGCGTGAGACCTCTATCGCCAATGATGCCGTTACGGTAGCGGCGACGGGGATACGTACGGCTGTATCTACGAACCAGACGATCATGCTATATCGGCCTTACCCGGGCGATGCATCCCGGAAATATGAATGGTGTGGTATCCTAAGGGCTGTAGGTGGTAGCGCGGGAACCTCCGCTACGGATCTAACGGTCTCTCTCACTTGCGATGGTGTTACCTACAAGGCTACCTTAACGGGTTGTGCCTTGCGGACCGGTTACCACTATACATATAATTTGACCTTGCATAACGACATGCTGATCCCGGAAAGTTGTACCATCGGCAAATGGACGGATGAGATCATGGCTGGAGGAAATTTAACTTAACAACTATATAGCATTATGATACATTATACTATGAATATACGACAAACCATGCTCCACCTGTCCGGAGGCTTATTGCTATTGCTCGCCCCCGCCTGTACCTCAGAGGTGGATCTGGAAGGTGGACAGCCCTTGGAGGTGACGGCGGAGATCGTTTCTTCTCTGTCTACCCGTGCCGTCGACGCTACGAACTATGATAAGAGTAGCTTTAGTACGGACGATGAGATACAGATCAATGACGGGAGCCAAACCGTGACTTACCGAAAGGATGCCACGAACGGGTGGATTCCGAAAACGGCGGGAAAATCGTTGACGGTTTCCGGATCATCTACGGCTTCTTCATTCTCGGCCTCATATCCGGCAGCTTTCACCTTTATTCTGCAAGACCAGAAATCATATCAGAATTTCTGGCAAAGCAATAAACTGGAGGCGAAAGGTGCTAACGTTACCTTGAGTAGTAACAAGGTAAACTTTACCTTCATGCCGGTAGCGGCGAAGATCACGATCTCAATTAATTATGCCTCATCAGGGGGGACTACTACAAAATATAAGTATGTGACGGCTACCTTGGCAGGCAATGGCATCCGGACTGGTGCTTCTTCTTCTGAAACGATCGAGATGTTGCATACAGGGGATAATACCGTAGCTAGCGATAAGCATACTTTCGTCTGTATCTTAAGACCGGGAGCGAGTATGAGTTTCAAGCTAAGCGTTTCCCGTACGCTTGACGGTGCTTCAAGTCCAGAGGCTACACAACAAACATTTACTCAGCCGGCATACACATTTGGGGCTAGTAAGAACTATGTATATAACTTCACGTCATCCGATGAATTGATATTGACTTCCGTGGAAGTAATGGGGTTTAAGGAGACAACGGTTCCCGACAATCCTGTTAGCGCCACTTGATCCATTTAAAATCTATAAAGAATGAAGAATATGAAAAATTTATATAATCTAGGTTGGGGATTGGCCCTCTGTTCCCTGTTGGGAGCTTGCCAGTCAGACGGGATACCGGAGGTGGAGGCAGGTTCCACCCTTGAGCTGCGATCGGTCTCTTTGGCTGACGACGCTGTTACGAAGGCAGTGACTACCTCTGTGGATAACGTGAAATTGTATTTGAAGAACTCCAGTGATACATGGGTGAATCCGGTGTATTCCAAATCCGGAGTAACATGGGGATGTGAATCCGCGCCACTGCTGGGTAGTACCGCTACGGATGTGTATGCTTATTATCCTACGGAAGAAGAAGGTAAGGCCATTAACGTAACAGCCTCCTCCGGCGTGTACTCTGTCGAGGTCACGGTCCGGGATGCGGATACATTCGATGGTAAACAGATCGATTACCTTTATGCTAAGCCGGTTCAGGCTTCCAAAACCTCAAAGATAATCAGCCTTCAATTGTTCCATGCCTTGACAAAGGTGAGTTTCTATATCTATAAGTCTGCGAATGCCAGCGATGAGATCTTAACGCTGAAAAAAATAGATATACGTAGTAACACCGGACGTCTGCAAATCGGTAAGGCGGACATGCGATTGAACGGGACAGGGGAGGAACTAGGGCGTCTGAATGGCCTAGCGGGGACATCCTCGATAGAGTTGACCGGTTCGAAAATATTGGAAACCTCGTTGACGCAACCGAACATATCTTGTCTCGTAGCCCCGATGGACGCTGCCGAGCAAGTATTGTCGTTCCGTTTGACAGTGGATGTAGACGGGGTGGAACGTGAGTTTGAGACTGCCTCTATTTCTTCCGAAAGCGGGGTGAAATGGTTGGCGGGTTATCATTATGTCTATAAGATACGTATTGATAAGATGGAAGGTACATTCGAGGGCGTAACCGTATACGATTGGCAAAATAGTACGGATCAGAATACGAGTGTGGGTATTTAAATAAGAAGGGAGGAGATATGAGATATGTATTAAGTTTTGTAAGTCTATGGCTTTTGGTCACGTTGGTGGGTTGCCAAAAGGAATCTTTTTGGGAAGAAGGGGAAGGTGATAAGGTTGCCTTGGAGTTCGATCTTTATCAAGCGAATGTAACCAAGGCTGCGGCCGTTTCAGTCTTGAATGATAAAGCGTTGATTAAAGTCTATGCTTTCAAGGTGGAGACTAAGACTGAGACCGGTACTAAGACTGGGACTGGTGAGACTGGTACTCCTTCGGCGGAAGGTACTTATGTGGTGGGTGCGGATGGAAAGGTCACCGCCCAATCGGGCAAGGCCCTATTTTTGTATCGGGGTGTATATAACCTTTATTTCATTTCCTACAATGAAGAGAATGCGCCGGAATTGGGTGATGGAAATCTGGTGACCGTGCAAAATGGGCAAGATTTTATGTATACGTTCATGAACGATATAACTGTCCAGCCCCAGAAAGCGGGACAAAACACGATGTCGGTTACCTTGACGAATCCGTTCACGCGGCTTTGCTCGCAAGTAGAGGTGTCGGTAAAAGCGGCTAGTGTATCTCCTGTTACTGTAAAAGGCTTGCGTGTAAACTTTATAACGATGAAAAACTTATCTGATTCAAGAACTTATCGGCTAGGGGATAATGCATGGTATTCGGATGGAGTTGCGAATGAAAACAACGGAGTGGATTTTAGCTCTTTCAATAATTCCGTAGCTGTAGGCCTGCCTCATACCTCAGATCCACGTAAAATAGTATTGCCTTTAAGCGGGTCGGAATTACAGTTTGTAATTGATTTAACGGTAGATTATGATAAAAATGGAAATGGTGGATCTGTGCCCGGTCATTTTGTATTCAATGCTACCGCTCGTAAGACTTTCTTGCCCGGTATGTCCTATAGCTTTGAATTTACCTTGAAGTTCTTTGGGGATTTTAAAGAAACAGAACTGACATTGGGCATATTGGAATTCACGGAAATAAAAAATGTGACAGATCCCGTTGGAGGGGAATAAGGAGGAACTGAAAATGAGAATAAGTTTATTTTGTATACTATGCTTGCTGCTAGGGGCATGTAGTAATGAGGAAATGATACCATCAACATCCGAAGGAGGGGAGGAATGTGCTTTCCAGTTCCTGTTAAGGGTACCGGGTACGATTGATGTAGAGACGAAAGCGGGAACGGAAACGACAATTCTTAAATTGGGAGATACTAATATATATAACGTATGGATTTTACAGTTTAAAAAGGATGGAACCGAGTTGTTGAAAGCTGTCTTTGCCGATAGGAATAGCATAACGGCTGTGCCGGGAAGTGGTGGTACTGACTATAGCCAGTTATTGATTCAATTAACAAAGGATGATATGCGTTTTAAGAACGAGACTAGTGAGTTTTATATTATCGTAAATGCGGAGGAAATGAATGCGACGGAGGCAACCGCCAGTTTATTTGGTAATGATGGTACCAGTGGTATTCCTAAGACCCTTTCTGTAACAGATCTGATGGCTAAAACGAAAAGTATTGCTTATTCAGGAGATGGTGCTCCAACAGGTACTAATATACTATCTTCGGGACCGACCGACTATACGAAGGATCCCTCTAGCTCAGAGGCTGACATGAAGTTAGTCGTATTATCCCGTATGTACAGGGCGTTCGCGAAAGTGACCGTGACCGTGAACTCTTCAGTGGCCTCTGGCAATTTTAAGTTAATTGATACGAAACCGGTTATTATGTCAAATGTACCTAAAGTAACCCGGCTATATGATGACGACTCGACATATCCAACGATTTCAAGTCCTTTATCTACTAATTTCTATACGGAGGAGATACCTGTATCAGGAATAACACTCGGTGATAAAGAAGGAGTTTTCTATATGGCGGAAAATATCCGGGGTACAGGTTTAGCTACCACGGCGCAAGAGAAGAATAAGAAGGATATGGGGCCGGGGACTGGCGGATCTTTGGAAGGATGCACTTATCTATTGGTAAGAGGGCAATATCAGTATCCTTTGGGTGGAGGAGCATACTCTTCGCCGATCGATGTAGAGTATAAATTCTATCTTGGGGGTGACTTGGTGACCGATTACAATATCTATCGGGATTATCATTATAAGCTGACGGTGAATATCGCCGGCCCTAATAGTGCCGACCTCCGTGTAACGATAACAAACGGCAACGTGGCTGTCTTTGATGATGTGGACAATGTCGAGAATACCGTTAATTTTGGTGAAGAGAAATAGTATCCATTCTAAGGGCTGTGCAGGAATGCCTTGACGAATCTACCCTTTGGCATTCCTGCATGAACTATTTTAAATAAATGAGAATAACTTAGAGGCAATCGAGGAAATGAGCTTCTTGCATTTCTTGCCGATTGTCTCTTTTATTTGTATAGGAGGATTGTCTCTTAAAGCCATCACCTTATTTTTACTTCTTTGCCGGGAGGAAGAGCCGCGAACCAAATTATTCAACATATTATCGGAGGCCCTGTCTATTTTAGATACTGATATCCGGCCAAGATAGATCTCGGTAGTCCGTAGGGACATATGTCCTAAGGATTGGCTGATAATGCCGATTTCCGAATTCGCCTCCAGCATCATGGAAGCCCAGCTATGCCGCATCACATAGGTAGTGAATGGCTGTTCGAAGTGTAATTGCTCTCCCATTTTCTTTAAGTGGCGGTTTACTCTCCGAAGCGCGGACTGAGCCGTGACTTCTCCCTCTCCGCTGATTTTCTCGTGTAAGAAAGGGAATATCCACGGGTTATTGAAACGCCGATAAGAGAATATGATGTTCTTCATCTCGGGGGTGATCTTTACTTGCATCGCTACGCCAGTCTTGCTACGTACGTAGTGGATATAATCATCGTTTATATTGCTGTGTCGCAAATTAAAGACATCCACGAAGCACATACCTCTAGCGTAAAATAAGAAAAGAGCCAAGTGAAGGGCCGTACAGGCGTGTGGGTTCTTGGGCCGCTCAAGAGTCGCCAGATTTTGTAGGTCGAGGCTTGGCAAAGCCCTTTTCCGGGTGGGTGGGACCTTTATCTGCAGGCCGGAGAACGGGCTTTCTCTCGGAACATCCATTTGTTTATCTTGAGCGATCTTGTTGTACATTGTCTTTAGATTACGAATGTAGAAGTCCAAACTACCCGGTTTCAAGGGAGCCTGTTTCCCGTCTTCCCCTTGCATCAACCATAAAAGATAGTGATGAAGAAAATCGGTCGTTAAGTCGGCAAATGTAAACTCCGTTACTCTCGGACCTAAAAAGGTGGATAATTTATTCCATGCGCTTCGATAATTCCCAGCGGTTCTTCCTTTCCCCTCATCGATTTTACTACTGATCAATTCTTCTATACATTCCTGTAGCAAAGGGGAGTTGTCTGTTGTTTCTATATTCATATGATTACTATTTATGGATATAGAATAACAAAAATAGAAAAGATTGGTTTTATCAAAACCTCCCCTTACCAATTGTGGTAGAGGAGGTTTTGTTTTATTTATAGTTTATTTGAAAGCTTTCTCACTAATTCCGTCTCCATCGAGCCTCAATCGCTCCATATAATCCGGAACGGTACGGCCTAACGCTTTATCTACGTATAGTTTAGCCAAGTATTGAGCGAGCATGAAGCCGTGACCTTGCAAACCGACGAATAGTCCGTTATCCGGATCGATAATGTAGCGAGGCTCTACATAATAGCCGGACCATGTGGCTTGTACGGGTACTGTGGCTAACGATGGAATCCAATCGCAGAACACCTCGGAGATGATCTCCATGAAACGACGGGTATTAAACTTCAACTCATCAAAGTTGCTGATCTCCGCTTTAGCGTCGACAGCGGGGGAGGCGCAAGCGATAATCTGTCCGGTCTCGGCGAATTGCTGACCGTAGACAGCGGAGAAGTCGTTACGTTTCCGGCGGTCTATCAACATATCGAGGATATCCCCGTCTTTACCCAGATTCGGTAGGCGATGGGTAATCAACGCTTGGTGCTTGACCGGATAGAGGCCGGTGTAAAGGCCTAGCATGCGGGCGAAACGCTCGGCGCTATAACCGAGGGCGTTCACGAAATGATCGCATTCGTATTCGATGTATCGCTTATCATGCGTATATAATAAGACGTGATATTTTCCACCGTTTTTGTGTACTTCCACTAGGTGTGTGTCTTCCAAAACCTCACCTTGCCGCTCTTTGCCTTTGTTTCGTATAAAGTCTATCACACGCCCCGGGGTAGCTTGCCAACAATGCTGGGAGATTTGTGCGGCGAAATAGGTGTTTTGGTTCGTGTTGAAGTAGGGAGACACCTCTTTCTGGAAGTCTTTCTTGTCGATCAAATAAGCGTTGGACCAACCGCAGGAACGTTCCAGATCATTGTAGGTAGCCTCGTCGTGGGCGAACGTGATATAGCGTATCTCACGGTAATGGATATCGTATTCTTTTTGTGTCTCCTCGAATATCGTTTGGTTATTACGGGCGATCTCCGCTAATTCGGGGATCGAGAACGCTGGACGACCACCACCGATATTACGCCATGATGATCCTCGATCCGCATTAATAAGCACGGTCTTTTTACCGGCTTCCGCAAAATAACGGAATAATGCGCTACCACCTATACCTCCGCCGGCGATTAAGACTTCCGTCTTACGAACCTGCTTTCCGGAATCTACTTTATAGGTATCCGCTATCTGACGCTGCGGATACATTTCCCCTAGGACGAAGCGGGTAGATAGGGGAGCACGGGGGGTAGCGTCGCCTACCAGTTCGATACCTTTTTCCCTTAGTTTCATGCGTAGGCGGGGTATGCAGCGTTTTCCCCGGCATGGCCCCATTCCTAGGCGGGTGATATGTTTTACCTCGTCGACGGAGATATATTTACGATCCCCAATGGCGGAAAGTAGCTCGTCCAAAGATACGTCCTCGCAATGGCAAACATAGGTCTCCGACTCACACTCCGGCTCTTGCTTGAAGTCGATCTCCTCCGGATAGTTTTCTTTTACGATGAATCCTGTGATATTCAATAAGGCATCGTTTTCCATTCCTGCCGCTTTCACACGGGCCACGTTTGTTTTTGTCGGCTTCTTTAATACTTTCTCAATGATACCTTCGCCTTGTTTCTTCCCGTTATCATCGACGAGCCACACCTCGGCACCTTCTTCTACCTCGTATTCTACCGGTAAGAATAAGTTTTGCTTCCGGGTATCGTAGCCGAAAATAGCCAGCCCCGGACAATGGGATACGCATTGCATACAGCCGGTACATTTTTCGTAATCGATCTCGGGCGTTACGCTGGTGGAGCTTTTGGTGATCGCCTTTTGAGGACAAGCGAAAGAGCAAGGGTTACAAGCGAAACCGTATAGGCAATCCAAACGAACGAAAGGGCGTTGGGCTTGACGTTCGGGAGTGGGCCTTGGGGACTCTTCCTTGATGCGGATCGGATGTTGCTGGGAGTCGATGTATTCCTTAGATATTTGTAAGTAATCGTTGTAGTTGAAACGTACGCCTAGCTCTTGGGCGATCTCATAAGCGGCTTGCTTTCCTCTTAGTACGGCGGTAGTACCTTCTCCGATTCGTACGGCATCACCTACGCCGGCACAACGTTTTCCAAATGTATATTGGCCTTTGGTTAGCAATTGGTTGTCGGGAATCAATCCTGTACATATATTAATAACATCAATACCATCAATCACTTTCTCTGTTCCCGGGATTGGCTTGAAGTTCTCGCATTCGCAGACAACCGCGCCGGTGATACCTGTCCGATCCTGGTTTGGAATGGCTTTCAAAAGCATATGAGAGGTATAAATAGGTATGCCAAGGCGGCGAATTCGATTCGCTTGTACCGGAAATCCACCTTCATGGGGCATCGCCTCTAAAATAGCCTTGACTTTCGCTCCGGCTTGCATCAATTGGTAAGACGTTAGGTAACCTATATTACCGGCGCCTACTGTCAATATGTTTTTGCCGAGTAACGTGAATTCAGCGTTCATCATTTTCTGTACGACTGCCGCTGTATAAACTCCGGGCACATCATCATTCTCGAAGGTCGGCATAAAAGGAACCGCACCGGTAGCGACTATCAAGGCTTGAGCTTCTACATAGAAATTTTTATGGTTAAGCATGTCTTTTACGGCGATACGCTTATTTTGTAGGATATCCCAGACCGTAGAATGTAAGAAAATACCAGAGTGGTCGTCTCCGGCTAAAGTTTTCGCTATATCGAAACCACGCATACCGCCAAAGCGCCGCTCTTTCTCGAAAAAGAAAAATGCATGGGTTTGCATCAAGAATTGACCGCCAATCTTATCATTGCTATCGATTACGATGCTGTTCAAGCCTAGCTCTTTTAAGGTTTCCCTACAAGCTAATCCAGCGGGGCCGGCACCAATGATGGCCACATCGGTTCGATAGATCTCTACCGGTTCTTCTCTGGGTTCTATTTGGGAATCTGTCGTATAATTCTGTACTGTTATTTCCGATACTTCCTTTACATTGTCTACTTTCGTAATACAGATACGCTTTACTTCTCCGTCTACCAGCATTTCGCAGGCGCCACATTTACCGATACCGCAATTCAACGAACGGTTGCGGCCATTTACGCTATGACTGTGTACTGGATAGCCGGCCTGATGTAAGGCGGCGGCGATGGTAAAACCCTTCATTCCCGTTACGGGTTTGCCATTGAATAAAAAAGTGTGTTCTCCCTCTTGTGGAATTGTTAAAATAGGATGATTAACGATTCTTTCCATAATTGCTATTGATTTAATTGGGCTAAAATTACGGATATAATTGGATAAATGTCCTAATTTTACTTGAAATCTATTCATAAAAAAGCGATTATCCCTAAATATTTAGGAGTAATCGCCGTGTTTTACTTGAAATTTGTCGTTTTGGGTAACTGCTCCACCAACCATAGCGTCGGAAGCGCTTTCATTTAATGTTAATCCTAGTGCGCTAACGATAGGAACCGTTAGAAAAGTGTTCCTCATCCGCTTCCGCATTCATCCGGAAGGCAAAGAGCATTATTATAAACAATAATATAGAAAGTAACTTCTTAATCATGCCTCAAACCGATCAATCATCATTTTTATCTTTGTTTGTAAAACAATTTGCAGCTTGAAATGTTTTATATTCAAACAGTCGATAAAAAGAAAAGCTCTCAGCCTAAAAGAAATTACTGGTGAACCTTTTCAAACAATCTTCTGTTATACTATAAAATGACTCAGAAGTCACCTTGATAGTAGTCATCGTATAATAATTTGTTAGTAGTATTTGTTTTTTCATATAAGTAGAGTTTGTTATTTGTTTGGTCCGCATGTAGCTGTGAAGCTGGATGCGGATTTTTATTTGTTTCCGCATGGAATCCATATGTTAATGCTAAAATATAAGATGTTGTGTGTCATGATTATCTGTAGATAGGCGAAATTCGGCATATCCGTTGTTCTATATCTATTGATTACGTTAATATGAATAGATTGTTTAATTAAAAATCTTATCCGGATTCAGCGATCCAAGAGGTATATGTTGCGGAAAAGACTGAAGGTAAACTCTTTAAGGTGATTTTGGTAATCGAGGGCAAGGAGGCTATCGCTATCTTTAATGAAAAGGGAGAAGAGATGAAGTAGTTATTAATGAATAGGATAATCCAAGATAGAAATAAACTCTATATTTGTCCCAATAACCGTATGCAATGAGCGTCTACCACTTTTCAGGTAGGCGTTCTTTTTTCTTCTATTCCCATTCTCCCTTCCAAATGGGAGATCATTGTACTTCGACACTACACTGGCGATTCAAGTCCAGATTTTTTAATTAGCTTGAGAAAGAGACTGTTTTTTGAATTTCGCTATTCATTTATTGTTTATCAATAAATATTTATTACATTTGCAACGTCGTTTAAAATTAACATCATACGTCATGAAAAGAATTTCAACAGCATTTCTTCAAACAGTTATTGTTCTTATCGGTATTGTGGCACTTATTATTTTGATTTGGTTTCCCTTAACTGAGGGACGAGCCACACACCTAGATTTATTTAGTACTTACGCTGATCCATTTATCTTATATGGATATGGAGCGTCAATCGCTTTTTTTGTTGCGTTGTACAATGCTTTTAGGTTGCTCGGTTATATTGGGCAAAATAAAGTGTTTTCAACAAACTCTGTAAAGACTTTGAAGAACATAAAGCATTGTGCGATCTTACTAAGTATTTTAATCGTGGTGGCAGGACTATTTATAAGGTTGACCCATAATACAGAAGATGACCCCGCAGGTTTTCTTGCCATTTGTATCGTAACTACTTTTGCCGCTATCGTAGTTGCGACAGCCGTGGCTGTATTTGAAAAATTATTGCAAAATGCGATAGATATGAAATCAGAGAATGACTTAACAGTTTAATTATGCCTATTATTGTAAACTTAGATGTAATGATGGCAAAGCGGAAGATTTCTTTGAACGAACTTTCTGAAAGAGTTGGTTTGACATTATCTAACCTTTCTATCTTAAAAACGGGAAAGGCGAAAGCAATTCGTTTTAGTACCCTAGAGGCAATTTGTAGAGCATTAGACTGTCAGCCAAGCGACATTTTGGAATATGTAAATGATGAGAAAAAAACAACATAAGGAATCAACACTTTGATGTGGTTCAGTCTGCTTATTAGTATAATACAACTTTATGTAGTGCCTAACTCTTGTAAGAGTTTGTTATTTTTGATCCGCATGTAGCAGTGACGCTGGATGCGGATTTTTATTTTCTGTTTTATTTTGGCTATTGAAATTCATCAAAAGCATAAACATTATGATCTTTAATCTGGTTGTAATAATATAAGGTATTAGTTTAAGGCAATATATCCACTTCCGCTTCACCTGTGAAGGCCGAGCGGTTTGGTTTTCTAACTTTACTTCATGGCGTTTAAATCCTGTTCATGCAAGACTTAAGCGCCATTTTTCTGTACTTTCCCTTGAAAACTTTATGGGATCTACTCGGTATCTTTATTTTCAGTCTCTAGTTCCTTGATCTCTTTATTCAGAAAGACAGACAGAACTGTTCTCAGCACGACTATTCCACCTAAAATGGCCAATTCATTAAGTGTTGGTTCCAATACTGTTTTTAAGATATCTGACGCTATCAAAAATTCTAGTCCGAGAAGTAAGTATGTACTGAATACAGCTCTTAGTTTTCTTATGTTAGTAATGGAATAATTACCAGTAAGTCGCTTAAGTTCATTTCTGAAAAATGAGATGACTCCGATTAATGCACCATAGGTGACAATCAGAAGGCTTGTCACACTTATTATTGTCGCTAAGGTATTTAAAAAACCAGTAAGCATAAATAGACCATTTACAACCATAACATAAAAGGCCTATAGAATGTTTGTTGGAAGGCTCGCAGGTATGGTAGGTTTTCGGACTCACACTTTTACACGTATAGGATCAATCATGGATAAAAAACAACCCGGTAGTACAAAACTTGCCGGGTTGCTGTCTGTGTTATTCCAGAACGTCAAAAAATCCCCAATATTTTCACTTGCAACAAAATGCGCATCAAACATAATCTTTATTATTTGAATATCAAAACAAATCTATTAAATATTTTTCTTTTAAGCCTATTTTTATTGTTGTAGGACCATCTGATTTCTTTTTAAGGAAACTACTTCCTATCTAATGGCAATGAACTTCAATGATCTCATTTAGATTAGTGGTATATAATTTAGAGATGTGTTCATTTTCCATTTTTGCTATTTTATGTAAAAGAATTAAAGATGAAAATCTGTCTATATGATTTGTTTATTTGATTAAATATATTATATTTGTAGTAATAAAAATAAAGATTATGGAAGACCTTGAATTAATATCATTGTTGAATGAGTGTAATAAGATGAGTGTTTTTGAAGTGAGTAATTATCTTTTAGGAAAAATGGATTATTTGTCACGTATAAAAAGTGATAAGTCAAATAAGATACTAAAGTATATAGAGTCTTTTGTCTGGATGATAAATCACGCGGGTAACCGTAGGCCAAGTTATGTCTCTGATAAAGATTATGAATTGATGCAAAAATCATTTGCGATTATTTATAGGAATAGTATTATCCATTGAGTAGAATCGAAAGTCTTTTTTAACTTTAGGCAAATGACTCTAGGCTAAATCAAAAGAATTTAGCCTAGAGTCATTGATAGTGTCGTAGAATCTTTAATGATTACAAACCTTTGTAATATCTACCGTGAAACCATTTTCGACAGGCATGAATTTCCCCTTTTGTTTCAGAAATACGATTAACTCATCCGTATCCATATTTTCTGCCGAACAAGTATAGAAACGCTGATCCTCACCAAAAGTCTTAACGATCGCTTCTTTTAAAGAAGCTTCTGAATAACTATTACCCTCCATCATATGAAGGACTTCGTGTGCATGTAACTGTTCCATAAATCAAATTACTTAATTATCGGATACAAAAATAAGGGGTTTATCCGTATAAAGGTGTAACAAATGTGACATCCTTTCAACTTTAGGCTTTTCTAAACAAAAATTAATCAAACCTGTTTAAATGATAGGACGTCTTATTTTTTAATAACTAAAATATATCACAATATGAAACGTATATTCTTCATGACATTGTTTGTCGCATTAACGACAATCACATATAGTCAAACGGATGATAAAGGATATGAGGAAGGCAAATGGGTACTGAAAGGTGTGACAGGTTTGAACTTGTCGCAAACGGCGATGTCGAATTGGTCGGCTGGCGGTGAGAACTCTGTTGCCGGAAATGCGTATCTGAATGGGACATTAACACATAAAAGCGGTGACTGGTTATGGGTAACCAATCTCGCTCTCGATTACGGATTATCAAAGACTAAATCGCAGGGAATGAGGAAAAGTACCGATAATATAACCCTGTCTACCCAATTAGGATATTCCACCAATAATGTATGGTATTATACGTTGATGGGAGATTTAAACACCCAGTTTGCCAAAGGATATAATTATCCGGATAAGACACATTATATATCGAACTTCTTTGCGCCGGCGTATTCGAATATCTCCGTAGGTATGGAATATCGTCCCAAAAGCAATTATTCGGTTTATCTTTCTCCGGCTTCCACGAAGATGACTTTCGTGGAGGATGATTACCTTTCCGAGTTAGGAGCTTTCGGGGTCGATCCGGGAGATCGCTTCAGAATGGAATGGGGAGCTTACTTGAAAGCTCGTGCGGAATTAATCGTGATGGAAAACGTGAACTTGATTACTACAGCTGACTTTTTCACTCCTTATAGCGATCAATTCGGAAATATCGATGTCAATTGGGATGTATTGATAAGCATGAAGATTAATAAATTCCTGTCCGCTACACTCAATACGACGCTTAAATATGATAACGACGTGAAAACTTTTGAGGATAATGGAGAGAAACGGGGGGCGAAGGTCCAGTTCAAGGAAATATTAGGCATAGGTGTCGCCTATAATTTTTAAGTGGCATTTACTTGCAGAAAATTCATAGTTATGACTACTTTCACTCATAGCTATGAATTTTTTTATAACTATGACTTTTTCTTGTAGTAATGATAACGCTCCAACACTTCCCGCACGTAATTATATGTTTCTGAGCCACGCAAGTATCCATGCTTGCAAACAGGATCGTTATAATACTCGGGATCATTTTTCAAACGAATATATTCCGCTACATTATTATCCCATTTATTGGGATCTTTTCCATATTTTCGGGCCAATCGCTGCGCATCGTAAATATGTCCGATCCCAGCGTTGTAAGCCGCTAGGGTAAACTTGACTTTTTCTTCAGGATCCGTAATCTCAGAAAAACCTTGACGGAAGCGCCGTAAACAATCTACTCCCGTACGGATTCCCGTATCCGGATCTTTCAATTCATGCGGGGTGACACCTAATGCCTTCGCCGTATTTGGCATGATTCCCATAAGCCCCTCGGCACCGGCCCACGATACAACCGTAGGATTGAAATGAGACTCTTGATAGGAAATAGACGCCAGCAGCTGCCAATCCCATCCGATGTTTTTCGCATGTTTCTTGAATAAAGGGTCATACGGGGAAATATGTCCATTCTTTACCTCCGGAATATCTGCGGTAAAAGGTCGCTTGCTTAATTCAAAGTACCGCTTAGTAACTGCCTTGAAAGAATGTTTACCCGTTTTATCAGAAGCCCATTCATCGATGGCCTTCGCCAAGTCCGGACTACTTTTCCTTACCACCCATGAAGAGCGTTGGGGAAAACTAACCTTTAGGTCGACATTGATATTCCAATAATAAGTCTTGTTTAGGCGGGCGGTGTTATCATCGCTGATCGTATAGGGAATTTCGCCCAAGGAGACCATCTCGATAAGATCTTCGGTAGCAATGGAGTCATTTTCCACTTTTTGGATATGGATTCCTCCGCCGAGTTCCTCATCCAAGTTCTTCAGTCGTTCGGAGTATTTGGTGTTAGGCTTTACGTAAACATTCTTATCGATTAATTGAGTGACATCGGTAAGAAGCTTATCGCCTTTATTGGCCCGTTGTATCAATACTTGACTGGAGATATCCTCCCGGCCGCAATAAATGACCTCTTGTTTCAGCTTGTTATTGATTGGGATGGGGTAGGCTACAACATCGACCTCGCCGGCTTCTAGCATCTCGATCAGACGGGCAGGATTCTCGGCGACCTTGATGTTTAATTTCAAACCTTGGCTCTTGGCAAAATCGTTTATCAGATCGTATTCATAACCCATGGGTTGCATCTTATATTGGAAGTAGGAGGTAGAACTGTATAAAGTCACCGCCGTGATCTCGCCTTCCGCTTTCAGTTGCGGTAAATCCACGAAAACGGAAACGTCCTCTTTCTCCTCTTGTTTGTTACCGTTGCAACCATACAAGAAGAACAAAAAGAGCAGAAAGGGGACGTATTTCCTATACATTATATTATATGTTTATTTTTTCTCAAGCAAAACCACGTTCTCCACATGATGTGTATGAGGAAACATATCGACCGGACGGACTTTCTTGACGGAGTATTTCACGCTCAACAAACTCAAATCGCGGGCTTGCGTAGCAGGATTGCAGCTAACGTAAACGATACGTTCCGGCTCGGCGAAGAGAATAGTGTTGATCACATCATCATGCATACCGGCACGTGGTGGATCGGTAATAATAACATCTGGACGTCCGTGTTGGTTTATGAAATCCTGCGTAAGGATATCTTTCATATCACCGGCATAAAAAAGCGTGTTCTCTATATGGTTCAAGGCGGAATTCACTTTTGCGTCCTCGATAGCCTCCGGTACGTATTCGATGCCGATAACCTTCTTTGCTTGACGAGAGACGAAATTTGCGATCGTACCTGTCCCGGTATATAAATCGTACACCATCTCATTTCCGGTAAGACCCGCGAATTCTCTAGCCACTTTATATAGATTATAAGCCTGTTCACTGTTTGTCTGATAGAAAGACTTAGGACCTACCTTGAATTGAAGCCCCTCCATCTCTTCGATGATATGATCTTTTCCCTTGAATACGAGAACTTCTTGGTCGGTGATCGTGTCATTACATTTGCCGTTGATGACGTACATCAAGGACGTGATTTCCGGGAATCGTTCCGCCAGATGAGATAATAACGCTTCCCTGCGCTCTACATCCTCATGGAAGAAAACCAATACGACCATCAAATCCCCAGTGGATGCCGTACGGATCATCAACGTACGAACGAATCCCTCTTGGTTCCGTAAATCGAAGAAAGGATATCCCTCATGAGATAGGCAATATTCCTTGACGCAAAGACGGATCTTGTTCGATATATCATCTTGCAACCAACATTTATGGATGTCCAATACCTTATCGAACATCCCCGGTATATGAAACCCGACACCATTCATGCAATCGAAAGAAGCACCGGACTGGATCTCTTCCTCCGTAAGCCATTTCTTGTTTGAGAAAGTAAACTCAAGCTTGTTCCGGTAGAAAGTCGTGCGCTCGGAACCTAAGATCGGAAGTTTCTCTTCCATTTCGACTTTCCCGATGCGGGTAAGATTATCGTAGACCTGTTTTTGCTTATAGTAAAGTTGTTCCTCATAGGGAAGATGTTGCCACTTGCAACCTCCACAGACACCGAAGTGCTCACAAAACGGCTCCGCACGTTTGGCCGAGTACTCATGGAAATATACAGGTTTCCCCTCCGCATAACTATTCTTCTTACGGGTCAGTTGAATATCAACCACGTCTCCCGGAGCGACGAAGGGTACAAATACCACCATATCGTTCACTCTCGCGATAGCCTTGCCCTCGGCGGCTACGTCCGTAATGGTTACCTTTTCTAATATAGGCAACTGTTTCTTCTTTCTTGCCAATGTCGTTAAGTTTTAAATTCGCTTCGCGAAAATACTTACAATTCCTCTAAGAACAAAGAGCTTCGTTCTATATACTTAAATGAGTCCGGCAAACAGTTCTCGTTATTCTATCAAGATTGATGAAGATATGATTATGGACAGAAAGGGATGTATAGTATGTGTTTATAAATCAATATATTGCAGTTTCTTAAAATTTCTTATAAGGAAAACTTTTGTTTTGCTATAGAAAAACTTTAGTTCCACTAGGGAGAAACTTTAGTTTCATGCTGTAGAAACTAAAGTTTCTTCAGCAAAAAAACTGTCTTTTCCTGATTTATCTAGACACTTTTTTTGTTTATAAACGTAATCAGTAGACAGTAGTTATAAAGTAATACTGATATAGTAGTCACTTCTTTTAACTTCATACTGATAACATAGACACATTACCTCTGGGCCGAACAGAGCCCTTCTGAGAGATTAGTTGTTCGGCTTTGCAAAGCTATCGTATCCATCTCTTTCTCGTTACTTTTCACGGGTTTTCTTTTATTCCGCCACATTTTTATTTGCGTTTCCTTCTCCCCGTGCACTATGCCCGGGGTTTTATAACCGACACTCATGTGCGGTCGGCGGTAGTTGTAGAAGTAGATGTAGCGCTCTATCACGCTCGCGGCACGCTCGATGGTCTCGAACAGCCCTTGCCTATAGAGGCGTTCCACTTTAATTATCCCATTGATACGTTCCGCCACGGCATTGTCCGTGGGCTTGTAGTCTTC